>DASZUU010000011.1:0-46643 GCA_035547425.1 Alloacidobacterium sp. | reverse complement strand
ATGCTTTACGCGCGCTGAAACCTGCCTTTAAAAAAGATGGCACGGTGACAGCGGGGAACGCTCCAGGCGTGAACGATGCGGCAGCAGCGCTGGTTGTAATGTCTGCATCGAAAGCGAAGTCGCTGGGATTGGAGCCGATGGCACGTATTCGCGCACAGGCGACGAGCGGCGTCGATCCGGCATGGGTGATGATGGCTCCGGTAACTGGCGTGCAAAAAGTTCTCGCCAAAGCAGGATGGGCGGCTGACAGCGTCGACTTGTTTGAGTTGAACGAAGCCTTTTCAGTGCAGGCAATTGCAGTCACGCAGGAGCTTGGCATTCCGTTTGAGAAGGTTAACGTAAATGGCGGCGCGGTGGCGATCGGGCATCCGATTGGCGCAAGCGGAGCGCGAGTGCTTGTGACTTTGATCTATGAGATGATCCGGCGCGATGCGCATCGTGGCGTAGCGGCGTTATGCCTGGGCGGTGGCAACTCCGTGGCGATGGCGGTAGAGCGTTGATGCTTCCCGAAACAGCGGAGCGCTTCAGCGGGCGCGTCGAGAGTTATCGGCAGCATCGGCCTCGATATCCGGATGCGGTAGTCGAGTTGCTGATTGCTGCATGCGGCTTGCGTTTGGATTCGACGATTGCCGATATTGCCGCGGGAACCGGATTGCTGGCAGAGAAATTTCTTGAGCATGGATTTGCCGTCACAGCGGTTGAGCCGAATGACGAAATGCGCGCAGCATGTTCTTTGCTGACAGATCGGTTTCCGCAGTTGAGCTGTATGGCTGGCACTGCCGAAGCAACCGGATTGCCATCAAGTGCTTTTCGCCTCATTACTGTTGCCCAGGCTCTGCACTGGTTCGATTTGCGGCGGGCGCGGGCCGAGTTTGCGAGAATCCTGCAGCCTGAGGGCTGGTGCGCAGTCATTTACAACGAGCGCAGGCTGGGAGGAGATGCGTTTCATGATGGCTACGAAAAGCTTCTGCAGGGCTTCGGCATCGACTATGAAAAAGTGCAGCGGCAGCACCTGACAGTAGAGAAAATCGCAGCTTTCTTTGCGCCTGCTTCCATGCGACGGGCTGTTTTTCCGAATGAACAGCAACTCACACTCAACGCACTCGAAGGGCGGATTCTTTCTTCGTCATACATGCCTAAACACGGACACCCGCGTCATGCGGCTATGCTGGCGGCGATTGCGGAATTATTTGAAAAGAATCAGCGAGATGGATATGTGCGGCTGGAATATGACTGCGCTGTTTCCTATGCGCAAATAGGGTGATTGAGTCCCCATAACTTTGTCATCCTGAGCAAAGCGATTTGAGACGCATCAGCATTCAATGACATTCAGCGCCAACCCGGCCAATGAAGTTTCCTTATAGCGTGACTGCATATCCAGGCCGGTGAGATACATTGTTTTAATGACCTGATCGAGTGAAACCTTGTGGCTCTCGGCTTCGTTCGATGCAATGCGGCAGGCGTGCACCGCTTTCACTGCGCCCATGGCATTGCGCTCGATACAGGGAATCTGCACCAGTCCGCCGATGGGGTCGCAGGTCATGCCGAGGTTGTGCTCCATACCGATTTCAGCAGCGTGCTCGACCTGGCCATTAGTGCCGCCCATTGCAGCCATGAGCCCACCAGCAGCCATGGAGCAGGCAACGCCCACTTCGCCCTGGCAGCCAACTTCTGCACCGCTGATAGACGCGTTTTCTTTATAAAGAATGCCGATAGCCGCCGAGGTTAGGAAATACCGCAGAATGCCTTCTTCATTGGCGCCGGGAACGAAATCAAGATAGTAGCGGGCCACCGCAGGCACAACACCGGCTGCTCCATTTGTAGGAGCGGTGACGACGCGACCTCCGGCGGCATTCTCTTCATTCACCGCCATCGCGTAAACCGTCACCCAGTCGAGCGGCGCCAGCGGATCAACCGAGCCCTTCTCGCGGAGACGCTCTGCAAGGCGAGGCGCGCGGCGGCGCACATTCAGCCCACCGGGCAAGATGCCTTCTGTCCGCATGCCGCGATCCATGCAGTCCTGCATCACCTTCCAGATTTGCAGGATGCTGGAACGCACTTCTTCCTGCGAGCGAGAGGCTGATTCGTTCTCCAGCATCAACTGCCAGATGGAAAGGTTCTTTTCCTGCGCGATTGCCAATAAATCCGCCGCGGTTGTGAAGGGATGCGGTAATGATGCTGCGGCTAGTTGCGATGTGCTGCCGGCATCCTCCCTGTCAGAAACGATGAAACCGCCGCCGATAGAAAAAAAGATTTCACTGGCCAGCAAAGCGCCTGCAGAATCGAAGGCGCTGAATCGCATGCCGTTTGGATGCTGTATCTTTGCACCTTCCGGAAACATAATGTCCCGGTGAAAGAGCACATCTGCCTCTTCTCGGAAGGCAATCCGCTTGCTGCCGGCTAGTAGAAGTTGATGCGAGGCGCGAATTTCCTCGAGCTTCGGCTCGATGGTTTCCGGATCGATGGTCGAGGGCTCTTCGCCTGCAAGTCCTAACAATACGGCACGGTCTGTGCCATGGCCGTGACCTGTTAAAGCAAGTGAGCCATACAATTCGGCTTGCACGCGGTCTACCCGGGCAAGCAACTCATTATCGGCAAGGGAAAGAGCAAAACGCCGGGCGGCGCGCATCGGGCCCATAGTGTGCGAGCTCGATGGACCGATACCAACCTTAAAAAGATCAAAAAGACTCGTCTTCACTCGATTTCATTTTATTCCTTCTTTCCTAAATCGCGTTTTCACTCATCATGCATAAGGCAGATTCAGCAAGTGCCTAAAGTTTGCTCCTGTATCTGTAAACAGATGTATTCCTATCCTCTTTTCGATCATGGCCAATGTATACTCCATCCACTTATCAGTGAAAATCTATGCTTTTTAAGGCTCTGAGCGCTGCCGTATACGGTATTGATGCCAACATCATCGATGTTGAGGTTGACTATTCCGGGATCAAAACAACGGAAGACCACTTCCACACTGTCGGGCTTCCTGACGCGGCAGTACGAGAGAGCCGCGACCGCGTACGCGCGGCTATCAAGAACTCCGGCTTCGATGTGCCGTCCACGCACATCACCATTAACCTGGCGCCGGCCGATATCAAGAAGGAGGGCTCAGGCTTCGATCTTCCGATGGCCATCGGCATCCTTGGAGCGTATGGCGCTCTGCAATTGCAGGACCTGAGTCAATTTCTGCTGGTGGGAGAGTTGGGCCTGGATGGCGCGTTGCGAGGTGTTTCCGGAATGTTGCCCATTGCTGTGGCGGCACGGGAGCGGGGTATTCGCAACCTGGTGATTCCGAAAGCGAATGCGCGCGAAGCTGCGGTGGTCGAGGGCGTAAACGTGTATCCGGTAGAGACGCTGAACCAGGTGCGCGAGTTGCTGAACGCTGCCGGCAATGGAGGCATTCATACTTCGCCGTTTCGCATCCAGACAGCGGAGATGCTGGGCGAGCTGCAGCATTTCCATGCAGACTTTGCCGATGTGCGCGGGCAGCAGACGGCCAAGCGCGCGCTGGAAGTAGCCGCAGCCGGTGGACACAACATTCTGATGATCGGGCCTCCAGGCTCCGGTAAAACAATGCTGGCGAAGCGGCTGCCGTCGATTCTTGCTCCATTAAGCTTTGAAGAAGCCCTGGAGACGACCAAGATCCACTCCGTTGCCGGAGTGCTGGACGCCGATGCGGGGCTGGTAACGCAGCGGCCCTTTCGCTCGCCGCACCACACCATTTCCGATGCCGGACTGATTGGCGGCGGTGCCGTACCGCGACCGGGCGAAGTTTCGCTGGCACACAACGGCGTGTTGTTTCTCGACGAGTTGCCGGAGTTCCCCCGCAATGTGCTGGAAGTGATGCGGCAGCCGCTGGAAGATCGCAATGTCGTCATTGCGCGCGCTTCGATGTCGCTGACCTTCCCTTCTGCTTTCATGCTGGCGGCGGCGATGAATCCCTGCCCCTGCGGTTACTTCAATGACAAATCGCGCGAATGCTCCTGTACGCCGCCGATGATTCAGCGCTATGTCTCGAAAGTTTCAGGCCCCTTGCTCGATCGCATCGATATCCACATCGAAGTGCCAGCCGTGCAATACCGCGAGCTGCGTGCCGGAGCAACCAGCGAAAACTCAGCATCGATTCGTTCCCGGGTGATGTCGGCACGCGAACGCCAACGGCAACGATTCAAACAAGCTGCCGAGAAAATCCACTCGAATGCGCAGATGGGCACACGGCAAATCCGCGCCTATTGCGAGCTGGGAGCGGATGCCGAACGGCTGCTGGAACGTGCCATGCAACAGCAAGGGTTAACGGCACGAGCGCATGACCGCATCCTGAAAGTGGCTCGAACGATCGCTGATCTCGAAGGCGCAGACGCCATTACAGTGCCGCATATTGCGGAGGCGATCCAATACCGCACCCTGGATCGGAGCTATTGGAGCTGATGCGTCAGTCATAACGCTCGAAGACAATCTGCTTCCGCTGCCAGCCAAGCTCTTTCAATTTTTCGCGGCAGGGAGAAATCATTTCGTTCAAGCCGCAGATGTAGGCATGTATATCGAATCCATCCGGAGCAATTGTGGCCGCGTTCTGCGCAGCCGGCTTGCGATCCGCCACAATTTTGGCAAGATGCTCAGGAACATAGCCGCGCAGGCCATCCCAGCCGTCATGAGGATGGCTGACGATTGGAAGGTACTGAAAATTGTGATGTTCCGCGGCAATCTTCTCGAAATATTTTCGGTAATAGATCTCTGACGAAGCATGAGCGCCATGCACCAGCGAGATATGTCGTCCCTGACCGCGATCTTGGCCGTTTTCCGGGAAAAGCCACTCGATAAAGCCACGAATGGGCGCAATGCCGGTATCGACTGCAATCAGGATTGTGTCGGTCAGCGGCTGCCGCAATGTAAACAAGCCGTGCGGGCCATGGAACTGCATGGTTTGACCCGGCTCGAGATCGCACAGAAGATTCGAGAAAAAGCCGCCTTCTACGCGGTTCAGGCATATATCTATGATGTTGCCCTGTGGCGCAGAGGCAATGGAATATGCCCGCGTTTGCTGCTTGCCGCGAGCATCTTCCGCAATGCAGGAGATGAACTGGCCCGGAACAAAATCAAATTCTGAAACTTCTTCCACGGAAAATTGGAGGTGATAGCACTCTCCCGGCTCCGAGAGCACGAGCTTCTGCTGCAATGTGGCGGTAAAAAGCTGTCGATCCAAGGATTTGTGCGCGCTCCTCTTCTGAAATTATCCATCCAGCTCTCGGCTGTCAGCAATCCTGTGTCGCATCCCTGCAGATATACTCAATTCCACAGACCCTTTTTATGAGCACGCAGCCGCAGAAGTATACCCGTAACAATCCTTACATGTCGCGCATGCTGGTCAATGTATTGATGACAACTGCCGGCTCGGAAAAAGAAACGCGACACATTGAGCTTGAGCTTGAGCCCGGCATGGAATACACGCCGGGGGACGCGGTCGGCATTCTGCCGGAAAATCGTACATCGGAAGTGGCCGAGGTATTGGAGAAGCTGCACTTTAAAGGCGATGAGCGCGTGCTCGATCACTACAAAGTTGAAATCAGCCTGGAAGAAGCGCTGCGCACGCGGCTGGCTATCGGCAAGCTTACCCGCGGCGCGGTGAATGCCTATGCCAAGGTGGCTCCTGCATCGGTGCCGGGGCTGGAAACGCTGAAAGCCTTCGCACTACCCGAGAACCGTGCCGCCGCAGAGGATTATGTCTGGGGGCGCGAGTTCATCGATCTCATCACCGAATACCCCGGCGGCATTACCGAGCCGCAGCAGCTATTCCAGGTCGTGGGACGCCTCACGCCGCGGATGTACTCTATCGCCTCGTCACAATCGCTTGTGAAGGACGCGGTACATACCATTGTGCGCGTGGTTCGATACACGAGCTATGCTCGCGATCGCCAGGGATTGTGCTCAGGACATCTTGGCGAGCGCGCCCCGGAAGGCTGCACCATGCCCATCTTTCTGCATGCAAATAATAATTTTCGCCTTCCGGAAGATACCGATACGCCGATTATCATGGTCGGTCCCGGCACGGGCATCGCTCCATTCCGCGCATTTCTCCAGCATCGCAAAGCACATGGACACAAAGGAAAAAACTGGCTGTTTTTCGGCGAACAGCGCCGTGCCTCCGACTTTCTCTATCGTGAAGATTTAGAAGGCATGTTTCAGGAAGGCATCCTGACACGCTTCGACACCGCATTCTCTCGCGATCAGGCACACAAGATCTATGTGCAGGACCGCATCAAGGAAAATTCTGCCGAGCTTTACGACTGGCTGGAAAATGGAGCGCATTTCTATGTCTGCGGTGATGCTGAACGTATGGCAAAAGATGTCGAGACAGCGCTGCTGAACTCCATTGCGCGGGGCAAGAACATTTCGCTTGAAGCAGCGCAGGAATATCTGGCAGCGATGAAGAAAGCCAAGCGCTACCAGACAGATGTCTACTAAGCCTGCCTTTTTTTCGGCATGCTTCCATGCTGTTTCCGGCTGGGCGAGATGCGATTCAGCCATGCCGCAACCCCAAAAAAGCAGGACGCTTCGCTGCACTCAGTATGGCAATGTATCGGGTGCGCTGGGTAAAGTTACTCTACCGTGACTGACTTCGCCAGATTGCGCGGCTGGTCTACGTCGCATCCGCGACGCACGGCAATGTGATAGGCCAGCAGCTGCAATGGAATCACGTCCAGCACGGAAAGCAACAGCTCAGGCGCATGCGGAACATAGAGCACATGATCGACGAGCTGCTTAATTTCCTCATCGCCTTCCATGGCAACGGCAATCACCTTGCCGGACCGAGCTGTAACTTCCTGAACATTTGAGAGGGTTTTCTCATAGCGTAGCTTTGAATCGCGGTTGTTCTTGTCATATGTAGCCAGCACAACCACCGGCAGCTCTTCATCGATCAGCGCATTCGGCCCATGCTTCATTTCTCCTGCCGGATAACCTTCAGCATGGATGTAGGAAATTTCCTTGAGCTTCAGCGCGCCTTCCAGCGCAATGGGATAGTGAATACCGCGTCCGAGGAAAAGAAAATCTTTAGCCGTGGAATAGGTGCGTGCCAGCTTTTCGCACTCGCTGTCAGCCATGCGCAAAATCTCTTCTACTTTACCCGGCAGCAGTGTCAATTCTTCGAGCAATGCGCGGCTTTCCTCATCGGTGATGGTATGGCGGGCCTGCGCAAGATGCACGGCAAAAAGGAAGAGCGCAACCAGCTGCGCGGTGAACGCCTTGGTTGAAGCCACGCCAATTTCCGGTCCGGCATGGGTATAGATCGTGCCGTGCGCCTCGCGCGCAATCATTGCGCCTACAACGTTGCAGATGGCGATGGTCTTCGAGCCTTTGGCGATCATTTCGCGCTGCGCGGCCAGCGTATCGGCAGTTTCGCCGGATTGGGTAATGAGCAGGCCCAGTGCCGCTGGATCGGGAATAGGATCGCGATAGCGGTATTCGCTGGCGTAATCCACTTCGACGGGCACGCGGGCCAGGCGCTCGATCATGAACTTCCCTGCTGTCGCAGCGTGCCAGCTGGTGCCGCAGGCGGCGATATTCACCTTGGTGGCGCGACGAAAATCTTCGCCACTCACCTTCATCTCGCTCAGAAAAACACGGCCTGTATCCAGCGAGATGCGCCCCAGGGTCGTATCTCGAATGGCGCGCGGCTGCTCAAATATTTCTTTGAGCATGAAGTGTTTATAGCCGCCTTTTTCTGCCTGGATCGGATCCCACTGAATGCGCTGCACCTGGCGCTCGATAGGGTTTCCGTCAAAATCCGTAAGGTGCACGCCGGCGGGAGTCAGGACAGCCATATCGCCATCGGCCAGGAAATAAAGATTGCGCGTATGGTGCAGAATTCCCGGAACATCGGAGGCGACAAAATATTCGCCTTCACCGACGCCGATCACGGCTGGCGGCCCAAATCGAGCGGCTACGATCTTGTCCGGCTCGTCTGAGGAAATGACAACGATAGCGAATGCCCCTGTAAGCCTCTTTACCGTCCGTCGCACGGATTCTTCAAGGGATAGAGTCTTGCCGGACTTCTCCGCCGACTTCAACTCCTGCTCGATCAGGTGCGCAATGATTTCGGTGTCGGTTTCGGTGACAAACTTATGACCTTCCGCGATCAGCTCCTGCTTCAAGGCCAGGTAGTTTTCGACAATGCCATTGTGAACGACCACGATGCGGCCGGTGCAGTCACGGTGCGGGTGGGCATTTTCTTCTGTGGGGCGGCCATGGGTGGCCCAACGGGTATGGCCAATGCCGTAGGTACCCTGGATTGGGCGATCCTGCAGAACATCTTCCAGTTTTTTCAGCTTGCCGGGAGCGCGGCGCAGCTCCAGCCTGTTGCCGTTTCCGCCGACCGCAATACCGGCTGAATCGTATCCGCGATATTCAAGGCGGCGCAACCCCTCGATGATGACTGGAACAACTTCCTTTTTACCGACGTACCCTACAATCCCGCACATGCTGAGATTGTAAGACCCGTGTCAATCCCGCAAACGTAACGTCCTATTCCAACCTATAGGTAAACTCTTCGATTACCGGATTGGTCAGCACATCGCGCGCGATGCGCTCTACTTCTTCTTTGGCAGAAGCGGCATCGAGGGCCTCATCCAGGTCGAGAACAAAATATTTTCCCTGCCGGACGTCCTTAACGCCCTTATATTGCATCTTTTTGAGTGCATTCTGGATGGTCTGCCCCTGCGGGTCCAGGACCGTCCGTTTGAGTGTCACGTAGACATGAGCCTTCATTATGCCCGATTATAAACGGTGCTCTTCCGGAAAACTGGTCTTATTCCGGCAGTCATATAGATTGCGTACACTAGGAAGCGAATGGTTAATTACTTAGAACTACCGATTGGCGATAAGGTGCCGGAGGTCATTACCGGCGTCATTGAGATTCCGTTTGAAGGCATCAACAAGTACGAGTACGACAAACAGTTGCATGTCTTTCGTCTGGATCGCAACCTGTATTCGCCGGTGCACTACCCTGGTGACTACGGTTTTATTCCGTCCACGCTCAGCGATGACGGCGACCCGCTCGACGTGTTGGTTCTGGTCGACGCGCCCAGCTTTCCCGGCTGTGTCATGCAGGTTCGACCCATCGGATTGCTGGAAATGCTCGACCAGGGCGTTCTGGACGAAAAGGTTCTTGCCGTGGGCAAGAACAATCCGCGCTACACGGATGTCTGGAATTATTCAGAAATTTATCCGCACATGCTGAAGGAAATTACGCACTTCTTTTCGATCTATAAGGACCTCGAAGGAAAGCGCGTGGAAGTCCGCGGATGGCACGACGCAGCCTATGCCCGCGACCGCGTTCTGCATGCGGCAAAGAATTTTGCCGAAAACAAAGAAAAGAAGCAGAACGAAAAGAAATAGCAGTTCCGGGGCCGCAGGCGCATCAAGCCTGCGGCTCTTTTTCCAGCAGGAGTTGCAGCTTCGCCAGCAATGGCTGCTGTTCTGCGCGAATCGATTGACGCGCCTCTTCCAACCCAAACCAACGACCACGATCGACTTCAGGAATGACAATGCGGCGACCGGATCGCGGTGGCCACTCGATCTCGCAGGTGTTGCTGGTCAATTGTTCCGGATCACAGTTCCCCTCAAATGCCCAGGCTATTATGGTCTTTCCACTCTTCTGCTTCACTGACCCAAGTTCAAAAAATTCTCCCGTCGCCTGAAACCCTGTTTCCTCCTCGAACTCGCGTTGGGCGGCGGACAACGGGTTCTCACCCTCCTCATATTCGCCTTTGGGGATGGTCCACGCACCTTGATCTTTCTTCGCCCAGAACGGGCCGCCAGGATGCACCAGAAAAATCTCTGTGGTGCCATGGACTCTGCGGTACATCATCAGTCCCGCGCTCTGCTTCGGCATGCGTTGTAACTCCGGGATGCAAGTATGTTTGCTCCACAGTGTTGCATACTTCAGGACCGATTATCGTCAGCAACTAAGACCTACAATTTCTCCGATGGTATTGTCATCCTCCAATGACTTCAGGAAACAGTCAGCCACATCCGCGCGGGAAATCGTAAATCCGGATACAGGCAGTTTTCCTATGCGCACACGATATTTTCTCGATAACGCCCCGTCCGTAAGGCGGGGAGGACGAAGGAGTGTCCAACTCAATCCACTCTGACGGAAATGCCGTTCCATTGCCGTAGCATCTTTTACGACAGATGAGAACAGCAGTCGTCCCAGTAGATAAGTTGGAGGAAATATCGCCTTTTTAAATAGGAAGGCGGATGATTCGACCAGCACGCGTTTCACTTCGGCTTGTTTCATGGCAGCAACCAGCGCTATCGCAAACTCTTCCAAAAGATGCTCTTCGTTCCTGGCGATTGGAACTCTCGGACCAAAGGCGGACAACACGGCATCCTGCCCTCGAAGTGAAGCTGCAAGCTCTATTGTATTCAGCAAGTTGCCTTCCCGAACTTGAACCAGATCGCGGAGCTCCCCTAAACGTTCAGGGGAACGGACCATCGCTGTTACTTCGTGCTTTCTATCGATGGCCTGGTGCACAATCTCCTTGCCGGTCCCTCCGGTAGCACCCAGCACCAATACTCTCATCGCGCTGCCGCCTGTGGGGCATTCCATTCCCTTACCTCGATGGCAGTTCCATAACGAAGTCCGGGGTGAATACGGGCAACGGATAGCGCCTGTTCATGATTCTGTGCGTCAAAATAGACGATTGTGAGCAGCGCCGGATCGTCCGGCGAAGAGCGCTCGGTGATCTCGTCGTTATCCATGGAAAGGCGGCTTACAGTTTCGCCCAGCATTCGAGGATCGAGGGCAATGCCTTTACTACTGACTTGTTTTACCCAATCCTGTATTTCGACAGCGCGCCGCTGCAATTCGTCAGCTGTGAGAGTGCGAGTAGAACGGAAAATCATAGCGTAGCGTTTCAATCGGCTTCTCCTTTACGTGAGTCATCGTTCTCGATCCTCACGCACTCAGCGTAACGAAGCACTATCTCCCGCTACTTGTAAAAAGTCGGCAGATTACGGGGCGCACCGCTGCGAAAGAAGTCTTCAGGAGAAGTATTGGAAAAGAAACGGAAATCGCGATTCATATGCGGCTGATCAGAATAGCCGGCTTCGGCCGCAATTTCGGCTAAGGTTTTCTTTCCATCCCATAGTCGACAAACATTCTGTAATCGCGCAAGGCGGCTTAGCATTTTGGGAGAAGTGCCAACGATTGAGCGGAAGTTTCGCTCCAAGGCACTCTGGCTCATTCCGACCGTGCGCGCAATCAAGGCGATCGAGTGTCTGCCGCCAGAATTGCGGATGATTTTTGCTGCTGCTTCTACCGATGCCGGCACCTCATAGCGTTGCCGCATTCGAGCCAGCAGGAAATTTTCCACCGCCAGCAGGCGCTTCTCCGGATTTTCTGTTTCGGCCAATACATCCTGCACCCTATTGATTTCCTGCTGCGGCAACATCGAGTCCAGGGGCGCGGTATGCGTATACAGCTGATCGACTCGATCATGCAGCAGTGCTGCCGCTCCCGTTTCCGTGAAACGCACAATGACCAGCGAGGAGCCAGCGCCATGCCTGATGACCCGGGCATTTTTCTGCAAGCCGGAAATCATGGCGAATGGCAACGCCCTTTCGCCCAGAAAAGTTCTGCCGGATTGGCGGAGCACCATGGTAAGGGTAGTTTCAGGCAGCAGTATCTGGGTGCGATCACGCTCCGTACGTATCGAAATAATCTCGCGCACATAACGACGCAATGCGGGATGTGGGCGATAGACGAAATGACGTGCGTCCATACCTGTATTTGGATGAACTACACCAAAGAAAGAGTCGCAATTCCATCGATGGCAAATTTCGCATCTGTGCCGCTGCGCTTTACTATGGATTCGCGAACAATCCGTTGAAAATCCTATGCTTGAAACAAACCCTATTCGGAGGAGCCATGAAAATTGTTCACGCAGGTTGCCTGAGCGCAGCACTACTCTTTTCCGGTTGGCTGTGGTCGCAGACCCCTGCAACGGCAGAACAGACTACCACCGTTGATGCAAAACAAATTGAGCGCATGCAAAGCCAGTTACAGGACTGGCCCAACCTGAAGCGCTACCAGGCTGAAAATCAGACTTTGCAATCACCCGCTGCCGGAGAGCAGCGCGTTGTCTTTTTCGGAGACTCGATTACAGATGGCTGGGGGCGGCGTCCGGAAACGGGGACATTCTTCCCCGGCAAGCCTTATATCAATCGCGGCATCAGCGGGCAGACCACGCCTCAGATGCTTGTCCGTTTTCAGCAGGATGTCGTGCACCTGCATCCGGCGGCGGTTGTCATTCTTGCAGGAACGAACGATATTGCAGGCAATACCGGCCCATCTACTCCACAAATGATCGAAGACAATTTCAGTTCCATGGCGGCGATTGCCAAGGAGAATGGCATTAAAGTCATTTTTGCCTCCATTACCCCGGCAGGGGCTTATCCGTGGAAACCGGGCGTGCAGCCGGTTGAAGAGATTCGCGAGGTCAACCAGTGGCTGCGTAATTTCTGCGCCGGCAACGGCTACGTCTATCTCGATTACTACAGCGCTATGTCCGATGCGAAGGGAGCGATGCAACCGGGCATCTCCTTCGATGGAGTGCACCCCAATGCGAAAGGCTATGCCATCATGGCGCCCCTGGCGGAAGCCGCCATCGCGCAGGCGCTCCACAAATAATTGGGATTACGGGCGTGGCCTGTCTATTGAGTTCCACGCCCCTGCACCTCCCATATTCATCTCTCGTTTACCTTGCCTTGATAGTGTTTTCAGAGTTACTCTTTACGGTCTTTTTAGGTACGCCCTGAATACTACTCCCGCGATTTTGTGATCTTCCGCTCCATCTTGCTATTCACAGATCGCACTTCTCTGAGAGGCACTATGAAGAAATTAAAATTAAGAGCATGGTATCGTTACGCCCTGCTACTCGCTGCGGTATTTTTCCTCAGCATCTCTGTTATCGCCCAGGTCAATACAGCCAGCCTTTCCGGCCTTGTTGCTGACCCGAGCGGCGCAGCCATCCCAAATGTAACTGTAAAAGCTACGAACTCCGCCACCGGATACGAGCGCACGGTTGTAACCGATAATGCCGGGTATTACACCTTTCAAAATTTGCCCATCGGTCAGTATGCTCTGCATATTGAAGCAGCAGGCTTTAACGCTATCGAAGAAAATGTAACTCTTAACGTTGCAGAAAAGAGCCGTCGCGATTTTGCTCTGACCGTCGGCTCCGCGCAGCAGACCGTGGAAGTAGAAGCGCAGGCTTCAGGGCTGTCTCCGGATGATGCGTCTATCGGCACCGTCATCAATCAGCACACCATCGAGCAGACACCGCTTTATCTCCGCAACTGGGACGACCTGCTCCGGATGGTACCCGGCGTTCAGATTGCGCGTTATACGCAGCAGAGCGGCGCTACTTCTGCAGGACGCACCGGCGATTTCAATGTCAACGGCATCCATTCGCTGCAGAACAACTTCATCCTCGACGGCATCGACAACAATACCTTCTCAGAAAACGTGCAGGAGCTGAGCACTGAAGCAGCGCACCCGTCCGTTGACGTAATCGCTGAGTTCAACATCATCACCAATCCCTACTCGGCAGAATATGGACGCGCACCGGGAGCAGCTGTTTCCGTCAATACCAAGAGCGGCACCAATGATTTCCATGGGCTCGCCTACGAATACCTGCGCAACAACTACTTCGATGCGAATGACTTTATCTCGAACCGCAGCGGTTTGCGCAAGCCGGAAAACAATCAGCACCAATTTGGTGGAAGCTTTGGCGGCCCATTCATGAAGAATCGCCTCTTCGGCTTCTTCAACTATGAGGGAACCCGCATCAAGCAGGGCGTCTCCCGTACAACCACCGTGCCGCTCGATAACGAGCGTATCGGCGACTTCAGCCCCGAGACAGGCGCAAAAGTCGGCGTAAAGTATCCCACGATCTATGACCCGACCACAGGCCAGCCCTTTGCCGATAACAAGATCCCTGCAGACCGGATCGATTCGGCGGTAACCGCCCTGATCGCTCTCTTTCCTGAGCCCAACGCTTCAGGCGAATTGAACAATTACGTGCGCAACGCGCTGGCTCAGGACAACAATGACAGCTATAACGGTCGCGTTGACTGGACGCCGTCTTCGAATAACACCTTCTTCGGACGCTACAACTACTCGAACCGCTTCCGTTTTATCCCCGGCTACATCGGCGGACTTGCCGACGGTAGCAGCACCTCAGCCTGGGGCCGCCAGTACATTAAAAACCACAGTTTTGTCCTCGGCTGGACACACATCTTCAGCCCGAATCTGGTAAATGACTTCCGCTTCGGATGGGTGCGCAACTACTCCTTCGCCGAACAGGACCCGTTCGCACTTACGCAATATGCCGGTGATTTTGTTCCCGGAATTCCGGTCAACCCGGCAATTGGCGGCGGCGTACCGCTCACCACTTTCACCAATTATGCGTTCCTTGGATCGCCGGATTATCTGCCGAAACAGCAGGTTCCGCAGCAGTTCCAATACAACGACACGCTTTCGCTCACGCACGGACGCCAGACCTACAAAATCGGCGCCTCACTTTATGCTCCGATGCGCAACCTCTTCCAGGATGAACCCGGTATGCGCGGCGATATGACCTTCAGCGGCATCTTCACCTGCGCCCGCAATGCTTCCAGCCAGTGCGTCTCCGGAACCGGCTTCCCATACGCTGACGGCCTTCTCGGAATGGTGCAGAGCAACCAGCTCACCAATGTCCATTTTGTCGACCAGCGCCTCTGGATGCTTGCCGGCTTCTTTGAAGATGACTGGAAAGTAACACCGCAGCTCACGTTGAACCTTGGCATCCGCTATGATTTCGCTACTCCGGCCCTGAATGCCAAAAATCAGATGGCCAATTTCGATCCGGACTCCGGGTCGCTGGTCTTCAGCCGTTCCGGCGGCTTGAAGTCTCGCGCCCTGGTGAACACCAACTACAAGAACTTCGGCCCCCGCATCGGTTTTGCTTATTCGCCCGACCAGAAAACCGTCCTGCGCGGCGGCTACGGCATTTACTACACCGTTTTTGAGCGTTACGGCAGCGAAGATCAGCTTTCGCTTAACCCGCCGTTCCTCATCAACAAAACGCAGTCTGCTGCTTCTACATCGACGACGCCTGTCATGATCGCGCAACAGGGATTCCCGGCAAACTATCTCGATCCCTCCACCGTCGATCTCAGCAATCTCACTGCGTTCCACATCCGCGCACTGGATTCCAACGATCCTACGCCCTATGTGCAGCAGTGGAGCCTCGGCATTCAGCGCGCCATTGGCAATGCATGGACAGCGGAAGTCGATTACGTAGGCACAAAGTCGACGCACCTCGATCTGATCCGCGATTACAACCAGCCCATGATCTCCGGCAATACAGTGGAAACCACAACCAACAGCTCCGGCAAGATCGTTCCGGTGATCCCCTACTCGAATTTCGGCCTGATCGAATATACCGATCCAATCGGGTTCGGCAACTATAACGGCCTGCAGGCCAGCCTGAAGCGCCGCTTCCAGAACGGCCTCAGCATCCAGGCGGCTTACACCTACTCCCACAGCCTCGATAACGCACCCGAAGAGCTGGAAACCAACTCCGGGGACGCCCCGAATGGACGCAATGCCTCGGCCTGGTACGGCAACAGCGACTTCGACATCCGCAACCGCGTTTCCGTCAATTACGACTATGAGCTACCCTTCGGTCATGGCAAGCCTATGTTGAACCACGGCCCGTTGGCGTGGATCTTCGGCGACTTCCGCACTTCGGGCATCTACACCTTCTACTCCGGCCATCCGTTCACGGTAAATTCCGGCGGGACGCTGGCCAACGCTCTCGACCCTTACGGTTATGCCGTTGCACCGCCTCAGCTTATCGGCAAGCCACATATCGTAGGCGACCCCACCTGCTGGTTCTATTTCTCAGGGAATAAAGCCTGCACTCAATTGGGCTCTAACCTCACCGACGCCTATGCATTGCCGCAGTCCGGCACCTTCGGCAACAGCGGACGTAATACACTCGTTGGCCCTCGCACCAATGTTTTCGACGCAAATCTGCGGCGCGAGTTCCCCTTCGAGCGGGTCAACCTGGAATTTCGCTGGGAAGTCTTCAACGTGACCAACACGCCGGAGTTTGGCCAGCCCAGCGGGAATGTCAGCAGCAGCTCTGCCGGAAGCATTACTACGCTCTCGGGTGACCCCCGCGTGATGCAGTTCGCTTTGCGGTTGTCTTTCTAACCTCAATCGAATCAAAACCTGCCCCATCCTGTCTCGTTTCAATCGTTGGACAGGATGGGGTATTTTTTGCTTAAACTTCCATTTACGGAAATTGCACGCCCCCTTCAACGTCTCCTCTTTGAACAGCGTCCAATAAATCGACTACAGTAAAAGAGGACTGCATCAAGCATGGGGCAACCGGCTTTTCCATCGCTGGAACGCGCGCTCGGACACAAATTCGAGCGACCGCAGTTGCTCGTTCAGGCATTGACCCATAGTTCACTTGCCCACGAATTTCATCTAACCGACGGCGGCTCGCCGGAGGCGGCTCCTAAAGATAATGAACAGCTTGAATTTCTGGGAGATGCCGTCATCGGCCTCCTGGTAGCCGACTCCCTTTTCAAGCGTTTTCCTGAATTGAGTGAAGGAGAGCTTACCCGCCTGCGTTCGGCGCTGGTCAGCCGCAAGCATCTCGGCCAGGTCGGAGTGCGACTCAAATTGGGCAAATATCTGCTTCTGGGCAAAGGCGAGGAGCGCAGCGGAGGTCGGAAGAAATCCGCCCTGCTGGCCAACTGTATCGAGGCGGTGATCGCTGCCGTTTATCTTGATGCAGGCATTGAAGTTGCACGAGCCTTTGTTGAGCGCGAAGTGGTTGCTCCGTCTGTAGAATCCTTAATGCAGGAACTGCTCCAGGGGCGCAGCATAGGCGACCATAAGTCTGCGCTACAGGAATTTCTGCAGGCCCACAAAAGCGCCCAGCCCATCTATATCGTCAAAGGTGAAAGCGGCCCCGATCATCGCAAGCGCTTCACCGTAGAAGTCAGAATTTCCGACAACGGAACACCCGGAAAAGCTTTGGCCCGCGGCGTGGGCACTACCAAGAAGAAGGCCGAGCAGGAGGCTGCCCGTAGAGCGATGGAAAAACTAACGGCAGCAGCTGCGCAGGAGCCAGCCCATGAATAAGCCGATGATCGCAAGCGTGGCTGCGCCGGCTACTCCCGGCACGGAGAGGGTTTCCGGATTAGCCGCAGTGCCCCAGAGGCACCATCTTGTCTATCCGACAGTCTGGGACACGGTTCGTTCGCTGCTTTCGATTATCGTGATTGCACTTTTTGTGCTCACTTTTGTGGTGCAACCGTTCCGCATCCCCTCGGAATCGATGGAGCATACGCTTCTGGTCGGCGATTTTCTGCTGGTCAATAAAATGACGTATGCCCCGCCGGGCGTCTGGAAATGGCTGCTGCCTTACCGCCAGATTCAGCGCGGCGATATCGTCGTCTTCCATTTTCCGCTTGATCCGACGGATCATGTCGTCAAGCGCGTCGTCGCCATTCCGGGTGACCGCGTCCATTTGCATAATGGCCTGGTTTTTCTGAACGGCCGGCAGTTGACGGAGCCCTATGCCGTATATGAAAGCTCGTATGCGGATAACTTCCGCGACCAGTTCCCCACCATGATCTACACCGATCCCGGTGTTGACACCCACTGGTGGATGGAGATGCGTGGGGACGTGCAGAATGGCGACCTGATTGTGCCGCCCCAGCATTATTTTGTGCTCGGGGATAACCGAAATCATAGCCGGGACAGTCGATATTGGGGTTTTGTGCCCGAACCCAATGTTGTGGGCCGACCTTTCGTCATCTATTTCTCATTGCGTCAGCCCTCTACCACAAGTGTTCCGGACCTTCCGGGTGATAGACTCGGACACGACAGCGATCCGATCAACAGCGTCGTCGATTTCGCCCGCTGGGACCGGATGTTCCGCCTTGTCCAGTAAGACTTGACTAGAGAGATATGGAACAGATTCTGGAAAATAAGTTGGAAAAGAAGCAAGCGCATCGCGAAGAAACGCCTCTCGAATTCATTGCCTCCATTTGCAGCGTGCTTGTGCTTGGCCTCTTTGCACTGACATTTATTTTCCAGAATTTCGAAATACCCTCAGGCTCGATGGAGAAGACGCTGCTCATCGGCGATCACGTTCTTGTCGACCGCATGACACTTGCTCCGCCTTCGCATTGGGCTCCATTCGATCACCACCGCGATATCCGCCGCGGCGATATCATCGTCTTCTATAAGCCTACGGTTGAGGCCAATGGCGAGCATATGTTCCTCGTGAAACGTGTTGTCGGCATTCCCGGCGATCGTATTCACCTGCGCAACGGCATCGTCTACCTGAACGGGCAGCCTCAGAACGAGCCCCAGGCAGCAAAGCCCAGCGATGACAGCTATTACCCCTATCGCGATGATTTTCCGGCAGTTCCGCCCTCCCAGGCTTCGGATGTAACTGCTGAGTGGTCGGTCGATCTACCGAATCATATCCAAGGCGACGATCTGGTTGTGCCTGCCGGTCACTATTTCGCCATGGGCGATAACCGCCCGGTAAGCCTCGACAGCCGCTATTGGGGTTTTGTGCCTCGCGAAAACATTGTGGGCCGGCCTCTTTTTGTCTACTGGTCATTCGTCACGCCGGAGGATCAGATCGACAAGACTTCATTGTCTGATCGCGTGGGATTCATCTTCCACATCATCATCCACTTCTTCGATCAGACTCGCTGGAGCCGCATGCTGCATCTAGTGAAGTAGCGTTAGAAGCAGGAAACAGCGCTGCGCTTGTATTTTCAGAAGGATTGTCGAACCACCAGCCGGACCTTGTCCTGGATGGGAGCTGTTCCTGTTTTGAGCTGATCTTCAGAGAATCGCTGGCGCTAAACCATTGAAAACGTGCGATTCACCAAGCGATCTTAGAATTGATTGCAATACACTATCTTCAAAAGGGATAAGCAGGACTCCCCGGCACAAAAATCGCAAATGATATGTTCAAACAGCAGTGGAATCGATGAGCGAAAACCCGCGTAAATCCCAGAAAAAATACTGGATTCTGTTTACCATCCTGTTTCTGTTGGCAGCTGCCCTCATCCTTCCGCCGCTTATCAACATGAACCGCTACCAGCGCCGCATAGCAGACGCCATTGGAAGCGCTCTTGGCCGTCGCGTCCATCTATCCTCGGCCACTTTGCGTCTGCTACCTTTTCCCGGCATTGAATTGAGCGATTTTCTTGTGGAAGAAGATCCTGCTTTCGGCACCGAGCCTACGCTACGGGCGCAAAGCGTTGAAGCTTCGATTCGATTTAGCTCCTTATGGCGTGGCCGTCTGGAGATAGGACGCATCAGCCTGGATCAGCCCAGTCTGAACCTTGTCCGAAATAACGAGGGCCGCTGGAATATCGGTACGGTTTTGCTGCAGGCATCCCGCATACCCAACGCTCCCACGTCACAGCGCCATGCAAGGGGTCAAACGCGATTTCCCTATATTGAAGCTACAAATGCACGCGTAAATTTCAAATTCGGCACAGAAAAGAAGCCTTTTTCCCTCTTTAACGCCGATTTCGCCATGTGGCTTGCCAATCCTGATGAGTGGCGTCTCCGCCTTGAAGCGCAACCTGTCCGCACGGATGTCGATCTCGGCCTCTCCGATACGGGAACATTGCGAGTAGAAGGATTGCTCCGCCGCGCCCAGGACATCGGCGAAATGCCGATCGACCTTCAAACCCAGTGGACCAATGCTCCCCTGGGGCAAGTTACGCGTCTCCTTATCGGAGAAGATACCGGGTGGCGCGGCAATCTGGAAATTTCCGGAACGGTGAAGGGCAATATCTTCAATCCGCAGTTCAAGAGCCGCATTCAGATCGCCGGAATGCATCGTCAGGAGTTTGCGCCTCTGGACCCGTTCAACGTCGATGCCACCTGTCAGGGCAATTACCTGCACAATTCTCATTCCTTTGAGGGCCTTGCCTGTCTCTGGCCTATACAGAACGGTCAGCTATTACTCACAGGCTCTATTCCTGATACCGAACATCCTCAACCAGAGTTGAACCTGCAGATTCAAAATGTGCCTGCAGCCTTCGCCATTTCGGCGCTGCGTCTCGTGCGCAACGGCTTTGCCAGCGGTATACAGGCGTCTGGAACGGTCCAAGGCGCTGTGGCCTATAAGACCAACAACCTCACCGCTGATATGGCGGTAAATGGCTTCACTCTGCGAGCCCAAGGCATGGACGCGCTGATGCAACTGCCCAGGCTGCACATTGGCACACCCGCTGCAGTATCACCGTCCCGGCACTTACCCAAAGCCAAGCCGCTACCTGTGTTCAGCTCTTCCCTGCATCTGGATAAGGCTGATATCTCTCTTGGAGGCGATGCTCCGCTTACGCTTTCGGGGGACTTTACCCGCCAGGGCTTTTCGCTTCGCCTCAATGGCGATGCAGCGATTGCGCAGTTGAAGCCGCTGGCAAATATGTTCAGCCTGTTTCGTGATGCCACCGCAACCATCGCTCCCCAGGGAGAGGTAACCCTTGCGCTCACAGTTCAGGGCCCATGGCTACCACAAACCGGCATTCTGGCCCCACATGGTCCGGGGACCATCACTGAAGGCACTTTAGCTCTCAGAAATGCAAGCTATCAGGCGGCCTTCCTTCCTGAGCCTGTTCAGATTGTGTCTGCGCAGGCTGTTTTATCGCAAGATGAAGTCAGTTGGAACCCGGTGTCACTGATTTTTCATAAGATTCCGGCAAATCTCACTGTTACTTCGCCTCGGCCCTGTTCGAGCCCATCCTGCATTCGGCAGTTTTCGCTGACGACGCCCCAACTCGATGCGGGGACCTTGCAATCCATTCTGATGGGAGCAGGCGAACATGGAGAATTCCTGCAGCAGATACTGGCGCGTCTTGACCGTACAAAGCCCCAGTGGCCGGCCTTGAAAGGAACAGTCCATACAGGAACATTCACTTTAGGGCCGCTTACATTTCATGATGCCGGCACAGCGCTTGAAATTGCCGGACGTAAGGCTCATTTCACTTCAATCGATGCCCGCGTTCTGAATGGCACGCTCCACGCCACCGGCACAATGGACGCCGATGGTAATGCTCCGCATTACAGCATTGACGCACAACTATTGCATGCAGGGGCAGCTGGACTCGCCTCTCTTTGGCATGAGCCGCTCTCTGCAGGTATTGTGAGCGGGGGAACTCATATTGATCTGACGGGATATTCCGCCGGCGATCTCGCGGCCTCCGCCCGAGGCAGCTTTCATTGGGACTGGACGCAGGGAACTTGGCCAAATACCGCGTCCGCTCTCGCTCATTTTGATCGCTGGACCGTGGAAGGCACGATAAAAGATGGTCAGCTCGTCATTGGCACCTCACAGGTTGCACATGGGCCGTCGAAACAGAGTGTTTCCGGCACGATTTCCTTCTCCGGTAAAACAAACCTGACATCTACGGAACAAGAGCAAACTGCCAGCCGATAACGTCATGCTGATACCATCAGATTGAACGTATGAGCCAGCAAGAGATCGTCCTGAAGATTTTTCAATTTGTCATCCTCGTTTTTGCGCTCAGTTTGCATGAAGCAGCGCATGCCTGGATGGCCTCGCGCCTGGGCGATCAAACAGCGCGCATGCTGGGACGCGTTACGCTCAACCCGGTCAAACACATAGACCCGGTTGGCACAATTCTGATCCCGTTGGCGATGCTCTTTTTGCCCGGTTCCCGAGGATTTCTGATTGGGTGGGCACGCCCTACGCCTGTCAATACACGTAATTTCAAGCGGATTGTGCGCGACGATATTCTGACGACGCTGGCTGGACCAGTCAGCAATATTGCGGCGGCGGTGGCTTCACTGCTGGCGCTGGTCATTGTCGCCAAAATAATTCCAACCGGTGCCCTGGCAATTAAGGAATTAGCCGTCATGGGCGGCATCGATCCACAATTGATGGCAGCAAGCCCGATCGTCTCGCCGATGATTATTTTGTTCTACATGGGGATATGGCTGAATCTGCTGCTGGCGGCCTTTAACCTGATTCCGCTGCCGCCGCTGGACGGCTCACATGTTATTCGGCACTTTTTGCCCTATAAAGCATTGCGCGTGTATGACTCGCTGGGAATGATCAGCCTGATCTTGATCCTCTTTTTCGGGGGCCCGGTTATCAGCCTGATGGTAAGCCCTGCGTGGGCAGTCTTTAATCATGTGCTGATGTCACTGTGAAAACTCATTTATTCATGCACAACATTGACATCTCCGATTCCAACGGTCGCGTGCAGTTTATATAACCCCTGCATTGAAGTGTGCTTTGTACTGGGAAAAAATCCATCGGCTCTCTTCTGCGAAACGTCATCCTGCGCATCGCCGATTTTGGTGCCAGTGCTGATTTCGTTGTACTTCGCCTGATCAGCAACACCAACGATAAGATCGCCAATTTCCACATGCAATTCCTTGTTGCCTTCGATCCCCTTTACTGACATATCGCCGATGCCGAGACTTACCTTCAGGTCAGTCTGCGAAGGCAGGGTAACGGTAACAGTCACGCCCTGGTGATTGCCTTGATTTTTTGGCAGCTTCAAGTTGATCGACGCGCGATCGCCCGCCACGTCAAAGCGACGCACCCAGGTGCGCACCGTTGCATCGTCATCAAAAACCTGAGGCTCAATGGTGAGGCGAATGGCTTTCTCTGCATCGCCGCGCACGACATGCAATTCACCGACATTCATCTCCATGACAAGCATGCCATTATCAGGAAGACTTTTGCTGATCTCCAGTGGCGCAGGCTTAGGCAGGTCCAGCTTCTGTCGGGAACTATCCTGCGCGAGCCCAAGGCTTGCACCTGCAAAAGCAATCGCAATCAATAAGACTGCAATTTTCATGACGCTCCTTATTCCTGCGAAATATCCATGCCGCCCATGCCTATGTTGATTTCCAGCAAGCCGTCGCCGGTACCGCTGTAATTCCGGCTGATGGCGAAGTGACCGTCGCGGCCGCCGGGGCGATGATCGTGCAAGGTGCCCATACCGATATTCACCTGCATGCCGGCATAGCTCTTATCGCCTTCGACAAGCAACTTGGTATGGCCGTAGCCAACATTAATGGTCCGTTGCCCTGCGCTGCCAATGGCGTCAAAGCTCAAGTCGCCTTTGCCCAGATTGAAATCACTTTTCAGGCCCTTGTTCATAGGCAGAGTTAACGTAACGACAGCATGAGTACCCCCGGGAAATTTAAGGTGGACAACAGCATTGCTTGGCGCTACGCGCAGGGTTTGAATATATTCGGGTGCAGGCTGCAGGTCGGATTTTTCATCCAACTCGACCGATAATTTCAATTCTTTTCCATCGGGGCGTGCGCGCACACGCAATTCTCCATTACAGACACTTACGTCCAGAGTGCCGGTGCCGGTGAATGAGCGGGTGATTTCCAGATGACGGGCATTCAGGATATCGCCTGGCTGCTGCTGGAATTGGCGATTCGTTACCGGTTGACCATTACAGCCCGAGTCATCGGCCCGGAGGTGGGTTCCGGAGACAAGAAGGGCCAGCATGGCGATGAATAAGTATTGGCGAATCAGCGAATAAGAGGCGCGGTAGACCATTTGGGCTCCTGCCTGCAAGTACGGAAGGACTATACGTTCGGTTCCGGGAAAGTTGCTCTGTTTCCCCAAACACCACTACAATCGTAAGAATCACTGAAGAAACAGCCTTTTTCCCGGCCTCTTAGCCCGCGAAGAGATTCTTCGCATTTACGGAACACAATGATCGAACATCCCGTCCCCGAAGCCTTAACGTTTGACGACGTTTTGCTGGTACCTGCCTATAGTGAAGTTGTCCCTGCCCTGGTCAGCACGCAGACCCGGCTTACTAACCGTATCCGATTGAATACACCACTGTTAAGCGCCGCTATGGACACCGTGACCGAATCCCGGCTGGCAATTGCCATGGCGCAGCAGGGTGGTATCGGTATTATCCATCGCAACCTAACCATTGAACAGCAGGCCACGGAAGTCGATAAGGTAAAACGCTCAGAAAGCGGAATGATTGTCGATCCGGTGACGATGACTCCCGATCAGCTCATTTCCGACGCGCTCGAGGTCATGCGCCGATACAAGATTTCCGGCGTCCCGGTAACGAAAGACCGCAAACTGGTCGGAATTTTGACCAATCGCGATCTGCGCTTCGAAACGCGCACCGATATTCCTATCGGCGATGTGATGACAAAAGAAAACCTCATCACTGTCCCTGTTGGAACGACGCTGGAAGAAGCCGAGCAGATATTGCATCAGCATCGCGTGGAAAAGCTTCTTGTCGTCAACGACCAGTACGAGCTAAAAGGCTTGATCACGGTCAAAGACATCCAGAAAAAGCTGAAATATCCCAACGCGGCAAAAGACGATCAAGGACGCTTGCGCGTAGGAGCTGCGATTGGCGCCACCGGCGACTACATGGAACGCGCAGCAGCCCTGGTGCAGAACCGCGTGGATGTGCTCTCGATCGACTCCGCACACGGCCACTCGTCACGGGTTCTGGAAGCTGTCCGCGAGGTAAAGAAGCGGTTTCCTGAGGTCGATCTGCTTGCTGGAAATATTGCCACGTATGAAGGCGCAAAGGCACTGATTGACGCCGGCGCCGACGGCGTGAAGGTAGGCATCGGACCCGGTTCTATTTGCACGACCCGCATGGTTACGGGCGCCGGCATGCCGCAGATTACCGCCATCAGCGAGGCTTTTAAAGCTGGCCGCGAGCATAACATTCCCATCATTGCCGATGGCGGCATTAAATATTCCGGCGATCTGGCCAAGGCCATTGCAGCGGGAGCTAGCAGCGTGATGATCGGATCTCTCTTTGCCGGTGTGGATGAGAGCCCCGGCGAGACCATTCTCTATCAGGGTCGGTCCTTCAAGGCGTACCGCGGCATGGGATCGCTTTCGGCCATGGCGCAAGGTTCCGGTGAGCGATATTTCCAAAGCAGCCGCGATCTGGAAGAAGCGCCTTCGAGCAGCGAAGGGGTCGTAGCCCGCGAACGGAGCGCTCAAAACCGACTGGCAAAGTTTGTTCCGGAAGGCATTGAAGGCCGCGTGCCGCATCGTGGACCGCTGGAAGCCATGGTATATCAGCTAGTTGGCGGATTGCGCTC
Organism: Alloacidobacterium sp.; assembly: GCA_035547425.1. Taxonomy (GTDB): domain Bacteria; phylum Acidobacteriota; class Terriglobia; order Terriglobales; family Acidobacteriaceae; genus Alloacidobacterium. The sequence goes on along the minus strand of DASZUU010000011.1, from coordinate 21,451 downwards.
GGGTATGGGGTATCTGGGCTGCGCCACGATCGAAGAACTGCAAACGAAGTCGCGTTTTATCCGCATTTCCAATGCAGGCTTGCGTGAAAGCCACGTGCATGACGTTATCATTACGCGTGAAGCTCCGAACTATCACGTCGAGTAGTTCAGTGACATCTCAACCTTTACGGCGTCTGAAGATCAGCTTCAGACGCCGATTGCTTTTCCGGCGCAATTTTCATCGGAGCATGAAGCCTTTGCCTATGATCGGCCGTCTTTCAGCCGTGCCAGCATTTCGCCTGCTCATATGCCTGTCGCTCGGCTGCGGCCTTTCTCTTTGGGCGCAGAATGATAGCAATGTGTCTTCGCAACAGGCTTACACAGTGCGTGGAAGCGTCATAAGCAAGTCTAATGGGCAACCGGTAGCTCGCGCGCTCGTAACGATGGAGGGACAGAGCACAGGCGCCGTTTTCACCGATAACGACGGACATTTTGAATTTCATGATGTACCGCCCGGTCAAAGCATTCTGCTAACCATGCGACCCGGCTTTAACGGTTCTGCGCGATTTGGTGGAGAGCAGCACCGTATCCAGGTCGGCGCAAATATGCCCGATATTACCATCGCGCTTATGCCGGCTGGAGCCATCAGCGGACAGATCACGCTCTCAACTTCAGACTCGGCAGAAAACATACAGGTAAATCTGCTGAGAAAGGAGATTCAAAACGGCCGTGCTTTCTGGCAGCAGATAAAAAGCCGATCGACCAATAGTGAAGGGCGTTATTTCTTTGGCAATCTCGATCCCGGCGCCTATCGCATTTACACATCAGGATCGACGGACCCCGACCCTGATTCGGGGAGGAGCCATCCGCGCTGGGGATATCCGCCTGAGTATTTCCCCGAAGATTCCGATGGAAGCGGGAATGCAGCGCTCAACCTGCAGCCTGGGCAACGCCTTGAAGCGGACCTGTTACTGACGCATGAGCAGTTTTTTCCGGTAACTGTGACTATTTCCAATGTTGAAAGGGGCGCCAACATTCAGGTCTTTGATCTCGCCGGTCACTCGCTTCCCTATCCATCGCAATTCAGCCCGCGAGATCAGACCGTGCATCTTGACCTGCCTCCAGGCAGCTACCGGCTGGAGGGGACCGCTTTCGGTCTCAAGCCAGCGTTCGGCGATGCACAGATCACAGTATCCAATGCATATGCATCGACCAGCATGGCTCTGCTTCCCATCAATCCAATTCCGGTGATGATTCACCGTGAATTCACGGGACAAAGCCAATCCATGATCAGATTCGGCGGCGGCCAGGAGCCGGAGTGGTTCTCGGCGGGAGTGAATTTGAACCTGCATCGCAATGCCGCAGGAATGTCGGGCTTTGCCGGTGGAAACCTGCGGCGAAATCCGAACAGTGCAGATAATTCTTCTTACATCCTTGAGAATATCCGTCCGGGGAGCTACTCCGTACAGGCAAATGGATTTCAGGGTTATGTCGCCTCCGTTACCAGCGGCGGAGTCGATCTGGCACAGCATCCTCTTGTAGTTGGCTCCGGAGGCACATCTGCGCCGATCGATGTTGTCTTGCGGGATGACAGTGCAACACTCACTGTTTCCCTGAAAAATCAGGCAAATTCGGGAAGCGGAAATTCCGGGCCACAAGGCTATGTATCCCTGGTTCCGCAATTTTCTACTCCATCGCAGATACCGGAAAATGCTCCCCTCGCTCAGACTGAAATACAGATAGGAAACCTTCCTCCCGGCAGTTATCGAGTGATTGCCTTTGATACCCCGCAACAGCTGGAATACACGAATCCCGACGCAATGCGCGCCATTGCCGGCAAAGGCGAAATCGTAACGCTTTCTCCTGGAGGCACAGCACAGGTAAGCCTCGATATCACTTCGGCAGGGACGGAAGCCCAATGACACGCGCATTGTTCCGTTGCGTTGTCCTTATGGCATTGCTGCCGTGTGCTTGTGCTGCTCAAACGTACAGCATTACCGGAAGAGCGCTGGATGCCGCGACAGGTTCACCACTGCCTCGAGCTACTGTTTCTCTGGAACGAGTGAAAGATCATTCGCTGTTCGCATCTGTTTCCACCGACGAGAACGGCAGCTTCCAATTCCTGCAGTTACCGGCAGACCGATATATTCTGCGTGGTTCGCATCGTGGATATATTACGACCTCGTTTGAAGAGCATGAGAATTTCACAACAGCGCTGGTAACCGGCGAAAAGCAGAACTGCTGCACAAACCTCCAGTTACGCCTTGTGCCCGGTGGCGTGATTTCAGGAACAGTTAACGAGGATACGGGTGAGCCGGTCGAAAACGGCACGGTCGTACTTTATCGCGAAAGCAATCAAATGGGGACGGAACACGTCCAACGCGCGCGCACAACGATGGTCGATGAATCGGGTGCTTACGAGTTCGCCGGACTCGAACCGGGAAACTATTTCTTATCGGCAAGCGGTCAACCCTGGTATGCCACGAGATTCATGCTTCCGCGCCATACAGGAGATGCAAACGATATCGCATCTTCTACGGATATGGTGTATGCGACAGAGTTCTATCCGGACACCACTGACGAGAAAGCGGCAGCGCCTATTCCAATCAGGGGTGGAGACCACCTCACGGTGAATTTTTCTCTGCATCCGGTTCCGGCGGTCCATTTGTCCGTGGAGGTGCCGCAGCAAACCGGCGACCGCAGGGGACCTTTTTTTGTTCCCCAGGTATCTCAACAGATTTTCGGACTTACAGAGCCAGTACTCAGCAGCTTTGCTATGACCGGCCGTATTGGAAATTCTGGAAGCGTAGATATGCGCGTACCTCCCGGCCAGTATCAAATGCGCACATCCGAGCATGATGACGTTCCCGGTAAGACAGTTTCTGTGGATGCAAGTGCTGACCAGGCGGTTGATCTGACAGGCGGATCGACACTGCCGGATGTTTCCGGCAAGCTCTCTTTATCCTCGGGAACGGCCCTGCCCGATAACGTCTTTGTATCGCTTACTACGCTCGCGGGGCAGAACGGCCAAGGCACGCGATTGCAGAAAGACGGCAGCTTTACGCTGCATGGCGTATCTCCCGGGGTATACCGGCTGAATATTTTCAGCGGTAATAAACGCTTCCATGTGGGCCGAATGGTTGCTAACGGCGCGCAGATAGGCCATCGTCAGATCACAATCGGCAGCAGCCCGGTACTATTGGCAGCCGATTTATACGAAGACCTGGAGCTTTCTGTTTCCGGTTATGCCAAAAGCGGAGACGCACCCGCCCGTGGCGCCATGATCGTACTGGTTCCGGCTGATCCGGTACATGATCGTGATTATTTCCGGCGAGCGCAATCGGATTCTGACGGCAGTTTCGTCTTCGAGGATGTGCAGCCGGGACAATATACCGCAGTCGCCATTCAGGATGGCTGGTCGCTTGATTGGGCACAGCCTGAGGTAATAAACCGCTATCTTCAACAGGGAGAGCGAATCAGCGTAACCCAACATAGCCCGCGGACGATACAGCTTTCAGAAGCCTTGCAGGTGCAGCCCAAATAAAAACGCACCTCATAGCGAGGTGCGTCCTGTCCGCGAGATTACTGCGGAATTAAGCCTGTTCGTTGCCTTCACCCGCGGCCTGCTGCTCTTCGGCCAATGCCTTCTGCAGCTCTTCGCGCTTCTTGGCGCGAGTTTCGGCACGCTTCTGGCGCTTCTCATCGAGAATAGCCTCAGCTCCGAGAAGCTCGAGGAAAGCCTTCTCAGCGCCGTCACCGCGCTGGAAGCCACGGCGCACGATGCGCAGGTAGCCGCCATTGCGATCGCCGTAGCGAGGAGCAACGGTGTCAAAAAGACGCGTGACAGCATCACGGGTCTGCAAGTAAGCAAGAGCCTGACGCCGCGCATGCAGGTCGCCCTTCTTGCCCAAGGTGATCAACTTCTCAACGTGAGGCCGCGCGGCCTTCGCCTTGGCGACGGTCGTCTCGATGCGGTCTTCCAGAATGATGGACGTTACCAGATTGCGCAGCAGAGCGCGGCGATGGCTGGTGTTGCGTCCGAGTTTGTATCCTGCATTGCGGTGGCGCATGACTATCTCTCTCAGGTCACAGGGCTCAGGGCTCAGGGCTTCAGTCTTTTCTCAGACCTTGCCCTGTATTCCGTACCCTTTGAATTTTCTTAGGTCTCAGGCTTCAGAGCCCGGTTTCACATCTGTGACCTGTGCCCTGTGACCCGAGCCCTGTTAAAAGTTTTCCGGTTCAGACTGCAGCGAAAGATCCGCTTCGTCCAGCCCTTCATCATCATCGTCGTCGAACCGGCCATAGCTGGCAGCAGCCAGAGTAGCCGAAGGCAGAACGCTCGTCGGTCCAGGTACTGCATTGCCGTGTTCGTCAATCTTCATGCCGAGCGAAAGACCCATCTGCGCAAGGATTTCCTTGATTTCATTCAAGCTCTTGCGTCCGAAATTCTTGGTCTTCAGCATTTCGGCTTCGGTCTTCTGGACCAGCTCGCCGATGGTCTGGATGTTGGCGTTCTTCAGGCAGTTGTAGCTGCGAACGCTGAGCTCCAGCTCTTCAACGGAGCGGTTCAGGTTGTCATTCCGCAGAAGCGTACGGCCTTCTTCCGCCTGCGCTTCGGTCTCGATCTCTTCCTCGAAGTTGATGAAGATGCTCATGTGGTCCTTGAGCAGCTTTGCTGCAAGGCCGATGGCATCTGCCGGAACAACGGTGCCATTGGTCCAGACCTCGAGCGTCAGCTTGTCGTAGTCGGTGATTTGACCGAGACGAGCAGCTTCTACCGTGTAGTTTACCTTGCGAACAGGCGAGTGAACCGAGTCGACCGGAATGAAACCAATACCGAGGTCGGCGTCGAAGTTCTTGTCAGCAGAGATGTAGCCACGGCCACGCTTCAAGCGCATTTCCATGTCCAGCTTGCCACCTTCGCTGACGGTTGCAATATAGATGTCCTTGTCGAGAATTTCCACGTCGCCATCGGCTTCGATCATGCCCGAAGTCACCACTCCCGGCTGGTCCGCGCGCAGATACAGCGCCTTGGGGCCTTCGCCGTTCAACTTGAAGGGAATCTGCTTCAAGTTCAGGATGATGTCGGTTGCGTCTTCCACGACTCCAGTAATCGACTGAAACTCGTGCAGAACGCCTTCGATCTTGACTGCGGTTACGGCAGCGCCTTCGATGGACGAAAGCAGCGTGCGGCGCAGCGCATTGCCAATGGTTGTTCCGAAGCCGCGCTCAAAGGGCTGAGCGCTGAACTTCCCATACTTTTCAGTCAGCGATTCTGTATCGACCGCCAACCGTTTCGGCTTTTGAAATCCTCTCCAAAGCATATCGATTGCTCTCCTGACACCGGGCCGCGAAGCATTCTGCAGCGTCGGCGTCTGTTTACCTCGTTCGTTGAATTTTGCACCGCATTTGCGATGTTTGCATCTTTCGAGCGTTGCTCGAAAACCTTTTACTTCGGGATGATACCCACATCTCTTTCGAGATGTGGGCGTCCATTTCAAAATTACTTGCTGTAGAGTTCGACGATCAGCTGTTCGTTGACCGGCAGCTGCACGTCTTCACGCTTCGGCAGGGCCAGAACCTTGCCCGACAGGTTTGCGTGATCGACGGTGAGCCATGCCGGAGCCGGCTGATGGCTGGCGAACTCGCGCGAAGTCTCCAGAACAGTCAGCTTCTGGCTGTTCGGACGAATCTTGATCTCATCCCCCACATTGACCTGGTAGGAAGGAATGTTCACCTTGCGGCCATTTACTTCAACGTGGCCGTGGCGAACGATCTGGCGGGCCAGACGGCGCGAAGTCGCAAAGCCGAGACGGTAAGCCACGTTGTCAAGACGGCGCTCAAGCTGCTGCAGCAACAGTTCGCCGGTGACGCCCTGTGCGCGCGATGCCTTCTCGTAGTACTCGCGGAACTGACCTTCGAGGGTGAAATAAATGCGCTTTGCTTTCTGCTTTTCGCGCAGCTGCAGGCCGTAGCCTACGATCTTCGCCTTGCGATCACGGCCATGCTGGCCGGGGGCGAAGTTGCGCTTTTCAATAGGGCATTTGTCGGAAAAGCACTTGGTGCCCTTCAGAAAAAGCTTGGTGCCTTCACGACGGCAAAGGCGGCAGACTGCTCCAGTATAACGTGCCAATTGTTTTCTCCTAAAGTTTCAGGGGCCGACCGGTTTACGCGCTGGCAGGCGTGTCGTCCCAGTCCAAACCTGTCTATTTTAACGCATTTTCACCGCGCAGGCGAATGCCGCGCGGTGAAAGCCGACTTACACTCTGCGGCGCTTCGGCGGACGGCAGCCGTTGTGCGGGATCGGAGTCGTATCACGGATAGAACGAACTTCGATTCCAGCGGCGGCCAGTGCGCGCACTGCCGATTCGCGGCCCGAACCAGGTCCGGAGACACGGACATCGACAGCACGCAGACCATGATCGCGCGCCTGATTGGCGGCGTTGATGGCTGCCTGCTGCGCGGCAAACGGAGTGCCTTTACGCGACCCGCGGAAGCCGAGCGAACCCGAGCTCTTCCAGGAAATCGTGTTGCCCTGACCGTCGGTGATGGTCACGATGGTGTTGTTGAACGAAGCCTGAATGTACACCAGACCGTAAGGGACATTCTTGCGTTCGCGCTTCTTGAACTTCTTGTTCTTGGCTGCCTTTCCGGCGCCCTGCTGTGCTTTTGCCATGACTAGGTCTTCGTCGCTTTCTTCTTGCCCGCAATCGTGCCCTTACGCGGTCCCTTACGGGTGCGCGCATTGGTGTGGGTGCGCTGTCCGCGCACCGGGAGGCTGCGGCGGTGCCGCAGTCCACGATAGGACTGGATGTCGATGAGACGCTTAATGTGCATCGAGACGTCTTTGCGCAGATCGCCTTCGACCTGGCCTTCGTCTTCGATCACCTGGCGGATACGGTTAACCTCGTCTTCGCCGAGATCCTGGATCTTTTTGAACGGGTCAACGTTCGCAGCTCCAAGGATGCGCAGCGCACGGGGGTTGCCGATCCCGTAGATGTAAGTGAGCGCGATGCGTGCCTGTTTGTTCCGGGGCAGATCGACGCCAGCAATACGTGCCATGCTTGTCCTTCTTTAAGGTATTCCGGGCAGCTTCGCCGCTCGGAACGGTTATGCCGGACCGATCTTCAGCCCAGCGGTTTTGACAGGCTTTTTGCGTGAATCCTGGGGTTCATCGCAAGCCTTTCCCGGCTAACTAGCCCCACCACTTGCGGATTCTCGCCTGTCCGAAACAGACGCCGGGGACTTAGCCCTGGCGCTGCTTATGCTTTGCGTTCTCGCAGATCACGCGCACCACGCCACGGCGGTGAATGATCTTGCACTTGTCACAAATTTTCTTTACCGATGCACGAACCTTCATTACAGCTCCAATCCTGCGCCCTGAGCTCTGTGCCCTGAGCTCTGCCTTTATTTGTAACGATAGACGATGCGCCCGCGTGTCAGATCATAGGGGCTCAACTCTACTGCAACCCGGTCGCCCGGGAGAATGCGGATAAAATTCTTCCGCATGCGGCCTGAGACGTGCGCCAGAACCTGGTGCTTATTCTCAAGCTCAACCTTAAACATGGCATTCGGCAACGTCTCAAGGACAGTTGCCATTACCTCAATCGCGTCTTCCTTCGACAATCCGTATCCCGATTCTGCCTGCCTCAGGCAGGCTCGCCTCAAAACTTATTGCGTCAATATCACAGCACCGTCAGCTGTTACCGCCACCGTGTGCTCAAAATGTGCGCTCAAACTTCCGTCTTCCGTTACCGCAGTCCAGCCGTCGCTCAACACCTGCACGCCGGGCTTGCCCACATTCACCATGGGCTCAATGCAGAAAACCATGCCTTCCCGCAGTTTCATCCCTTGTCCGCGGCGACCATAATTCGGAACCTGCGGATCTTCATGCAACCGTGTGCCAATGCCGTGGCCAACAAATTCTCGTACAACGCTGAAGCCGTCGGCTTCCACCACTTCCTGCACAGCAGCGCCGATATCGCCCAGATATGCGCCTACCTTCACGGCGCGGATACCATTTTCAAGCGATGCTTTCGTCACATCCAGAAGCCGCTGCGCCTTCGGTGCAACTTTTTCTCCGACCGGCACGGTGATCGCCGAATCCCCGTAAAACCCATCGATAATGACGCCCGTGTCGATCGAGACGATATCGCCTTCACGCAACACACGGTTCGCCGATGGAATACCGTGAACCACTTCACTGTTCACCGAAGTACATAGCACCGCCGGATATCCGTGATACCCCTTGAATGCCGGCGTCGCACCCAATTCAGCGATCTTGGCTGCGGCTGCGTTCTCAAGGTCCATCGTCGTCGCGCCCGGCTTCACAAAGCCGCGCACATGATCGAGAATCTCGCGAACCACCGCTCCGCTGCGCCGCATCTTTTCTACTTCCTGCGGCGTTTTAATCATGATCGCCATCAGCCGGTTATCCCCTTAAACGCAGAACAGCAGCCATGACTGCGGCTGCGACTGCATCCACCGGCTGTTCTCCGTCCACTTCCTCAAAACGTCCCAGAGCACGATAATGTTCCACGACTGGAGCCGTCAGCGAATCGTAGGTTCGCATTCGCTCCTCAAAAACTTCTTCTGTGTCGTCTGAGCGCCGCGTTAAGGGCGTACCGTCAAGGTCACAAAGCTCATCAACCTTCGGCGGCTGCAAGTAGATGTTGTAAATACTCTTGCAGACTGGACAGCTGCGCCTGCCGGTAATACGGCGCAGTAATTGAGTATACCCTACTTGAATGCTGACAGCAATGACCGGGAGACTGTTTGCCTGGGCCGCGAGATGCTTATCCAGCCACTCCGCCTGCCCCAAAGTACGGGGGAAACCATCCAGAATGTAGCCGTTAGCCGTATCCGGCTGTAAAAGTCTTGCGGCCACCATTTCGTTAACCAGATCGTCGGGAACCAACTCGCCGCGATCCATCAGAATTTTGGCCTGCTTGCCAAGTTCCGTACCGCCGGCAACGTTGGCGCGCAGGATATCCCCAGTCGAGATTTGCGGAATTCCCCAGGCCGCCATGATTTCCTTGGCCTGCGTCCCTTTGCCAACCCCTGGTGCTCCTAAAAGAAGAATCGGGCCGGGAACCACGCGAATCGTCTTCCCGTCCTCGGTCCGTTTCACAATCACTGCAACTGCCACTTACCAGGCCCGCCTTCCGCGAACACGTCCGCTGCGCGGCGAGAAGCCTTCATAGTGGCGCATGATGAGCTGCGATTCGACCTGATTGACTGTATCCATAGCTACGCCAACCACGATCAGCAGCGAGGTACCGCCGAAGTAGAAGTTGAAACCAAGGCCATTGGTCACCCATAGCGGCAAGTGCTCAAATGCCGGACCGATCAGCCACAAATGGTTCAGGTGGATACCGCTGATGAGAATCTGCGGAATAATCGAGATCACAATCAGGTAGATCGCGCCAACCAAGGTAATGCGGGTCAGAATATCGTTGATGAAATCCGATGTGCGCTTACCGGGGCGAATGCCGGGAATGAAGCCGCCGTACTTGCGCATATTGTCTGCGATATCGTCCGGACGGAAGACGATCGAGATATAGAAATACGCGAAGAAGACGATGGCGACGATATACAGCAGTTCATACCAGGGCTCACCTGCGCGCAATGCGTCAAATACGCGCGAGAGGAAAGCACTGTTACGTACAAAGGCGGCCTGCGAAAAGAGCAGAGGAGCCGACAATACCGAAGCCGCAAAGATGACCGGCATCACGCCGCCGGAGTTCACTTTCAAGGGCAGGTGCGTCGATTGGCCGCCCATCAGGCGGCGTCCGACAATGCGCTTCGCATACTGCACCGGAATACGGCGTTCGCTGCGCTCCACGTAGACGATGAAAGCAACGACGGCAATCATGGCGGCAACCAGCAGAATCAGCGCAGGAACTGTAAATGCCCCAAATTTCTCCGTTTTCGCTGTCTCGACCAATTCCTGAATGGCGCGCGGCAGACCCACAACGATACCGGCAAAAATCAGCAAGCTCATGCCATTGCCGATGCCACGGTCGGTAATCTGCTCGCCCAGCCACATGATGAAGGCTGTACCCGTGGTCAGTGTTAGTACCGTCATCAGAACAAAGCCAGCGCCGGGATTCAGCACCAACTGCAACTGACCAGAACCATGCAGCAGCGTCAAAGCAATCGCCAGTGACTGCACAATGCCCAGCACCACAGTGAGATAACGCGTCCATTGCGTAATCTTCCGGCGACCGAGCTCACCCTCTTTTTGCAGGCGGGCAAGCGGCTCATAGACCACAGTGAGCAACTGGAAAATAATCGACGCCGTGATGTACGGCATGATACCCAGGGCAAAGACTGTCAAACGGCGCAGATTGCCACCGCTGAACAGATTGACCAACCCCAGGGCGCTGCCGCTCTGAGAGTCGAAGAAATGCTCTAAAGCCGTCGCATTCACACCGGGAGTAGGAATAAACGCGCCGAGGCGGTAGACGGCGAGCATCGCCATGGTGAAGAGGACCCGCTTGCGCAGATCAGGAATGCGAAAGATATTGGCGAATTTTTCAAACATGGAAAATCGGGTTCCCGAAATGGCCCTCGTCCTGAGGGCCATTCATCTTACGCTACCAGAATAGCCTTACCGCCCGCCTTCTCGATCTTTTCCTGCGCGGATTTCGAGAATTTGTGCGCATGCACGGTGATGGCAGCTGTCAGTTCGCCATTGCCCAGTATCTTGAGCAATCCCTCATTCTTCTTCAGCAGCCCCTTGGCGGCGAAGAACTCGAGAGTCAGCTCGCTCTCGCCCAACTCGGCAAGACGGTCAAGGTTAAGAACGGTGTACTCGGTCCGGAAAATATTGGTGAAACCCCGCTTCGGCAGACGGCGGTGCAGCGGCATCTGGCCGCCCTCAAAACCACGCATCAGGCTCGAACCCGAACGGGAGCCCTGTCCCTTGTGTCCACGGGTTGAGGTCTTGCCGTGACCGGAGCCCATACCACGGCCCACGCGCTTTTTATTCCGATTCGCCTTCTTCGGCGCTCTAAGATTGGAAAGATTCATGATGTCCTCGCTATACGCCGGTCAGGCTTGCCCTGACCGACTCGCTTTTTATGACGGCAATGCCGTTTTAAGTTTTACGCCGGAGGCGTCCTAGCCCTGAACAGCTAGTTCTCTACGATTCTAACAAGGTGAGGCACTGCATTCACCATGCCGCGAATCGAGGGCGTGTCTTCACGCTCGACAACCTGATTCAGGCGGGTAAAACCGAGGCCCTTGACGACCTTCTTGTGCTTCACGGGAGCCTGAATGAACGAGCGATAATACTGAATCTTGATTTTCGCCTTGGTCTCTGCCATGACTATAACTCCTGTACCTGCTTGCCGCGGATGGCTGCCACTTCCTCGCGGTCGCGCAGCTGAACCAGAGCGTCGAAGGTTGCCTTGATTACGTTGTGCGGGTTCGCCGTACCGAGGCTCTTTGTCAGAACGTTCTGCACGCCTGCCGAGGTCATCACCGCGCGCACTGCGCCGCCGGCGATGACGCCCGTACCTTCGGGAGCCGGCTTGAGCAGCACCTGTCCTGAGCCGAAGCGGCCCAATACCTGGTGCGGAATGGTGGTCTCGGTGAGGTTCACGCGGACCAGGTTCTTCTTCGCCGACTCAATACCTTTGCGGATGGCCTGCGGCACTTCCTTCGCCTTGCCCGAGCCGTATCCTACAACGCCCGCACCGGGATCGCCCACGACGACCAGCGCGGCAAAGGACATGTTCTTGCCGCCCTTGACCACCTTGGTCACGCGGTTGATTGCAACAACCTGATCCTTCAGGTTGTACTGTCCGGCATCCAGTTTCTTTTTCAGTATTGCCATTCGCTTCCTGATTCCTTCCGGCCTGAAGTCCCCGGGGCTAAAGCCCCTTTCATTCTGCCGCTTTATTCACCGGCCTAAAGGCCGGTGCTTCTACCCAATAACTCTCTTAGAATTCGAGACCCGCTTCACGCGCCGCATCGGCCAGAGCCTTGATGCGTCCGTGATAGAGATAGCCGCCGCGATCAAACACAACTTTCTTGATGCCCTTTTCCTGCGCGCGCTCTGCCACCAGCTTGCCAATTTCCTTTGCCGCCGCAACGTTGCCGCCGGTTTTCAGCTTGGCAGCCTTGCTCGATGCCGAAACCACGGTAATGCCCTGCGAATCGTCAATGACCTGGGCATAGATGTGGTTCAGCGAGCGGTAGACATTCAGGCGCGGACGCTCTTGCGTTCCCGCAACCTTCTCGCGGATGCGCGCATGCACGCGCTGGCGAATTTCATTTCTGTTTCTCTGCGAAATCATTCTCGTCTTCCTTCCTATTAGCGGAGCCACCCTGCGGCCCCGTTCGGTTTTCCAATGCAGCCTAACCGGTTATGGATATCCTTCGTCGCTATACGAGCCTTAGAATAATCGCGGGATTACTTGGCTCCGGTCTTGCCGACCTTCTTCTTCAGCTTCTCATCCGCGTAACGCACACCCTTGTTTTTGTAAGGGTCGGGCTTACGCAGCGCACGCATATCCGCAGCTACCTGGCCAACCTTCTGGCGATCGATGCCGCTCACCGTAATGCGTGTCTGCTTGGGATCGACGGTCACCGTGATGCCGGTTGGCAGCGGGAACTCGATCGGATGCGAGTAGCCGAGGGTAAAGACAACCATGTCCTTGCCCTTCAGTTCGACACGATAACCGATACCGACGATGTCCAGATCCTTCGACCAGCCCTTGGTAACACCTTCTACAGCATTGAAGACCAGTGCGCGGGTCAGTCCATGAATCGCTGCCTGCGAATCATTCTCGCGGCTGGCGATAATGTGGCCGTCCTTGGTTTCAAGCTTGATGCCGGTAGGAATAACCTGCTGAATTTTTCCCTTGGGACCTTCTACAGTGATCGTATTGCCATTGACGGCGTACTTCACGCCCTGCGGCAACGGAATCGGCTGTTTTCCAATACGTGACATTTCTTAATCCTTTATGGCTTGCGAGTCCCGCTTTCGCGTTCCACTGCAGCCTGACGAGCTTTCGCTCACCATAACAACCCGGGGCTAAAGCCCCTTTCCATCTTGCCTTGTATTCACCAGGCTAAAGCCCGGTGCTTCTACTAAACCCTGAATCTGAATCCGTGACTACATCACGGCCATTGTGCTAACCCAAGCAGGGATGGCGCGAAGCGCGTCTCGCTGAACGCGCAGTCCCGGCCAGTCCTACCAGACTTCGCAGAGAATCTCGCCGCCTACGCCTTCTTTGCGGGCCTGACGTCCAGTCATCACGCCGCGAGGGGTGGTCAGAATGCTGATGCCCAGTCCACCCTGAACACGCTTGATCTCATCGCGTCCGACATAGACGCGGCAGCCGGGGCGTGAAACACGGGCGAGGTCGCGGATGGCGGCTTCATTGTTAGCGCCGTACTTCAGATAAACGCGCAGGACATTGCGGCCATTTTCTTCGGCGGCCTTATAGTTGGCGATATAGCCCTCTTCCTTTAGGATGCGGGCGATTTCGGTCTTCAGCTTCGAGGCCGGAACATCCAGCTTCTGGTGGCGCGCACGAATGGAGTTGCGCAGGCGCGTCAGGAAATCTGCTACTGGATCGGTAAAGCTCATCGTTTCTCCTTCATCCCCCGTTCGCTCTGCTTTTCAGAGAACCAGCAGGAATGTCTTTTAGCTACTAGCATTGCTCTTAGCTATAAATTGTTTGGCGCGCAAAGCGCGCGTATCGCTGGACGCGCAGTCCTACCAGCTCGACTTGATGACGCCGGGGATTTCACCCTTCAGCGCCAGCTGACGGAAGCACAGGCGGCAGACGCCGAACTTGCGCAGATAAGCGCGGGGACGTCCGCACAGCTTGCAGCGGTTGTGCTGGCGGGAAGAAAACTTCGGCTTGCGAGCGTCTTTTACTCTTTTTGCTGTCGTTGACATATTTCTAATCCTTCATTACGCCGTCTGGCGAAACGGCATGCCGAACTGCTTCAGCAGCGCGCGCGCCGAGTTGTCATCCTTGGCCGAAGTCACAATCGTGACGTTCATGCCCTTCAGCTTTTCGACCTTCGCATAATCAATTTCAGCAAAGATCAGCTGGTCGCGCAGGCCAAGCGTATAGTTGCCGCGGCCGTCGAAGCTCTTTGTCGAAACACCACGGAAATCACGCACACGAGGCAGCGCTACGGAAATCAAGCGATCAAGAAACTCATACATCGCATCGCCGCGCAGAGTCACCATCGCGCCAATCGACATGCCCTCGCGCACCTTGAAAGCTGCGATGGACTTCTTCGCCTTGGTCAAAACCGGCTTCTGTCCGGTGATGGATGCCAGATCGGCAACCAGCGGATCGATCAGCTTGTTGTTCTGCGTGGCTTCACCCAGACCCATATTCAGCACGATCTTCTCGATGCGGGGCACCGCCATCACATTCTCAAGTCCCAGCTCTTTCTGAAGAGCTCCCTTGATTTCCTTCTGATACTTCTCTTTCAGTCTTGCTGCCATTGCTTCTTCTCTTTTCTTCTCCGGTCTTCGGAGTGGCTTGCGCCGTATACCGTTACGGAGGGGATTCAATTGGACTTGCCGTCCAGGCAATCGCACCTTACGGCGCAAAAGCTACTTCTTCTTGGCCGCTAACGTCTGTCCGCACTTTTTGCAAACGCGAACCTTGGTGTCGCCTTCAAACTTGTGGCCTACACGAGTGGGACCGCAATTCGGGCAAACCAGGGCTACATTCGAGACGTGTATCGGGGCTTCCTGCTCGGCAATGCCGCCCTTGATATTCCGCTGCGGATTCGGGCGAACGTTCTTCTTGATCACCCGCACATGCTCAACCAGCACGCGATCTTCACCGGCGAGGACGCGCAGCACGCGGCCGCGCTTGCCGCGGTCACTGCCCGCGATCACTTCCACCTGGTCATTGCGCTGTATGTTCAAACTCATAACGATTCCTTTTACCTGCCGGGCCGAATTAAAGAACTTCAGGCGCCAGCGAAACAATCTTCAGAAACTTCTTTTCACGCAGCTCGCGGGCCACAGGGCCGAAAACACGCGTTCCTACCGGCTCGCCGGCTTCGTTGATCAGCACAGCAGCGTTGGTATCGAAGCGGATGTAGGTTCCGTCACGACGGCGCGTTTCCTTGCGCGTGCGAACCACCACAGCCTTTACTACTTTACCCTTTTTCACCTGGCCATCGGGCGAGGCTTCCTTCACCGCAGCTGTGATGACATCGCCAAGACCGGCTTTCTTGCCGCTTGCGCCACCCAGCGGCAGAATCATTTGCAGCTTGCGGGCACCGGAGTTGTCGGCCACCTCAAGCATGGTTCTCATCTGCACTGCCATCGTAGTATCTCCCTTATACTCGAGCCGGCTTTATCGCCGGACTTTCAAACGTGGTGCGCTTACTCAGCGACCGGGGCTGCTGCTTCTATCTGTGCCAGCGCAGAGCGGCGGACAATCTCTTCCAGCTGCCAGCGCTTCAGCTTGCTCAATGGACGGGTTTCGCGGATGCGAACCATATCGCCGACACGGGCCGAGTTCTGCTCGTCATGCGCATAGAACTTTTTGCTCGTGCGGACAATCCGCTTATATTTCGGGTGCGCCTTACGCATCTCGACCTCTACGACGATGGTCTTCTGCATCTTGGTCGAAACAACCTGACCAACCTTCTCGTTGCGGCGCGATTCTACTGCGGCTTCGCTCTGTACGTCTGCCATGGCTTAGCGAGCCTCCTTCTTCTTAGTCGTCTTCTTGGCCTTTGCGGTCTTGGCCGGGGCGGCGGATTCTGCCTTCGGCGCTTCGCCGTGCAGCTTCAGCTCGCGCTCGCGTGCAATCGTCTTGATGCGGGCAATGTCTTTCTTCAGCTCGCGCAGCTTCTTCACGCCTTCATTCTGGCCGAGCTTGATCTGGAAGCGCAGGCGAAACAATTGCTCAGACGCCTTCTGCTCCTCGACATTGAGCTCGCTGTCGCTCAGGTTGCGAATCTTTTCCAGTTCCATTTCTTCTAGTCTTCTCTCCGGGACAACGGCCTACTTGAAACCGAGTCTCCCTGAAATCTTTGTACGGCCTTACTTCGCAGCCGCAACTACCTTCACGTTGTGACGCTGCACGAAGCGTGTTTTGAGCGGCAGCTTGTTCGAAGCCAGGCGCATCGCTTCCTGTGCAATCTCCGGAGCGACCCCTTCCATCTCGAACAGGATTTTGCCCGGACGCACCACTGCAGACCAGTGGTCGAGTGCGCCCTTGCCGGAACCCATTCGGACTTCGGCCGGCTTCTTGGTGACCGGCTTGTCAGGGAACACCCGCAGCCAGACCTTGCCGCCACGCTTGATGAAGCGCGTCATCGCAATACGGCTGGCTTCGATCTGGCGGTCGGTAATGTAGCCGCACTCCATGACCTTCAGACCGTAGTCGCCGAACGACAGCTCGGAGCCGCGCCATGCCTTGCCGCGCATCTTGCCCTTCTGCTGCTTGCGATACTTGACCTTCTTTGGCATCAACATAATGAAACCCTCAATTCAGTTATCAGGTCACAGCAATCAGGCCCAGAGCGAATATTCGCTTATCTGTGACCTGCGCTCTGAAACCTGTACCCTGCCTAAAATACTGACGTACCCACCGCAGCCTGGGGCTCGCGCCGCTTCTGCTGGTAAATATCTCCGCGATAAATCCACGTCTTCACGCCGATGATGCCGTAAGTGGTATGCGCTTCGGCAAAACCGTAATCGATATCGGCGCGCAGCGTGTGCAGCGGCAGACGGCCTTGCAGATACCACTCGGAGCGGGCGATTTCGTTGCCGTTCAGGCGGCCCGAAACGCGAACCTTGATCCCTTTACAGCCGAAACGCAACGCTGAATCCACAGCCTTGCGCATAGCGCGGCGGAAACCAACGCGCTTTTCCAGCTGCAGCGCAATATTCTCGGCAACCAGCTGAGCATCGAGCTCCGGCTTGTTGACCTCAAGGATATCGATGAAGACTTCGCGGTTGGTGCGCTTCTGCAACTCAACCTTGAGCTTCTCGATCTCTGCGCCCTTGCGGCCGATGATGATGCCCGGACGCGCCGTGCGAATGATGATCCGCAGCTTGTTGCCCGGACGCTCGACTTCGACTGAGCTGACGCCGGCGGCCTTCAGCTTGTCCTTCAGTTCGCGCTTCAGATTAACGTCTTCGACAAGCAGCTTGTCATAATCGCGCTCCGTAAACCAGCGCGAGCGCCACGGCTTGTTGATACCGATTCGAAATCCGTAAGGATGGACTTTCTGTCCCATAATTCCCCTTATCCCCTACTTCGCAGCCTTCTTGGCGGGCGATTTCTTCGCCGCCGTCTTCTTTGTCGCAGTCTTCTTGGCTGCGGCCTTTTTTGCGGGAGCTTTGCCGGCGGCCTTCTTCTTTGCTACCGGTGCCGCTTCCGCCTCTACCGTCTCTACGAGCCCGTCCTGCTTGCGCTCCGCCACCGAGATGACGATATGCGCCAGGCGGCGCTGATAACGATACGCGCGACCCATAGGAGCCGGACGGATGCGCTTCATGCGCGGTCCTTCGTTGGCCAGAGCCTGCTTAACGTAGAGATTGTCCACATCCACGTCGAGCCCCTGCTCCTGGCTCAGATAGTTGGCGTTCTGCAGCGCCGAGCGCAGCACCTTCTCCACCAGCGGAGCAACTGCCTTCTTCGTAAACGCCACCGTGTTCAGAGCTTCTTCCACGCGGCGGCCTTTAATCAGATCGAGCACCAGCCGCGCCTTCTGCGGCGATACCCGCTGAAACTTGGCTTCAGCCCGAAATTCCCGTGTGTCCAATTGCATTGGCTTGCCTCAAATTCCTTCTAAACTCAATCGCGCGCCCTTCGGACGCTAATCTCTTATCGCGCCTTCGCGCCGGCTTCCGCCGTCTTTGCCGAGTGGCCCTTGAAGGTGCGCGTTGCTGCAAACTCACCCAGCTTATGACCCACCATGTTCTCGGTCACATATACGGGCACAAACTTCTTTCCGTTGTGCACCGCGATCGTGTGCCCGACAAAGTCGGGATGGATCGTCGAGCGGCGCGACCAGGTGCGGACAACCTTCTTGTCGTTTGCCTGGTTCAGCGCGTCAATCTTCACCGTCAGGTGCTCATCAATAAACGGGCCTTTTTTCGTCGACCGTGCCATGAAGTAAACCTCGTATCCTTACTTGCTGCGGCGGCTAACGATGAATGCATCGGTCCGCTTGTTGTTGCGTGTCTTGTAGCCGCGTGTCGGCTGGCCCCACGGGGTCACCGGATGACGGCCGCCTGAGGTCTTGCCCTCACCACCGCCGTGCGGGTGATCGACCGGGTTCATCGAGACACCGCGGTTTGTCGGGCGGATACCCTTCCAGCGATTGCGTCCGGCCTTGCCAATCGTCACGTTCTCATGATCGGTATTCCCTACCTGACCAATCGTCGCCATGCAGTCCACCAGAACCCTGCGGGTTTCTCCGGAAGGCAGCTTCAGCAGCGCATAATCGCCTTCCTTGGCCACCAGCTGCGCGGAAGATCCGGCGGAACGCGCCATCTGCGCGCCCTTGCCCGGGCGCAGCTCAATGTTGTGCACCGTAGTACCGGCAGGAATGTTCTTGAGCGGCAGCGCGTTGCCCACCAGAATGTCGGCCTCCGGGCCGCTCATCACGGTCTGACCGACCTTCAGGCCAACCGGCTGCAGGATATAGCGCTTCTCGCCATCCGCATAGCTGACAAGAGCAATGCGCGAGGAGCGGTTCGGATCGTACTCGATCGTCGCCACCTTGCCCGGCACACCATACTTGTCGCGCTTGAAATCAATCAGGCGCAGCTTCTGCTTGTGCCCGCCGCCGTGATGGCGGATGGTCAAATCTCCCGAATTACGGCGTCCGCCGGTGCGCTGCTTGATAACCAGCAGCGGCTTATACGGCTTGTCCGTCGTGATGTCGTCATTCACCAGCGTGGTCTTGAACCGCAGCGATGGTGTGATCGGTCTGTATGTCTTGATCGGCATCGTTATCTTCTCTCTCGCCGCCAGCTAACTTTCCCTGGCGCTTGCCCAGATAGCTTTTTTCCTGAGCATCAAACTTCGTACTGAACCTGTTTTCACTGTGCTCTAAGCGCTGAGCCCCGTTTTACAGATTGTTCACGTAATCCGGCATCTTCTCGCCCGACTTCAGGCGTACATACGCCTTCTTCCAGTCAGGACGAAACCCGGCAAACTTACCCCGGCGGCGCTCTTTTCCAAGAACATTGGCCGTGCGCACCGCGGAAACCTTCACCTTGAAGAGAGCCTCAACTGCCTGCTTCACTTCGGTCTTGGTTGCTTTCGCCGCTACCTCAAATACCAGCGTGTTCTCGGTTTCCTTGACGCCCAATCCCTTTTCGGTGATCAGCGGGCGGCGAATGACTGTATACGTTGTCGGCATTAGGCCACCTCCGCCTTTTTACGTTTTGAAACGGTCTTCTTCAGCGCATCCTGGAGCTGCTCGAGCGCAGGCCGCGAAAAAATCGCGCGCTCGTAGCGCAGCAGATCATACGGATGCACTTCGTTGTTCAGCACCAGCTCTACGCCTTTCAGGTTGCGGGCGCCCAGAACCACATTCGGGCTGAGCTCCTTGCCGTTCTCAACCAGCAGAGCCGTCTTCTTGACTTCGAGCTTGTTGAGCGCCTGACGATACAGCTTCGTCTTCGCTTCCTTGAGCTCAAAGCTCTCAACCACCGTCAGCTTGCCGTCTTGCAGCTTCGCAGCAAGAGCGGAGCGCAGCGCGCCCAAAAGCTTCTTCTTGGGGAAGGCATAGTCATAAGAGCGGGGCTGCGGTCCATGAACCGTGCCGCCATGCCGCCACAGAGGCGAACGCACCGAGCCGATACGCGCGCGGCCCGTGCCCTTCTGCTTCCACAGCTTCTTACCCGAACCGGAAACCAGCTTGCGATTCTTGGTCGCTGCCGTTCCCTGGCGCAGCGCCGCACGATAGTGCTTCACCGCTTCCCACAGAAGCGCCTCGTTTACCTCGCTCGGCGCAAAGACTTCGTCGGCCAGCTCAAGCGAGCCTACCTTCTGTCCACCGAGATCGAATACGTCAATGTTTGCCATCGTTTTCTCTTTCAGCTAGTCAGCCAGCCAGCCCTTCGAGTCAGCGAGTCAGCGATGGATTTCCGCTCGACCTTACTGACTTGCTGACTTGCTGACGGCGCGTAGCGCCAGCTAACTTGCTACTTCTTTTTACCTGAAGCCTTCTTCGAAGCCTTCAGAGGATCGACTGTGCCCGAACCCGCAAATCCACGGCGTTCACGCGGCGGAGCCTTTGCCTTTGAGATCAGCACATATCCATCGCGAGGACCCGGAACTGCGCCCTCAACCATAATGAGGTTCTCGTCAAGATCAATCCCACGAATGCGCAGGTTGCGAACCGTCACCCGATCCACACCCATGTGACCCGGCATGCGCTGCCCGGGAAATACACGTGAAGGAAATGACGACGCGCCGATCGAGCCCTGCACCTGGAACATATGTCCGTGCGACTTGGGACCACCGCCGAAAGAGTGGCGGCGAACAACGCCGGCAAATCCACGGCCCTTGCTGGTGCCAACCACGTCGACATATTTCTCGTCGGCGAAAATGTCCACCAGAACCTTATCGCCGGCCTTCACTGAGTCATTCGACTCTTCGCCGTCTTCGGACTTCTTCGCTGCCAGCTCTACCGGAACTTCCTTGACCAGCTTCACCGGAGGTACGTTGTTTTTGGCAAAGTGCCCAGCCTGCGGCTTGGTCACCTTGGAAGCCTTGACGAACTCGACCAAGCCAATCTGGGCGGCATCGTAGCCGTCCTTCGCAGCGGTCTTGAGCTGCGTAATCACGCAAGGACCGGCCTGCAGAACGGTGATCGGGTGCACTTCGCCCTTCTCATCGAATACCTGCGTCATGCCGATCTTCTTGCCTAAAATTCCTGTAACTGCCATTGTCTTCTCTCCCCATCATGTCTGCGCTGTTTCCGCAGCCACTGAAGGCGTTTTCTATTTACTTCTCAAATGCCTTGATCTCGACATCCACGCCGGCGGGAAGATCGAGCTTCATCAGAGCATCGACCGTCTGCTGGGTCGGCTCAAGAATGTCGATCAGGCGCTTGTGGGTGCGAATTTCAAACTGCTCACGCGATTTCTTGTCGACGTGCGGCGAACGCAGCACGCAATATTTGTTCTTAATCGTCGGCAACGGAATCGGCCCTGCCACCTGCGCGCCCGTACGCTTCGCGGTGTCTACAATCTCGCCCGTCGAAGTGTCGAGCACCCGGTAGTCATAAGCCTTGAGCCGAATGCGAATTCTCTGTCCAACCATAGCTTTAATCTTTCTGTAGTCAGCGGAGTTGTTAACTCCGCTGACTCACTAAACTTCATTCCCGCCTCATGCCTGTCGCGCAAAGCGCGTCAGCCCGACGCGGCCAGCGTCTACTGCAAAATCTCGGTAATCGTCCCGGCGCCGACAGTGCGTCCGCCTTCACGAATCGCAAAACGCAG
>DASZUU010000010.1:0-52970 GCA_035547425.1 Alloacidobacterium sp. | reverse complement strand
AAAACCTTCTGTTCGCGCGGATACCAGGTGATCTGGAATTGAGCTGTCGTGTCATGCTGCACACCGGGTTTATAGAAAGGTGCAACCCAGCGTTCAAACTGCACCCAGCCATTCAATTCAATGTCTTTGTGGATACGCTTTACGACATTGAACTGATAGTCGTTTTGAGTTGTGCCCCCGGGAAGAAATTCTCGAGAGGCCTTGGTTGTGCGATAGCTGAACTGGACCTGCTCCTGGGGAGAGAGATGCCATGTGAGCCATGTCTGTCCGCCGGTAGACTGGCGACCCAGCCAGCTTCCCATAATGAAGCCTTTATTGGTATAGCCCTGGCGCTGCACAATTTCGTTGTATAGAAAATTCGGGCCGCCTGTGCTGACCGTGTCTGTTGTGCCGCCTTCAATGCGAAAGTCCAACTTATCCAATCCGGGAAAATGGGATAAATAAAGCCCGGGCATATAAGCAGAGCGCCGCGGCGCGCTGATTGGATTGACGTCATCGTGGGCGAGCGAATCAGTGTAGAGCGTCAGCCATTTACGCATAAATGGCAGGCGATAGGAAAAATCGAAGGTGCCAAAACGCGCACCGGGATCATCCCGTGAATTTTTTTCCTGTGAGGTGACGTTCTGAACACTGAAAAAGCTTTTGAGGAAACTATGAAGGGTAATGGGCGCGTGGCCTTTGCCGCCCCAGATCACCGTTCGTTCAAAACCGAACTCGAGATTTTCCGTTGGCTTGAAGCTGATTTTCTCAGCATGCATCCAGGGCGAGTTGGGATACGTGTGGCCTTTCAGGCTGCCGACATAGAAGTCATATCGAAATGGGCCGGTCAGTCTTGAAAGCAGGGGAATGCGCAGCGGCTCTGAGCGGTCAATCTGGAAAGCATAGATGTTTTCCGCATTGTTGCTGAAGGCAAAGCTGCTGCTCTGGTTCGGTGCCCACCAATGATCGTTTTTTCCGAAAGAGATATCGTGATTCAGGATGTGGTATGAGAGGTTTACTTCCTGTACCCGGAATGTATTCGTCGAAGCAATCGGTCCGAGCGGAATCGTAGCCTGATTGGGATTTGAGGCTGTTGGTATCTTGAAATCCAGATAAGAAAGAGAAGCGAACAGAGCCGGAGAATATCCGGGAGCGTCAGGCGCATGTTGATATTCGCCGCGGAAATAAAGCGCGAACCGTCCCGCTTCGCTGCGGGCGCTAAAGCCTGTGTAGTTATTGAATCCCCCCTGATAGGCGCGTCCATAGTCATTCACAATGCTTTGGCCGAAATGAAAGCTGTCGCGCAAGGGCGTGTCTGTAATACCGCGCAGATTCGTATATACACTTTCAAGCTCAGAGTGAACGGCGCGTTCAGCGCCTCGATTTTCCAGCTCTGGAGCTACTTCTTCCAGCACGCTGGAATAGATATCGCGTGCTTCCTGATTATTCTCATCGCCATCGATCTTGTCGGCTGTTTGCTGCAGCATGTGCAGAATGCTCAGGCGAGTCCAGGGGCGAAGGCCCAGAAACGCCGTATCCAGATAGCCCAGAGCCTGCAGGCGGCTTAAAGCTGGATAAACCCAGCTATCCAAAGGAATGTAGGTCGATCCCGATGTGCTGACCGCATGTATGGGAGATGCCGGCGTATAGTTCGATGGAATGGACTGCTGTGGTGTTCCGCCATCAGCAGCCGCAGCAATTGCGATCGATGCCGGGGTGCTTTCCTGTGCAAGAGCGGCTTGTAATGGAGCACTAACAGCTGCAACAAAACAGACCAAAGGGATGAGTCGCACTTATACCTCGAAAGTTTCAATTTGTTCGTGCACTAGCTGTCCTATTGTCACATTGAAACCAACTGACCTTAAGGCTAGATGAAGCGGATAGGAGTGACAAGTCCGGAAAGAAACGTAATGCGTAGATTTTACACAAGAAAGATATTCTCATTCCGTATATCAGCCAACGTTGCGCGCGCCTTTTTCGCCCGTTCGATTTCCTTTTCAAAGCCCTGAATGATAGAGCTTCGCTTCTCTTTCCCCGGTAGTCCTTTGGCAGAGAGATACTTCTCCATATTCCGAAGCGGGTCGCCATGTATAGAAGAAAAATCGCAGGCAAGAATACTGGGGCCGGTGCCGCGCCGCGCGCGCGTGGCGCATTCGTGGGCTACGCGATAAACCGCGACGACGTCGCTCCCTGCCACAGGAATCACCGGGAAGCCGACCGAAAGCAGGTCCTCGACCGGCAGCACAGCTTTGCCTATATAGACATAAATGATGGGCAGCTTATGCAGGGCGGCAATGCGAAATGCCGCCTGCGATTCCAGGTCGGCAAGATCCCCGGTGAGGAAAGCAACCGTAATGCTTTTCTGCTGCTCCGCAGCGTGTCGATATGCAATGCCTGTTGCCAGGGCGCAATCTGCTGCGGCTGTTGCCTTGCGAACTCCGGCTTTCGGTGTCTCGCGCTTGCCGGTAAGAATCGACTGCAGCGGAGACTTCCGAAGCACCCTGCTGTAGGCTCCATGTGTGCTGTCCACGACAACATCTTCAGGCTGCAGGTCGATGGCCGCGCCTGCAAAGGCTGCTTCCGTGCCCTTTAGCTTGAAGCCGGCTTTCTTTATATGGGCGTCGAGCACGCGGCAATGAAGCATGGCCGTATACATCTGCTGCAGTTTGTCAGTGCTGATAAGAGAAAACGGCGCGGGTGCCGCGCCTTTCTGCCGTGTTTTGGTAGCCATATCTTTCGGGCAATTGTAACGCAGCAGGAGTCGGCGATTGCAGGCAGACCCTTACGCTGCGGTAGAAATGTTTTCAACAGAATTGTGAAAAACCCTGTGCAAGACCGGGTTCAAAAAACAAGAAGTGCAGCAATGATGCGGTGTTTAGCAATCTGCACTTTTTCTGTTGCAGTGTCACAAAACTGCATCAAATTCTCCCTAAGTGGAGTAGTCGGCATTAATGCTCACATACTCTGCCGTTAGGTCTGTCGTCCAGAAACGGCAACGACCATCTCCAACACCAAGGTCCATGCGAATCGTGTACTCCCGCTGCTTAAGATAATTGTGCGCCGCGGCTTCATCGAAATCGGCAACGCGAAGACCGTTACCGGCAATTTGCTGTTCGCCAAACCAGATGCTGATGCGGTTCGGGTCGATTTTTGCGCCGGAGTAGCCTGCCGCCGCCATCAGGCGCCCCCAGTTAGGATCACAGCCTGCCCATGCTGTTTTTACCAATGGTGAATGGGCAATGGATCGCGCAACCGTGAGAGCATCGCGATCGGTTGCAGCGCCTTCGATCTGTAATTCCACAACATGGGTTACTCCTTCACCGTCGTTGACAATTTGTTTTGCCAGCGAAATGCAGACATGCGTAAGCGCATCCGAAAAGGCCGTATGCGCTGTGTCGACTCTGGCTCCGCTTGCTCCGGAGGCAAGAAGCAAAACAGTATCATTTGTTGACGTGTCGCCGTCAATCGAAATGCGATTGAAGCTCGCCTCAACGCTTTGTTGCAGCAAGGCATTCAGAGTCGATGGATCGATATCGGCGTCGGTGAACACATATACGAGCATCGTGGCATGAGGCGCAAGCTGAGGAAAAATCATGCCTGCTCCCTTGCATACCCCGGCAATGCGCACCTGTTTGCCGTCGATCGTCAAACTAGCGTGTGCCACCTTTGGCTTCGTATCGGTCGTCATGATGGCGAGCGCGAACTCGGAAAATTGTTCCGGCGTTGCGGCAAGAGTAGAGGCAATCTGCGGAAGCGCGGCAATTGGTTTTTCAGCCGGCAAGGGCACCCCGATAATCCCGGTGGAAGAAGGGAAGACCTCGCTGGTTTTGCACTCCAAAATGCCGGCGGCAGCTTCGCAAACCCGCTCACACGCCTCGATGCCCGGCTGCCCCGTAGCGCAGTTTGCGTTGCCCGCATTCACAGCAACTACGCGCACGCGCTGTGCGCCCTGTTGCAAATGCCTGCGGCCTACGATGATGGGAGCAGCAACCACCTGGTTGCTCGTGAATACGGCGGCTGCGCTCGCAGGTTTATCGGCTGCGGCAACGGCAAAATCCAGCTTGCCGCTCGCCTTGATGCCGGCTTTCACGGCGGCGAAGCGGAATCCAAGAGGCAGGGCGTCAGAGGGGATGAGTAGTGAATCGTTCATTGTCAGGCTTTACTCTAAACAAGATATCAATTCAGGAAGGGTAGAAGTTTGACGAATCAGGCTGGGGAAGAATTTTTACGCATGCAGCAGGTGAGCGTTGCGCGCGGCGATGCTGTGGTACTGCACAATATCAACCTCAATATCTCTACTAGGGAGCACGTTGCGATTCTCGGGCCAAACGGATGCGGCAAGTCCACCTTGATTAAGACCATTACCTGCGAATGCTATCCGATTTACACACCTGAGATGGAGTGCCGCCTGCTGGGCCGCGAGCGCTGGGACGTTTCGCAGCTCCGGCGTCATCTTGGAGTCGTTTCTGCCGATCTGCCCGGCGAGCGCACACCAGTTTCAAAAGGGAGGGACGTAGTCGTCGCCGGATTCTTTTCCGCTTCCACCATCTGGCCGAATCTGCACATCACAGAAGAAATGCGTGAGCGCGCGCAGGAGGCCATGGCCCTCATGCAGGCTACGCATCTGGCGGACAAGCTGGTGGGTGAGATGTCAGCCGGCGAGCAGCGCCGCATTATGATCGCCAGAGCGCTTGTGCACCGCCCGGAGATGCTGCTGCTCGATGAGCCGTCCAATGCGCTCGATCTCGCGGCGCAGCGCGAGCTGCGCGATGCCCTGCGCGTCGTGGCGCAGCAGGGAACCGGCATCATCATGGTCACGCATCATCTGGCCGATATCCTTCCCGAAATTGACCGCGTAATCATGATGCGGGCCGGGCGTATCGTGGCTGACGGGCCAAGGCATGAGCTCATTACGGCGGCGCGGTTGCGTGAGTTGTTCGGAGTCGAAGTAGCGCTTACCGAACGCGATGGTTATTGGCACAGCTGGTGAGCCTCTTGATTTCCCGCGTAGATGAGCATAAGGTCTG
The DNA here is from genome assembly GCA_035547425.1 of Alloacidobacterium sp. Lineage (GTDB taxonomy): Bacteria > Acidobacteriota > Terriglobia > Terriglobales > Acidobacteriaceae > Alloacidobacterium. Next base: position 47,964 of record DASZUU010000010.1, on the reverse strand, counting down.
AAGTACACGGGAAAGGAGGTTGATCCAGTCTATGAAAAGTTCTGAAGGTAGTAGTTGCACGATCCTACGTGAGGTGACTGAGGCTTAGAGCACCCTTTGCTCTAGTCCTGGCGTTTGCAGATTTCTTTGCCGAGGCCCACCTACAGATCGAAGGGTGCCTCAGGTCAATCTCAACAGTACACCGGCATTCAAGGCCCGCATCGCCAACTTCGGCTGCGGGCCTTGTGCTTTTTGCTCGCTTATAATTATGACTATGGCATTATGACCATAGTCGGAGATGAAATGAAAGCGATAGCCGCAGGCAAATTTAAAGCACACTGTCTTGCAGTGATCGATGAAGTGAACAATAAGCGTGAAACAGTTGTGATTACAAAACATGGAAAGCCCATGGCACGGCTCGTCCCCATTCCGGACGACAAGGATCCCATCTTTGGCTTTATGCAGGGACGGGGAAAAATAGTTGGCGATATGATAGAGCCGGTTTTTCCTATAGAAGAATGGGATGATGCCAGGTGATTTTGCTCGATACCCATGTGGTTGTCTGGCTTGCCCTGGAGCCGAAACGCCTGTCTACGAAAGCTATCAAGGCTATTCAACGAGCCAGAAAAGAAGATGCCGGCGTGGCAATTTGCACAGGCACTTTATATGAAATTGCCCGCGGAGTAGAGCGTGGCCGCATACAGATTACCGATAGCCTCGAAATTTTTCTCGGGGAGATAGCATCACGGTTTCGCATCCTGCCGATTAGCGTTCCCATAGCCATCCGGGCCGCTCAGATGCCTGCGTCCTTTCCGGGTGATCCCATCGATCGAATTATCGCGGCGACGGCCATGGTAGAAAAAATACGATTGGTCACCGCAGACGATCGCATTCGTAAATCGGAAATTGTGGCCACAATCTGGTAATCAAAACCCTCGTACAATAAAGCTATGGAACCACTCGTCATTGCAGGAAAAGCATTTCAATCGCGGCTGATCGTCGGCACTGGCAAGTACAAGGATGGACCGGAGACACAGGCTGCCATCGAAGCCTCCGGCGCCGAGATGGTGACGGTTGCTGTGCGCCGCGTCAATCTTGACCGCTCGAAAGAGTCCTTGCTCGACTATATCGATCCGCAGCGCTACTTTTTGCTTCCCAACACCGCCGGCTGCTACACGGCTGAGGAGGCGATTCGGGCCGCGCGCCTGGGGCGCGAAGTCGGCATCTCCGACTGGGTAAAAATTGAGGTCATCGGGGATCAGGCCACGTTGTATCCCGATGTGCAGGCGACGCTCGAAGCTACGCGCACTCTGGTGAAAGAAGGCTTCACGGTTCTTCCTTATACCTCAGATGATGTGGTTTTTGCCCGGCGGCTGATCGATGCCGGTGCGGCTGCCGTGATGCCTCTGGCTGCCCCAATCGGCAGCGGCCTCGGCATTCAGAACCGCGCCACGTTGCAGATTCTCCGCGAGATGATCACCGAAGTCCCCCTGATCGTGGACGCAGGTGTGGGCACAGCTTCCGACGCCGCATTGGCATTGGAGTTAGGCGCGGACGGTGTTCTGATGAATACAGCCATTGCTGCCGCCGCCAATCCTATCCTGATGGCGGAAGCCATGCAGCACGCGGTACTGGCCGGGCGGCAGGCTTACCTGGCCGGGCGCATGACGCGCAAGCTCTACGCAACGGCCAGCTCTCCGCTGGAAGGTATTTCGCGTTAAGAACAGAAAGCAGGTCCCAGCTCCTGCGTTTCTCATGGGCAGAATCGCAGCATGCTTGGTTCAAAGCATTGTCATCCTGACGCAAAGCTGAAGGGCCTGCTTTTTCTTACTCACCCGAAGATTTACTTCTCCGGATGAGATATCGTTATCATGCAGATAACGATCATGATCTCCCTGGCCCGCAAGTTTCGCCTCGTCCTCTTCTGCCTGGTTTTTACTGCTTCGGCAGTCGCTGCTTCCCATCCTGTCGTCTTCCAGGAGCCCGGCTTTCCTTCGGCGGATGCGGCAAATCCTGATGACGCTGCATTGCGCCGCGCATTTGTTGACGCTGCGTTTGTCGACGCACAGCATCTATCGTCGGCGCTCGAGAATCCTGAAGCCGATCTGCTGGTGATGCCTTATGGCTCGGCGTATCCGGAAGCGGCATGGCCAGCGATTCTGCGCTACCTCGACCGCGGCGGAAATCTGCTGGTGCTCGGCGGCAAGCCGTTTACGCGTGCCGCCTACAAAGCGGAATCCGACTGGCAGCTTCGCGCGCCCAGTGTGGCGGCATCGCTGGAGCTGTTCATTCATGATTACCAGGAAACGCCGGGATCCGGCTCGCTGACCTTCATGCCCAACAAGGACGTGCAGCCGCAGATCACGGCTTTCGGCTGGAAGCGGGCCTTCAGCCCCGTGCTGCGGCTTTCCGTAACTCCCATGTACAGCCGCGACGGCTCCACCGGCGATGAAGATGCCGACCTCACCACGCTGGCCTGGGGAGAAAAAGACGGACGCAAGCTGGCTGCCCCCATCTTTGAAATTGATCACAACACAAGCCGTTTCGTCGGTGGTCGCTGGATTTTCGTCGCCTGCGATCCCGATGCCGATTTCTTCTCGAACACCGAGCTGCTGGAAACGCTGGCAAAGCTGGCAATTCGCCGGAACGATCGCTTCACGCTGCGTCCGCGCGTACCGCTGTTCCTGCCCGGAGAAGCCCTGGAGCTGCGGTATGAGCAGGCAAATCCGCTGGGAGCAGAGCCTGCCGGAGATCAGCTGAAGATTCAAGTCACTGCCGAAGAAGGCGCTCAAGCGGTCGAGCTGACCGTAGCTGCGGACGCTTCGCATGCGATTACACTGCCCGCTGAGGCGGCGGGCGGCAAGGGTTTCCACACAATCGAGGCCACCTTGTTGCGCGACGGCAAGCCCTTGCGCACCTATCGCAGCGGCTTCTGGATGCGCGACTGGCAATATCTGACTTCCGGGCCGAAGCTCTCCGTCGGCAGCGACTACTTCGAGCTGGACGGCAAGCCATTGCCGGTTGTGGGCACAACTTACATGTCGAGCGATGTGCAGCGGCTCTACCTCATGCGCCCCAACGCTTACGTCTGGGATCAGGATATGGCGCAGATCCACGGCTACGGGCTGAACATGATCCGCAGCGGATTGTGGAGCGCCTGGGCGCCCGAGATCGCTCCCAACGGCGAGGTGAGCGAGGATGCGCTCCGCACGATAGAGGCCTTCCTCATGTGCGCACGGCATAACCATCTTCCGGTGCAGTTCAACCTGTTCGCGTTCCTGCCCGACAACTTCGGCGGGGCGAATGCGTATCTCGATCCGGCGGCATGGCGCGGCCAGGCGCTCTATGTCAGCTCGCTGGTCAAGCGGTTCCATGATGTGCCCTTTCTCGCATGGGACCTCATCAATGAGCCGAGCGCGAACGGCAATCTGTGGCGGGAGCAGCCCGCCAACGACGCCTTTGAGCAGGCAGCATGGCGTTCGTGGCTGAAGGCAACGTATCCCGACCAGGAAAAATTGCTGCACGCATGGGCCGAGCCTTCCTTCGGTATCGGGCGCGACCTGCAGTTGCAGCCCTCCACCTCCGCGCCGGAGGCTGCTGCGCAGGATCCGTTTGCGTTGCCGAAAGCCGGTGCGTGGGGCTTCGATTCGGTGCGGTCGGGCTACAATCCGCTAAAGGTGTATGACTATTTCCTCTTCACGCAGGATACGTTCTCCGATTGGGTGAAGCGCACGAAGGACGTCATCCGCGCTACCGGCTCTCAGCAGCTTGTGACCGTGGGCCAGGAAGAGAACGGCGTCAGCGGACGGCTTTCTCCGGCCTTCTATTCGCAGCTTGTAGACTTTACCGCCGACCATACCTGGTGGGACTTCGACGGAATCCTGTGGGCTTCGCTGGCGGCGAAGTTTCCCGGCAAGCCCATGCTGATCCAGGAAACAGGCGAGCAGCGGCGGCTGACCATGGACGACCATCTGCGCTTCTCGCCCGAGATCGAGGCGTGGCAGCTGGAGCGCAAAATCGCGATGTCCTTCGCTCAGGGAGCGGGCGCGCTCGAATGGGTATGGAACGTGAACAGCTACATGTCGAACGACAACGAGATCACCATCGGCGCGGTCCGTCCCGATGGAACGGAGAAGCCGGAGGCCGAGGTGCTGACGGCCTTCGCAAAGTTCGCGGCGAAGAACCCCGCGAGCTTTACCCATATCGATCCTCCCGCAGTGACTATGGTAACGTCGAATGCGCTGCTCTACAGCAACATGAATGCGTTCGCGCTCGAAACGCAAAAGCATGCGCTGCGGGCCCTTTGCTACGACGACCACACCCCCATGCGCATGTTGGCTGAAAATCGGTTGAGTGAACTGGGCCAGCCGAAGCTGGTGATTCTGCCTGCACCGCAGGCGTTGACAGATGCAGCGTGGCAACAGTTGCTGGCCTACGTCGACAATGGCGGGACACTGCTGGTGTCAGGCCCGGTGTCACGCGACGAGCACTGGCAATTTGTTGACCGCCTAGCACCGCTTGGCGTGAAGGCGGAGATGATTCCGCTTTCGATTCGGCAGTCGAAGCTGCAGCTTCCCGGGCAGGCTGCCTTGCCGGTCAGTTTTCCCCGGACGGCGCAGGAAGGTCCGCTCGACACACTGCGGTTCGCCGACGGCAAATCACTAGAGACCATTTCCCACGGCCAGGGAAAGATTCTCTGGGCCGCCGATCCGGTAGAGTTTGCCGAAGGCTACGATGCGCTGGCTGCCTTGTACCGGTTCGCGTTGCAGTCCTCAGGCGTAAAGCCTGCGTTCGAGGGCTCGCTTTCTGCCGGTGTACTGGCCTTTCCCACGGTGCTGGATAATGCGGTGCTCTACAGCTTCTCCAATGAATCGTTCGATAGCCAGCCCGTCGATATTCGGGATACGCTGACGGGGGCCCGCATCAAGTTCACGCTGGAGCCCCAGCGAGGAGCTGCGGTGCTGCTCAACCGGAAGACCGGAGCCGTGCTGGCGGCTTACGGTGCGGCGGCGGCTGCTAAGTAATCCCCACATCTTTCAAGATGAGGGCACCGTCGTTTACATACCCTCCCCCCTGTTTTTATAAAGTCTTGTTTCTATTGGAGTTAGGTGAAAGGCGATGATGTAAGTTCCTTGTTTTCAGTCACTTTGAATTTTGCAGTGCGTAAAGTCTTCTTTTTAAAAGTATTATGGACGGCGGAGGCTTCGAGTAAGCTCTCGCGTGCTCCGGTTCGGAGTTGCCCGGTGTTTCTATAGGAAAAGCAAAAGGCATGGCTGCGACCATGCCTTTTTTCTTCTATATAAACCAGTGTAGCAAATTTCTACATAATTCCCTGCAGCGTGCTTATTTCTTTAAATTATTGATTCCAAATAAATTAGTAGGGATGTTATTCGTTCAGGTACTTGACAGGTTTTTCAGTCGGAGGGGCGTTTGCCGCCTCTTGAGAGCCGTTCGATGGCGCACAGGATTTTGTGCGCCTTTTTATATTCAATACTTCACAATTTTTGCGAAGGACTGCGGGTCGAGGCTGGCGCCACCAACGAGCGCGCCGTCGATTTCCGGCTGGTTGAGCAGGGCGATGGCATTATCAGGCTTGACGCTGCCGCCGTAGAGGATGCGGATGGAGTCGGCGACTTCGCGGCCCAGGCGGCGGGCAATCTCGCTGCGGATGAGCAGGTGCGCTTCGGCGGCCATTTCCGGCGTGGCGGTCTTGCCCGTACCGATGGCCCAGACCGGCTCATAAGCGATCACGATGGCGTGCGCGTCTTCGGGAGAGATTCCGGTGAGCGCAAGAGAAGTCTGCTTGCGCAGGACTTCGTCCGTGTGTTCCGCTTCGCGCTCGGCGAGAACTTCGCCGATGCAGACGATGGGAATGAGCTTGTGCTTGAGCGCGGTAACGAGCTTCTTGCTGACGATTTCGTCGGTTTCGTTGAAGTACTGGCGGCGCTCAGAGTGGCCGATGATGATGTGCGTTGCGCCGATAGCGGTGAGCATCTGTGCGGAGGTTTCGCCGGTGTAAGCGCCCTCTTCAGCCCAGTGCATGTTCTGTCCGCCGACGGCTACGTTGGAACCGGCGACAGCGGGAACGACGGCGTAGAGCGATGTGTCCGAAGGGCAGAGGACGATCTCGTCGCGGTCATGGCCTGCAACGAGGGGCAGGAAGGCTTTCACATATTCCTCGGCCTGGGCCGGGGTTTTGTACATCTTCCAGTTGGCTGCTATGAGTGGTTTGCGTGACATGTTTATTCCTGATTTTGTTTTTTGATAGTTTATATAGCCGCTATGCCGTCATTCTGAGGAGTGAAGCGGACGAAGAATCTCAGCGATGCTTTTTGTAGTTCATCGCTGAGTTCCCGTGTTTCACTGGCGCTCAGGACGGAGCCCACTATTTATTCGTCAGTGCTTCCACGCCGGGAAGCTTTTTGCCTTCGAGGAATTCGAGGCTGGCTCCGCCGCCGGTGGAGATGTGCGTGATCTGGTCGGCTACTCCGGCCTGCTTGACTGCCGCTACCGAATCGCCGCCGCCAATGATCGAGATGGCCTCGTTGTTCTTCGCTACCGCCTTGGCAACTTGCGTGGTGCCGTTGGCGAAGGCCGGCATCTCGAAGACGCCCATGGGGCCGTTCCAGACGATGGTGCGGGCGTCAGCGATTTCGGAGGAGAACAGCTTGACGGTTTCCGGCCCGATGTCGAGGGCCATCCAGTCGGCAGGGAAGGGACCAGTGCCGGAGAATATCTGCGTTTTTGCGTCAGGCGCGAACTTGTCGGCGAGGACGTGATCGACAGGCAGCAGGAAGCGCACGCCTTTTTCCTCAGCCTTCTTGAGAGCTTCCTTGGCGACGTCGATCTTGTCGGCTTCGACGAGCGACTTGCCCACTTCCTGGCCCTTGGCCTTGAGGAAGGTGTAAGCCATGCCGCCGCCGATGAGCAGCGCATCAACTTTGCCGAGTAGGTTGTCGATGACCTCGATCTTGTCGGAGACTTTGGCGCCGCCCAGGATGGCGACGAAGGGCTTGGCCGGCTCGGTCAGCGCCTTGCCCATGTAGTTCAGCTCTTTTTCCATGAGCAGGCCGGCAGCGGACTGCTTGACGAAGTGGGTGATGCCTTCTGTCGAGGCGTGCGCGCGATGGGCGCTGCCGAAAGCGTCGTTGACGTAGATTTCGCAGAGCGAGGCGAGCTGCTTGGCGAAGTTGGGATCGTTGGCCTCTTCTTCGGCGTGGAAGCGCAGGTTTTCGAGCAGCAGCACCTGTCCGGATTCAAGCTGGCGCGAAAGCTCGGTGGCGATTTCGCCGACGCAATCGGGGGAGAAGGCAACGTTGACGCTCTCGCCGAGGTGATGATCGAGCAGCACGCGCAGGCGGTCGACGACCGGGCGAAGGCTGTACTTGGGGTTCACCTTGCCCTTGGGCCGGCCAAGGTGCGAGGCGAGAATCAGCTTGGCCTTGTGGCGCAGCGCGTATTCGAGCGTAGGGAGAGTTTCGCGGATGCGGGTATCGTCGGTGATCTCGCGGCCGTCTTCGGTGAGTGGCACGTTGAAGTCGACGCGCATGAGAACGTGTTTGTGCTGGAGATCAAGATCGCGGATCGATAGTTTCGACATAGTTTCAGACTCACTGACTTTCAAAATTGGAGATGACGGCGTCGGCTTCGATTTCAATGCGCCAGGACGGGTTCAGCAGTTTTGCGACCACAACCATGGTAGCAGCCGGACGGATAGCGCCGAAGAATTCGCCGTGGACCTTGCCGACAGCTTCCCAGTCATCGACATGGGTGAGATACATGCGGGTCCGCACGACGTCCTCAAGCTTTGCGCCTGCTTTTTCGAGCGCTTCTTTGATGATGAGGAGCGTGTGGCGGGTTTGCGCGGCGACGTCGGCGGTGTCTGCGCCTACGGGGCCGGTGCCGGAGACATGTACGGTGTTGCCGAAGCGAACGGCGCGGGAGAAGCCGATGATCGGCTCAAAAGGGGATGATCCTGAGATGTTCTTGCGCATCTGGATACTCCGGGTGAGGTGCGCGCTTTGCGCGGTCTTTGGATTGGAAAAGCAGGTCCTTTGACTACGCACGCTGCGCGTGCTCCGCTGGATGACAATTTCAGGAGCAGAGCACGCACTGCGATGCAGATTGGAATTACAGGCCCTTCTTCGCGATGAAGAGAATGAGGTCGCGGACACGGTTGGAGTAGCCCCACTCGTTGTCGTACCAGCTAATGACCTTGACCGAGTTCCCGACGACCTTGGTCAGCGGAGCATCGACGATCGAGGAGCGGGCGTCGCCCTTGAAGTCGCTCGATACCAGCTGGCCGGGCTCGTAGCCGAGGATGCCCTTCAGCTCGCCTTCGGCGGCGGTCTTCAGCGCCGCATTTACTGCTTCCACGGTGGCAGGCTTCTCGGAGATGAAGGTGAGGTCGACGACGGAGACGTTCGGGGTTGGGACGCGGATGGCAAAACCGTCGAGCTTGCCGGCCATCTCGGGAATGACGAGCTTGAGCGCCTTGGCTGCGCCGGTAGAGCTGGGGATGAGGTTGATGGCGGCAGCGCGGGCGCGGCGGAGGTCCTTGTGCGGGAAGTCGAGAATGACCTGATCGTTGGTGTAGCTGTGGATCGTGGTCATGATGCCGGAGACGACGCCGAAGTTCTCGTGCAGCACTTTCACGACAGGCGCGAGGCAGTTCGTCGTGCAGGAGGCATTGGAGATGACGTTGTGCTTTGCGGCATCGTACTTGTCTTCGTTCACGCCGAGAACGAGGGTCACGTCCTCGTTGGTGGCGGGAGCGGAAATGATGACTTTCTTGACCGAGCCCTGCAGGTGGGCCTTCGCCTTGGTGGCGTCGGTGAAGATGCCGGTCGATTCGACCACAACTTCCACGCCCTGGCTGGTCCAGTCGAGCTTGGCAGGATCGCGCTCGGCAAAAACCTTGATCTTCTTGCCGTCGATGGAGATGTGGTCTTCGCCCGCGACGATCTCATTCTTGAGGTTGCCGAGGATCGAATCGTACTTGAGCAGGTGGGCGAGAGTCGCCGGGCTGGTGAGGTCGTTTACGGCGACGATTTCCAATTCAGGGTTGCCGAGCGAGGCGCGGAATACGTTGCGTCCAATGCGGCCAAAACCGTTAATGCCAACCTTAACTGCCATCTAAACTTTTCTCCTTATGGTGTGTGCTAAAAGGTTTTCGTGTGCGGGTGTAAACGGGCGCCGCCGGGACGCCACCCTTTACTGATGCTAGCACCGTAGTCAACATCAAGAAAGGCTTTGCGCCGAATTAGTAAAATTTATTTGATATTTTCCGGGCGTTTTTGGGGGCGAGTTTGCGGCGGCACCGATAGATGTGTTACATCCTCAACATGCGCGAATGGATGCGCGAACGCATGAGACGACGCTCGAAGCGTGGACCGAACGATTCGGAATCCACTGGAAAAATTGGGCAGGAGATACCTGTCAACCAACCTGCGCCTTTACGGCCCACCTATCCGGAAGCGGAAACGAAGGCGCCGGATGCCGCTGCTGAAGCTGTTCCGGAACATGAGGAACTGGGTGAGCCTGCCGGAGTTTTCGCAGACGCCGGTGTGCAGCATGAGGCGGCTTTGCCGGAAACAGCAGAAGCTCCGCCCGAAGGAAGGCTGGTTGTAGAAACGCAGCCGGAATTACTTTCAACTCCGCCGCCGGAGCCGCAGGCCGCGGCGCAACGCAGCCCGCGCGGTTATGTGGTGCTGACGATTGGATTACCGGGATCGGGGAAAACGACGTGGTTCAAGCGCCGCGGGGTCACTCCACTGTCCAGTGATCTGCTGCGCACGATCCTTTTTGACGACATCACGGAGCAGCGCTACCAGGGGCTGGTCTTCTCGACGCTGCGCTCGCTGCTGCGGGCAAGGCTGATTGCCAAAATGCCGTGGAACTATGTCGATGCGACCAACCTTTCGCCGCACGAGCGGCGGCAGTGGATCAAGATGGCCAAGAGCTTCGGCTACGAAGTCCAGGCCGTCTTCTTCGATGTGCCGTTCGAGGTTTGCATGGAGCGCAATCGCCGCCGGGAGCGCGTGGTGAGCGATGAGGTTATGCACAAGATGGCTGAGCGCCTGCGTCCGCCGAACTTCAAGGAGGGCTTCTCGAAGATCACGGTGGTGCGGGTGAAAGGCGCGGCTGCTTCTCAGCCGGAAATTGCAGCGGCGGAGCCGCCCGCAATTGAAGGTGAAGAAGCATAACGAAACATGGATGTGAGATAAAGAAAGCCGGGTGATTCTACCCGGCTTTTTTGTTTTATTGAACCATGCCGACTGCGATTGAATTTCGCGATGTGAGCCTGAAGTCTCCGGATGGCCGACTGTTGCTGGATGGCGTGAGCCTGTGCCTCGAAGAAGGCACGACGACAGCTGTGCTGGGACGGAGCGGGTCGGGCAAGACGACACTGCTCCGTCTGGCGAACCGCATGGCCGATCCGAGCAGCGGAACCGTTTTGATTCGCGGAAAAGAATGCGAGCAGCACAATCCTGTGCAGTTGCGGCGCGGCATGGGCTATGTGATCCAGGAGACTGGGCTGTTTCCGCACTTCACGGTGGAGCGAAATATCGGCCTGGTTCCGGAGCTTGAGGGAACGCGCATCGATGCTGCGAGAACGCACGAGCTTCTCGACCAGGTGGGGCTGGACGCGGCCAAATTTTCGCAGCGCTATCCGCATCAGCTTTCCGGCGGGCAGCGCCAGCGCGTGGGCCTGGCGCGTGCCCTGGCTGCGGACCCGGCGATTCTGCTGATGGATGAGCCATTCGGGGCGCTCGATCCGCTGACCCGCGCCGAGATGCAGGACATGCTGTTGGCTTTGCTGGATCGGCTGAAGAAGACAGTGCTGCTGGTAACACACGATCTGGATGAGGCTCTGTATCTGGCTTCGCGCATTGTTCTGCTCGAAGGCGGATGCGTGGTTGCCGACCTGGCAGCGGAAGAGTTTTTGCGCTCGGAGATTCCCGCAGTGAGGGCGTATGCTCAGGCTTTTCATCGCAGCCGCAAGGAGGCGCCATGATGGCCGCCGGTTTTCTAGCGCAGCACGCGGATGAGATTCGCACGCTTACGTTCGAGCATATCTGGCTGACGGGCGCGGCGATGCTGTTTGCCACCGCGATTGGCATTCCGGTGGGCATCTGGCTGACGCGGCATCCGCGATGGGCAAAGCCGGTGATCGGCTTCGTGAATATCATTCAGACGATTCCCAGCCTTGCGATGTTTGGCTTTTTGTTGCCGCTGCCGTGGCTGGGAGAGCGAGCGGCGCGCATTGCCATCATTGCGCTGATTGGCTATGCGCTGCTGCCGATTGTTCGCAATACCTATGCGGGGATTCATAACGTAGACCACATGCTTGCCGATGTGGCGCGCGCGCTTGGTATGACGAGGATGCAGAGGCTCTTCAAAGTCGAGCTGCCGCTGGCTGCGGGTGTGATTCTGGCCGGACTGCGCACGGCCACGGTGACCTGCGTGGGTGTGGCCACGATTGCTGCGGCTGTAGGCGCGGGTGGATTAGGTGAATTTATTTTTCGCGGCGTGGCTTCGGTGGACAATCGGTTAGTGCTGGCGGGGGCGATTCCGGCAGCGCTGCTGGCGCTGGGCGCGGATGCGTTGCTGGGGCTGATCGAGCGTTGGGTGCGCGTGCCGGGGGCTTCGCGGCAATGAAGAAGCCCACCCTTCGCCTGTGGCTCAGGATGGGGCACCGGGCGTATCCAGCAATACGATGGGATACCCTACGGGCCTCAGCTGTAAAGAAGATACTCATTCGCGGACCATGGCGAGCCTTTGCGTCCTTGGCGGCAGCTTTTGTTTCCCTGGCCATGCTTACCAGCTGTGGGCCGCCGCGGCCAAATTATCCCGTCATTGGCGCCAAGAATTTTACTGAGCAAGTGGTGCTGGGCGAGTTGCTTGCGCAGCACATTGAAGCGAAGACGGGGATGAAAGTCGAGCGGCGCTTTTATCTCGCAGGCAGTTACATTTGCCATCAGGCGCTGATTTCCGGACGCATCGATGCCTATGTGGAATACACGGGGACGGCGCTGACGGCGATTCTCAAGCAGCCGATCGACCGTGATCCGGAGCGGGTTTTCGAGACGGTGCGGAATTTGTATCAGCAGCGGTTTCATATTACGGTGGCGGCTCCGCTGGGCTTTGAAAACACCTTTGCCATGATTGTTCGCGGAGATGATGCGGCACGGCTGCACGTCGATACTCTAAGCCAGGCGGCGCAATATACGCCGCAGTGGCGTCTGGGCGTGGGCTATGAGTTTGAGGAGCGTCCCGACGGGCTGCCCGGTTTGAGCAAAACTTACGGTCTGCATTTCAAGGAGCAGCCGCGCACGATGGATTTGGGACTGCTATACCGCGCGATTCAGGCGCGGCAGGTAGACATGATTGCAGGCAACTCGACGGATGGACCAATTGCGGCGCTCGGGCTGAAGGTGCTGGCGGATGACAGGCATTATTTTCCACCGTACCAGGCCGTGCCGCTGGTGCGCGATGAGGCACTGCAGCGCTGGCCCGCTCTACGCGGCGCGCTGGCCGATCTTCAGGGTAAAGTAACAGCAGATGACATGCGCGCCATGAATGAGGCTGTCGATGGAGAGCATCGCGATGTGGCGGAAGTGGTGCGCGCATTTCGGCAAAGAAAAGGGCTTTGAATGAGTGAGGGGAAAGTAGCGCCTGCGCAGCAGCCGGAGCCGTGGCTGCGCGGCACGCTGACGGATGTTCCTGCAATTGGGCGCGCTGTGCTGCATGCGCTGGAACTGGCGGCGGAAGATGTAAGACGCTGGTGCGATTCGCTGACGGAGAACGATTTGGCTGCACAGCCGCACGGGTTGCCGTCGATTGCTTTTCAGTTGCGGCACATTGTAAGAAGCTGCGACCGGTTGCTGACGTATGCGGAAGGGCGGCAGCTTTCAGGCGAGCAGATTGCTGCGCTAAAAAGTGAAGCGGACCCGGAGGTGAGCCGCGAAATTCTTTTCGGAGAGTTTTCTCAGGAGCTGGAGTCGGCGGCGCAGCGCGTTCGGACCCTTGCGGTGGGTGATCTGGAAGAGCAGCGATTTGTGGGGAAGAAGCAGTTGCCGACGACTGTGGGCGGGTTGCTGGTGCATGTTGCCGATCATACGCAGCGGCATGTGGGGCAGGCAGTGACTACGGCCAAGGTTTTGCTGGCGGGGAAGTAGGGCGGGTCTATCCCACCCTTCGCCTGCGGCTCAGGATGGGGCACCCGACTTCTCTCAATGACGTTGCTAGTGTTTCAGCGGGTTTTCTCTTCCAGCTCTTCGTGGATGTGGCCCATCTTTTCGCGTTTCACATCGAGATATCGCTGGAAGGTTTCTTCCGGCTCGACGGCGGCGGAGATGCGCTCGACCACGCGAATGCCGGCTGATTCCAGGGCTTCGACCTTCTCCGGGTTGTTGGTGATGAGGCGCACGGCATGGACGCCCATCTGTTTCAATACCTCGGCGGGCAACTCAAATTCGCGGCAGTCGGGCTTATAGCCCAGCTCTACGTTGGCTTCTACGGTATCGAGCCCCTGGTCCTGCAACTCGTAGGCTTTCAGCTTGGCCATGAGGCCGATGCCGCGGCCTTCCTGCTGCTCGTAGAGCAGGATGCCCGCGCCGGCCTTGGTAATCTTTTTAAGTGCCAGTTCAAGCTGCAGGCGGCAATCGCAGCGCAGCGAGTGGAAGACATCGCCGGTGAGGCATTGCGAGTGAATGCGCACGATGGGCGGCTGCGAATGGATATCGCCCATCACCAGCGCGACGGCGCCTTCGATGCGCTTTGCCGGAGCGGGCATGTTTTCGTTGCAGGGCTGCGGATTATCGATGACGCCTTCAAACCCTAGAATGCGGAAGTGACCCCATCGTGTGGGGAAGTCGGCGTCGGCAACCTTGGTAACACTTTCAAACGGCATAGGTTGATTATACGAGGCTAAAAAGCGGGTAGCTGAAAAACGCTAAAAGCGGATGGCGAAGAAGTGGATGGCGAAAGCCTGAAATATCACGCAGCTTGAACATGTTTTAGGACATCCGCGTTTAGCGTTTCTCCGCTCCCTTCTATACACCGCTGCAATCACTGCACTAGAGTGAAAGAGTGATTGACCAGACGCTGATTCTTATCACGTTGCTTATTAAATTAGGCGTGGCTGCGGCGGTTTCCAGCGCATTGGCGCGCGCGCGTACGTTTCAGCGTCTGCTGTTTACTGAAAATCGCAAGGCTGGGGAGACGCTGGGCTTACTGGCTTTCATCTGTATTCCCCTGACACTGGGCGTGTGGGTGCGGGTTACCGTCCCCAATTTTTATGCTGCCGATATTTCCTTTGAGACCGCCATTTTGCTGGGGGTTCTTATGGGACCGGTGTCGGCGCTTGCAGGCGGCGCGCTGCTGTCGCTTCCGGCCATGCTGCACCATGAGTATCTATCGCTTCCTTTCAACCTGGCGGTTGCGGTGATTGCGAGCGCCTACGGGCGCTTTGCGGAAGAGGAAGAGATATGGTCGTTCTCTCCTTTTGTAGATCTGAGTATTTATCGCTGGATTCGCCGTAACTTGCGGCAGCCGCGCTTTGATCGGCAGGTGTTGCTGCTGGTGTTGATTATCGGGCTGGAAATATGCCGCGACTGGCTGGCGCGCTTATACCCGCATCGTCTGTTTGCGCTGGTTACGGATCACTGGCTGGTGCGCGTCGCTGTGTGGGCGTGCGCTGCCATGGTGGTGGGCATTCCGCTGAAGATATGGAATACGATTCGTATTGAGCAGAAACTGGAAGAGCAGAAGAGACTCCTGCTGGAGGCGCGTCTCGATGCCCTGCAGCGGCAGATCAATCCGCATTTTCTGTTTAATACGCTGAATTCGATTGCTTCGCTGGTGCGTTTTCGACCCGAGCAGGCGCGAGAGCTGATCGTGAAGCTGGCCAATATTCTGCGGGCACTATTGAAAGACCACGACTCATACGTGCATCTGCGCGATGAGCTGAATTTTACCGACGATTATCTGGGGATTGAAGTTGTGCGCTTTGGCGCGGACAAGCTGAAGGTCGTCAAGGAGATCGATCCGGCAACGCTGGAACTGCCGGTTCCCAGCATGATTCTGCAGCCGCTGATTGAGAACAGCATCAAGCATGGGCTGGAGCCGCGCATCAGCGGCGGCACGATTACGATTCGCAGTCGTATCGATGACGGTAAACTGATGATCGAAGTGGAAGACGACGGCGTAGGCATCGCGCCGGGGCGCTCGCATTCAAGTGGAGTGCTGCATCAGGGGACCGGTATCGGCATGAACAATGTGCGCGAGCGGCTGGAGGTGCTGTTCGGCGATGCGGCGACCTTTGAGGTGACGAGCAGGCCGGGACGCGGCACGCGCATCACGATGGAGATGCCGGTGACCAGTTACGAAGATGGCGAGACCGGTTCGACGCTGCTTCCTGCACGTTCCAGCACTCGCTCGTAATACTTCTCGTACAGCGGAATGATTTTCGAGGAGCAGAAGCGCTGTTGCGCGGTTTTGCGCGCGGCACAGGCCATCGCTTCGAGCTTATTGTCGTCGAGCAGCATCTCGATGGCGGCATCGGCCATGGCCTCGACATCGCCAACGGGGAAGAGGCGACCATTGACGCCGTCCTCGATCAGCTCAGGCACACCACCTACCTTTGTTGCAATCGCGGGAACGCGGCAGGCCATCGCTTCGAGCGCGGCGAGGCCGAAAGACTCCATCTCGCTGGGCATAAGCATCAAATCCGCCAAAGGCAGCAGCTCGTTGACGCTGTCCTGCTTGCCGAGGAAGTGCACTCGATCCTGGATGTTCTGCTTGTGGGCGAGCCATTCGGCAGCGGAACGGTCCGGACCATCTCCGACCAGTAAAAGATGGGCAGGCACCTTCTTAGCGACGCGGGCGAAGACTTCGACGGCATCGGTGACGCGCTTGACACGGCGGAAGTTCGATAAGTGCATCAGAATTTTTTCGCCGGGCGCGGCGACGCGGGAACGCTTTTCGGCTCGCTGCTCGGCATCGAGAGGCACGTAGAAATCGCAGTTTACAAAGTTAGGAATGACCTCAATTTCACGCTTGATTTTGAATTCTTTGAGAGTCCGCTCGCGCAGGTATTGCGAGATGGACGTGACGCCGTCGCTCTCTTCGATGGCAAACTGTGTGATCGGCAGATAGGAGCGGTCGAGGCCGACGAGGGTGATGTCGGTGCCGTGCAGGGTGGTAACGAAGGGCAGATTGCGTCCGCGTACTGCGAGCATTTGTCGCGTGAGCAGTGCGCTGACGGAATGGGGAATGGCGTAATGCACGTGCAGCAAGTCAAGGTCGTAGTATTCGGCGACTTCGGCGGAGCGCGAGGCAAGCGCGAGAGAATAGGGCGGGTACTCGAAGAGGGGATAGTTCGAGACGGGAACTTCGTGGTAGAAGATGCCCTGCTCGCGTCCGGTGAGGCGGAAGGGCTGCGAATAGGTAATGAAATGCACCTGATGCCCGGCGGCTGCCAGTTCGATGCCAAGCTCCGTAGCTACAACGCCGCTGCCGCCATAGGTGGGGTAACAGGTGATTCCGATCTTCATGGTCTGCTCACAGTCTCCGTTAAGACGCTGCTTGTAGCTGATGCGATTCTAAAGTTGGCCAAAGTGGATGTGCTCGACCGCAGCATTGGGGATGCTTTCGAGCAAGGCGCTGCGCTCGATATCCCGCGCGGCCAGCAAGCGCGTGCGCTGCTGTTGCAGGTCGGCATCGTTGTAGCCCGGGTGCGAGACCAGTTCCCAGGTGCCGTCCGGCATGGCGGCCAGCAGGTTGCGGATGGTCTGCGCGTCGAGCGTTCCGGTAGCCAGCACGCCGATGGCTCCATCGGTGGTTTTCAGTCCGGCGCGGGTCACTTCCTGAATAAACGTGGCGCTTTGCGAGCGCAGCAGGCGCACCTGCATCTTGCGGACGTGTCCGGCATTGGCGGTGGCGTTGAGGCTCCAGTTGGGCTCAAACGGGTTGCGAATGGCCTTCACGCCGCAGGCAAGCGCGGCGCGCAGCAGAGGCCGTAGAACGCGGGAAAACATATGCGTGTGCTTATGGCTGTCCACGTGGGTGACCTGAATGCCCGCTTGCTGGAGCTTTTTGATCTGTGCGGTAGCCTCGGCTTCGATATCAGAATCGGCGATGGCGCCGCGTAGCAGATCAGCGACAAAAGAGCTTAATTTTGCGCGAAATTGAGGCGGATTTTGCCCATTTTGCTGCGTTAAGGAAGGAATTTGTGATGGCGGCAAAGCTGGGGTTCCATCGACGAGAATGACGTGGCAGCCGACGCCGAGCGAGGGGTTTTGCCGGGTATTGGAAACGGCTTCGGTAAAACTGCCGCCTGTGGCCATGAGCGTGGCCGAAGTGAGTGCATGCGCCTGGTTCAGCTCGATAATGGCGCGGTTGACACCCGGAGTGAAACCAAAATCGTCTGCGTTGATAATCAGGCGGCGCACAGGGGTAAGTGTATCAGTGAGATACAGATTTTATGGCTAACGGTTTTTTGTGCCACTTTCCTGATAAAATCAGATTCGTCGGTTTGGCTTTAGTGAACCGGAATTTCATGGGCGGTTAGCTCAGCTGGTTAGAGCGCCTGCCTTACAAGCAGGAAGTCGGGGGTTCGAGTCCCTCACTGCCCACCATGAACGATAAATCGCTCATTAGCTGTTGAAGTGTAAAAAATTTTTGTAACATTTTTAACTGCTGCCCATTGCGGTTACTTTTTCCTTGGATCGTCCTCGTTTTCCCCGCGATTTTTCTTCATTTTCGTGAATTGCCGCCGATGCTGAAGTAGAGGACATACGCGTGCAAGACAGGCTGCTTGACATCCTGATTCTGGGCCTTCTGGTGTTGCTGTTTGCGGTGATTTATCGAAAGCGCCGCACGCTTCGACTGCAATTCTGGATTACGGGCTGGCTTTTCGTTCTCGCGCATTTTGCGGTGCTGCTGCCGTCTCCTGCCACCGAATTCGGACAAAAGATGCAGGAAGCGCTGGGCATGAGCGGACTGTGGCTGGGCGGGACCTGTTTTGCCCTGGCGTCTTCGGCGTTTGCCCTCCAGAAAAAAAACAGAACTCTTCTGGCGATAGGCGTAGGCGTTTTCCCGCTGATCTATATCTTTATCGCTGCTTTTTATCCAGCGGCAGGCAAATTACAGGCCGTATCCGCGATTGTCGCGGAGGCGGTCTATCTGGGGTTGAGCTGGCATTTTCGTCGCGGCACCGGCGCGGTGTTCTGGACAAATACTTTTGGTGGCCTGATCTGCGGAATATGGCTGCTGATGATGATAGGGACAGGCCGGGGAGAACTAGGCATTTATGCGCTGCTTACCCAGATATTTCTGTCGAATGCGGTGCTTTTCCTGGATGACTTCAAGCGCCTCTCGATCGGAGTCATCACTACGTTTTCGGGGCTTCTGGCGTGGGCGGCAATATTTCCGATCGCGCTGGGCCTGGGCCATTTCTTGCCCACGCTGCATGTGCCCGCGGAGTTGTGGAATGTGCCGAAATATTTCGTGGAATTCGGCATGATTCTTACCCTGATGGAGAACCAGATATACTCCGCCCGCTGGCAGGGGGAGCAATACCGGCTGCTCTTTGATGGGAATCCTTATCCCATGTTTATTTACGACGCGAAGAGCCTTGTGATTCTGCGCGTCAATGATGCCGCGCTGGATCAGTATGCGTATAGCCGCGAAGAGTTCCTCAAGATGACAGTAGCGAAGCTGTATGACCTGGCGGCGCTGACGGGAATGGAGAGGATGCTGGGCGATATCCATAATGCGAATACGGTTCGGGTTACCGGTCCGTGGTTGCAGCGCAGGAAAAACGGCACAGAATTTCAGGTGGAATTGTCTTCGCAGCCGATTGAATTTGAAGGCCGCGACGCGCGCCTGTGCATGGCGCAGGATGTGACCGATCGGCAGCGGTTGCATGAGCAGCTGGTGCACCGGGCGCATCATGATTCGCTTACCGGATTGCCCAATCGCTTTCTGCTGGAACAGCGCATGAAGCTTACCCTGGAGAATGCTTCGCGCTATAGCCATAAAGCTGCGATCCTGTGCATGGACCTGGACCGCTTTAAACAGATCAATGATCGCTATGGCCATGCGGCGGGAGACGCCTGCCTGCAGGAAGTTGCAGAACGGTTGACCTCGCGGTTGCGTGAATCCGATACGGTGGCCCGTACCGGAGGCGAGGAGTTTACCGTTGTTGTTGGAGAGCTGCTGTATGGCTCGGACGCGGAAAAGATAGCTAACGATCTGCTCACCACAATACGACGTCCTTTTTCCCTTGGAAATATCGGCATCGAATTATCGGCCAGCATCGGCGTTGCTATCTATCCCGATCATGGGACAGAAGGAACGCAGCTTTGGCGCGCCTCGGATATCGCGATGTATCGCGCAAAGTTTTCCGGCGGCAACCGCTACATGCTGGTATCGGAAGAAGATGTCGAATATGCCTTAGCTTCCAGAGAGATGCCGCAAATGATTCGCCTGGAAGACCGGCGATAGCCTCTGATTTCTATTCCACCTTGAGAGTGAGCACCTGTTCTCCGGAGAGGACATGATCGATGGCGACAGAAGCTGCCGGAACGGCGGACTCGCCACTGAGAGCAAGCTTCTGGTTTTGGCGCAACGGCTCCAGTATGTTTGCCATCGATATCGGAACGCTGGTCAAGGTGCGTCCGTCGAGCACCGCTTGCGGAGATTGCTCGAGCAGGGTGACATACAGCCGGTCATTATCATGCAGGCTATTCAGTTGCTGGATGGTCGCGGCGACATCGAGATTCTGGCCGCTGAGGCGAGGCGTTTGCGTGAGACGATCGAGAGTGCTGCCGTCGCTGACAAGGATGCGCACGTGACCTTCTCTTAAAACTGCAGGGAGCGTAATAGGGACGCGGACATTTTGTACTTCGCCGTGCCAGGGCCGGATGGTGGCTTCAATGGTAATGGTCTGTCCGGGATGCACGATGGACGCGGTACTCTGCGCGCTTTCGAGCTCCGCTGTCAGATGCTTGGGTATGGCTTTGACTTCAATCTCTACGCTGTCGATGGGAGTTTGACGCGCGGCGTTGTCGTAAAGGCGCGAGAAGCGCTCCCCGACCATCAATGCTGCCAAAAGATTTGCAGGAGCTATTTCGCTGGGCGCGGCCAATCCGCTGAAGTGCACGGCTGGAAATCCGGCAATGTTGACGGTGCTGCGCACGCGATAGCTGGTTTCGGCTGTAAAGGTGTTGCGCTGCATCAAGGCCTGAAAGACAGCAACCATCACGGCGCTGGGAGTGATCTGCGGCTGGTCGACAACTTCGATATGCAGCGAGTGCTTGTCTGCGGTGGAGGCATCTTCCCCGGTGATGTTGACGGTGACCGGGATCATTTTTGCTTTGCTGCCGAACTCGCCGCGGATAGCGGATTCACGGTCTTCTGTAAAGGAGCCGACTGTTTCCGTGGTATTCACGATTTTGAAGGCATTCAGCGGAGAGGGCAAAGTAGCCACAACCTGCGCCTTGGTCATCGGCATTGAAACCGGGCCAAACTGCGTGATGGGATGGCCGCAGGCGAGCAACTGCTTAGGGTCAACGTAGGTGACGGTGCAGGTGGCCGCGATTTCAAGATCGCCGCGCATGAGCAACGCGCTTACGGCGGAACCGGGAATGATTGGCTCGGGCTGCTTTTCATTGCTGGAAGAACCGCCGATGCCTGCGACTGCGGTCATGCCGAAGCTGGGTGTGTGCTCTTTCCAGAGGTCGAGCGCCTGCGGGCTGAAACCATTGAAGACGAGCGCTGTATCCATGGGACGGATGGCGCTGGTCTGGATGGCGTCCGGATTGGAAGCGGGAAGCGCTGTTTCGGTTTCGGTGGACTGTGTGCCGGTGAACGATGGAGCATGGCTGGCAGCAATGAGCGCGTTGCTTTGGTGCGAGACTTCGAGCATCTGGCTGATGGGGGTGATGCCGGCGATGGGCTCTTTGCTGAAGGCGCCGATGCGGTAACTGATGGCTCCCAGGAGCTTGCCGTCGATGTAAACAGGGCTGCCGCTCATGCCGGCAACAACGCCGGTATATTCAGGCTTGGGCCCTTCAAGCCGGGCGAGGATCATATCCTGGCCGGGGCCGATGGCGTTGTGCAACAGGCCGAGGATCTGGACGCCCATGGGCTCGGGCTGGGTGCCCTCAAATACGGTGTAAGCCACCCCATGCAAACCGCGATGTACCTGTTCGATGGGGTAAAAACCGGCTGAAGATGGCGGCGGCGTCGCGGGAAGCGATTGTGCGGCCAAGGTTGAAGCTGCAAAGAAAATGAGGCAGCCGATGTCTTTTAGACGAATACCCACGTCTACAAGAGTAGAGCATTTTTGTTCCTCCGGAGGCGAAAGGTTGGCAAGCATCGGACCTGAGGGCTCCGGTGACAATGCTATTCCCGCAGACGCTTGCAGGAGAGCGCCTCGGAGTCCGACAATGAATCCACGCATGAAGGCCAAGCCAGTTGTATTCCGAATCCGCCAAGTTATTGCCCTGATCACCTTGCTTCCCCTGTTGTATTGTCAGACGGATGTGATGGCGCAACAGCAGCAAAGTCAGCAGCCAGCGCAGCAAACACCGCAGGCACAGCAGAATCAACAGCAGCAGGATCAGGCCGGCCCCGACGCCGGAGGGCCGACAGGTGATAACGGGGCGATTGCTATTCCGAAGAAGAAGGAAGAGGCTGCGCCGCCGCCACCTCCGCCGGAGCCCAAGGTAAAAAATCCACCAGGGTTGCAGAATTTTTCGCTGCGCGTGAATGTGCCGGTGGTGAATGTGGATGTGGGCGTGATTCTGGAGAAAACGCACCAGTTTGTGCCTAATCTGCAGCAGTCCAATTTTCGCATCTACGAAGATGGCCAGGAGCAGCAGATTACGAATTTCCAGCGGATTCAGGCTCCGATTACTGCAGTGCTGGTGGTGGAATTTGCGGCCAACAGCTGGTGGTTTATCCAGGACATGCGAAACGCGGCTTACACCTTTGCGCAGCAGCTAAAGCCGGACGATTATGTGGCGGTCGTGACCTACGACATGCATACGCAGATTCTGACAGATTTCACGCAGGACAAACGGCTTATTTATGAGTCGCTGAATTCGCTGACAATTCCGACATGGCACGAAACGAACCTGTTCGATGCGCTTTACCAGACGCTCGACCGCCTGAGCCGCGTGGATGGCCGGAAGTATGTCGTGCTGATTTCGTCCGGGCGCGATACCTTCAGCAAGATCAATCTGGATAAGGTGTTGCAGAAGATTAAAGCTACCCCGAATGTGACGATTTTCTCGATTGGAACGGGGCAAACGGCGCGCATTATGGCTGACGGCGCAGGCATGATGGGACCCATCCGGAACCTCGATTACCTGCAGGCCGATAATCAGATGACTACATTCGCCCGGATGACGGGCGGCATGGCGTTTTTCCCGCGCTTTGCCGGAGAGATGCCGGATATCTTTCATCAGATCAACGATTCCATCCGCAATCAATATGTGTTGAGCTACCACCCCACCAATGCCAAGCAGGACGGCACTTATCGGAAGCTGCGCGTCGAGCTGGTGGATAACGAAGGACACCCGCTGCGTATGCAGGATGAAAAGCATAAGCCGCTGAAGTACGACATCATTGCCCGTGATGGATATCGCGCCAAGCAGGAAGTGGAGTAACCCGCGCTCAGGTGAGACGGGAAACTCCTTGCCGCGCCTGAGCCTGCAAGTCATCGACCATCTGATTCAGGGCGTATTGCCCGTAAGCGTCGGCATTGCGCAGCGGATAATCCTCGCATTCTGTTCTTTGCTGCAGGGTTGCAGGTGTAGGCGCAACACCTGTGCCTACCCATGGACGTCTGAATATCCAAGCCACAAGCTGGCGGTCCTGCTCACCGACGACACAGGTGGGAACGCCACGCGGCGGCATCCCGGTGGCATCCAGTCTCCGTCCTGCCTGTAGCTGCGCAGCGACTGGAATATCCGATGCATCGAAACAGGCATGCGCGAATTCATGCACCAGCGTGCCGATGGTGTTGTCGTTTGCCTGGAAAGCATTGCCTATTGCCGTTTGGAAAAACCCGCTGCCAACGATGAGCAGGATGTGTCCGCTGGCCGGACGGAAGATGCTGCGGCGATATGTTTCCGCCATGTTGGCATTGGTTGCTGATTCGTTGAGAACGGCAAGGCCGGTGGCATTGCGGCCGCGAGCGCCGAAGAGCTGCCGCTCCATCTCGGCGAAATTGTCGGTAACAGTGCGGAGTCTCGCCTGCGTACAGGGGCCGAAAAACTCGATAAAAATCCGGGTCCTCATATCAATCATTGGTGTCGCGGGAAGACCGTTTCCCGGCAGAACAGGAGTCGCGCGAAGCGTACGCAGTGAGAGGTCGATGGAGCGTTGAACCGAGCGAAGGATTTGCGTGACGTGCGTGATTTGCAACTGGGTAAAGGCTGAAGTCTGGGGCCGGTTGGGCGATCCTGCAACCCGGTTCAGATTGTCGACCTCGGTCCATCCATGGAATGGGCCATTGGCATCGTGGATGACGCCGCCTACGATTGAGGGGGCCGCACCAGCCGGAGCCCGCTGCTGCAGCGTTACCTGTTGCAATGGAGGCGGAGCTACGGGAACGCGCGGCATCACAGCTACGCCACCACGCGGCGCTGGAGCTACGGGAACGTTCGGCATCACGGCTACGCCGCCAGGCGGCGCAGTGTTCAGATAATCCTGACTCAGAAAATTGAGAGCCTGAGCATACTTCTGCCGTTTCGCTTGCGGAAGACCTTGAATGAGTACCTGAATAGCGGCTTTGTTAGGGTTCGGTTGCTGCAAGCCGGCTACGATATTGTGCAGGCTACTGCTTCTGTGTCTTTCATACGTGGGGTTCGCTTGACGCACCAGGCCCAAAAATTGCTGGAGATTTGCATATGGAGGCATATTTACCTGCTTTCAAGGAAACGCAGCAACTTCGATTGGGAACAAGGCAGAAATTTCCAGCGGGGGAACATGCGTTCTCAGCTGGATAGCTTTCGGCACCATTGTAAGAGCAACCCGGAGATTTGCCACGTAAAATTATCGAGCAATTTGTTTACGTGGATCAGGGATGAATTTTCTCGCCACGTTCCAGCATGCCGATGAATAACTCGATGCGCTTTGCGCGAGTTTCCGGCTTTTTGGCCGTGTGCACCCGCCAGAGGATGGCGTAGCGGTTGCGGCCATTCAATTCGGCAAAGAAAGCTTTCGCCTTCGGATTTTTGTTGAGGGCTGATTGCAAATCCGGCGGGATTTGGATGTTTTTCGGCGACTCGTAGGCCCTGTCCCAGCGGCCATCTTCTTTGGCGCGGTCAATTTCAGCCATGCCGGCAGGCTGCATTTTGCCGGATGCGATCAGCGCCAGCGCTTTTTCGCGGTTGATCGTGGACCAGATGCTCTTTTTAGCTCGAGGAGTGAATTTCTGCTGCCAGATTTCTTCGCTGTGACTCTGCTTCTGGCCGTCGATCCACCCGTAACAGAGCGCAATTTCTATCGCCTCGGCATAGGTGACCGAAGCGATGCCGGAGCTCTTTTTCGCTATCTGCAGCCAGATTCCCGGAGATTTTTGATGATTTGCCTTCAGCCATCGTTCCCATGCCTTTTGGGTAGAGAAGGAAAGTTTCGGCAGTTCAGGCTTGGTCATCATTTCAGGAAAGTTAAATGCGAGGGACCTTTCTGGTCAATGTTGGCGACATTTTACCGTTTCGGGAACAGCCACAATTTGGCACGATAAAATAGTGAATATTTCTCGTGGAGGATTTACCCGCATGGCCACCCCCAAAGCCGAAAAAACGGCGAAACCCCGCAAGACTCCCGCAAAGAAGAAGGCTGCTGTTGAAGTTGTTGCCGAGCCAACCTTCATTCGTCCCACACATGAACAGATTGCCGCCCTGGCGCAGAAATTCTGGGCTGAGCGCGGATACACCGACGGTCACGCCGAGCAGGATTGGCTGCGTGCCGAGCAGGAACTGATGAAGATCGCTTCCTAGAGTTTTACATTTATTTAGCTTTCATATCTTATTGAAAAAAGGCGCTGTAGGTCGGCGCCTTTTCTATTACTGCAAGGTTGCTTGCGGCCACCCGTCGCGCCAGGTCAGGGTGGAAATCTGCAGCGCGGGCTTGCCGGTTTTCGCGTCGTATGCGTGGAAGACGATCAGGTCGTGATCGTCGGGCTGCATCCAGACGGATTCACCGCCGGGACCGAGCCAGCGGCTATTTGGTGTCAGCAACTGCGTGCCGCCGCCTTGGGACAGGAGTTTTCCGCCCCTGTCGAGATAAGGGCCAGTGACGAATCTGGAGCGGCCAACCATGGTGCGATAGGTGCTCTTCGTCCCGCGGCAGCAGAGGTCCCAGGAGACAAACAGGTAGTAATAGTCGCCGTGATGGACGATGAAGGGGGCTTCGACGGCTTCCCAGTCGGGCGGCAGGCCGGGCTTCGCGGGCGCGGCGTCGGCGGGCTTGCTGCGGGTGGCGAGCGAGTAAAGCCGGGTGTCTTGCTTGGAGAGCAGGCCGGTTTTCTCGTCGAGGCGGCGCATTTTGATGCCGCTCCAGAAACTGCCGAAGGCGAGCCAGTCGTGTCCCCGGGCATCGCGGATGAAGTTGGGATCGATGGCGTTGAAATCATCCGTTTCGACGGAGCGGAGGACGAGGCCGTGGTCTACCCATTTGTAGTTGGGACTGGAGCGGTCGAGGGTTTTGTTTGTGGCGAGAGCAATGCCGGAAGTGTTTTTCCCGAAGAGGGAATAGGCGTAGTAGAGGCGGTATTCGCCGTTGACGTAGGAGATGTCGGGCGCCCAGAGATCGACGGTGCCGGGGCTTTCCTTGTGAATCCAGTCAGGGATTTGGTCGAAGACCTGGCCGCAGATTTTCCAGTCCGTAAGATTTTGCGAACAGCGAACCTGGAACTGGCCGCCTTCGGGTGTTTTGCCGGTGGCGAAGACGTACCATGTGTTGCCTTCCTTCATGATGGAAGGATCGTGGGTACCCCAGAAGTCGCCTGAGAGATTGAGTGCCTGCGGCTGCTGTGCGTGAGCCAGCGATAAAGCGAGAGCGAAGAGAGCGAGGAACAGTTTCATAGTCGAGAAATCGTTTACTTGCTCCCAAAGAGTAATACGGTGAGGATGCGAAGGGGAAGGGAAAAGTGATTTTTGGGCGTTCGTGCAGCCTGTCGGAAAATGCAGATCCCTTCGGCTACGCTCTTCAGGATGACAATCCGGGGCGTTGAGGTGACAACCTTAGACGGCGGTCTTGTTCTATTCTGCGAATACGTGGCTATTCATCAGGCGGAAGCGCTGGTTCTTCGTACCTGGCCTATTCATGAGGCGGACATGATCGTGTCTCTGTTTACGCGCGACCAGGGGAAGATCAAGGGAGTAGCAAAGGCCGCCAGCAAGAGCCGCAAGCGCTTTGGCGGGGCCCTGGAGCCAATGACGCATGTGCTGGCCAACTATGCGGAGAAGCCGAGGCAGGAGCTGGTGCGGCTGGATTCGTTCGAGATTGTGTCGTCGCCGCTTTCGGGTGCGGTGGATTACACGCGGGCGGCGGCCCTGGGCTTCTATGCGGAAGTGCTTGAGGAAATTCTGCCGGACCGCGATCCGCATGACGCCGTTTTCCGTTTATTGCTTGCCGTGCTGGAACAGACGCGAGGACGCGATATCTGGATGCCGGTAACGTATTTTGCGTTGTGGATGACGCGGCTGATGGGCTGGATGCCGGATGTGCTGCATTGCACAATGGGCGGCGAGTCTTTTGCCGGGCGTCCGGCTTACTGGAGCGCGCAGGCGGATGGGCTGATGTGCGTGGAGCATAAGCGGCTGGGGTCGTCGATATTGTCGCCGGAGTCGCTGGCACTGGCGGGGCGTATCTTTCGCCAGCCGATTGCTGCGTTTACGGAGGAAGAATGGCCGCGCGGGCGGGCTGTCGATTTAAGGCGCTTCGCGGTGCGGGGGCTGGAGCGGCATCTGGAGCGTCGACTGACTACGGCGGTGGCGTTGGCGAAGCTTGGTGGGTGAGAATCTACCTCCAAGGCGCGAAGAGTGCCAAGCTTTTCGCACGGCAACGCATGGAGCGCCTTTTATTCTCTGTATCTCCGCGCGATAAACGTAAAAACTTGGCGGTTTTGGCGGTCTGGGCGGTAGATTTTCCCGATCATTTAGAATCGCTGCAGCAACCAATCCAGTTTTTTTGAGAGATTTGCGTGGCAACAGCCTCGGTACTAACCAAGAAGGAACCACTTACTTTTCAGCAATTGCTTTTTCGCCTGCAGAGCTTCTGGGCTGAGCGCGGATGCGTGCTGCAGCAGCCCTATGACGTGGAAGTGGGCGCGGGTACGATGTCGCCGGACACTTTTTTGCGCGTGCTGGGGCCGAAGCCTGTCAGCATTGCCTATGCGCAGCCATCGCGGCGGCCTGCCGATGGGCGTTATGGCGAGAATCCGAACCGGTTGTTTAAGCACACGCAGTTCCAGGTGATTCTGAAGCCGCCGCCGTCGGATATCCAGGATGTGTATCTGGAATCGCTGGCGGCGATCGGGATTGACCTGCGCGAACACGATATCAAGTTCGAGGAAGATAACTGGGAGTCGCCGACGCTGGGCGCATGGGGTATTGGCTGGCAGGTGATGCTGGATGGGTTGGAGATAACGCAGTTCACGTATTTTCAGCAGTGCGGCGGCATCGACCTCGACCCGATCTCGGGCGAGATTACGTATGGGCTGGAGCGGATTGCGGCCTTCCTGCAGGATGTGGATTCGATCTATGACATTGTGTGGGCGCGTGATCCGGTAACGGGACGCGCGGTGACATATGGCGAAGTTCGCTTTCAGGAAGAGCTGCAATTTTCTGTCTACAATTTTGAAGCTGCCGAGATAGAGAAGCTGTGGGAGCACCTGCGGATGTATGAGGCGGAATGCCAGACGCTGCTCAAGAGCTTTCAGGATTTGAAGAAGCTGGAGCCTGCGCAGAAGGTGCATGACCGCGTGGTGCATGATAACGGCGAGCCTGCGCCGGAGCGCGATGTGGATGCGGAACTGAAGCGGTTTCCGGTGCTGGCTGCGTATGACCTGTGCCTGAAGTGTTCGCACCTGTTTAATCTGCTGGATGCGCGTGGGGCAATTTCGGTGACGGAGCGTGTAGGTGTGATTGCGCGTATTCGCAACTTGGCTGTGGGAGTGGCGAAGGCTTACTCAGCGCAGCAAGGTAGACAAGCGTGAAACATACATTTGTGGTTTCCACCCTTCCCCTGCGGCTCAGGATGGGACGCGCCCAGCTTTTAGCTGAAACTGCAAAGTAATTTTTATTTAAGAAGAAAGAACCGAGCTGGTAGCTAAAAGCTAGTGGCTAGAAGCTAAAAAACGATGCCAGATTTTCTGCTTGAAATTGGATTGGAAGAAATTCCCGCACGCATGATTGCTGCCGCTCAGACAGAGCTGGCGCGTCGCGTGGAAGATGTGCTGACGCGTGAACGGCTGATTGGGGTGCCTCATCCTGAGAGTAGCGAAGGGTGGGTGCAAAGCTATTCGACGCCGCGGCGGATTGCGGTGCTGGTGAAGGGCGTGCCGGCGGCGCAGGCCGATGCCGAGGAGCAGCTTACCGGGCCTTCGTGGGCGGTGGCTTTTAAGAATGGTGAGGCGACTCCGGCAGCGCATGCGTTTGCGAAGAAAGCGGGTGTGGAGCTTTCGGCACTGAAGAAAACAGAGACGCCCAAGGGCGAGTATGTTTCGGCGACGGTGCTGCGCAAGGGACGCTCGGCAGCAGAGGTGTTGACGGAGCAGCTTCCAAAAGAGCTGACCGCGCTGTACTGGCCGAAGAATATGTACTGGCGCGCTGGCAAGCCGGAGCGTTTTGTGCGCCCGGTGAAGTGGCTGCTGGCGATTCTGGATCATGCGATTGTTCCGGTTGAATTTGCGGGAGTGCATGCGAGCAATTTGAGCTATGGGCATCGCATTCTGCATGGCAGTCATGCGGTCACTGTGAATAAGCCTGCGGAGTACGTGGCCGCTCTGGAATCTGCAAAGGTGCTGGTGGATGTTGAGACGCGGCGGCAGCGGATTCGCAAGGCTCTGGATGCGGCGACGCGGACGGTCGCTGGCGCCCGATGGAAAGAAGATGAGTCGCTGGTCGATACAGTGACGCATTTGACGGAGTGGCCTTCGGTGCTGCTGGGCGGCTTTGAGGCGGAGTATCTGTCGCTGCCGGAAGAAGTGCTGGTGACGGTGATGCGCGATCACCAGAAATATTTTGCGGTGGAAGATGCAGCCGGGAAGCTGGCTCCGCATTTTCTGGCGGTGCTGAATACAGAGGCCAATGAGCAGGGCATTGCGGTGATTCGTCATGGCAATGAGCGCGTGCTGCGCGCGCGGTTTAATGACGCTCGCTTCTTCTGGGATTTTGATCAGAAGATCAAACTCGAGGATCGCGTGGAGATGCTCCGGTCTGTGACCTTCCAGAAGGATTTGGGAAGTTACTTTACAAAAACCGAGGCGAATCTGCGCATTGCCGAACAGCTAGCCGGCCTGGTAAAGCAGCGTGGCGTGGATATTGAGGAGTTTGCGCTACTGACGGCGACGAAGCTGGCCAAAGCCGATTTGACCGCGGAGCTGGTGAAGGAGTTCACGGAACTGCAAGGCATTGTGGGTGGGCTGTATGCGCGGGCGCAGGGATTGGGAGAAGTAGTTGCGCAGGCGATCTATGCGCAGTACACGCCTGCTTCGACGGACGATTCTATTCCGGCGACGGTTGAAGGACAGATTCTTGGGATTACTGATCGCTTTCAGACAATTGCAGCAATGTTTGCGATTGGACTGGAGCCTACGGGGTCGAAAGATCCGTTTGCGCTACGGCGTGCGGCGAATGGCGTGGTGAAGATTCTAGCTGAGTCGGAATTACCGCTGACGTTCTCCGATTTGGTGAAAGCTGCCGATGCTTTGCAGGATAAGCTGGCTGCATTCTTCCGTGAGCGCGTGGAGTTTTATCTGCGCGATGTGCGCGGCTTCCGTTATGACGTGGTGAATGCGGTGCTGGCGGCGGGCTTCGATGATATTCGCGATGCGATTGCGCGGGCTGAGGCCCTGACGGCAGTTCGCGGCTCGGAAGATTTTGCTGCGATTTCGGCAGCGTTTAAACGCATGAAGAACATTGTGCGGCAGTCCTCGGAAAAAGGACTGAGCGCGGACGGGCCTGTTTCAGATTCGCTGCTTGCTGATGTGGCGGAGCGCGGATTATATGAACAGTCGGGCAAACTGGCTCCTGCGGTGGAGAGTTTGCGATCTGAGCGCAAATACCGTGAGGCGCTGGAGCAGGTGGCCACGCTGCGTCCGCATGTCGATCTATTTTTTGACAAGGTGATGGTAATGGTCGATGATCCGGCGGTGCGGCAGAACCGGCTGGCTTTGATTGCTCATGTGCTGACGGGGTTCTCTTCGATCGCGGATTTCTCTGAGATTGTTGTGGCGTAATGAGTGATCGCCCTTACTTCGGTTTCGCTGAGGTCAGGATTTGCTATCGTCCCTGAGGAACGACGCTCCGTCGAACCTCTGTGTATTCTTCAAGGAATTTTGTACGCATAAGGAATTTTTTCATCCAGAGTTGCCAGCGTTGCTCCATGCGCTTTAGCCAACTGCAGGAGATGGCCATCAGTCGTTTGGCGCGGTGTTTTGACCCACGCGGGAAGATGAGAGATATCGTGGTCATCCGGCAGAAATACGAAAGGCACGGCGCCGGATTTTTTCATGCGGAGCAGCAATGACTGTGCCTGCGCGATGGTAACTGCATAGTTGGCGGCCTGGCTCAATACTCGGACGAATCCTAATTCCGTTATCGCGCAGGTTGCCAGAATGGGAGAAGATTCGCCTGCAACCCAGCGGGCGACGCGATTATGGAACTCGTGACCGCTGAAACCCAAGGCAATCAAGGCATTTACATCCAGCAAATATTTCATGGAAAATTTGCCAGGATTTCTTCTACATCATCGCTGCTTAAAGCTGGCGCATCTTCCTGAACGCTGAGAACAGGAAGCCCGGTCAACGGATCGGTCAGAATTCTCGCCTTGCGGGAGCGCTTATTTCGAGGTGTAAGGACGATGCGTCCGGTTTCGATTGAGGCCTCAAAAGAATCGCCGGCACGGAGGCCCAGCTTCCGGCGTAAAGGGCCGGGCAGCACGATTTGGCCTTTCGTGGAAAGTCTGGTTTCCATGTAAGACAATCTTACCTTCCGGGCTGAAATAAATGCAACGAGCTACTCCTCGCGCAAGAGCCGCGCCGGGTCGATGTTCTGCGCGCGGCGTGCCGGAACGAAAGTGGCGATGAGCCCGAGCAGAGTCATGGTGAGGACGACGCCCAGCAGGACGAGAGGATCGCTGGGAGCAGCCTCATAGACAACATACGAGAGCAGGCCGCTGGCAAGGATTCCCAGGAACAGGCCGGCAATGGATCCGGTGAGCAGAAGCATCAGCGGGCGCGCCAGAGCGGCACGGATGAGCTGCAAGGATTGCGCTCCGAGAGCCACGCGGATGCCCAGCTCCTTCATGCGCTTTGAAACGCTGTAGGACGCCATGCCGAAGATTCCGGTGACGGCAAGCATGGCGGCGAGCAATCCCATGACACCCAGCGCGGCAGTGGCAGCGCGCGCGGGGAAGAGCGCGAATGCAAGAGATTCTTTCCATGAGCGGATGGTGTAAGGCAGGCTTGCATCGGCGGCATGCATGATGTGCTGGAGAGCCGGGATGACCTCCGTCCGGAGGCGCTGCGAGCGTACGACGAAATAGACGTTGCTATGCGTGTTTTGCGCCATTGGGAAGAACATGGCGGGATGCGTGTTTTCGACCAGGGTGCGATATTTGCCGTTTTCTACGACTCCGACAATTTCATAGACGTGACCTTCACTGCGCTTAAAGTGCTGGCCGATAGCGGACTTGTTGCCAAAGACGGCGCGGGCAAAGGCGGCGTTGACAATAGCGACTGAGGGCGCTTTCGCATCATCGTGCCAGGTGAAATCGCGGCCTGCGAGCAGATGCGTTTGAGCAGCTTCCAGGTAGCCTGGAGTGATGGAGGCGTAAATTGCGTCAGTTACAGCATTTGATTCGCGATAGTCAGTTGTTTCGGGGCGATAAACGTCGGCGTCACTGGTGCTGACACCGAGCGGGATATGGTTAACGGCGCCAACTGCCGTGACGCCGGGAATCTGTGCGATCTGGTTCAGCATACGCTGCTGAAGCGGTTCCGATTGATCGTCGGAGTATCCGGCAAGCCCCATGTCTGTGCTGAGCAGGGTGACATTTTCAGGATTGAAGCCGAAGTTGGCATGCAATGAGCGCACCATGCCGCGCAGGGCGACAAAGGATGCAGTGACGAGAAGCGTGCAGATGGCGATCTGTACGCCGAGGAGAATATCGCGCAGTGAGAGGCGGCGGAATGTCGTGATGACAACGGTGCCGACCTTCATGGCGTGCGATGCGTCGATGTTCCAAACCTGGCGGGCAGGCAGAAGGCCGAAGAGCGCACCGCTGAATAGTGAGAGCAGGAAGGCAACGAGATAAACAGAGGCGTCCGGATTCACGATGACGTGCATGGGCATCTGTACCATGGGCTGCCAATTGCTGAGAGCGTTGAGCAGGAATGAGGCGATCAACATGCCAAATGCTCCGCCGAGGAGCGCGATGATGATGGATTCGGTAAGAAGCTGACGCACCATGTTCCAGCGGCTGGCTCCGATAGCGAGACGGATAGACAACTCGCGGCTGCGGTCAGCGGCGCGGGCGGCGAAGATGCTGGCAAGGTTAGCACAGGCAGCAAGCAGTACGAGAAGGGCCATGCACATAACGCCGATGAGGAAGCCGCGCATGGGTCCGCCGAGGCTATCGCCGAGCAGACCGGGTTTCACCAGATGTGCGTCAAGGCTGTCGTCTTCGGTATAAGTTCGGGCCAATTGCCGGGCTATATTGTTCAGGTTTTCTCCAGCCTGCTGTGGAGTAACGCCGGCTTTGAGCCGGCCGATCACGTAAATCTGGTGATCATCACGCTCATTGAGGAAGCTGCCGCCTTCCACCTGTTCTTCATTGACCATCGGAATCCAGAAGTCGGGCCACATGAAGAGCTCGGTTCCATGAAAATCAGCCGGAGCCACGCCGATGACGGTATAAGGATGCTTGTCGAGGTTGATGACGCTATTGAGGACGTGAGGGTCGCTGTTGAAACGATCACGCCAAAAGCCATAACTAATGACAATATAGGGCGCAGAATCCGGCCCGCGTTCGTCAGATTGATGGAAGAGACGTCCGAGAGCGGGTTGAATGCCGAGCAGGTCAAAATAATTGCCGCTGGCGATATATCCCCAATGTTCCGTCACCGTCGATGACTGAGAGCCGGAAGTCGGAATCACAACGCCTGCGCTGGCGAAGGCATAAGCGGTGAGCCCGCGAAAGGTGGTGTTTTTATCGCGGTAATCGATGTAGTCAGGATAAGACTGGGTGTCCCATCCCTGGTGTTTCCGCGAAACCTGGTAGAGGTTGTTGCCCTCGGGAATATGAAGCGGTTTCAGGATAAGCGCGTTGAGTACGCTGAAGACAACCACATTTGCGCCTACGCCTAAAGCCAGCGTAAAGATGGCGGTGAGAGCAAAACCAGGTGATTTGCGAAGCTGGCGGAAGGAGAAGCGAATGTCCTGAAGTATGGCGTGCATGGCTTTTGTCTCGTTTTATTTTGAGGCAAATATGGGGCCGAAAAGGTGGATGTATTTTGTGGAATTTAGAGCTTTTCAGGGCAGAATTTTGTCCAAAAACAGGAAAACAATGTCCGGAATTGGACGTTTTTTGAGCAAAATAACAACCCCATCCTGCTCCTTCGGCTTCGCTAAAGGGCTTGGATGGGGTGCTCGATTCACGCTTACTGGTGCGGACGCTGTTCCGGTCCAATGGCAGTGGGTGGCGGCACGTTGGCGAGAGCGGTAGGATCTTCTTCTTTCAGCTCGGGCAAGGGGCCTTCCAGGGCCAGCTTGAGGACCTCATCCATGGAGTCGACGAAATTGAGCTTCATGGCGGATTTGAGGTTCTCAGGCAGATCGGCTAAATCTTTCTGGTTATCCTTTGGCAGGATAGCCTCGAAGATTCCGGCGCGATGGGCTGCGAGGAGCTTCTCTTTAAGCCCGCCGATGGCTAGAACCTTGCCGCGCAGCGTGATTTCGCCGGTCATGGCGACGTCCCGTCGGACCGGTATTTTGGTCAGTGCGCTGGCGAGCGCTGTGGCCATGGTGATGCCGGCGGAGGGACCGTCCTTGGGGATGGCACCTTCGGGGACGTGGACATGGATATCGATGTTGCGGTAGAAATCGCGTGGCAGCCCAAGATGCAACGCGCGGCTGCGGACATAGGAGAGGGCGGCTTGCGCCGATTCCTGCATGACATCGCCGAGCTGGCCGGTGAGGGTCAGCTTTCCTTTGCCGTCGAGAATCTGGACTTCCGCAGGCAGGATGCTGCCGCCGACTTCTGTCCAGGCCAAGCCGGTCACGAGGCCAACTTCGCTCTTCTCGTGAACCTGGGAATCGCGGAATTTCGGCACGCCGAGGAAGTCGGCAATGTTGGCCGCCGTGATTTCTTCCTTGTGTTTTGCGCCTTGTTTTACGACGCGGCGAGCTACCTTGCGGCATACATTGCCGATTTCGCGTTCGAGATTACGGACCCCGGCTTCGCGGGTATAGCTGCGAATGATCTCGACGATCGCGTCATCGGAGAAGGTAATGTTCTTCTCTGTCAGCCCGCTATTTTCGCTCTGCTTTTTGAGCAAATATTGACGCGCAATTTCGAGCTTTTCGGTTTCCGTGTAGCCGTGCAGCCGCAGTATCTCCATGCGGTCCTGCAGCGGCGCAGGGATAGTGTGCAGGACGTTTGCGGTGGCGACGAAGAGGACTTCGGAGAGGTCGTACTCCACGTCAAGGTAGTGGTCCTGGAAGCTGGTGTTCTGCTCGGGGTCGAGGACTTCGAGCAGGGCCGATGCGGGATCGCCGCGGAAGTCGGAGGCCATCTTGTCCACTTCATCGAGCATGAAGACCGGGTTTTTGGTTCCGGCTTTCTTCATGGACTGGATGATCTGGCCGGGAAGGGCGCCGATGTAAGTGCGGCGGTGACCGCGAATCTCGGCTTCATCGCGCACGCCTCCTAAGGACATGCGGACGAACTTGCGCCCGGTGGCCTTGGCGATGGACATGCCCAGCGAGGTTTTGCCGACGCCCGGAGGCCCGACGAAGCAGAGGATGGAGCCCTTTGGATTTTTGACCAGCTGGCGGACGGCGAGGAACTCGAGGATGCGCTCCTTGATTTTCTCCAGGCCATAGTGGTCTTCGTTGAGAACCTTTTCTGCGCGGTCAATGCTGCGTGTTTCCTTGGATTTCTTCTTCCAGGGCACGGCAAGGAGCCAGTCCAGATAATTGCGCGAGACCGTGGATTCTGCCGACATGGGAGGCATGGCTTCGAGCTTTTTCAGCTCCTGAATTGCCTTCTCCTGTACATCTTTCGGCATGCCCGCGGTTTCAATCTTCTTTTTCAGATCGTCGAATTCGCTCTTTTCGCCGCGACCAAGCTCCTTCTGGATAGCTTTGATCTTTTCGTTGAGATAGTACTCTTTCTGGGCGCGCTCCATCTGCCGCTTGACGCGTGATTGGATGCTGCGGTCCATATTGAGCTTTTCGATCTCGACATCGAGGACGTCTGCGACGCGCAGGAGGCGCTCTGCAGGATCGAAGATGTCGAGGAGCTCCTGTTTTTCGGGGATTTCAAGCTGCAGATTTGCGGCGATGGTATCGGCCAGCTTGCCGGGTTCATCGGTGCGTACGGCGGCGATCATCGTCTCATAATTCAGAGACTGCTGCAGCTTTACATACTGCTCAAAAAGAGAAGTGACACGCTGGGTGAGCTGCTCGATCTGCGCATTGATTTCTACATCCGTTTTTCCGATACGCACGGTGGCGACAAAAAATCCATCGGAGTCGTTGAGCTCAACAGCTTTGGCGCGCTCTATGCCTTCCACCAGCACCTTGATATTGCCGTCGGGCATCTTGACGCTTTGCACAATATTGCCGATTGTGCCGACGGGGTAAATATCTTCGGCGCGAGGCTCGTCTGTGCGGGCGTCATGCTGAGTGGCGAGGAAAATTTTGCGGTCCGCCATGAGCGCCTCTTCCAGCGCACGCACGCTGGATTCGCGGCCTACGACGAATGGCGTCATCATGTAGGGAAAGATCACCATATCCCGAATGGGCATCATCGGGAGCTTGCGGAGATCGTTCCGGTCTTTTGCTTCTTTGGATTGGGTCACGTTGTCCCTTTCGCTATTCCTTGCCTATTAGATGAACTGTAACTCATTTAGACGCGGCAGGGAATGCGCGGTGTGCTTTTGGTAACGGGTGCGGCGTAGAGATTGAGCACGTTGTTTGTAAGTGGGATATCAGAGACTAAGTATGTACTGAAAATATTGTCATCCTGAACGTAGTGAAGGACCTGCTTTTTCAGCGCTTTGGCAAAATGTCAGCCGAAGCCGGGAAAAACAGATACTTCGTGTTACTCAGGATGACAAAACAAATGCTTCTCAGCCTGCCTTTTCCAGCATGGAAATCGACAGGTCGCGCTTATGGACCATCTCTGCGGTGATCTCCAGTTCCTTGACCTTCTTGCTGCTGGGCAAGTGATACATCAGGTCGAGCATCAGCTCTTCGAGGATCATGCGTAAGCCGCGCGCGCCTACCTTGCGGCGCAGTGCTTCCTGCGCGATAGCTTTTGCGGCTTCTTCGTTGAAGTGAATGCGCACGCCTTCGTATTCAAAAAGCTTTTGATACTGCTTGAGGATGGCGTTGCGCGGCTTGGTGAGAATTTCCACCAGAGCTGCTTCGTCCAGCTCATCGAGAATACCGATGACCGGAAGACGGCCAACGAATTCGGGGATGAGACCAAACTTGATGAGGTCCTGCGGCTCGGCCTGACGCAATAATTCGGCATCACGCTGGGCGCGTACAACGCCGCCGGGCTGCGATTCATTTTCAGTAAGAGCTTTGAAGCCGAGAGCCTTCTTGCCGACGCGGCGTCCGATGACGCGTTCGAGCCCGACAAAGGCTCCACCACAGATGAAAAGAATGTTGGTGGTATCAACAGGAGTAAATTCCTGATGCGGATGCTTGCGGCCACCCTGCGGCGGCACATTGGCGACGGTGCCTTCCAGAATCTTCAGAAGCGCCTGTTGCACGCCTTCGCCGGAAACATCGCGGGTGATGGAAGGGTTCTCGTCTTTGCGTCCGATTTTATCGATTTCGTCAATGTAGATGATGCCGGTCTGGGCGCGGGCTACATCGCCGTCGGCTGCCTGCAGCAGCTTGAGGATAATGTTTTCCACGTCTTCACCAACATAGCCGGCTTCGGTGAGCGTAGTGGCGTCCACGATGGCGAAAGGAACATCAAGCATCTTGGCCAGCGTGTGCGCCAGCAGAGTTTTGCCGCTGCCGGTAGGGCCGACGAGGAGGATATTCGATTTCGCAAGCTCTACATCGTTGCCGCGCGTCCGGTTCATCTGGATGCGCTTGTAATGGTTATAGACGGCAACGGCGAGCTTTTTCTTGGTCTGGTCCTGGCCGATGACGTATTCATCGAGAAAGGCGCGGACTTCAAGGGGCTTGGGAAGGTGGGCGGGCGCAGCTCCGGCTTGAGTCTCGCTGCGATCGTCTTCGAGAATCGAGTTGCAGACGGCGACACACTCGTCGCAGATATACGCGCGCGGATAGTCGCTGGGCGAAGAAATAAGTTTAGCTACGGCGTCCTGCGATTTATGGCAGAACGAGCAGCGTAGTGCGTCGTCGGATCCCGTGCGCGTTTTCATCTGCTACTCCTTACCAACTCTAGTTCACGTGCGAGGCCGATCAATGATTTCATCGATGATGCCGTATTCCTTGGCCTGCTCGGCGTTCATGATGAAATCGCGCTCGACGTCGCGCTCAATGCGGTCGAGTGGCTGGCCGGTGTGCTTTGCCATAAGCTTATTTGTGATTTCGCGAATGCGAATAATTTCGCGGGCATGAATATCAATATCGGTTGCCTGTCCGCTCAATCCGCCCATGAGCGGCTGGTGGATGAGGATGCGCGAGTTGGGCAATGCGAACCGCTTGCCCTTGGTTCCTGATAGCAGAAGGTGCGCGCCCATGCTGGCAGCCTGACCGATGCAATATGTCACCACATCATTTTTGATGAATTGCATGGTGTCATAGATGGCCAGGCCGGCAGTGATGGAGCCGCCGGGAGAATTGATATAGAGCTGGATGTCTTTCTCCGGGTCTTCCGCGGAGAGAAAGAGCATCTGCGCGATGACCAGATTGGCGATCTGATCGTCAATGGGCGTGCCGAGGAAGATGATGTTGTCGCGAAGCAGACGGGAATAAATATCGTAGGCGCGCTCGCCGCGATTCGTCTGCTCAATGACCATGGGTACAAGTGCCATGCTTACTCTGCTCTCACTCCCCGGAGCTCGTGCTCCGTTGTGATGGTGCTGAAGCAAGGCCGGCGTGTTGCATCTGCTACACCGGCCAATGGGTGAACGTCAATCAGGATGCGAGCTTTTCGTAAAGCAGGCTGCCTGTTTTCTCTCTGCGGATTTGTTCACGGATTCTAGCGAGACTGCCGTCCTCCGTCAAACGCTGGCGCAGAGTATCAAGCGGCTCACGCATTTGCAGCGAGAGCAGCTCGAGCTCGCGATCTACTTCTGATTCCTGAACTTCTACCTTTTCTTCTTCTGCAATCCGATCAAGCAACAGCGAGCCTTTCACTTCGTTGATGGCTGAATCGCGCTGGGCTGCGCGCAGACGGTCGAAGTCCAGCTTGCGCATATCTTCCGTGCGCATTCCCTGCTGCGCCAGCGCGCGAAGGCCACGATCCAGACGGGCATCGACCTGCTGCTGCACGAGCGATTCGGGGACAGGGAATTGATATCTGGCGATGAGAACTTCGACAATTTTGTCGCGTGTTTCGCCTTCGAGCCTGCGCTTCTTATCGTTTGCGATGTGTTTTTTAAACTTCTGCTTGAAGTCTTCGATGCCTTCGTACTCGCCCAGTTCCTTGGCAAATTCGTCATTCAGTTCGGGCTGAATCTTCTTTTTAATGCCCTTTATTTCGACATCGTAGGAGACAGTTTTACCTGCAAGCCGTTGCTCGCCGAAGTCTGCCGGATAGCTGACTTCAAATTTCAGCTCCTGGCCGGGCTTGGAGCCGCGAAGCGCCTCGTTGAAGGCGGGCAGGGTATTGGCTCCGCCTACTTCGACGCTTACGTCATCGCCGGAGATAGGCTGTTCGCCTTGGGTGTCGCCCTGAATCTGGCCTTTGAAGGTGATCTGTGCCCAGTCTCCATCGGCGAGAGCGCGATCTTCGGTGACCGGTTCCATGGTGGAGCGGGAGTCGCGGATACGCTCGAGCTCGGTATTGAACTCTTCGTCGGTAAGCTCGGTGTTGGGTTTTTCGACCTTTACATCCTGGTAGCCGGCGATGGAGATTTCCGGCATTACCTCAAAGACAGCCTTGAACTTCAGCGGCTGGCCGTCTTCGAGATGAAGATCGGTCACCTGCGGCTGCGAAATCGGCTTAAGCCCCGCCTTGTCGATCGCTTCACGGAAATGCGCGGGCAGAACGGACTCGACAACATCCTGACGAAGGCCTTCGGCAAAGCGCGAGCGGATGAGCGATTCGGGCACCTTACCGGCGCGGAAGCCGGGAATGCGCGCCTGCTTCTGATAGCGTTTCGTAACAGTACGGAATGCGCGGGAAACTTCGTCGGCCGGAATCTCAATTTCTACTTCGCGGGTGCATTCGGGATTGAGGCTGGGACCGTGATGATGATGCTCGTGGTCATGATCGTGAGCGTGGTCATGCTCAGTGCTCTCGGGGGTCGGAGTATTTTCGATTGTGTCTGTTGAACTCAACGTAATGCCTTCCAAATGTCGTTGTCCCAGTGCGGGCTGAGTGCTCTATACAAGGATTTTCTGCCGTGCCTGAATTGCGTGGGACAGTCTCTTCTTTATGTTAAGTGCCTTTCAAAAGAAGATCAAACCGGCTGGGCGTTGAGCAGGAAAAGCCTGCTGCATACAAACCGCGATTCCGGTTTATAGCGGGTCAGCCCTGAGGAACAGTTGACGCAGTGAGGATTAAACCTCTATTTGCAGTGGTTTGCGGACATGGGTTGTGAAACGCGGATGGGCCGCGCCATATAGCTGAAAATTGTTACGGGCCTCGGTAAGGCTAAGCTCGCCATTGACGGTGCCGCGGACCAGATCGGCATCGCTATCATCCTGGCCATCATCCTGCCACCAGCAGACGGGACAAAGACCGAGGGAATCCGGAGTATCGAGTGTTTTATAACCGCAGCAGAGACAGCGCACACGCGCAAGTGAATCCATGTAGCTAGAGACGCTATTTTCTGCTGCGAGTCGCGGGAAAATTTGGTGTCCAGATTACTGTTGGAGCGCAGCAATGATCTCCTGCGCGCTGCGAACACGGCCCATGCGCGGAAAAATCTGCTGTACTGCAAAATTATGAGCTTCGGCAGAAATACTGCTCATGGCATCTTCTGCAAATAACAGGTGATAGCCGCGGTCGAGCGCAGCGCGCGCGGTAGACTCGACGCCTATATTTGTAGCGATACCGCCCATAATAATGGTCCTGATCTGGCGGCGGCGCAGGTGCTGGTCGAGATCGGTTGCGTAGAACGCACCCCAATGGCGCTTGGCAATTAACAGGTCGCCTTGCTGGAAACCGGCTTCCGGAACAAGTTCTGAGGCAATGGGTGGCGGAGGCGGAGCGTTCGGATCGCGGAGAGGCGCTGCGTCCGCGACTGGGCTGAGAGTTTCCGACATAAGAACATGGACGTAAGCCACAGTGCCTCCAGCCTGGCGCAGAGCTGCAGCGAGACGGGCACTGTTTTCCACTACTTTTGATCCGGAATGAGGAGCAACCGGCCTGCTTACGATGCCGTTTTGAAGATCAATGAGAACGAGAGCGGTAGTTTTAGGGTCGAGAGAAAAAGACGTCATAACAACCATTGACGCAGAAACAGCAGAGGCGGACGCAATTTGCGTCCGCCTTTGGTTTCATGGCGGTTACTTTGCAGGAGGCGGGGTGAAGAGGGCGAGCTTGCATTTCCAGGTGACGGATTGGCCGGGCTTGAGGGTAACCATGCCGGTGTCCATCCCCTTCCATTCTTTGCCCCAGGGATCGCCGAAGTTGAATTGCTCTTCGATGGCGACGAAATTCTTCTCGGGCGGAGCGTAGACCTGCACGGTCTTGATCTCCGGCGACTCGCCTTCAATGTGGATGCCGTAGTTTGCGGCAGGATCGGTCAGGCTGACCTCGACCGCGCCGTTGGTGCGCTTCAGGGTGGAGAAGTTGTCGTCGAGGAACATGTCCTTGAGCGGCATACCGTCCGGGGCATTGAAGTCATACTTTGTGCCCTTTACGGGAATCAATTTGCCGGTTGGGAAGACATCGTCGTAATTGTTGACGGTGGCAAGCTTGTCGGCGGGAATGTGCAGAAGGGCTTTTTCCCGGTCGCCGCTGGGGATGTTGAAGTATGGATGCCAGCCAATGGCCATCGGCTCATCTTCATTGCCTACGTTCTTGGCTGTAATGGTGGCTTCCACGGCATCGCCTGCGAGCGAAATAGTGAAGTTGAGATCGGTCTGCGAAGGCCAGTAGCCGCCAAAATTTCCAGCGTGAATGACGCCGGTGACGGTTTGGCCATCGGATGTGTTTTCAGTCTTCACATCGTCAACCTTGCTGGCGAGGATAAGGCCATGCATGGCATGCTTTTCTGCGCCCGGCTTTTTCCCGGCCCAGTTTGCGGGCAGCGTAAGGG
Source organism: Alloacidobacterium sp. (assembly GCA_035547425.1). GTDB lineage: Bacteria > Acidobacteriota > Terriglobia > Terriglobales > Acidobacteriaceae > Alloacidobacterium. The sequence continues at coordinate 6,089 of DASZUU010000010.1, read as the reverse complement.
TTTTACCATTCCATTCTGTCGTGATGGTTTTGCCATCAGCCGATAGCTTGCCGCGGATGCGATTCGGATACGGCACCAGGAATGCGCCGCCAAAGGAGAAGCTGGCATTGCCGTTCACGTCAAGCGGGCCGCCGTTCAGCTTTGAAGCTGCTTCTTCTAATGAAGGCGAGGCGAGCACCTGCACCTCACCCTTGCCGGGAATGTTGGCGGTGATCTGGAAGAGATTCATGCCGCGACCGGGAAGAACGGTGGCGGAGAGGAATTCCGGCTTTGCGCCGTTGGAAGTAGCGGTGCGCTTGAGCTGTACGACATCGGCTCCGCCGATTTGCGTAACGGCTGCGGGCTGAGCGGCGCTCTCCTGCTGCGGGGGAGCTGCGGGCTTGTTGCAGCCTGCAACAGGAAGCAGCGCTGCTGCGGCGACAGCCAACAGACAACGATGATATGGAACGGACATAGATGGAAACCTCATGCTCATGACGAAAATAGGAAACGTTTGCTTCCCGCCAAATGCGACAAGCAAAGCGAACCCATTCTACGCGATGGCGCGGAGAAAAGTAGAATCGGGATGTGGGGTTGAAACAATCATCGGAAGGCAAAGCGCTGGCAGCGCTGAATGCCCGCGTCGTGGAGTGCAACCTGTGTTCGCGGTTGAGGACGCATTGTACGGAGATTGCCGAGAAAAAGAGACGTGCATATCTCGATTGGAAATACTGGGGACGTCCCGTGCCTGCGTTCGGCGATCCGCGGGCGAGGGTATTGATTCTGGGCCTGGCTCCGGGCGCACATGGATCGAATCGCACCGGGCGACCTTTCACCGGAGACGGCTCGGGCGATTTTCTCTATCCAGTGCTGTACGAGGCGGGCTTCGCGTCGCAGCCCAAAGCCATTTCGCGCGATGACGGCATGGAACTGCATGATGCATGGATTACCAGTGTGGCGCGATGCGCTCCGCCGGACAACAAGCCATTGCCGGAAGAGTTGGTGAATTGCGCTCCGTTTCTGGATGCAGAGATTGCTGCGCTTAAGAGGCTGCGCGTGGTGGTTTGCCTGGGGAAGATTGCGTTTGATGGATTTGTGACGCATCTGATTCGCACTGGACAGCTGGAGAAACGCGGCGGGATGCAGTTTGCGCATGGCGCGGAATACGCAGTGCCGGGCAAGCGATGGTTGATTGCGAGCTATCACCCATCGCTGCAGAATACGAATACGGGCAAGTTGACGAAGGGCATGTTTCTTGAAATTTTCCGGCGCGCGCGAACGTTAGCGGATGCGGCTGAAGAAATGTGAGCTATATATCGTTAAACGGCAAAGCATCTCCGGAACTGTGCGCGGGCATCATTCGGTAGGACTGATTTCTGTGGAGGAAATAGATGCTGATTGATGTTCTGATCGTAATTTTAATTCTGATGCTGATCGGAGTTTTCCCGGCATGGCCCTATAGCCGCAGTTGGGGCTATTACCCGACAGGAGGCATCGGTTTGATTCTGCTCATCCTGATTGTGCTGTTATTGCTGAATGTGGTGTAGGGAGCCAACTGCGTATCGAGACGGAGCGAGAATGGGTAAATTATTGATTTTGGAGCGGGAGACCGGGATCGAACCGGTGACATCCAGCTTGGGAAGCTGACGTTCTGCCACTGAACTACTCCCGCTCAATGTTCTTTCAATATAGCAGCACATTCTGTAGGGGAGTCAATGAATTCTGTGGTTTCACCGGCAAGGGAAAGATAATTTTACCGAGCATCTTCAGACGATTCATTATAGTGCAGTTACCAGCCCCTGCGTTTCGCCGATTGCTATTTTTCTATTGATTTTTGGATAAAAAATACCTAAAATAAAAGAGTTTGTGACCTCCCGGCGAGTCTGCAGGTTGCTAGTTCCCCCCATCTTCGCCGGATATTTGTACGTCACCTTACTTGCTAGGGGTAATTCAAAAAAATGGCAAAACGTCGTGGTAATCCTAACTGGGGTAAACCGGAACCCATCGGACCGGTTGTACCTACTGTGACTTCCTTCGAACAAGTCGTGAAGGAATACAAACTGACTCCGGATCAATATGTGCGCTCTACGCGTCTGCGTGAGTGGGCGCGTCGTAATCGCAATTCGAAGTATATCCCTGAGGCGCTGCTGGAAGCATGGGGCTTCGAGATTGAGTCAACCTTGTAAGCCGGGAAGAACCCAGGTTATGAAAGCGCCGTCCAAAATGGACGGCGCTTTTGCTTGGATAAGGGACTGAGGGCAGGAAGATGAGCGATGCTTTTGATCTGCAGCGCTTTGTGGATGCGCAGCAATCCGTGTATGCGCAGGCATGCGCTGAACTACGCGAAGGAGAAAAGCGCAGCCATTGGATGTGGTTTATTTTTCCCCAGCTTCGAGGATTGGGGCAGAGCTCGATGGCGGTACGGTTCGGAATCTCTTCGATTCAGGAAGCCAGCGCGTATCTTGCGCATCCGGTTCTAGGGCCCCGTTTGCGAGAATGTACCGGCCTGGTGAACGCGATTGAGGGCCGTTCCATCGAGCAGATATTTGGACATACGGATGGCATGAAGTTCCGTTCCTCTATGACGCTATTTGCTGAGGCAGATGAGGATAACCGGATTTTTCGTGACGCTTTAGGGAAGTATTTTCATGGCGTGCGAGACGAGGCGACACTGCAACGACTTTGATTTCCATATGCCGGAATATTCAGTCAGACAGGCCAGCCGGCGCCATCGAGAAGCCTGCGCAGTTCGGCAGCGAGCGTCTCGGGTGGAACGGGTTTGTAAAGGAATGCAGTATGCGGGTCGCCGGTCATGTCTTTCGGATCAGCGTCAATGTGTCCACTCACCAGCAGAGCTTTCAAATCCGGACGCAGGGTGCGCAGGTTGGCAATCACGTCCTGTCCACTCATATGCGGCATGATGGCATCGCTGATGACCACGTCGATAACAGACAGCTTATCTTTGGCAATATTTAATGCTTCAAGACCATTTTCGGCCTGGATGACATGGTAGCCGCATGATTCCAGAGTATGCGCGAGCAGATAACGTATGTTGACATCGTCTTCGATCAGAAGAACGGTTTCGCTTCCACGTTCAGGGTGAGCAGGCTGCACTGAGACTGCGGCGGTCCTGTCCGGATGCAGGTAGACAACCGGTAATGACACGGTGAACGTGGAGCCTGCGCCTTCCGTTGAATCGACGCTTATCGTGCCGGCAGCTTCGCGAATAATGCCGTAAACAGTCGCTAATCCAAGGCCGGTGCCTTTGCCTTCTTCCTTCGTGGTAAAGAATGGCTCAAAGAGGTGTTCTTTGACGGCAACAGGCATGCCGCATCCCGTGTCCTGAACGCTGATGAGGACATGCTGCTCGTGAACGCGGCTGGAAATGGTGAGGGTGCCGCCATGCTGCATGGCGTCTTTTGCATTGACTACGAGATTTAAAAGAACCTGGCTGAATCGATGGGGATCGATCTCAACACAGGCATCCCCGGCGCCTGGATGTATCTCCAAAAAAACGGTATCGCTGACGAGGCGCCGGAGCATGGTTTCATCGTCATGCAGGAGGTCATCCGCGCGAACAATTCTAGGCTGACTGATCTGTTTTCGGCTGAATGCGAGAAGCTGCTGGGTGAGCCGGGCAGCGCGTTCGCCTGCGCGATAGATTTCTCCTGATATGTGGCCCAGACGCGTATTCTTGTCGAGTTCCTGCTCGAGAATGCGGGCGTAGCCGTTCATGACGGAAAGAATGTTGTTGAAGTCGTGGGCTATGCCGCCGGCAAGCCGGCCGATGGCTTCCATTTTCTGCGCATGATGAAACTGGTCTTCCAGCGCCCGCTGCTCGGTAATGTCGTGCAGGAGAACGGTGAAGCCGCAGAAGGTGTGATCCTCTTCAAAATCGGGGATGTACGTGGCTTCGATAATGCGCTGTTTGCCATGAATGGCAATGGATTTCTCAAATTTAACGGAAGTGCCCTGTGACACGGTTGCCCAGGCGCGTCTTACATCTGCTTCGTATTGTTTCCCATCGCCGCGCAGGACAAAGTATCCAAAATCGAGCTTGATGATTTTTTCGCGTGAGATATCGAACCACTCTTCGAAGGTGCGATTCGCGCTGCGGCATCTTCCACTGGCATCGACATAGAGCAGGGCGATAGGAAGCTGATCGGTAAGGGCGCGCAGTTCCGCCTCACTTTGCCGCAGAGCTTCGTTTGTGCGTATCGCTTCGGTTACATCGGTGACGGTAACAACGCGGGCCTGTCGAGAGCCAAATTCTATCGGATAAGAAGTAATGCGAACAAAATGTTCGGAGCCATCTTTATACCGGTGCCGCCAAGGGCCGGAAGATTGCCGGATACCGTTATCAGACACATTGGCGCGAACTTTTTCGCTGTCGGCAGGCGGGCGGATATCGAGAATGGTCATGCCGAGGAACTCTTTACGAGTCCACCCATAGATATCCATTGCCGCCTGGTTCACCTCGAGAAAATGAAGAGTCTCAAGGTCATAAATCCACATCGGATTTGGAGATTTGTTGAAGAAATCCAAGAATACCTCGCGCACAGCGTTTGCCTCGGCAAGCTTACGCGCTATAAAAACAACAGATTTGATATTCATGCTGAATTTACCACGTAGTCGGGAGAGAAAGACAGCCCGCGGGGAAGATTGCCGCCCGGCCACCTGCAGCAGACAGCTGGAAAATGCTATGCTGACCAGTTTGCTATGAGCACCTCCGATCAGAAACTGAACAATACGCTGCTAACAAAGTTGGATTCCACCGGCAGCCGTTCGCGTAATAACGCGATGGGTATGACGACGCTTTACGCCAGTGTCCGCGAGCAGGAGAAGCAGATTCGTGAGGGCGGCGGTGAGAAAGCGATTGAAGCGCAGCACGCGAAGAAGCGGCTTACAGCGCGGGAGCGCATCGCGCTGTTGCTCGATCCCGAGACAGAGTTTTTTGAGTTGGCTCTGTTTGCGGCGTTTGGAATGTACGAGGAGTGGGGCGGAGCGCCTGCAGCGGGTGTGGTGACTGGATTGGGGTGCGTGGCTGGGCGCTTATGCATGGTGATTGCCAACGACGCGACGGTGAAGGCTGGAGCGTTTTTTCCCATGACGGCGAAGAAGGTTCTGCGCGCGCAGCACATTGCGATGGAGAACCGCATTCCTACGCTCTACCTGGTGGATTCGGCGGGTGTGTTTCTGCCGCTGCAGGAAGATGTTTTTCCTGACCAGGATGATTTCGGGCGTATCTTTCGAAATAACGCTGTGATGTCGGCGATGGGTATTCCGCAGATCACAGCCATCATGGGCATGTGTGTAGCCGGGGGCGCGTATCTGCCGGTGATGACCGATCATGTGTTGATGACGGAAGGCAGCGGGCTGTTTCTTGCCGGGCCGGCGCTGGTGCAGGCTGCGATCGGACAGAAGTATTCGGCGGAAGAGCTGGGCGGCGCCGCGATGCATGCGGAAATTTCGGGCACGGTGGACTTCAAGGAACCGAACGATCATCTCTGCCTGGCTCGCCTGCGCTCACTGGTATCGAAGATGGGCCATATGCGGCGAGCGCCTTTCGATCGGGCATCATTCGATAGCGAAAAAGATGCTCCAAAATACTCGGCGCAGGAATTGTATTCTCTGCTCGATCCGGATCCTGCGAAGTCGGCGGCAAATGCCTATGACATGCACGAGGTGATTGCGCGTATTGTGGATCGAAGCGAGTTCGATGAATATCGTCCTGACTACGGACGGACTTTGATTTGCGGATATGGGCGCATTGGCGGCTTTGCTGTCGGCATCGTGGCAAATCAAAAGACGCCGCAGCCGCAGACCAGCCATAGCGGCGAGAAACGGGTGGAATTTGGGGGCGTGATCTATGCCGAGAGCGCGGAGAAGGCGGCGCGCTTCATCATGGATTGCAACCAGAACCTGATTCCGCTCATTTTTCTGCATGACGTGAACGGCTTTATGGTGGGACGGGATGCGGAATGGAGCGGCATTATCCGCGCGGGAGCGAAGATGGTGACGGCAGTTTCCAATTCCACTGTGCCGAAGATCAGTGTGATTGTCGGTGGATCGTTTGGAGCAGGCAATTATGCCATGTGCGGCAAAGCCTA
>DASZUU010000009.1:0-10583 GCA_035547425.1 Alloacidobacterium sp. | reverse complement strand
CGATCCTAAGGGAGATTCCGGCGACTCGCACGCGCCGGTACCTTTTTACGTCACGCATCACGGCTACGGAATTCTGATTGATACGCTGCGTCACGCAGAATTTTATTGCGGCGAAGCTCATCCTAAGCCGGAAAAATTAACCACGATTGAGCAGGCCACGGTGAATACGCCGCAGGATACTCATGAGCGAAATGTTGCCTCTACCAGCCATATGCTGATAGAAGTGCCGCGAGCATCCGGTGTCGATGTATATCTCTTCGCCGGCCCATCTATGTTGCAGGCAGTGCAGCGCTACAACCTTTTTTCGGGTGGTGGAGTTCTTCCTCCAGAATGGGGGCTTGGTTTTTGGTATCGAGCGGAGATGCACAGTGATCACCAGGCTATTCTGGCGCTAGCGCGTGAGTTTCGTGAAAGCAAAATTCCCTGCGATGTGATTGGCCTTGAACCGGGCTGGCAGACACACGCCTATTCCTGCAGTTTTGCCTGGGACCGCAATCGTTTTCCTGACCCCAAACAATTCGTAAGCGATATGACGAAACAGGATTACGAGGTAAATCTCTGGGAGCATGCCTTCACGCATCCATCTTCGCCCATGTTCGATTCTCTGATCCCGTATGCAGGCGATTTTGCTGTATGGGACGGACTAGTGCCTGATTTCGCCGGCGAGCCCGCGAAAAAAATATTCGGTGAGTATCACGGCAAAGAGCTGATCGATCTGGGTATAAGCGGCTTTAAGCTCGATGAATGCGATAACTCAGATTTCACCAACGGCTGGTCATTTCCGGATATGAGCCGCTTCCCATCAGGCCTTGATGGAGAGCAGATGCACGCAATATTTGGCCTGAAATATCAGCTAACCATCTGGAAGCAATTTCAGCAGCGGCAGCAAGCTACCTATAATCTCGTGCGCTCAAGCGGCGCGCTTGCTGCGCCGTATCCGTTTGTACTTTATAGCGATCTCTATGACCATCGCGAATTCGTACGCGGAGTCGTGAACTCCGGTTTTTCAGGCTTGCTCTGGTGCCCGGAAGTGCGCGATGCAGCTAGCGAAGAAGATCTCATCCGCAGATTACAAAGCGTAGTCTTTTCTCCGCTCGCCATGGTGAATGCCTGGTACATCAAGAATCCGCCGTGGAAGCAGCTTAATCGAGAACTGAATAATGCCGGCCATCTTGCGGAAAACCGGCAATCTTTAGAGGCGCGTTGCCGCGAAATTATTGAATGGCGCATGCAATTTGTGCCCTATCTTCTTACGGCATTTCAACGCTATGCCAGTGACGGAACTCCGCCTTTCCGCGCATTGGTGCTTGATTATCCTGACAACAAAGATATGTATGAGATAGACGATGCATACATGATGGGAGATCGTATTCTTGTTGCTCCTTTATTTGCCGGGGAGCCCGGAAGAAAAATTACTCTGCCTGCCGGGGAATGGCATGATTTTTGGACGGGTGAACTTATCCGTCAGAGCACCTTGGAAATTCCGGCAGCAACAGAAAAAATTCCGGTATTCATTCAATCCGGATCGATCATTCCACTTGCGAAAGCAGGCGCATCAACAAAGGATGCCGCCGGCAGAGAGCTTACCATCAGAGTCTATGGCGATGGTCATCTTCCCTGGAAAATGCATCACGGGATGCCAAACGAGCTTGAGCTTTCCTGGGATGCATCGCAACAGCGAGGAAGTGTTCGTCAGACAGATCATGTGAACGCATATCGTGTAGTTCGATGGCAGCACATGGGATAAAACTTCGCCTCGACAGCTTGTGGGTGAGGTGAGCTGATGTTTGCCATGCTTACAAAAAATGAGGCAACAGTTGCGGTGCAACTGTTGCCTCATTCCGATGCCCTTGTATTATTAAGGTTGAAATTTCCAGAGGTCGTTGAGATTTCCCTGATATCCGGTCGAGTCGTAGCCTTGCCCGCCAAAGAGCCAGAGGTTCCCTGACGCATCAATCCACGGTATTGCGCCGATGCGGGCACCCGGAGTGTTCGTGGGGGCGGGCGAGCCCTGTGTACCGTAAGTCCCGGGCTGACCACCCTGCATGTAAAAGCCCGGGCTGGGTGGAATGATATTACTACCGCTCACCCACGTCCATGTACCGAGGCTGCCGTCTGTACCCGGGGTGTACTCCCACAGGTCGTTGAGGAACCCTGCTGTAGTCCCGACCCAATCATAGCCCTGGCCGCCGAATAGCCATAGATTGCCGGATGCATCCGTCCAGGTTGAAGCGCTGAAGCGTGCTCCTGGAGTATTTGCTGAATCCGGCATGCCCAGAACACCATAGATTCCGGGCTGGCCACCATAATTGCCGATGGCATTGCCGCCGCTCATCCACGTCCATTCACCAAGGCTGCCATTGGCGCCCGGCGTGTACTTCCACAGATCGTTCAAATATCCGGTGTTTTCAGACGCATCATCTCCAAGGCCGCCAAAGAGCCAGAAATTTCCTGACGCGTCGGTCCAGGTTACACCTGCAGATCGTCCTCCAGGAGTATTTGCGGAGTCCGAAATTCCCAATGTGCCATACACCGCAGGCCACGCGCTCTGAATCCATGGAGCCGGGCTGGGAGGGACAGTAGAGTTACCGCTCATCCATGTCCACTCTCCCGGAGTATTGTTTGCTCCCGGAGTATACTTCCACAGATCATTCAGATAGCCGTTCACGGCGGCTGCGTCAAAGCCATTGCCGCCGTAGAGCCATAAGTTTCCTGATTTATCGGTCCACGCATACGCGCCATAGCGGCCACCGGGAGCGTTGGTAGCTGCTGCCTGACCCTCTGTACCATAGACTCCGGGCAATCCTTTGGCCTGCAGCGGGCTTGCAGGAACGGTACTGCTGCCGCCCATCCATATCCATTCGCCATGCGAGCCCAAATTCGGGTTGAACTCCCAGAGGTCATTGAGATATCCCGTCATGCCGGTAGAGTCGAAGCCGAGACCGCCAAAGAGCCAGAGGTTTCCTGATGCATCGATCCAGGTTACGGCTTGCTCCCGGCCACCCGGAGTGTTTGTGGGCGAAGCTACACCTTTTGCGCCGTAAACTCCCGCCGCACCCATTGGTCCACCGGCACTAAGACCAAGAGAGACGGTTGCGCTGCCGCTCATCCAGGTCCACTCGCCGCTCGCTCCTTTGGTAGGATCGAACATCCATAGATCATTCAGCTGTCCAGCTGTGTCGGTTGCATCGTTGCCAAATCCGCCAAAGAGCCAGAGGTTCCCTTTCGCATCTTTCCAAGTGGCGGATTGTGACCGTCCTCCCGGGATATTCGTAGAACTGGGGGTGCCCAGAGTGCCGTAGACTCCAGGTTGTCCGCTGTTCAGACCGACCGTACTGTTGCCGCCCATCCAAGCCCACTCTCCGGTGCAGACAACATTTGCATGGACGATAACCGAGGAGACGACGGTACCGGTGCCGTCACTTACTGTGCAGTTTTCGCCTGCGGGCTGAGTAAGCACGGTGATAGCGTAGGCGCTTCCGCTAGCCAGCAGCGTTGGGAAGGTAAAGCTGGTTTCGTCTGCGCTTACAGTTAGGTTATCGCCGCCATTATCCTGCAGAACCAACCCTTCTCCTTTGAGACCAGTGACGGTGCCGCCGATGGCATATAACTGGGTACAGATAACGCTTGCACTGTTGACGTTGGCTTTGGCCGTGCCGCTACCATTGCTCACTGCGCAGTTCTCGCCGATAGGCTGAGCAAGCACGGTGATGGCGTAGGCGCTTCCGCCGGCCAGCGGAGTGGGGAAGGTGAAGCTGGTCGCGTCCGCGCTGACAGCGAGGTTATCCCCGCCATTGTTCTGCAAAACCAGCCCGGGGCCAACAAGCCCCGTGATGGTGCCGCCAATGCTATAGAGCGGAGCGCATGTGACACTCACATTGGTAACGTTCGCGTTGGCTGTGCCGTCGCCGTTGATCACAGCGCAGCTGTCACCTGCAGGCTGTGTAAGTACTGTAACGCTGTAAACTCCTCCACTGGCAACCGGCGTCTTGAAGGAGAAATTGGTGGTGTTCGCGTTCAACGTGAGATCGTCGCCGCCATTGTTCTGAAGGACAAGTCCTGAGCCCGTGAATCCAGTAAGCGTGCCGCCAATGGTATAGGTAGCAGATGCGGATAGAGATGATTTTCCTGAGCCACCGCCGCAACCAATGATTGGGATCCATACCAAAAGCAGCAGCAAGCTGCAGATACAAAACTTTATCCCGCTTCTCATCTCACTCACACCTTTCCCGCATAAAAATCATTTCTCAACTGCGATCGGCAGGCATACTGTGCCGCTGCCTGATTCGACCAGCGTCCGAATGCGCTTCCGAAATCGGAGCCCATTCGGATCAGCTCGTCGCATACTCGTTGCATCCTTACTGCACAGCCACCTGCACCTGTGTTGAGGCGGTAAGCGAACCGCTTGTGGCTGTGACGGTGACCGTGTAACTTCCCGCGGGAGTTCCGGGAGCGCCCTTCGTTCCCGTCCCGGAACTGCTTCCTCCGCCGCCGCAGCCTGTTACAGCCAACGCGCCTGCCCCCAGGATGAATACTCCCAGAACGGTCCAGAGTCGCCGACGCGGAGCAACAAAGAGCACCAGGCAAGCCAGAATGAGCCCACCACCGGATCCGACTCCGAATCGCATCCCTCCTGCCCGCCCGTCCTTCGCCGCCATAGCTGCCGAAGGCGCAGTTGTATTCACAGTGAGGGTTGCGTTCACCACCGAGGTACCCGTAATGGAAGCCGTTGTCGGCACAGTGCAAGTGGGAGCAGCGGTGGAGGAAGAGTCTCCGGAGACAGCGCAGCTCAGCTGAACTGTTCCCGTAAATCCGCCAGCTGGCCGGAGCGTCAGTGTATCGGTGACAGACTGGCCAGAAGCCGAGATCGATACCGAGCTTGTAGCAGCCGACAACTCGAAGGAAGGTGATGCCGGCTGCGGCTGCATGATGAGGGGAACAGCTAAGGTCCGCTGCACATCGCCGGAAACCGCCAGCACCTCTACCGTATAAGAACCTGGAGCGGTTGAGCTGTCACTGGTCAGCTGAAGCGTGGCATTCGTGGAATCGGCACCCAATGTGACATGCGCCGGCAAAGAGCAGGCAGGAGCTTTTCCGGAATCGGGCGTTGGCGCGACGACACAAGTAAGCGTAATCGTTCCGGTAAAGCCCTGAAGTGGAGCGAAAGAAAGCGTGTCGCTCGTTGACTGCCCCGGGGAAGCGATGGAAAGGGAGCTATTGGCAGCCGTGAGCGCAAAGCCCGGTCCGTTGGTTACCTGCAACGGAATCTTTACCGACTGGCTCTGCTGACCACTGGTACCTGTGACCGTCATGGTATATGCGCCGGCAGGAGTATCGGCATAAGTTGCGGCTGTAACTACAGAACTCGCGCCGAAGCTCCCATATACAGTGGCTGCAGCAGCCTCGCAGGTAGGCGTGTGTCCGGATGAAGCGGCGCTGACCGTGCAGGTCATGCTGATCTGGCCGGTAAAGCCGTTCGCTGGCACAATTGAGAGCATCGTTGAACCCTGCTGCGAGGCCTCGACAACGAGGGGCTGATTCGGGCCGCTGAGAGCGTAGGTTCCGTCGGCTACTACCCCGGCAAGGGTCACACTAACGCTGGCATTTGCCGGTTGGTAGTTGGTGTCCCCGCTATAGCTGACACTGATCAGATTGGAACCGGCCATCAGGTCCGACGCTGGAATCGAGAAGATGACGAGATTCGCAACAGCGCCTTGCAACTGCCCCGAGCTGGTAGTAACTGGAATATAGGTATGACCATTCGCCTGCGCCGTAACACTTCCTGTGGGATAGAGCGCTGTGCTGTCCGTCTGCAGAATCGCCGTCAGATTTAACTGCCCGGTGGGAGTCAGCGCGGTTGCGCTGGGCTGCAACTGAAAAGAGGTAGGAGCCTTGGTAATCGTTAATGTCTGCGGTGAACTGGTGCTCGGCGCAAAGCTTGCATCGCCGGGATAGCTCGCCTGATAGGTATACGTTCCCGGAGGAAGCGAATTCACCGAAAGCTGCGCGATGCCCAGGCTGTTGATCACAGCAGAGGATTGACTTCCATTACTGGAGGTGAAAGTCACACTGCCGGTGGCGATTCCATCTGCAGCCAGGCTTCCGGTCCAGTCCACGGTCGAGCTGTTGCCGAAGGGCTGCGCATTGACATAGGTGCCTACACCATACGGCACCGTGCTCACGCCCTCGCTGATGATATGGGTAATCGGGTCAATCTCGCCGAAGGAGAGCGTGGTCGTGCTCGATTCCGGAGTAATCGTTACGCTGATGCCGTTGGACGATTGGCTGCCGGTATGGCTGGCGTCGCCCGCATAATATGCGTACACCGTGTAGGAGCCGCCCGGCAGGTCGCTCGTCGTCAAATTTCCGACCCCACTGTAGATGGCTCCAAAATCAGAGTAGCTCGCGGCATTCTGGTTATTAGTGGAGACAATGCTGAATTGTCCGGTTGCATCTCCCGGCGTGATCGTGGTCGCAAAATTGAGCTGCGTGCCATGCGTTACGGTAATCGGCGCGCCCGACATGGAATCGTAAGAAGTGCCAGCAGTAAGGATGTTGCTTGTGCTTACAAGGCTCGTTGTATTCCACAGGCTGACCAGCTGCGATAGATCGATGCTGCCTAGCCCCGTCGCCATGTCATAGCTCGGGGTCGCGTCATACCCTTCGAGAAAGTTATTGGAAGAGCAGTCCAGGGAGCCGGTCTCGCAGTAGACCGAGTTATTGCCAATTTTTATGTCGTGGAAAGCGCGCTGATACTTACCCGGACTGCTTGGGTCGGGGTTATAGTCCTGCGCCAGATTATAGAGAACTGTATCGACTTGTCCCAGGCGAGCGCCACCCTGCGCTTGTGAGATCATCGCAAGCATTCCTGCAAAAGCCGGAGCCGCAGCCGAAGTGCCTCCGATTAAACCAATCTGCGCATTATCAATCAGGTGGCCATTCGCATCGGTCTGACAGTCGGTATAAAAACCCCCTTCGGCATCGACCGTCGAATCAGAGCAGAATATCCAGGCCGCCCCATAGAACCCATTCGCAGCCAGAAACGAAACATCCGGAATGGAACGGACAGGTTTGATCGACTGGAAACCTGTCTGGTACGCAGGCTGTGAATACCCTGTCAAGCTTTGCGAACAGCTGCCATCGGAACTGACCCCGCTCGGGCATACAGCCGAACTGCTGAGTCCGCCGCCTCCAGCAACAATATCCGTGGCTCCAACGCCATTGTAAGCAGGAGTATTCTGGGTAAAGCTGTTACCGACCACTGTGGAGGAATCATTCCAGGGGTTCTCAGGGATGTAGCCGAGTGCGGTCGCATAGTAGGGATAATCCCCTGAACTTGCAGTATTGACATAATCGGCGAAATTGCCGAGGAGGGAGTAAAAATCGGTTCCACCGACGGCGACATTGTAGGGCGTCGAGGCGAACCCGTTCACTGCAAGCCCTTGCGTAGCCTCGGTTGAGATGGACGAATCACAGGTAGCGGAACCCGAGTCGCCGGTAGACACCGATACGGTAATCCCTTGTGCTGCAGCCTGTTGCCAAAGTTCGGATATGGTCAGGTTACCGCCGGCGCCCATATCTGCTTCGCAGTCGCCGTAGCTGACGCTCAGAATATTGACCTTGTTATCTTCGAGCGCGCGCAGAGCAGCCAGGACAAGGCCGTCCGACAAATCCGTTGAAGCGGCATAGTAGTAATCTATCTGCGCGCCGGGTGCCAGCCCGCCTGCGATTTCAACATCCAGAAGAGACTCACCGGCGTAGCTCCCATTCAGGATGCCCGGATCCGTATTCCCGTCGAGAATCGGCTTAGGCAGATTGCCGACTGCCCCCGGAGGAAGAAAAGCTGCGCGATAGTTCTGCACATCGGACATCGCCAGCGCCGAGTATCCCAGAATGCCGATTGTGACTCCGGTTCCGTCCAGCGTCTGTGTCGCTGCGGGGTTGAAGTTCTTGTTCGGAGTGTCATAAATGATCGAGGCGTCAGCCGGTGTAACGTACAGAGAATAGCCCGTGCCTGAATCGCCGCCGGTCATGGCCGGCTGCATACGGTGCGAAACGGCGTCATAACGCGCAGCACCGCCGAGCACATGCAGGGGTTTGGCGTGAAAATCATTCATAGGCGAAATGCCGGCAATCACCGGAGCAAGCGCCGTTGGAATCTGGGGATCTGTTGTGTTCGCGAAATGCTGTTGCTGCCCAACAGCATAGCTGTGAATACTGGTGTGAAAGGCGCTCGCAAGCTTACCGGCAGTACCGGAAAAAACAATGGCGTTGCGCGCCGTCGAAATCTTTTCCACCTTTAACCCATTGGCTTGCAGCCACTCCGTCACGGCAGCCATATCGTGGTCCGAGATGCCGAAAGCCGCGCCATAACTTGCAGGAGTCATCCAGTGGCGGTAGTTCGCCGAGCTCGGGTTCTGCACCTGGCTTAGGAATTGGCCAAGTTGGGCCTGCTGTTCGGCGCTGCGGCGGAGCCACAATATCATCCTTCCGGTGGGCAGAGATGCCGGGGCCTCACCGAGATCCACTGCGGCGCGATCCATGTGGCGCGTCTGCCCTTTAAGTGCTGTGAACGCATCCGTTACCGGGCCGCGGACGCGATCACTTGGGGCAGCGGGAACATGAACGACCTGGGAGTAATTATTGGATTGCGCCGGCGCTGAAACCGCGCAAAACGCCACGGCCAGGCAAAAATAAAGGAACCGAACATGGAATGGAGTAGATTTCACGTTGTTCATCCTAGAAGGAAGAGTAAGCAGTTCTTGCTGCATGGTGATCGAGTAGACATCGGCATGCGATGCAGACAAAGTCTTAGTGAGAAAAGTATGAAATGCGGCCACAGAGCCTATGTCTTCCATCTTTCTTCGCTTCCATGGGGGCAGACCTAACCGCCATGGGATTCTCCAGCGCATCGGGCAAATGATGACGTGCCGGAACCTGTGCGGAAAATAAATTGATGCGGGCAGTTCCCGAGGACAGTCGATCCGTCGCACGGGCGGGGCTGCAACCCCTGGCCGGCACAAGACAGAAATGGTAGACACTCGAATGCTTCACTTTAGGCCTCCGCGCAAAAACTGCAATCTATACAAAAACACCATGAGCATCTCGTACTGACCGGTTGAGCTATGGGGGAATAACTGTGGAAAACCGATTCGAGCGGCGGTCCCAAACAATAAATTTTGACCTTTAATAGAGCGCTCGAAATATTAACGCTATTCAAGTGTCTTGTTTCAATTCAGTCAACAAAACTTATGCTCAAGGAATTCTTAACCAATAAATTTTTTATTTTCAATTGTTTGCGCAAAGCATACCCGGGTTTGGAGAAACCTGTTCCACCTTCATTCAGTCATGCTTATGGGTGGATTTTTCACGCTTTGTTATTCTGTACGCATTATTTCGCCTGAAACAATCCAATCCGCGTGTAACGGGTATCGGTTCGGCCCCTTTGAAGTTTGGCCCCGGAAAGGCCTTCTGATGCGTGATGGAAGACGGATAAGAATTGAAGAGCTTCCATTTCAACTTTTGCTCATTTTGCTCGAGTCACCAGGAGAAGTTGTTTCCAAAGAAACATTGCGTAGTCGACTATGGAGCGACAGGGCCTTCGGAGAGTTCGACAGTAGCCTGCACGTCGCGGCAGCCAAACTGCGCGAGGCTTTGGGGAAAAAAGCGGGCGCGGCGCAATACATCGAAACCATAAGAAGGCGCGGCTATAGCTTCACGGGCAAGGTTGAACCGATTTTCAGTCCTGCGTCAGGAACGGTAGATATTATTTCGACAGAAGTCGGCGCTGCTCCCAGTATTGCGCTGCCGGGAAGTTTCGATCTTCCGATTGCACCACTACCGGAACAAGAGGCACCCCAGGAATCAAAACAGGACCACTGGAAGGTAAATATCTTTCGTCTCAGACCTGTCCTGATCGGCGGGTTCTCTCTTACCCTCTTATTACTGATCGCTTATGGCGCGCTTCTGTTTTACCTGAGACGGCAGAGTCCCCTGACCGGCGATTCAGGCGAGGTCGTGCTCGGTGGCTTTACCAATAATTCAGGCGACGACTCTTACAGCGGCCTCGGACGCATCTTCCGAGTCAAGCTTGAGGAATCTCCCTTCCTGAATTTGATATCCGACCAGAGCCTTCAGCGCCTGGTTCCCACACTGGCTTCGGCGCCGCTGGAACAACTGCTCAAAGGATGTGCGTCTCTCGGCGGCAAAGTATTGATTACCGGAGCGATTACTGCAAAGCGACCCGGATATGAGATTGCGATTGCCGCGCGAAATTGCGCAAACGGCAATTTGATCACCAGTCAAAAAGTTCGAGCAGCGAGCCGGGAGACTATACTTGCAGCCCTGGATGAGGCAGCTGGCCAGGTACGGAAAAGCCTTGGGGAATCAAAGATTTCGCTGCAAAAATTTAACATGCCGCTGGCTCAGGCCACCACCTCGTCTCCGGCTGCGCTCCGGGCATTTACGCTCGGTGAAGAAAAGCGGGCCAATGGGCATGAATTTGAGGCCATTCCGGATTACAAGCTAGCCGTCGATCTCGACCCTCAGTTTGCCTTAGCGTATGCCCGCCTCGGCACAATTTA
>DASZUU010000008.1:0-144460 GCA_035547425.1 Alloacidobacterium sp. | reverse complement strand
GAAGCAGGTTGCTGCCGTGCTGCCGCTTGAGCGCGCGCAGCAGATCGACTGCTCCGGGCACAGTCATGGTGACTTCGACAACGGTGACTCCGCCGGCGATCATGGCTTCCACCAATGCGTGGCCTACAGCCTCGGAAGACGCTCGAAGCACCGGAACTAATCCGACGCGCTCTATCTCTGCTTTGATTTCTGCTGACATGTGTTTTCCTATCGGGCAATGCGAGCGGAGCCGCCTTTCATGACCCGCTCTACTTCTGCAAAGGTTGCCATGCTGGTATCGCCGGGGGTGGTCATGGCGAGAGCTCCATGGGCGACGCCGCAACGCGTGGCCCATTCCATGTCCTTGCCGGCAAGGATTCCATATATCAAGCCGGAAGCAAAGGAGTCTCCGCCGCCCACGCGGTCGAGGATATCGACTTCCCGCTGCGGCACCAGCGTGATTGCATCTCGGTAAAGAGCTATGGCACCCCACGCATTTTTGCTCGCTGTATGCGCTGTACGCAGCGTCGAAGCAACCACCTTCAAGTTTGGATACGCAGCGGCGACGTCGCGCAACATCTTTTCATAGCTGGCAACGGGCAACTCATCGAAATCTTCAGTGACACCTTCAAGGGCGATTCCGAGCATAGCGGAAAAATCTTCTTCATTTCCCAGAAGGAGATCGACTTTACGGACGAGCTCGCGATTGACTTCCTGCGCTTTCGCCTTGCCTCCGATGGCTTTCCATAGAGAATCGCGGTAATTCAAATCGTAGGAAATGATCGTGCCGAACTCTCTTGCGGCGTCCATGGCTTCAACGGCAACCGCGGGCGTTGTTTCCGAGAGCGCTGCGAAGATTCCGCCGGTATGCAGCCAGCGCGATCCATTCTGTGCGCCGAAAATTTCTTTCCAGGGGAAATCTCCCCGCTTTACCTGAGAGATAGCTGTATTGCCGCGGTCGGAACAGCCGACGGCGGCACGCACACCATAGCCGCGCTCGGTAAAATTTAAACCATTCCGGACGGCGCGGCCCACACCGTCATATTTTTCCCAACGGATAAAAGATGTATCGACGCCGCCCTGCAGAATGAAATCTTCAACCAGACGACCTATGGGGTTTTCTGCCAGGGCCGTGATCACGGCGGTGCGCAGACCAAAGCAGCGGCGCAGACCGCGGGCGACGTTGTATTCTCCCCCGCCTTCCCACGCGGTGAACTGTCTTGCGGTATGGATTCTTCCTTCGCCCGGATCGAGACGGAGCATTACTTCTCCTAAGCTCACACAGTCCCATCGGCACGGTTCCGTTTTCAAAACAATTGGCTTCATCTGTCTTTCCTTTGTATCCACAACGATATACCGCCTATCGGTATGGCGTTCCATATCTGTGCCCGGACGCATAAGTAACGGACCGGCAAGTCTTCTGTCAAGAAGAGCATGCTTCACTCATAGCATATTGATCTACACTGAGTTTATGAGCGATATCGGCAGAATCATGGTGGGGCTTGGATTCATTCTGCTGATTGTGGGCGGCTTGATTCTTTTGCTGGGGAAAAGCGGGATCCCTTTTGGCCGGCTGCCCGGAGATTTTGCCTGGCGCGGGAAGCATACCTCAGTATATTTTCCGCTGGCCAGTTCCCTTCTGCTCAGTATTCTTCTCTCATTGATCTTCTATCTGATTGCGCGGTTTCGGCGATAAACTAATTGCTTGTGAACCATGCCGCATCAGAATCCGGTGCCCAGATGGGCTTTCTATTCGAGGCCCAGAAAGCGGAGACGCGCCGCATTTGGAATGTGGCAGAATTGGTTGGCGAAGTACGCACGCATATTGAGCGGGAATACGCCGATCTTTGGGTAGAAGGCGAAATTTCAAACCTGCGCCCTGCTCCTTCCGGACATATCTACTTCACGCTTAAAGACGGCGAGGCACAATTGCCGGCGGTTCTTTTTCGCAGGCAGGCATCGCTTTTGCGTTTTCGCCCGGAAGACGGATTGCATGTGCTGGTACGCGGCAAAATTTCTGTCTACGAGCAGCGCGGACAGATGCAAATCATTGCCGAATTTATGGAGCCTGTGGGCGCGGGCTCTCTTCAGATTGCGTTTGAGCAGCTCAAAGCGCGGCTGCAGCAAGAGGGGCTTTTTGAGCCGTCGCTGAAGAAGCCGCTGCCTCCGTTTCCACGCTGCGTGGGCATTGTGACATCGCCAACGGGAGCGGTGATTCGCGATTTTCTGAATGTGGCGAATCGCCGTCATGCAGCGCTCGACATTTTGCTTTACCCGGCGCTGGTGCAAGGCGATTCGGCAGCTGCGGAAATTGCCGCTGGAATCGTATATTTCAACCGTGCGCGGTCCGTGGATGTGATTGTCATTGCGCGCGGCGGGGGATCGCTGGAAGATCTCGCGCCGTTTAATTCGGAATTGCTGGCGAGAGCGATTGCAGCTTCAGAATTGCCGGTTGTTTCCGCCGTGGGCCATGAAACAGATTTTACGATTGCAGATTTTGTTGCGGATCTGCGCGCGCCCACTCCATCCGCTGCTGCGGAGATTATTACGGCAGCGCTGCATCATGTCGAAGAGCATCTGGCGCTGCTCACACAGCGGCTGCAACGCGCGATGCGCTACCGCTTGATGCAGGCTCGCGAGAGCTTTACCCGGCTGACCACAGAAGCCGCCTTTGCGCGGCTGCGCGAGAGTTTTGCACGTCGCCAGCAACGCGCCGATGAGCTGCGTTTTCGCATGGAAGCCGCATGGATCTCGACAAACCGCAGCGTTGCGGAGCGACTGCATTTGTTGACCACACGCTTGCTGCGGCAGGATGCAACACAACAATTAAGGGTGTTGCGCGAGAGACTTTCTGCGGCGGAAAACCGCATGCTGCGCGCTCATCAAGGCGCTCTTCATAATGAAACGGTTCGCGTGCATGGGCTTACGCGACAATTGGAAGCACTCTCGCCTTTGGCAGTTTTAAACCGCGGCTATGCACTGGTGTTTGATGAAGCCGGAAAGCTGGTAAAGAGCGCATCGAATGTTTCACTTCATCAACGATTGACAACCCGGCTTGCAGAAGGCAGTTTGCGGAGCCAGGTCACAGAACTTAATCCGAAAGAACGACCTGAATTATGAGAAAACTTTTTGGCACTGATGGAATTCGCGGTGTAGCTGGTAAAACGCCGCTCGATTCTAAAACGATCTACGCAGTGGGCCTGGCGCTGGCCCACCAGGTAAAAGCCACAAACAGCCATCCGCGTTTCGTTCTCGGCATGGATACGCGCGAATCGAGTAACTGGATTGCCGCCGTTTTGAGCGCCGGCATTGCCGATGGCGGCGGCGCGGTGGAAAGCGCCGGCGTCATTACGACTCCCGCTGTCGCCTATTTGGCGCGGAAGCACGGCTTCGATGCAGGCGTTGTCATCTCTGCTTCGCACAATCCATGGGAGGATAACGGGATTAAGGTTTTTGGCGGAAACGGCTATAAGCTGCCTGACGATACGGAACTGCGGATTGAAGAAGAAATTTTTCGCAGACTGGAAGAGGTTTCTGCTCCGGATGTCGCGTCGCTTTCAGCTCCAAAGATAAACACTGCGTTTCGCGCCGACTATGAAGAATTTCTGCGCAGCGTCGTACCTGACCTTGATCTCGGTAATCTGCATCTGGTGCTGGATTGCGCGAATGGCGCGGCTTCGGCGATTGCGCCGGAGCTTTTTGCACAGCTTGGCGGCAAGGTCGATTTAACGCACATCTCGCCTGATGGCCGAAATATTAATGCAAGCTGCGGCGCGCTTCACCCAGAGGTTGTTGCTGCGGAAACGAAGTCGCTGGGAGCCGATATCGGAGTGACCTTTGATGGCGATGCTGATCGCGCTCTGTTTGCCGATGCTAACGGCAAAGTAGTGAATGGAGATGCTGTTCTGCTGCTGGCGGCTCGCGATCTGCAGGCGCGCAATTTGCTGCATGGCAGCGTGGTTGTGGCTACAACCATGTCGAATATGGGGCTGGAAGCCGCACTGCGGCGAGACGGCATCCGAATGCTGCGCGCCCCTGTAGGCGACAAATATGTGCTGGAGGAGATGCAGAAGGAAGATGCTTCGCTCGGCGGCGAACAGTCGGGGCATATTCTTTTTCCGCATCTGGCTACGACGGGCGACGGACTGCTGACTGCGCTGGTGGTGCTCGATATTGTGCGCCGTTCGGGCAAAGCGCTGCATGAGCTTGTGGCCGATTTGAAGGTCTTTCCTCAGGTCATTGTGAATGTGCGGGTGAGAGAGAAGAAGCCTCTGGAAGAATTTGCAACTGTGGCGAGCACAATTCGCGAAGCGGAAGTTGAACTCGCGGACAACGGCCGGGTAGTGGTGCGGTATTCAGGCACGGAGGCGCTGGCGCGCGTGATGATAGAAGCTGAATCGGAGGCTGCGATGCGGCATCATGCAGATCGCATTGCCGGTGCCATTCGCGAAGTGCTCGGAGTTTAGTGCGATGCCCACCCTTTTTTTTAGCTGAGGGTGGGCTGGTCAGCTATTTCAAATCGCGCCAGTTTGGGCCGATGCCGCAATCGGCAATGATGGGAACTTTCAATTCGATAACATGCTCCATCTCATGCTTGACGAGGGCCTGCACTGTCTCGGCCTCGTCCTCAGGCACGTCGAAAAGCAATTCGTCATGCACCTGCAGTGTCATGGCAGTTTTTAATTTTTCTTCGGCCAGCCGTTTATCGATTCGAATCATTGCCAGCTTGATGAGGTCTGCTGCGGTTCCCTGCAGCGGCGTGTTGACGGCTGTGCGTTCGGCAAATCCGCGCAGATTGGCATTGCGGCTTTGTATATCGGGAATGGGGCGCACGCGTCCAAAGAGTGTTCGCACGCGCTGTTCGCGCCGTACTTCGTCAAGCACGCGGTCGATGTAAGCACGCACGCCTTCATATCGAGCAAAATACGTTTCGATATAAAGGCGCGCTTCATGCTGATCGATATTGAGCTGCTGCGCTAATCCGAAAGGAGAAATACCGTAGACGATGCCGAAGTTCACAGCCTTTGCGCGATTGCGCGTTTCTTTGCTCATGTGCTCAGCGGGGACACCGAAGACTTCAGCCGCTGTGAGCGTGTGAATGTCTTCGCCTGTTTGATATGCGTGCATGAGGAGTGGATCTTCAGAGAAATGCGCCATCAATCGCAGCTCAATCTGCGAGTAATCAGCAGAAAAGAGTACGCGGCCTGGAGCGGCGATAAATGCGGCACGAATCTCGCGTCCAAGCTCGGTACGGATAGGAATGTTCTGCAAGTTTGGATTTGTGGATGAGAGGCGGCCCGTAGCTGTACCTACCTGATTAAAGGTGGTGTGCACGCGGCCTTGGCTGTCGGCAAGCAGCGGAAGCGAATCCACGTAATTCGATTTCAGCTTGGCAAGCTGGCGATATTCGAGCACCAGTCGAGGGACATCGTTATGCTCTGCTAATTCTTCGAGCACATCCTGCGCTGTCGATACAACTTTCCCTTTCCCATACTTCAGGGGCTTGGGAAGGTTCATCTTATTAAAAAGCACGTCGCCTAATTGCTTCGGCGAATTGATATTGAAGCGATGCCCGGAGCGCTGATAAATCTCTTCGCCTACACGATGAATCTCAGCTGATAATCGCTCGCCCATACGTTGCAATACATCGGAGTCGATACGCACACCCGCTTCTTCCATACGAAGAAGGATCGGCACAAGCGGATGATCAATGGTTTCGTAAACGCTACGCGTTTCCAGAGCGTCTACTTCATTGCGCAGCATAGGAGTAAGCCTCTGGACAGCGTGCGCGGCTTCGGCTATTTGCTTCTCGTCCGCTTCCCTGAGCGGCTGCGTGCTGAAACGCGCCGCTACATCGCTCAACCGATGCGAAGCATGCGTGGGATTGATGAGATAAGAGTAGAGCATCAGATCGTCAGGCGTATTCTTGAGTTGCACGCCGTTTCGTTCTAATCCACGAAGCACGCCTTTCAGATCGTGTACTTGTTTGGGAACCGATTCATCTTCAAGAAGAGCTTTTACTGTTTCTAGCGGAACAAGGAGGGCCTCGTTCTCATTGACGGCAACAGCGATGCGCAGCTCCATCTTTTGGGTTGAGGGTTGTTCCACCTCTTCAACCAGGTCGAGCAGCGACATGGTTTTCAGCTCGGGCTCTTTTTCTTCGATGGCTTCGGCTTCCTGCTCGCTGATCTGCTCGGCGACTGCTTCCAACTCCGAAGTTGGAAGCGCAAAGGCGAAGCCATTCTTTTTCGCTTCCGCGATAAACGCTGCTATCTGCCCAGGTGATGGATGGAGTATGTATTCCGCAGGATGCTCTACAACTCCTGGTGCCAGTTCCTTCAACAGGGTTGTGAATTCCAGTTCCGTAAAAAGCGCTCTGCATGCGTTCACGTCCGGAGCCTGCGTGCGCATGGCATCGAGATTCAGATCCACTGGAACTTCGCAATGAATTGTCACCAATTCCTTGCTCAACATAATGTTGTCTCGGTTGTTCTCCAGTGATTCGCGGTAGGTTTTGCGCTTTACTTCGGAGGCGCGATCGAGAGCCGCTTCCAGGCTTCCAAACTGCTGGATCAACTCAACGGAGCCTTTATCGCCGATGCCGGGAGCGCCGGGGATATTGTCGATGGAGTCGCCGCGCAATGCCATGACATCGATCACTTTTTCCGGCGGCACGCCTAATGTTTCTTCCACTTTTGCGCGGTCAAGAACCAAATTATCTTTGGCAGGGTTAAGAACTTTCACCTGATCGTTGACCAACTGCAACATGTCCTTGTCATTGGAGACAACGAAGACGGGATGCCCTTGCGCGGCTGCCTTTTTTGAAAGCGTTCCGATGACGTCGTCTGCTTCGAATCCTTCGGCTTCGAGGATAGGGATGTGAAAGGCTTCAAGCGCGCGACGAATGTATGGCAACTGCTGTGCAAGGTCCGGCGGCATTTCTGTACGATTTGCCTTGTAACCGCCGTAGTTTACTTCATCAAAAGTCTGCGTCTTGATGTTGAACTTACGGATGGTGGTCATCTCTTTTGCGCGCTCGTCGCGGAAGACCTTTCCGCTAATATCGAAGACTGCGGCAAAGAGCTCAGGCTGAAAATCGCGGCGCAGCTTATTGATCATGTTGACGAAGACGTAAGTGGCTGCCGTGGGCACACCATTACGCGTCGACATAGGCCGCTGCCGCTGCATCGCATGATAGGCGCGGAAGATAAAAGACATGGAATCGAGCAGAAAGACAGGCGGCTTGGTTTGAGATGGCATCAAACTCGAGTCTAACGCCTGAGTGCTTAGGAGAGAAACATGCAATCGCCATAGGAAAAGAAGCGATAGCCTGTTTCAACCGCATGTCTGTAAGCGGACAGAACGTGGTTGCGGCCACCGAATGCGCTTACCAGCATCAACAGCGTCGATTGCGGAAGGTGGAAATTGGTTAAAAGACCGCTGATTACCCGGAAGTTGTATCCGGGGGAAATAAAGATGTTGGTAGCACCCGAATGCGGATGTAATTCGCCTGCCTGGGCTATAGCGGCGCAATGCTCAAGGGTGCGGACCGTTGTCGTTCCGGCGGCAATAACACGACGATTTTCGCGAATCGCGGAGTTTACAGCCGCGGCTGTCGATTCAGGGAGCGTGTAGTGTTCGGTATGCAGGTGGATGTCTTCCACCTTTTCTACGCGTACGGGCTGAAATGTTCCCAGCCCTACATGCAAGGTCACATATTCAATTTGCACACCGCGATCTTTTACCTGTTGCAAAATCTCCGGAGTGAAGTGAAGACCAGCTGTCGGCGCAGCAACCGATCCCCTCTGCTGCGCATACACGGTTTGATAGCGCTCGCGGTCGGCAGCTTCGTCCTGACGATGAATATATGGCGGAAGCGGCATGTGACCGAGCTGCTCCAGCGCACCATAGAAATCGGTGACAGGCTCAAAGCGCAGCGTGCGCTCGCCGAATTCTCCATGCGCGATGACTTCCGCATGCAGAACACCTTCTCCGAAGGTCAGCTTTTCACCTGTTAATACTTTTCGGCCGGGACGTACAAGGGCTTTCCATTCCCATTCACCGATTTGCTCGGTGAGCAGCACCTGTATGCGGCCCGTTGTCTTGTGTCCTTCCTGTGTATGCAGCCCGGCGCGATGGGCGAAAATGCGGGCAGGGATAACACGGCTGTTGTTGAGCACAAGCACGTCGCCTTCGCGCAATACATTTGGAAAATCGCGGAATTTTCGATCCTGGTAAGCGCCTGTGCGCCGATCGAGAACGAGCATGCGAGCACCTGCGCGATCTTCGATCGGCTGTTGCGCGATCTGTTCTTCAGGCAAGTGAAAATGGAAGTCGGAAACAAGCACTACTTCGATTTTACTTGTTGCTCTGCGCGTAAGCGCGCTCGTTCCAAAGCGTCATTCAGCTCCTGCCGTTTGGATTCCAGGACAGCGGCATCCGCATCTGCAGGCGGAGGAGCAACGGCGCGCGACCAACTGACGATCACTCTTGTGAAGGGCTTCGGCACGAGAAAGCGGTCCCAGGAACGCATTTGCCATGCACGCTCGGGCAACAAATAAAAACTGGCTATCTGTTCCTGTGTCATTTGCGCGAGCTTTACCGGGCCCATTTTTGTTTGATAGATGGGGCCGCGCGGGCCATCGGCAGTGAAGACAACGGGCGATCCTGCAGACAGAATCTCCTGCAACGCCAGCAGGCCAGCAGCTCCACCACGCGAGCTCGACCCGCGGACACTGTGAAATCCAAAGAGGGCGAGCGTACGGGCAATCAGCTCCCCGTCGAAGCTGCGGCTGATGAGAATGGAGCAGCGAAACTTGCGGAAGTACCATGCACAGGGCAGCGTGCATTGATGCCAGAAGCAGAAAATTCCTCTTGCAGGAGGCACAGCCGGAATCGCCCCTTCTTCTGCGATAACTTCAAAGCGCAGGGTAAGACCGAGTATGGCAAGAACCAGCGCTGTGAGACGCGGCACAACCGCCAAAGCGATTCGCTGTGTCATTGAAAAATTGTTGCGCGGACTCACGCTCCTGATTCTACCGGGAGCAGCTCACTTGACCGAAATCGACGCGGCTGCACACTGCTTATGGCGGCTAAGTGATATTTGTTATACCAAGTGACTTTTTGCGATGAGGTCACATCTAAGCACCTACATATATAGTTTTCATTTTGTGGAGTTGCCTTTGAAATCCTTCCCCCGCAGGACTTTGATTTGTTTCTTTGCTCTTGGCCTGTTTGCTATTTGCGGCGGAAACATTGCTTTCCCCCAGACCGGCGCGTTTCATCCTGCCCCGCCTGCCGGATTTACGCATACATGGAATCTCGATGAAATAGCAAAAAGGCGCTCAGATATGCAGTTTACTGAGCCTCCACTTTCTGAAGATCATCAGAAGTACAATTGGAAGGGTTTGCTGATACAGTCGTTTGCGTTCAACGCGATTGAAAATACTTTTCGCGTTCTGGATGATGACACGCTGCGCTCGCTTACCGTCAACAAGCCGTTCTGGCATGACTACATTGCTTCCATAAAGCAATTCAATATGCGGCGCTGGAGTGACGGCGACGATTTTTTAGTGAACTATGTGGGCCACCCGATGCAGGGAGGAGTGAGCGCGTATATTGCGATCCAGAATTCTCCAACACAGTCGCGCATACGCTGGAATGAGCCGGGATATTGGGATTCGCGCTGGAAAGCATTCTGGTGGGCGACAACTTACAGCACCCACTCGGAGATTTCGCCTATTGGAGAAGCCGGCCTTGGCAGTGAGGGCGGCTACACCTATGACGTAAAGTGCATTCTGCATTGCAACGCTACGACGCATCCTCCAAGCGGGAAATCTACAAACAATACGGGCTGGGTGGACTTTATCGTGACGCCCACCGTAGGTATGCTCTGGGTCTTTGCAGAAGACTTTATCGACAAGGACGTGAGCGATCGCATTGCCGACCATGCAGGCCCGGATGCTGTGTATCCGAAGATCATTCGCGGCGCTCTCAATCCTACACGCACATTTGCGAATGCCCTGCGCGGACGGAAGCCGTGGTATCGAGACTATGACTACCCTGAGTTCGGCAGCGGCCCGGGAGTTCACTTCACGCGACTCAACGATGCTACTGGAGATTATGCCGAAGAAACGGCTCGGCAATGGCCGCACATTCAAATTGCTCCGTTTTTTCGGGGCTATTCGACTACGGTAACAACTGCCGATTGCACCTACTGCAAGCGCATGGTGACGGGCGGCGGAGCGCAGGTATCGGCGCATTTGTGGCGATGGCTATACGCAGATACAGAGGTGAGCCGTTATCCCGGAGCCAGTCCCCATCCTTCCGATCGCGCAGGCGGCGACCTGATAACCGGCTATTTCGGCGTTCGTGGCGGCGTAAATACGCCGAATTATGCGTTGAATCTTTCGATCCGGCCCGGTTTTTTGCGGTTTAACGACTCATATCTGACCAGCCCGGAAGAGAATGGTTCAGTTCCACAGTTAGGCACGATTACGCATTTTGCCTGGAATTTTATGCTGGCGGGAGATTACAAGCTCAACAGGAATATCGCGATTCGCGCCGGAATTGAAGAGACTGTTGTGCGCTATCGCCACGCCTGCTATGACGCGTCGGGTATCGGAACACCCTACCCGCTGCGCTGGCTTATCCAGGGAACGGAATGCTCCGAAGTTCCCGGCATAGGCAAGCCGCCATATCTGACGTGGCTATCGCACGAAGACTTTGTGAACCGTGGAAGCTGGGGATACCAGATTGGCCCGGTATTCAGCTTTTAGTAGCGCCCACCGCCGCCGCGTGACCTTCTTGCATTCCCGCCGCCGGATTGCGCCTGATAGCAGCTTCTGCAGAAGACAGGACGGTCGCCGCGTGGTTCAAAGGGCACGGTGGTTTGCTGGCCACAGCCGGCGCAAATCACGGATGTTCCATTCGAGGCGGAAGAGCGATAACCACCACCGCCGCCGTATCCGCCGCCTTGCTGATCGTTCTTTTTAGCCTGGCGGCAGTTTTTGCAGCGTTTCGGAGCGGAGTATCCGCGCTCACGGAAAAATGCCTGATCGGCAGCGGTGAAGACAAAATCCTGTCCACAATCGCTACAAGTAAGTTGCAGGTCTCCAGTCATAAATGACTCCTTCGTTCGTCATACCCGTCTGGAGAATTCCTGCGCCTGTTCACTTTACTTCGACAGAAAATCTGATCAGCGGTGTCAATGCGTGACCTCATTATTGCACTTTCGGATGAAACCGAATATTTAAATCGAGGCAAGTACCTGTCGAATGCCCTCTTTATAGGGCGTTTTCTGAAGGCCTCCCAAAAGGGTTGCCAGGCGGGAGTCATCGAGTATTACCGGCGAAGTCTGAAGATAATGCATTTCTACCAGCTCACGCAGCATTGGGTCGAATACACCCATGACACGCAGCATGGTCTTACCGGCAGTCATATATTTTGGACTTTTTCCGGCCTGGGAAAAAATTTCCCGGGTCATGTCAAGGACGGAGGTAACTCCGGCTCCTCCAAGGTTCCATGTATGGCCCCACGCGCCAGGCTCATCGATGAGGCGCGCGATGGTCACACCCGCATCGGGAAGGAAAACGAATTCATGCGGCGTATCAACGGGGCTGATGAGCTGCGCGCGCTTATCTGTTTTAGCAGCCTGAAATGCACTCCACAAGAAGCTCTTGTCTACACCGGGGCCGTAAAAATCAGACAGCCGTAGGATTGCGGTTTGTAACCGGCCCTCCTGGTGCGCTGCAAGCACGAGGTCTTCCTGCTCCTTACGCATGCGGCCTTTAAATGTGTGAGGAGCGCGTGGATGATCTTCGCTCACACGTTCGCTTTGTGGAATTCCATACGGGTATACGGTCCCGATGAGAAGAAGCTTCTTTACGCCGGCGGCGATGGCGCCATCAAGAGTCTTCTTCATAAGCTGCGGGTGCAGGTCGAATTGCCAGTAGTTGACTCCGACCATGTAAATCGCAGTGTCTATGCCGGAAAGCGCATTTTGAATCGTATCCGGCCGCTCGGGATTCCAGGTGGCGATGGTGGCACGCGAATCGCTGCCAAAATTTCTTTTTAAGGAAGATTCTGATCGGCCAATCACGCGATACATTTGGCCTTTTGCATTCAATCCTGCGGCAATATACTTACCGAGTCCGCCGCTTGCGCCAATGAGTGCCACGCCGTTCATCCAGTAACTCCTATGGGGGCATCTTATCAGTAAGAGATGTCGGGCTTTGCCATATCTATTAGACAATGGCAGAATAAAAGGTTTGCCCAAGGAGCGAATCTATGGGAGCTGCCACATTGGTAACCACGTTCAAAACTCTCACTGAAGGACCGCATGTCCATCGAAACTTATCCACTCCGCAGCTTGTAGAGGCAGCGATTGCGCGAGGCGAAGGCAGCCTGGCCGCGAACGGCGCATTGGTTGCTCTCACGGGAGCCCGGACAGGGCGTTCTCCGAAAGATAAATTTACGGTAGAGGATGAGGAAACCCGCAATCGCATCGATTGGGGCAAGGTAAACCAGCGCTTCGATTCCGTGAAATTCGAGGCGTTGCTGGATCGTGTTATCAAGCACATGTCCGAGCGGGATCTTTATGTGATGGATCTTTATGCCGGAGCTGACCCGCAATACAGGCTGCCTATCACCATCATTGCCGAATATGCGTGGCATGCGCTCTTTGTAAAGCAGCTTTTTATACGGCCTGAGCTGGCGGAGCTGCGCCATCACGCCGCAGAGTTTACCGTAATTGCAGCACCCGAATTTGAAGCTGTTCCGGAACGTGATGGAACCAAATCAAGCACATTTATCCTTGCGGATTTTACCCGGAAGATCATCCTGATCGGCGGTACAAAATACGCAGGCGAGATGAAGAAGTCCATCTTCGGTGTGATGAATTATCTGCTGCCGCAACGAGATGTTTTCCCAATGCACTGCTCGGCCAACATTGGCGCAAATGGAGAGACGGCGCTTTTCTTCGGCCTCTCAGGAACAGGGAAAACGACATTATCTGCTGATCCATTGCGAAGATTGATCGGCGACGATGAGCATGGCTGGAGCCCGAATGGCGTGTTCAATTTCGAGGGCGGCTGCTATGCCAAATGTGTCGATCTGTCGGAAGAAAAAGAGCCGCAGATTTTTCATGCAATTCGTTTCGGCTCGGTGTTGGAAAATGTTGTGATCGATCCGCGCACGGGTGTTCCGGATTACTCCGATATTCGCTATACGGAAAATACCAGGGCAGCATACCCCATTGAATTTATTGCGAATGCGGTCATTCCTGGAATCGGAGCTCATCCCAGGAATGTGCTTTTTCTGGCAGCCGATGCATTCGGCGTGCTGCCGCCAATTGCAAAATTAACGCCGGAACAGGCGATGTATCACTTTCTTTCCGGATACACGGCCAAACTGGCAGGAACGGAGGCCGGCCTCGGAAGCGAACCGGTGCCGGAATTCTCTGCATGCTTTGGTTCGCCTTTTCTGCCTCTGGCACCGCGCGTTTACGCGGAAATGTTGGGAAAGCGCCTGCGAGAGCATGATGCTCAATGCTGGCTGGTGAATACGGGATGGACAGGCGGCGCCTTTGGCGTCGGCAAGCGCATGAGCCTCAAACATACGCGCGCCATCGTGCATGCAGTGTTGGATGGACGGTTGGCAAAGGCTGAGTACCTTGTCGAAGATGCTTTCGGCTTATCGATTCCTGCATCGTGTCCCGATGCTCCAAACGAAATACTCAATCCGCGTAATGCCTGGGCAGATACACAGGCGTATGACAAACAGGCGCGACTGCTGGCGGCGAAGTTCGAGGAAAATTTCGCCAAATTCGACGCGCCCGCAGAGATACGCGAAGCGGGGCCGAAAGCGCACCGCTGATTTGCTATGTTCATCCGGAAACTTCGCGTAGAGAGCGTCGCAGAAGACGGGGAAATTCGCCTGTGCCCGATTCAATGGATCGACAACTTTGCCATGCGCAATTTCACCAATGACGCGGTTTTCGATGACACATTGCCCATTGCGGATGGATGGCTCGAAGCCGGATATCGGGTTCCTCTGGATCAATTGCTTGTGGCGATGGAGGATTGGTTTCGGCGAAAAGGCTATTTGAAAACAAATGAAAAACTGCGAGTGACTGAAAGCGAATAGCTATGGGCGCGGATAATACTCAAGATTGATAACGGTGTCGAATGGTACAGCGATACCGTCTTTCATTTGCGGCTGCATCACGGCATTCCGAAAAAACTTATGGATAATGCCGTTCAGGTGCTTGTCATCTGAATCGATGATTTCTTCTTTTGTGATCTTGCCTTGTTCATCGACCCAGACGCGAACCTGAATATTTCCATAGTGCGTGTCCGACAGGTCAATGGGCTTGTAATGAAGAAATTTGTGAAGCGTTATCGGGTCGGGCTGGGATGGAGTATCGGGTAACTCCATCAAATGCGGCGGAAATTTCCTGATTGCCTCGACCGTACCGGTCGCCTCTACAAGCAGTTTCTTCTCCTGGTAAATACGGATATGACCGGGAACGACATGTGTTCCTATGGGAAGCCACTGATCGTACATGATGGTCCGATTGAACATCTGCGCGTATGCAAAGAGGTGAATCATGGGATCGAAGCAGATGGCTGTACCGTCATTATCGTTGGCGCACAATAGCGGCATATGTTCCAACTCCTGCGGCTCCATCTGATCTACCAATCCCGGTTCACTGGCAAAACGTTGAATGGCAGAATGCGGCTCATCGAGCGCCTGGTCCAAATCAACAAGCTTCAAAGGTTTTTCACCCGTGACCTGGCGCCATTCCTTGTTGTCCCGCAGATTACGAATCAGGGTCGATTGATAACTTGGAGCTTTGATATCCACGCGATCATAGAGGATCGGATCCCGATAAATGTCATACGTGGCTGTACTCTCGTGCCCTTGTGCGTCGTAAAATTTCACATCGTAGTGGATGTGGTGGGAAATATCGGTTGGAGTATTTCCGGCGAGCAGTGACCGGGCATGCCGCAGCTCGTCATCATAGTTCATGCTCTGCAATACCTGGGCGCGCGCAGGCGCAAGCATCAAACAACCGGCGATCAGCAAGGCAGATAAAACAGAATGGCGCATTGGGCGTTATGTTATTTGCCCGCATCCTATTCATGCAACTTACGTTTCCGCAAAAAACGCAAAGGCGCTGAACTGCATCTCAGTGTAGGTCTGTCAATAAATTAGGAGGAGAGGATGTTTTTAATTCTTGCGTTGATTCTGGTATTGGCCTGGATTGGTGGTTTTGTTGTATTCCACACAGCAGGATTTCTGATTCATCTGCTACTGATTTTTGCAGTGATTTCGATCATTCTGCACTTTGTGCGAGGACGATCCTAAAGGTAGGAGCGATGCGCGAGTTTTAGCTCACGCATCGCTGAAGCCGCCTATTCGCTGTAATGCAAAAGGCTGAACACATCGAACTCTTTAAATTTCTCGCGGCCTTTCAGAAAATCGAGCTCGACCGCAAAACCGAGCCCCGATATATGCCCGCCCAATTGCTGCACCAGCTTGACCGTTGCCTCCATCGTTCCGCCGGTAGCGAGCAGATCATCGACGATTACGACATTCTGGCCCGGTTCGATGGCATCGAGGTGGATTTCCAGTGAATCGGTTCCATATTCAAGATCATAGGTCACGCGCGCCACTTCCGCGGGCAGCTTGCGTGGCTTGCGAACCGGCACGAAGCCAGCATTCAAGCGGTAAGCAAGAGCCGGACCAAAAATAAACCCGCGCGCTTCAATACCGAGCACGAGATCGATTTCTCGACCAATGTAATGGGAGGCGAGCGCATCGATCAGTTGCGCGAAGCCGATTTTGTCCTTGAGCAAGGTGGTGATGTCATAGAAAAGAATTCCCGGCTTTGGGAAATCAGGAACAGTACGGACAAGCGCCTTTAACGGCTCGCAATCAAACGAGTGGCTCATAAGCTGGTATTACCAGGCTCCTTCAATCTGAAATGGTCCTAAATCTTTGCCTTCCGAATCATCGAGCATATGCTCGATGACCAGGTCGACGCGACTGCCGCGAGATCCGCGGTCTAATGCAGCGCGCAGAGATGCTAAATCCTCCGGCTCACCCGCAGCGACGACTTCCACGTGTCCATCCTCGGTATTACGCACCCAGCCATGCAAACCGAGCGCAGCCGCTTCGCGATGTACATACCAGCGAAACCCCACACCTTGCACCCGACCTTTGACCAGATAATGACGAACCATAGGCGAAACAACACGCTGAAGCCAGTGTTGCAGAAGGCAAGCCGGCGCGCAAGACAACAAATCCACAGCTACTCTACAAGCGCATCGGCAATGGCCAGCGCTTCATCCATTGCGGCAATTCCCTGATCGATCTCTTCCTGCTGAATAATCAATGGGGGAGCAATCACAAGATGGCTCACCCAAGCCTGTTGTGTGACTCCTAGCTTCATCATCTGCGCGGCTATTTGATCCACGACGAGCGATTTGCCGCTCACCTTGTCGAACATGGTGTTGAATGGCTTTTTGGTAGCGCGATTCTTTACCAGATCTACCGCCCAGAAAAGACCCTTGCCGCGAAAATCGCCTATCGAAATGTGCTTCTGTTTTAATGCAAGAAGTTTTGCGCGCATATACGGATCCAGCGCCGCAGCGCGTTCTACCAGGTTCAGCCGCTTCATTTCTGCAATGGTGGCAACTGCCGGTTTCAGGGTCATCGGATGCGCCTCATAGGTGTGTCCATGGGCGAAGTAATGATCGTCGAAGTAGGCGGCGATCTTCTCTGTCGTAGCGCACAGGCCAAGCGGCACGTAAGCGGAAGTGATTCCCTTCGCTGTGGTCAGAATATCCGGCTTTACGTTCCAGTGATCCATGGCGAACCATTTGCCGGTGCGTCCCCATCCGGTCATGACTTCATCTGCGATGAGAAGTACATTATGGCGATCACATAAAGCGCGCAGCTTCGGCATGTATTCCGGCGGGGGAACAAGCACGCCGTTGGTGCCCACAATCGGCTCGACGATCACAGCGGCTACATTTTGTTCATTCTCGATGATGTGCTCAAGATAATCAGCGCAGGCCACACCGCATTGCGGATAGGTATGCTTCAACACACAATCATAGCAATTTACTTCCGGTGAAAAGACAAAATCCCGTCCTGTGCCGGATGGTTCTGCTGCCCAGCGCCGCGCGCCTCCGGTTGCAGAGATTGAGCCGGTGGTTGAGCCGTGATAGGAGCGATAGCGCGAGATGATCTTTGATTTTCCGGTATACATACGCGCAATCTTGAAGGCAGCTTCATTGGCTTCTGTACCGGAGGTGGTAAAGAAATATTTTGTCAGCCCCTCGGGCAAGACTTCGGTAAGAGCAGCACTGAGCTCGGCGCGCGCTGTGGTGGCATACCCAGGCATGGCATAAGGCAGCGTCTGTGCCTGCTCGGCGATAGCATTGATTACAGCAGGATTTTTATGACCGAGATTGACGCACATCAGCTGCGAGGAGAAATCTAAATACCGCTTCCCTGCTGCATCGATGATGTAGCAGCCCTCGGCATCGACGATGTGCAGCGGCGTCCAGCCTTTCTGAAGACGCCAGGTCCCATAATTCAGCTCTTTTGTGGTTTGAACAACATCGACCATGACCGCACCTCAATTCTGCTTTTCGCCTGTCTTAAAGGTTGTCCACGGACCTGCTTTCATGTCGCGCAGAATCGGCTTCATCCAGAGATATTCAGGATGCGCTGCCAGAAAGGGCGCAGCCAGGAAATCTTCTCCGCAGGGGTGGCCGGCATGGGCGATGAGGCTCATCTGCGCGGCCATATCGCTGGTGGTCACTTTGCCCTGCACAGCGCCACCGGGGTAGTAGGGAGCCCAATCCCACAACGGGATGCCTTCTTTAACGGTATCGACATGACCGCAGAGGCTGCGCTGATCGGCCTGCTCTTTCTTGAGATAGCTATCTTGGTGGTCGGCAAGAAACTGTTCGGCTGCAGCGGCATCGATCTTGCCTTTGTGCGAAGCCATCTCCTGCTCCCACCGCACGCGCCGCGCATTCGGAGATGTGGAAAGATCGTTGTAATCAAAGCCGCTGGTTTCTTCCTTAATGAGCTTTGGATCGCGAGCGAAATTTGAGCTGACGAAGTAGCCGTCTTTCGTGCGCCAGAGCGGCGTGTTCTTGAGGCCCAGCTCCAAGTAGGCAATTTCGCCGGTCTTGCGGTCGCCGATCAGCCAATCGTTGGCGTAGCCGCCATTATTGCCGTCGCGCATGGTGGCTACTACATCGTCAATCGAGCCGGCATATTGCAGGGCTTTGCGCGACCGCATGAAAGTCGGCTTGCCGTCTGAGTTCCAACCCTCGAAGCTGCTGATGGTCGTCTCGCTCAACATGATGCCGGCATCGTTGATGCCGAAATCGTCATTGCTGGTAATCATGCCGGGCACGCCATCCATCAGAATGCTGTGCCCTTTTGCCGGATGGATGTCGAAGATGATGGTCCAGCGAGAGCCCTGCGCGTAAGAGCTCCAATTGTTGTGGGCGATGACGATCTTACCGTCTTTGGTATAACTGCCGGTGGCGATGAACGCACTGCAGTTGCCGGGTGCGTCGATCTTCGGAGCATTCTGCGCGTGCTGCTGCTTGTTCAGCCAGGGAACGTAGTATTCGGACAGTTCCATAGTGGCATTGATGGCCACGATGTCCCAGACATCAAGGTGGATGCCTTTTGCCTGTACGCCTTCAGCTATGCCGGAAAGCTCCTGCTGGTACTCAGGATCTATGTGAGGCCAAAGGATGGTTTGGGCTGCATTGCGGTAGAAGACCCAGTCACGCTGCGTATCGTGCTCATCTTCCAGCTTAAAGACGTGGTAGGCGTCTTCTATTTGCGGCGCCAGCAGATAGCCGTGCTGATAGCCGATCTGGTCAGGCGTGCCTTCGAGATGGACATACGTCCAGCCCCCGCGCTCAAAGGTGTACGCGCCTTCCAGCCGGTCATCATGATGGATGGAGGGTTGGGCAAAAGCCGAAAAGGCGCTGAGGATCAACGCAAAAGCTGCGATACGGATACAGCTACAACCAGAAGAAAAGCCGCCTGACATGCTGTCGTACCCCGTGCGGGAAGTTGCTTACGACGATAGCACGAGGCAGCCTTGATTTCAGTGCTTCTTCTTTGCCGCCTTTTTGGTCGGTTTCGCGCTCTTTGGTGCGGCTTTTTTAGCTGCCGGTTTCGGTTTTGGAGCCGCCTTTTTAGGAGCAACTTTCTTTACCGGCTTGGCCGGCTGCTTCTTCGCTGCAGTTTTCTTCGCCGGGGTTGCGTGAACAGCCTTTTTGGCCGGAGCTGGCTTCCTGGCAGCAACCGGCTTAGCTGCTGTTTTGCCGGCAGGTTTCTGCGGCTGAGGTTTCGCAGGTGCTTCTGTCGCCGCTGCGGCCTTTTTAGCTGGAGCAGGTGGAACGGCTGCGGGTTTTGTTTTGGCAACCGGCTTGGCTATTTCTTCTGCTTCTTCGTCGTCGCCCTCGCCGTCCATATCTTCATC
The DNA here is from genome assembly GCA_035547425.1 of Alloacidobacterium sp. Taxonomy (GTDB): domain Bacteria; phylum Acidobacteriota; class Terriglobia; order Terriglobales; family Acidobacteriaceae; genus Alloacidobacterium. Next base: position 124,950 of record DASZUU010000008.1, on the reverse strand, counting down.
CGCTTCAAGATCGAGATCGTCGACGTTTGGAATCAACTCCTCGTCTCCATCTTCATCGGTAATCTTCTCCGTCTTGATCTTCGGCTCAGCAGCTTTCTTGCGTGAGCGGCGAATGGTGACCGGCGGAGGCGGAGCGGGTGGCGAATACGGCTCGAGGAAAGCACGCATCTCTTCTTCGGTCTGCAGCTTTCCGTCGATCAGCTGGAAAAACAGCTCACGAAGCAATTCGTCGTAGCGCTCAATCTCCGGCGTAATGCGCATCTCGAGCATGAGGGCCACGGGGATTTTCTGCCGAGCTTCCGGCCAAACCGTAAAGAAGTTCTTGAACTTATTCTGTATGGCAGCGCCTTTACCCGTATGCGCGAGCCACAGGATAGGCTCAGGCTGATACGAAGTCAGCAGCTTCCAGGTTGCGGATGCCGCGGAGTTTTCCTTCGCGGTGAAAACCCTGGCGAATTCCTTCGTTTCGGCATCGAGATGGTTCCACTGCTCCACAAAGCCGGGACGAATGAAAGTCTTCTTGAGTCCCGCTATATCTTTTGGCTGCATTTTCGCAGTCAGCAGTTCCATTTGCGCGGCGGACAGATCGGGCTGTACGCCCTGAATCAGAAGCTGATAGTAGTTTTCCCGCAGATGCTCGAGTCCGTGGATGTCGACCTTGGAGACGGTCCATGCGGGACAGATATGCTTCATCCAGCCTTCGGATTCCAGCGCCTTTAATGCGCGGAGGCCATCTTCTTCGTGACCGATCTCTTCCAGTTCGTATCCCTTCAGGTGAGGAGCGACCGAATCGATCAAGCCTTCGCTCCTGGCATTTTCGTACCGGGCCTGCGTACGCTCGTCCAGCTCCCATCCCAGCCGCGACTTCAGTCGCGTGGCGCGGAGGAGGCGGGAAGGGTCTTCAATGAAGCCGTAAGCACTTACCAGACGAAGATGGCGTGTCTCCAGGTCTGCCATGCCGTTCAGCGGATCGAGGAGCAGGCCACAGGAACCCTCGTTGAGGGAGATTGCCATGGCGTTCGCTGTAAAGTCGCGGCGGCGCAGGTCCTCAAGGATTGGAGCCCAGTGATAAACAGGCTTGCCGGGCTTGGGATATTCCTCGCGGCGGGCGCTCGAAACCTCGACGCGGACACTGCCGGGGAACCAGAAGAAAAGTGTACGGGACGGCTCATGCTCGCCCCATAGCTTTGCACCGGATTTTTCCAACGTTTTCTTTAACTTAGCGGCATTTCCCTGAACCGTGAAATCAAGGTCGCGTACGGTCGATCCGATAGAAAGATCGCGGACCGCACCACCGGTGAGGAATACCGTCATTCCGGCAGCCCGGGCAGCTTCACGAACCTGTTCGATTGCTTTCTGTTGGGCGGGCGAGAGACGATTTTCCAGAAGGTAAATGTAGTCGGGCATGCCTTAACAATCTGCGGAAGAAGTCTTAAAACAAGCAGCTCCGGAATCAATCCTCACATCAGTAAACGGCCTGTTTACAACAGCTTAGATCGAATTGCTCCCGGTTCACAAAGGAACACTCTAACATATAGGAATCCAAATGGCTACCAATTTGCACAATTTTCGCTGCGAATTTTGCTTCTACGTGCGACAATGACACGTTTCCAGTACCCATGAGCTCAAGTAGAAAAAAAGTAATTGTCCGGCGACTTACCCGCGATTGGGTGGCGGGCTACTTGTCTTCCGGCGGCTTTGTGCGGCAGGGATTTCTGGAGATGCTGGATTTAAGCGGAAAAGTATTATCCATTTCTATTCAAGAGCTTAAATGGGTTTGCTTCGTGCGTGACTTTAATTCCGGAGAGATCAATAACCCGGAGAAGCTGCTGCGTAAGACCTTCGCCGGGCGTCCACGGGGCGAAGGCCTATGGCTGCGCCTGCGGCTTACGGACGGCGATTCTCTGGAGGGCGTGGCAGAAAATAATATCGGTCTGCTGGATGAGGACGGATTCTTCCTCACGCCTCCGGATACCCGCGCGAACACGCAGCGCATATGGCTTCCCCGCACGTCGATTGTCGAACTGGAGGTTGCTGCGGTGATTGGCGGCGCGGCTAAGAAGAAACCGGCGGCTGCGGTTCACTCAATTGAGCAGGAAACGCTTTTTCCTTTAACTCGGAATTGATCCGGCCAGCCACTCCCCCTCCCCTCCTTTTTTCGGTGATTCTTTTATTTTCAATTATTTAGCGGGGGATGATCCCTTGCTATCTTCATGATTCTGCACGAGCTAAGTGGTTTCTAGTGTTTTCAATCACTTACGAGGGGGTCCAACAAAAATGCCCGCTTTCGCGGGATTTTTTCTCCTAGTTTTATTTTAGCAAGTTGAGAGAAATAATATGCCAAAGTTGGTATGGCTTTTTCTCTTTAGAATGTTTGAGTTATGGGATTTATTGTAATTTGGGGGCTTGACAGAGTTTTTTGAAAGGTCCGGGCCTAAAGGCCCTCTCTTTTTCTGCGCTTTTTTCACCGGGCTAAAGCCCGGTGCTTCTACCCTCTTCTTTTCGCTGGGCTGAAGCCGGATGCTTCTACCCATTTACAGCATTTATTGTGCACTTCAGAATTTCGCTCAACTAGCATCTCCCAAAGTCATTCCTTCCTCTGTTTACAAACATCCTTTTCGTTTGCCGTGTGGCTTTAACGGTACAATCGGCGCATGAAGTTAGCGGAACTCGCTCAGGTTTTAGGCGCGCAATATCAGGGAAATCCGGAGATTGAGATTACCGGGGTAGCAGGAATTGAGGAAGCCGGCCCGTCGCAGGTTACATTTGTAGCTAATCCCAAATATGCGCCTCTGGCGAAGAAAACGCAGGCCGGAGCGGTGCTGGTGGCTCCGGATTTTCCTGAAATTGAGGCGGCGACCCTGCGTATTTCCAATCCTTACCTGGCATTTGCGCGCGCTATTGAGGTGTTTTATGCGCCTCCAGCATACGCTCCGGAAATTCATCCCACGGCGGTCATTCATCCCAGCGCCCGGATTGGGTCGGGGGCTTCGATTGGGGCCTATGTAGTGATTGGCCGTAACTGCGTCATCGGGGATCATGCGACGATTCTGCCGCATGTCGTCATTTACGATAACGTGCGCATTGGCGACCACCTGTTTGCGCATGCGCATGCCGTCGTGCGCGAAGGATGCCGGATTGGAGATCGGGTCGTTCTGCAAAACGGGGTGATTGTGGGCGCTGACGGCTATGGTTTTGCCAAGGATAATAGCGGGAAATGGCACAAAATTGTGCAATCCGGGCCGGCAATTATCGAAGATGAAGTTGAGATCCAGGCCAACTCCTGCATTGACCGGGCGAGTGTGGGAGAAACACGGATTGGGCGGGGAGCGAAGATCGACAATCTGGTTCAGGTGGGACACGGTTCTTCCGTGGGCGAAAATACTTTGTTGTGCGCGCAAGTGGGGCTTGCGGGATCGACCCATGTGGGCAAGAATGTGATTCTCGCGGGCCAGGTAGGAGTTGCCGGGCACTGCCACATCGGCGATGGAGTTATTGTTACGGCGCAGTCGGGTGTGGGGGGAAATGTTGAGGCAGGTAAAGTTATCAGCGGCTCCCCGGCTTATGACAATCGCCAGTGGCTGCGGGTATCGGCGATTATGCCGCGACTCCCTGAGCTTCTTCGTCAACTGCAAAGAAAGCGGAAAAGCGACGGAGAATAGCAGCGTCATCCACTTCTATTGCATCCCAAGTACCAACATGCAAAATGAAATCGACCGGGAATCCGCAGGCACGCAGACCGTTGCTCAACATGTGCGCGTGTTGCTGCTTGACGATCATCCTGAAAATCTATTGCTTCGATCAACCATTCTTCGGAAATATGGTTATTTGACCGAGACAGCGATGACAGTCGAAGAGGCAGAGAAGCTGCTCGACAGCATCGATATTGCGGTGCTGGATTATCACCTGGGCGCGGGGCAGTTTGGGACAGAGGTGGCCGCGAAGCTTCGGCAGCAAAGACCCGAGGTTCCGATCATTATTCTTTCGGCAACACTGGAGCGCCGTTTTGGCGGCCCGGAGGATATGCATTTGCTGAAGGGGTATAGCTCCATCGATGACCTGGTAACCGCGCTTCGGTCATTTGAGGCGAAGAAGCGAGGAAAGCCGGTGGTTGTGGATGCGCGGGACTTTTTTTATTCGCGCATCAATATGGCTATCGGCGATGACGTGGTGCTGGAAATTCTGGACGCCCAGGGCAATTGGCAATATGTGAACGAGACATGCGCCCGCGTACTGGAGCGCTCACGCGATTGGTTTCCGGGCCGCAACATGTTTGAAGAGATGCCGGAGCTGATTCCCGACTGGCGCGATATTATCCGCACGGTTGCGGTGACGCGCGAGACTTACATTGACCGCACCTATCGCGGACTTTTGAACCTGCCGCGCAGAGGCGAAGAGTGGGTGTGGAATGTTCTGGTTTTTCCAATTACTCTTCATACAAATGAAACTGGAGTGGTATTGACGGCGCGAACACTGGAACGCAAGACTACTCTGTAATTACATACAAAATGAAGAAAAAGATCGTTCCCGGGCTTTTTGTGCTTTTTATTTCCCTGCTTGCAAACGGCTGCAGGTCTGCTTTTGTATCCGCCACAATTACGAACCACAGCAGCGAGCGCATTACGTTGCTGGAAGTGGATTACCCTAGCGCCAGCTTCGGGGTGGGCTCGCTTTCTCCGCAAGCCAAGTTTCACTATCGCTTTAAAATACAGGGCTCAGGACCGGTTTCGCTTCAATTTACAGATGGCTCGGGAAAAGCGCACACGGCAGCCGGGCCGGAATTGCATGAGGGCGAGCAGGGCACTTTAGAAATTAACATCGATGATTCCCTGAGCACTTCATGGATACCCAATCTGAAAAAAATCAGGTAGCCTAAAAGGCAGACTGGCGCTGTCCGTATTCCGTTCCTTCCGCCAGTTTTCCCCTAAAGACGGAACCCCTCCACCCGTCACTGATGATCGCATTATGAGCCGTGTGCGTCTTGCTGCTGCCGCGTTCGCAGATTTCCGATTTTTAGCCGGCATGATGGCGTTAGCCATCACGGTGACTGGAACCACGTGTTTGTCCCTTTGGTTCGATTCAGGAGCCGGGGGCGAAGCTGCATTCTGGTGGTCAAATGCGATTCTGCTTTCTGCCTTGCTGCTGAATGGGCGTCATCGATGGCCAGCCATATTCGTAGTTGGATATGTCACGAATGTGGCCTCGCATCTGGTAATGCATGATTCATTTTTCCTGAGCGTCGGGCTTTCTCTTTGCGACATGCTGGAAGTTGCCATCGCGGTGTATCCCTTTGTGCATTTGACGAGAGATGCGGTACGGTTTTCACGTCCACGCGAACTGACGCGTTTATGCCTGATTGGCGGACTGCTTGCGCCGGCCATTTCTTCACTTTGCGCAGCGGCGATTTGTTGGATTCACGGGCCGATTCCCACGCACTTTACGATGCAATGGTTCTGCTCGAATATGCTGGGAACCATTATTGTGACTCCGGTGACGCTTTCACTGTTGGACGGTGAGGTGGCCGCGCTGTTTCAGCCCAATCGGCTGCCGGAACTGGTTGCGCTGCTTTCGCTGATGATTCTTATTCCTTATGGAATATCTCATTTAGCTGGGCTCCCCATGTTTTTCACTGTATTCCCGCCGCTTCTTCTGCTGACTGTAAGGCTGGGAATGGGCGGTGGAGTTCTCGGGATATGTGTCATCGGCTTTATATCGATTGTGGTGATGCTGCACCAGGACGGTCCGATTGCGCAGCTCCATGACATTACCTGGCAACGGCGCGTTTTCTTAATCCAGATACTTCTGGCGAGCGCCGTGGTATGCGTCGCGCTGGTGGCGGTGGTGTTGAATGAACGGCGCCTGCTGGAACAAGCAGCGCGCAAGAGTGAACAGCTTTATCGCTTACTGGCTGAGAATTCGCGCGATATTATCGTGCTGACCGATCTGCAACATAACAGAAAATATGTTTCTCCCGCGGTGCAGTGGACCATGGGGTGGGACCCGGTGGAACTGCTGGGCACCAGCTATGCCGACAGCATTGTGCATCCGGACGACATTCCAGCGATGACGACAACGCTGGATGCCCTGAAAAGCGGCGAGCCGGCAAAGACACTGACCTATCGCTGCCAGAAGAAAGATGGCTCTTACCTCTGGATGGAAGCCAATATCAGCCTTTACTGCGACCGGGTGACGGGCGAGCCTATCGGATTCGTCAACGTAGTCCGCAATATCTCGGAACGCAAGGCATCAGAAGAAAAATTGCAGGACGCGTATCTGGCGCTGGAGGCGCTTGCCTCGGTGGATGCGCTAACCGGAGCCGCAAACCGGCGACGTTTTGACGAATGTCTTGCGCAGGAATGGCGACGAGCTATTCGTACAGGGTATCCGATATCGTTGCTTTTACTCGATGTAGATCACTTCAAGCTATATAACGATTTTTATGGACACCTGCGGGGCGATAGCTGCTTGCGGCAGATCGCGCAGATTGCATTGAAAACGATACAGAGGCCGGGAGATACAGTGGCGCGTTTTGGAGGCGAAGAGTTTGCAGCAATATTGCCGGACACGCCGCGCGAAGGAGCGATAGAGCTGGCAGAACGGCTTCGCGCAGCGGTTGAAGCTTTGGGCATGGAACACGCCAAAAGTTCGCATAACGCAGTAACGGTGAGCATCGGCTGCGCCACGATGATTCCTGAAAAACATATGAATGCAAACCTGCTGATTGAAGCCGCCGATCAGACATTGTATGAAGCTAAACGCGGCGGCCGTAACAAGGTGGTGAATGCAATCGAGCCTTCAAATACGGTGATGAGCGGCGACTCATAACGCAAAGAAGGACTACTTCTATTTGCCTTGCAGGGTGGCGATGACCGTTTCGACATTGGGTTGAGCGTTTTTTAAATATTCGCTTACACGCTTGCGCTCTTCGGGTGTTAAGGTCTGCGCGAGCGCCAGCACGCGGCGGAGTGTAACGGTAACGTCGTCTACGTAATTCATCAATCGGATAGCTTCGCCGGAAAGGGGCATCGGTTCCTCGTGGGGTCAGATTTCTTTCTCTATTGTCTGCGCGAGATGCTGATTTCGTAAAGTGGGAGGCTAAACCAATCAATCCTGTTCAGCATCCAATTGCAGGTGACTGTGCAACAAAATGAAGAACTGAAGACCTGTATTGATCGGATCGCCCGCAGCGATGCGCGCATTCCCGCTTCTACTTATCGCGTGCAGATGCACTCGCAATTCACGTTTGCCCAGGCGCAGAAGATTCTTCCTTACCTGAAGCAACTGGGCATTGGCGATCTTTATAGCTCTCCGATATTTGAAGCGAGGCCGGGCAGCCAGCATGGCTACGATGTGACACGACATGACCGGCTGAATCCAGAGCTGGGAGGCGAGGCCGGATTCGATCAACTCGCCAGTGCATTGCGTGAAACCGGGATGGGGCTGCTGCTTGATATCGTGCCGAACCATATGGGAGTAGGCAATGATTCTGCCTGGTGGCAGGATGTTCTGCAGAACGGGCGGGCGTCAGAATTTGCTTCGTTTTTTGATATCGACTGGGAGCCTCTTGAACCGGATATGAACGGCAAGCTCCTGCTGCCTGTGTTGGGGAATCATTACGGGGAGGAGCTGGAAAGCAAAAAGATTCAGGTCGCGTTTGAGAATGGCGAGGCAGTCATTCGGTATTACACCCATACATTTCCGATTGCCACGCGCACGATACCCATGCTTTTTGCAGAAGAGGATGATGAAAGAAATGGCCTGCCCCCTTCTTTTCGCGACTTGCTGAAGGAGCTGGCGCATATTCCGCCGCATGACACGAACGATCCGAACCTGGCTGCGCAGCGGCGCGAACAGCTTGCGGAGCTGCGTCCGCGTTTGCGGGAAGTATTGCTTTCCGAGGAGCTGCAGCCGGTTCTTCGATTGGCGGCCGAGCGTGTGAACGGTGTCGAGGGCGATCCGAAGAGCTTTGATCTGTTGCATGAATTGCTGGAAGTGCAGCCGTATCGCCTAGCTTATTGGCGCGTTTCCTCTGAAGAGATCAATTACAGGCGCTTTTTTGATATTAACGATCTGGTTGGCTTGCGCATGGAGGATCCGGAAGCTTTTGCGCAGACCCATTGCCTTGTGCGCAAGCTTCTGGCCAAGCAACAGATTACCGGGCTGCGGATTGACCATTGCGACGGCATGTTCAACCCAAGGCAGTATTTGATTCGCCTGCAACTGCTATATGTAGCCAGCCAATGCTGCGGAGAATCTGCCAAGGAACCAGTGGCGCCGAATGGAATTGAATTGGAAGTACGCAATGCGCTGCGCGGCTACGACTGGGCGCGAAGCGAAGGACCACTCTATACCGTGGTAGAAAAAATCCTGGAACCGCGTGAGGCCCTGCCGCATGAATGGCCTGTGCGGGGCACTTCCGGATATGACTTTCTTCACCTGGTGAACCAGGTTTTCATTCAGCCACAGAACGAGAAACGCTTCAATGAGCTTTACGCGCAGATCACAGGCCACAGCTCCGATCCTGATGAGATTATCTATCGGTCGAAGCTGCAGGTGATGCACAGTTCGCTTTCGAGCGAAGTCTATGTGCTGACGAATCTGTTGCACCGACTTTCCAACCGCGATCGCAGAGCGCGCGATTTTACGGAGAGCATACTGGAGGCGGTGATTCGGGAAACCATTGCGTGCTTCCCTGTTTATCGCACATATATCGACGACCGCGGCCAATACACGGATCGAGACATTGCATTTATCGCGCAGGCGGTATGGCGAGCCAAGTATCGCAATCCGGAAATTGACGGGTCTGCCTTCGATTTTCTGCAGAACACTCTTTTGCTGGGCCACCGCAAGGATGATAAATATTCCGATCGGCTTTATTTCGCGCTCAAATTTCAACAACTGACGGGGCCGGTGATGGCCAAAGGCGTCGAGGACACTGCGTTTTATGTATATGCGCGCTTCCTGTCATCGAATGAAGTAGGCGGCACGATCAAGTCCTTCGGGATTCCTGTAGACCTTTTCCACGCGAGCAATCAGGACAGGCTGCAAAAATCGCCCGATTCGATGCTGGCTTCCTCAACACACGACACGAAACGCAGCGAAGATGTGCGAAGCCGCCTCAATGTGCTTTCAGAGATTCCAATGCAATGGGCCTCGATGGTAAAGCGTTGGATTCGCATGAATGCGCGGCACAAGCAGCAACTTCCCGATGGGCGTATGGCGCCGGATGCGAACGAGGAGTACATCATCTATCAGACCATTGTGGGCACATGGCCGTCGCAGATGAAGAGCCGAGCAGACCATGAACGATTTCTGGAGAGGATGAAGGAATACTGCGCGAAGGCTTTCAGCGAAGCAAAAATCAATTTAAGCTGGACAAACCCTAACCCTGCTTACCTGGAAGCTGTGAATCGCTTCCTTCAGGCAATTCTGATTCCTGAAGGCCGGGCGCGCGCAACTCGTTTTGTGGAAACGCTCACAGATTTTCTTCCGACTATTGAATTATTTGGAGCCATCAATGCACTGGCGCAGATGGTGCTGAAGATCACGTCTCCGGGCATACCGGATTTTTATCAGGGAACAGAAGTCTGGAATCTGAGCCTGGTAGATCCGGACAATCGCAGGCCGGTGGATTACGAGCAGCTTGCGCAAACGCTGCAATCGCTGTGCAAGCTTTATGAAGACAAAGGCGCGGCGGCAGTCTGCGCGGAAGTGCTCGATAATCTTGCAGACGGGCACATCAAGATGTGGACGATGCATCGCGCTCTGAACACAAGGACTTCGCTACACCATGTTTTCCGCCATGGCGAGTATATTCCGTTGAACATCGAGATTGAAAAGCAGCAATTTGCGATTGCGTTTCTGCGCCAGGATCGCGTTACAAAGGAATCGGTGCTGGTGATTGTGCCGCGCTTTGCCTGCACGGTGGCACAAGGGAAGCTTCAGCCGCCTATTGGCGATATGTGGGGAAAGGCCATACTTTCTCTGCCCGCCGGAACGCCCGGCCATTTTGTGAATGTTTTTACGGACGAACGGATACAGGCGGACGAGGCGGGAAGATTGAAGCTGCGTGATCTGTTTGCGCAATACCCTGTGGCGATGTTGAAGAGCGCGGCAGCTTTGTAAGCTTATCAGGATGGGGCACCAGCTGTTTCTTCTGCTTCCTTATCTTCGATAACGCCATCCCGGTCGGTGACTTCGGTCAGAGCAGCGAGCTTTTGCGCCAGCTCCGGCTTCAACGCATGCTCAGGGCATCGCCAGCCCCAGTTATCTCCCGTGCTGGAAGGGGTATTCATGCGCGCCTCTGCCCCAAGCTCGAGAATGTCCTGCATCGGGAAGAGGCATAGATCGGCAACGGATGTGGCGGCGGCGCGAATCAGCGACCACACGACACCATCCTTGCCGGGTTGCAGGTAGGTATCGACTGCAGATTTTTCGGCTTTCGTCGCACCTCGCTCCCACCATCCGCGTGTTGTGTCATTGTCGTGCGTGCCGGTGTAGACGACGGAGTTCTTCTCATAGCGATGCGGAAGATAATTATGCGCTCCGCGATCTGAGAAGCCGAATTGCAAAACCTTCATGCCGGGGAGATTGAATTGTTCGCGCAATGCATCGACTTCCGGAGTAATCAGGCCGAGGTCTTCGGCAATAAACGGCAGCTCTCCCAGGGCGTCTCGCAGTTTTGAGAATAAAGCTGCGCCGGGCGCCTGAATCCATTCGCCATTGACGGCTGTATCGTCTTCGGCAGGGATTGCCCAATATGCCTCAAAGCCGCGGAAATGATCGAGCCGGATGGCGTCATACAGCGAATGAGCGCGGCGAATGCGATCAATCCACCAATCGAAGCCGCGGTTCTCCAGCACGTCCCAACGATAGAGCGGATTGCCCCAACGCTGGCCGGTTTCACTGAAATAATCCGGCGGCACTCCGGAAACGCGGATGGGAGACAAATCTTCGTTCAGCTCAAAGATGTCGCGATGCGTCCAAACGTCGGCACTGTCGTAATTGACGAAGATGGCGACGTCGCCAATGAAACGTATCTCGCGTTCCGCGCAGTAGTGACGAAGCGCTGTCCATTGCTCATCAAAGGCAAACTGGATCGCCTGCTCGATTGCCAGTTCTTCGCCGCGGTCCTTATCGAGAAGAGACAGGGCTTCTGTTTCGCGATAGGCATATTTTTTCGGCCAGGTGTTCCAGCACGCGCCATGGAAATTTCTGCGCAGCACGTTGTAACGGGCATAATCATTCAACCACGTTGCATTTTCCTTGCAGTAAAGCTCGAAACGCGCCCATTGCTCGCGCAGATGCGGCTCGCTGTGTCGCTGGATGAAATTTCGGGCGGCTTCTTCAATCAGCGGCAACTTCTTCCGGACTACTTCTTCAAAGTAGATATTGCCGGTATGCCCGGGAAGGCCGGCGATGCGATGGCTTTCGATCCATCCTGCTTCGGAAAGCTTTTCCAGGCTTATCAGCAGAGGGTTTCCGGCAAAGGCGGAAAGCGCGGCATAGGGCGAATTGCCGTATCCGGTTGGACTGAGTGGGAGCACCTGCCACAGACGCTGTTTGCCGGCAGCGAGAAAATCGGCAAATTCATAAGCAGCGGGACCGAAATCTCCTATGCCACCGTATGAAGGCAGAGAGGTGATGTGCAGCAATAATCCTGACGACCGTTCCAGTGGCATAATGTTCTCTATTCGGCAAAAAGCCCGTGATTCGAAAGATTCCTGATCACGGGCCTCGGTTGCTTATTCCTGTTGTTAAGCGTTTACGATTGCGGCGGAGCTCCCGGCGAGCCCGGCTGCTGCTGCGACCGCTTATTAATGGAGATGCGGCCTTCCTTTTGGTATCTTTCCGTGAGATTGGATACAAAGACGGCAAACATCTCGTCGCGTCTCTGATTCAACAGCGAATCCCGCGTAGATTCCATGTTCTTTCCGATTTCATCGACAGTCGGCTGCTGCTTCTGAGTCAGCTTTGCGACTGCGCCGGTGCGCTGACCCTGGATCGCCCCGCTGATCTGCCCGACGTTGAGGTCGAAGAGCTGGGGCGCGGTCGAGGCAAGCTGGCCGATATCCGGAACCTGCGCATCGCGTCCGACCAGATCGCTGCTCTTCACCGTAGCTCCCACTTCCTTGGCGGCTTTGGCGAGATCGTTCTCGGCCTTTGCCTTGTCTGCCAGCTCGTTCGTCTTGCGAGCGAGCAGTTGCGGCACCTGCTGATCGCGGAAGTCATCGAGCACATGCGATTTATAGCTATCGAATGACGGCGCGTGCGCGGCTTGAATATCTTGCACCTGGAAGACTGCATAGCCATCGCCCGTGGAGGCTACCTGAGGGGCTGCTCCCTGCTTGGCGGCGAAGGCCGAGGTCAGCATCTGCGATCCATCGGCAAGCGCAGGAATGATGGCATTTTGCGCGACGTAGTCGGTTGTGACTGCCTGCAGATGATGCGCGGCTGCGGTCTGAGCAAGGCCGTTCTTTTGCGCTTCGTTCGCCAACTGTTGCGCGAAGGCCTGCTGGGCCTGCGCTTCCTTTTCGCGCGTGAGAACGGCAACGATGGACTGCTTCACTTCATCCAGCGAGCGGGTATGCGCGGTCTGCTTCTCTTCGGTCTGGATGATGTGATAACCGAACTTGGTGCGGACGAGATCGGAAATCTGACCGGGCTGCAGTGCGAAGGCTGCCTTGTCGAACTCGGGCACGGTGACGCCGTGCTTGATGAATCCGAGCTCTCCGCCCTGATCCTTGCTTCCGGGGTCATCTGAATACTTCTTGGCCAGCTCAGCGAAGTTGCCGCCATTGCGGAGCTGCTTGAGGATGTCTTCGGCTTTTTGCCTGGCAGCTGCATCGGTCTTTGCGTCGGCGTTCTGATCCGCCTTGATGAGGATGTGTCGCACCTTGACCTGATCCTCTACCTGATAATCCTTCTGGTGCTGGTTGTAATACTGCTGCACTTCGGCATCGGTTACCTGCGGGGCGCCGTTCGGTAGATTCGCGGTGGTGAATGCAATGTACTGAATTTTGCGCGCTTCCGGAATGGCCTTTGCGTAGCGCGCCGCATTCTGCTTGAAGAATGTTTGCAGCTCGGCGTCCGTCGGGTTGATGGTCTTGCGCAGATCATCGGAGCTGATCACGGCGTAGTCGAACTTGATCTTCGTCGCCTGCTGCGTGTAGGCCTCTCGCACCTGCTGATCGGAAACCGTAACGCCTGCCGTGACAAAGGAGCGCAACCGGTTCTCCTGAATTTCCTTCTTCAGCTCTTTCTCAAACTGTTCCCGGGAAATACCGAAATTCTGAGAGACGAGGCTGGCATATTGAGCGTCGCCGATATACTGGCCGTTTGGAAAGAGCACCTGTCCCCACATGCCGGTATGCAAAAAGCTGCGCAGATCATCGTCTGTAACGGTGACGCCCAGGCGGTTTGCTTCCTGCAACTCGATGTGCTGCTGGATAAGCCCCTGTCCGACGCGCTGCATCATGAAGGGCAGCACAAAGTCCGGCAACTGCTGGCGCTGCAACATGCGCTGCGCAAGCTGCTGCACGTCCTGCGTAGAGATGTCATCGCTGGAACCGAAGATACGGCCAAAGAAGCCGCTTCCGTGGATGGTTGCGTAGGTATCAGCACCCGAAACCTGGTCGTTGAAAATGCCCGGGACCAGAGTAATGACCATAGTGATGCAGGCGACGGAAATAATCGCGATGAAGATTCCCTTCACCACGCGGCTGTCTTTCTGAAGAAAACGAATCATGAATGGGTAATGACCTTTGTCGGCTTTGCAGACGTTCCCGCAGTGCGAAAAACGGCTTTTCCTGGCGTTGTCAGGAGCTATCCGATTATAAATCAGCAGGCGTTTCGCATTCTAAGCGAGAGTAATAACGGTAATTTCTGGCGGGCAATTAAAACGGAAGGGCACGCCGACAGCCCCAATGCCACGATTGACATAGAGCTGCATTGGACCAACCTGGAAGTGCCCTTCCACATATTTTTTACCCATGGGCGGCAATGTCAGCGGAGGAATAAAAGGAAATCGCACTTGTCCGCCGTGCGTATGGCCGGAAAGCATGAGGTCAATGCCGTGTTTTGCCGATTCAGGGGCTACATCGGGCTCATGCGCCATCAAAATGACGGGAACTTTATCGGACTTAATCGATTGCGGGATGGCCTGATCGTAATTCGGTTCTTCCTTGCCATTGAGCCAATCGGCCACGCCGGCAAGCCAGATTCGCTGACCATCACGCTCGATGGCTATGCCCCGGTTGTTGAGGACGGGGATGCGGTGTGTTTCCAAAGCATCGGTGATGGCCGGCTCGTTCACCATGCAATCGTGATTACCCAGAATTGCAAAGCGTTGTGGGCACTCGATATGGGTCAGCAATTCGGCGCACTCATAGGCCCATGGGACCGGCTTTTCCAGCGAAGTGAAAGGAGTGCTGATGTAATCGCCTGTGAGCAGGACCAGATCGGGCTTGAGCGCATTGACATCGTGGACAACCAGGCGGATGAAGAACTCTTCCGTGTACTGCTTATAGTGCAGGTCCGAGATTTGTACGATACGGAATCCCTTGAACGCTTCGGGGAGGAGATCGATATGGATGGTACGCTGCACGATATCAATTTCGTGGCGGGAAATCTCAGCGGCATACAATCCAAGCCCGAGAATGGAGAGCCCGGATAGACCGAGAAACTGCCTACGAGTGAGAATATGTTGCTTCTCGGCTGTGAAAACACCCATTTCAATATGATACCGGCACTTCAGGCAAGAATCATCTTTCAAGCCGCAAGCTGCCGCAGGTTTATGAACGCACAGGCTCTATACTTCGTCCAGTGAACGTGCTTGTTGCCATTTTTGCTGCGCTGTTCGGGCTGGCCTTCGGCAGCTTTCTGAATGTCTGCATCTCACGGCTGCCTCGCCACCAGTCCATTGTGCGACCTGCATCTCGCTGCCCTGCTTGCGGGCAAAGTATTCGCGCGACGGATAATATCCCACTCGTCAGCTGGATGCTTTTGCGAGGACGCTGCCGCTTTTGCGGGTGGCGGATTCCGTGGCGATATCCATTGGTGGAATTGGCGACGGCGATGCTTTTTCTGCTTTGCTATCTCATATTTGGGGTGACTCTTTCCGCGCTCGGCATGGTGGCGCTCTGCTTTTTGCTATTGGGACTGGCTGTTATGGACGCGGAAACGCTGCTGCTTCCTGACTCGTTTACGCTGCCCGGGATTGCGCTCGGCATTTTGTACTCGGGTTTGCGCGGAGGCTGGCGCAATGCGCTGTTTGCTGCCGCTTATGGGTTGGGAGCCACCGTTCTGATCCTGCTGATTCGCGGCATCTACTGGCTGGCGCGCAGACGCGAAGGAATGGGGCTTGGCGATGCCAAACTGCTTGCGCTGATTGCAGCATGGCTGGGACCCAGGCTGTCGTTACTGGTGCTCTTTCTCGGAGTGATTGCCGCCGCCAGTTTCGGAATTTTGTTAGCAGTACGAAACAGGCGGAAGGAAATGCGTAATCTGGCGATTCCCTTTGGATCGTTTCTGTGCGCGGCGGCGATTTATGCCGTCTTTTATGGCAACGAAACTTTGGCGTGGTATGTACAGTTCTTCCGGTGACAACTAATGCTTTGCCGATGCGCTCATATCGCGGAGAGCCTTTTTCGCCTCTTTGGCCTTTGGCCCGTCAGGAAGCGCAGCCAGATATAGCTTGTAATTCTGCGTTGCTTCATCGCGGAGATTCATGCGGCGAGCAGCTTCGGCCAGGTAGAAAACCGCATCGGGATTCTCCGGATCGGCCTGAGTGGCTTCCTTAAAGCGCGCATATGCGCCTTTATAGTCTTCGCGGTTGAGATAAAACTGGCCTACATGGACATCGTCGGCGGCCAGTTTGGGGTCGTGAATAACGCCACCCGCTCCATTATCCAAGCGGCTGCTGCGCTCGCCCTCAAGATCGAGATTGCGCGTCCTATCGCTGCTGGAGCTTTCCCCGGCTGATGGAGGAGGCGCGGATTTCCCTGCTTCCGCATCCCGGGCATGGGCCTCTGCCTCAGCTTTTTTAGAGATGTCTTCCGGAAATGGATTCTCTTCAGCTGTCGATTTTTTAGGCTGCGGCTTTGCGTCGCTCTGCGCGGGCAGCAGAGGAGGCGTGACATCGTTCTGCGCAGGCGGCGGGCAGGTGCTGCTTGCTTTCCAAGGGCCGCCGTCACCTTTTACAGCCTGGCTGCTGCAACCTTTATCAGGCTGCGTGGAGGGCGGTTTGGGAGGCGGCGGAGGCGCGTACGGATCTGATGATTGTTGCCGCTGCTGCGCGCATATAACTGGAACAGAAAGAGCAAAAGCCAAGGTAAGCGCCGGAACCAGAATCAACTGCCGCATGCAATCCTTTCCCTACTAAAATAGACGCGATATTACGGTGAAAGGATTTCATAAATATTGAAGATCAGGAATATCGCGCAAAAGGAACCGTCTTTTTCGCTGGAGCAGGTTCTATTTCTGCATGCGACCGATTCCGATAATCTTCCACGATTCTTGTCAATCCGGCGATGGATAAGCGCAACAAAATAATTCTATCGAGAGATTAAAGGTTGCCGGTGTACATTCGGCATGCAACGCTCATCTAACGATGAAGTTTGAACTGGAGGTTGGCAGTTGTGGTGATGAATCCTCAAAATGATGCCTCACTTAAGAATGAGGCACCCTCAGCAGTAACGCCGGAGCGCCATTGCGCGCTTCTTGCAGCACTGGTGGAGAGTACAGATGATGCAGTCGTCAGCAAGGATTTGGATGGAATCATTCTCACCTGGAACAACGCTGCCGCACGTATATTCGGTTATTCTGCCCAGGAGATCATCGGCAAAAGTGTTCGCGTGCTTATCCCAGATGATTTGCAGCATGAGGAAGAGGTGATCCTCGAAAAAATCCGGGCCGGAGAACGCATCTGCCATTACGAGACACTGCGTCTCCGAAAGAACGGCGAACAGTTTCATGTGTCGATCACGATCTCTCCGCTGATCAATGAAGAAGGCAAAATTATTGGCGCTTCAAAGATTGCTCGCGATATCAGCGAGCGCAAGCAGCTTGAAAAACAACTTATTCAATCTGAAAAATTAGCGGCAACAGGACGGATGGCTGCGACTGTTGCTCATGAAATCAACAATCCGCTGGATTCCGTTCTTAATCTGCTCTACCTGGCTCATAAGAGTGATTCGCTTCAGGAGATTCGAGCTTTCCTGAGCATGGCTGAGAGTGAATTGGAGCACGTCGCACAGATCGCCCGTCAAGCCCTGGGCTACTATCGTGACGACGGAACGCCCACACTGGTAGACATTCAGAGCCTGATTGAACATGTGCTGGCCGTTTATCACGGCAAGCTCGTATCTGCAGGCATTGCCACGGAATGTCAATTTGAAAAGCTTCCGCGGCTACTCGCAAGCAGAGGTGAACTGCTGCAGATATTTTCTAATATAGTGGCTAACGCCATTGACGCTATGTCGCGAGGAGGCAAGTTTCGTATCCACATAAAGAGATGCTTCCAGCCGGATGAAATAGAGATTCAATTCGCCGACAATGGAGTCGGAATTCGGAATGATGATTTAGACAAGGTATTTGAGCCTTTTTTTACGACGAAGGGCAATATCGGCACGGGGATCGGTCTCTGGGTAGTGAAACAGCTAGTGGAAAAAAGAGGGGGCCGCATTGGCATCACCAGCAGCACAAATACGGGGACCAGCGGCACGACCATTTCCATTTTCTTGCCACTTACAGTTTCAGAAATATCTCAACATAAAACAGTGAATTAAAAGTGGCAACAAGGAGCTCGTATGCTTGATATCACGTCAGAAACATATTTATTTTCCCGTCCAAAACTGCTCAAGCGTGCTGTATTCGAGGAGCAGGAAGATGACAAGATATCTCGTCGCCTGAAAAAGCCAACCATCTTAGTTGTGGACGATCAACATCTAATCGCCGACACAACAACAATGGTGCTGAATCGGTTTGGCTTCCTGGCAGAACGCGCTTATAGCGGAGAAACGGCCCTGGAAATGGCGCTCCGGTTGAAGCCTGACTATCTGTTAACCGATATTGTTATGCCGGGCATGAACGGAGTCGATCTTGCCATCAGTGTTCGCAAGCGCTTACCGGCTACAATTATCGTTCTCCTCTCGGGACAGGCGGGGGTTACCAACCTGCTCAAAGATGCAAAGATCAAGGGACATGAATTCGATTTGCTGGCCAAGCCTATCCATCCGGAAAAGCTCATGGAGTACCTGAGGCATAAGGCGCCTCATTTCTGGCAATGAACTGCTTCTTCCCAACACGGATTTGAGTGGCTTCAGCGACGCCTGGCGCTTATTCCAACGCACTACGCACGTTTCCGCCATTCGCGCGACAGAAGCAACCGATGCAGGCCACACTATTTTGGGTTGTGGACTAGCCGGACTTTTCCGCTTTTCTGGCCACCGCAGAAGAAACGGCCATGCCCGTCGGATTCAAGCCCGGAAATGAGTACATCCGTTGGCATTTCGATTGTTTCGAGAATCTGTCCTGTATCAGGATCAAGCCGCCGCAGTTCACTCTCATCATTTTCCAGAGTCGCATGCCAAAGCTCTCCTTCGTTCCAGGTCACACCCGTAACAAAGCGATTCGACTCAATCGTCCGAAGAATGTCTCCAGTATCTGGATCGATCTGATGAATCTTGCGATCCCGATATTGGCCCACCCACAACGTTCCTTCAGCCCATGCAAGTCCCGAATCGCCTCCATTGCCTGGCGACGGAATTGTGGCAAGTACCTGACCCGTGCCGGGATCAATCTTTTGAATGCGATTTTCCGCGATCTGGTACAGATGGTGTCCATCGAAGGCTGTCCCTGCATGCGCTGCCACATCGATAGAGCGCACCGCCTTCCCTGTTTCGGAATCGATAGCATTCAGCTTGTCGCCGGACGCGAACCAGACATGCCTGCCATCATAGGTGACTCCGTGCACCCGATCCGCGCCCGGAAAGGGTCCAAATTCCTTCACTATGCCTGCTTTTGACCGTTTCATATGCCTACCTTAGCCGATAAGCAGCGGAGCCGGGAGTAACAAAGTAGTCGTGAATCCGGGAATTGATGGAGTGATCCAGCGCCGGGCTCGCGCTTGACCAAATGACTGCACCTTCCCTTCGCGGGCAAGTGAATGGAGCGCACGCTGGATGGATCGCTGACTTGCTCCAAGCGCGAGCGCAAGAGCCGAACTTGACCACGCCTCTCCATCAGCAAGCAATGCCAGTACAGCTCCATGCTTCTCCTGTATGGGCTGCGTCAAGAGCGCTACTTCGTTGTTGTCATGCGGAGTAAGCACAAAACCGCGCCTGGTTGCGCTTATCTCGGCTAAACCTGCGAGTAATTTGCGAAGGCGGCCCACCTCCACTCGCAAACGGACGCGATGCGATTCATCCACAAATCTCGATCCGAATACACGGGCAGCCAGCTCATCTCTGGACGCGTCACCCGGCCATGCTTCTGCCAGTGATTTTGCCAGCATGAACAGCAGCGGCCGACTCATCAGTGAAACGACGATGCGTCCCTTTCTTACTGTATAGCGGCAGCTATCCACGACAAAAGCCTGCGAATGCAGGAGTTCTTCCACTTGTTCAAGCCGTATCGATCTTTCTTCACCTCGAATAATCAAGCAGGCAGCCGGCGTGCTGAGAATGCGAGTTGCGTTTTCAACCTCGACTATCAGTGCGGGAATAGCAGCTGCATGCGCAGCATGCAATGCCCTTGAAAGGGCGGCCTGCGCTGCTTTCGTTTGCAGGCGCTTGACCGCAATTCCTGCGACCACTAGTTCATGGGCTGTCTTTAGGCCTGGTGGGAAAGAATCGGGATCCAGTTTGGCGAGCAGTCCCTCGGCATCGTCCAGGCGTCCGATCAACAAGAGACGCCGAATCTCAAGATAGCGGGCATAAGCGCTATTCAAGCGATCGCCGCGCGCTTCGAGTATTGCCCGCGCCGAATCAAGTTCGTTGGCATTCCAGCCCAGATCGCGCGAAGCGAGCGCGACCTCTACTTCTGCAACGATACATCTCGCGCGAGCCGCCGCTTCCCTTGAGCTGAATGACCGGCGGGCTCTTCGCAAAAGCTCTTTCGCACGCACAAGCTCCCCGAGTTGAGCCATGGCAATGCCTCGGAGCGCAAGCGCGGATGCGTCCTCACGCAATGCAACCAATCTCAACGCCGCGAGAGGATCACCTGCTGCAAGCGCCTGGGCTGCTGCGGAAATCATTGCGTCCATCGAAATCCTGTCATACTTGTTACTCTCACTCGCCTGTCGTCCTGCGGTAACTATATCTCGTGGCCGCTCGCTTGCGAGTCACGCCATAATCCGAAAACAGAATGAGGAGTTAAGACGATGGCAACATTGACTGCACACAAGATCGTCACACGCGAAGAGTGGCTAAGCGAGAGGCTGGATTTGCTCCAAGCCGAGAAAGAGCTTACGCGCCGCAGCGACGAACTAGCAAGGCGTCGACAGAATCTACCGTGGGTTCGGGTCGATAAAGAATACCGGTTTGAAACCGAGCAAGGTGGAGCTAACCTTGCGGACCTCTTTCAGGGACGCTCGCAATTGCTGGTTTATCACTTTATGTTCGGCCCCGACTACGCGGCGGGTTGCCCATCCTGCTCATCGATTGCAGATGGTTTCAATGGAATTGCCGTACATCTTGCCCACCATGACGTGATGCTATGGGCCGTATCGCTTGCTCCACTTGTGAAGCTGCAGAATTACAAACGGCGTTTGGGATGGACATTTCCATGGGCTTCTTCCTTAAGCAGCGATTTCAACTTCGATTTCAATGTCTCTATTACAGAGGAACAACAGCGCAAGGGAGGTATCGAATACAACTATCGGAAGGGTAATCATCCGATGACCGGAACAACCCAATTTCCGCCGCCTGTTGTAGAGTTCGCAGCTGCCACCGGAACTGACGCACCCACATATGTTCGGGAGAGACCGGGCATGAGCGCATTTGTGCTCGAAGACGGCATCGTCTACCACACATATTCTACTTACGCACGCGGACTGGATGGACTATGGGGAATGTACCAGTGGCTTGACCGTGCTCCTAGAGGCCGCAATGAATCGGGAGTGTGGTGGAAGCGGAATGACGAGTACGATCGTTGACGTGGATGCAGGCATGATCTTGTTCCGACATATTAGGGAAACCTGTACCAGGTTTCCCTTTCGGCTTCCGACGTATGGAATTCTCATCCCTATATATATCCATGCTGCTAATCAACCCATGTCTTCGAGCACATCTAATTACCTTACGCCGCTGATCAACCTAAATCCTCTGTGAATAACTACGATGTGCTAATCACGCATTTCTCATTCGTCATGTAAGTTGGAGAAGTGATGGTTGGACGGACAACAAGGATTTCGGAGTTAGAAGCGATTGGGTTTGCGCTGGCTGGGTTTACGTTCTGGGTGCTAGCAGATAGCTCGATCAAGCTGGTAGGACAGTCTGGGCTGCCGGCATATGAGATGGTTGCGTTCCTGGGCCTCTTCATGGCGCTGTTTCTGGGAACGTATGCGGTGGCGCGTGGACAGATTGCCTTATTGCGGCCACATAAGTTGAGCTTGCAGGTGCTGCGCGCCTGCCTCGACATGGCAAACAACGTATGCGTAGTGATTGCGCTGCGGCATCTGACACTCACGCTGTTTTACATTCTTGTGTTTACTGCGCCAATGGTCATTTCCCTGTTGTCCGCGTTCTTTCTGGGAGAGGGGTTGGGATGGAAGCGTGCGGCAGCGATCGTAACCGGATTTGCCGGCGTTGTTGTCGCCGTACACCCATGGAGCAGCGCGCGTGAGGGTGATTGGATTGGCTATGCAGCGTGCGCAGTATGCGTAGCATGTTTTTCAACGAATATGGTCTGGTCACGCGTGCTGACGCGGACAGAGAAGCCGGAAAGCCTGGCATTCTTTTCCGGCGTTGTGACATGCGTAGTGGGATTGGCATGGATGGGATTCTGGCATGCCGAACCGATCCATGGATTGCTGACGTTAGGCCTTTTTGCGATGGGCGCCTTCTGCGCGCTGGGAACATTATGTTTCTACATTGCGGTGAAGCACACCTCGGCGGCAAATGTTTCGCAATATCACTATACGCAGCTGCTTACCGGAACTTTAGTTTCCTACCTCGTATGGCATGACAAGCCTGGACCTTATGTCATTGCCGGAGGCGTACTTATTCTCAGCTCAGGGCTCTATATTGCGCTCGCCGCACGAGAAGTATCGCCGTTGACAGAAGGTGCGATATGAAGGCAACAGAACGCATAGCATCGCTTTGGTGCATCGCGAACCATAAGCAGATTGGCTAAGAGATACTTGGATTCACCGAATTCTGATCTTTCATGGGATGAGCCGCAGCATCCAGGCCCATAAGGGCTAGATGCCTTCTCTTCTTTTGGTCGCATCTAAGACACCATGCGAATGGAATTATGGAGGAAGAATGCGGCCAATCCTGAATGTAGTGATTACTGGCGCCTCAGCCGGACTTGGGCGGGCCATCTCTCATGAATTCGGTAAAGCCGGCGCTCGCGTAGGCTTAATATCGCGCGATTTGCCAGCGCTGGAGGCAACAGCGGGAGAAGTTGAGCGTCTAGGAGGAACGGCAGCAACGTATGCAGCCGATGTCAGCGATGATCAAGCTGTAGAAGCGGCGGCAGTTTCCTTTGAGGAGCGATTAGGCCCCATCGACATCTGGGTGAACAATGCCATGGTTTCCGTTTTCTCGCCCATCAAGGAAATGGAAGCTGCAGAATTCAGGCGTGTCACAGAAGTAAATTACCTGGGCTACGTTCACGGCACGCTTGCTGCCCTTCGCAAAATGCTTCCGCGGAATCGCGGTCGAATTATTCAGATTGGGTCTGCTCTGGCTATGAGAAGCATTCCTTTGCAAGCCGCTTACTGCGCAACGAAACATGCCATCGTCGGCTTCACCGATTCTTTGCGTTGCGAGCTTTATCACGACAAAAGCGATGTAAAAGCGATTGTCGTTCACATGCCGGCGATGAATACGCCGCAGTTCACATGGGTAAAAAGCCGGCTTCCAAACCTGCCGCAGCCTGTGCCTCCCATCTATGCGCCGGAAGTGGGCGCCAGAGTTGTTGTTCATGCTGCATATGCGTCGAGACCGCGAAGAGAGTACTGGGTTGGAGGATCTACGGTGAAAGCGATCGTCGGCCAAAAAGTTATTCCCGGCTTGCTCGATCTTTATCTTGGCAAAACAGGCTATAAAGCGCAGCAGCGTCAAGAACCGGATTCGCCGGATCGACCTAATAACGTCTGGCATCCTGTCTCGACCAACCTGGGCGCCCATGGACCGTTCGATAAAGAATCAAGACCCTTCAGCATCGAAGCTCAGGTTTCGAAACATCGCGGCTGGTTTGTATTCGGCTGCGGATTGATCGGCGCGGCCATTTGCGCGAGAAAGATTTTTGCTCGCTAGGTGATACGTGGATTTCCTTTGAACCGCGTATAAGGCGGACTCAGGTCATATCGAATTCCCGACTCTTCCAAATCACGCCGATTGGAATAAAAAATGGCATTGCCCTGCTTGATCAGATAATCTGCAGTGCGCGCAGCCAGAGCCTGAATGGTAAGACCTGGATTCGCAGAGCCCTGTGTCGGAAGGATGCTGCCATCGCAGATAAACAAATTTGGAACATCATGAGTGCGGCCAAATTTGTCCACTACAGAAGTCGATGGGTCGCTTCCCATCCGTGCAGCACCGACAAGATGTGCGTATCTGGGCTCCTGCACCACTTCTTTCGCTCCGGCAGCCCACATGATCTCCATCACCTTGTTCTTACCAAATTCAATGAGCTTCTTATCGTTGTCATGAAGGTTGAATGTGACTTTCGCAACCGGCAAGCCATACTGATCTTTCTCATCAGCTAACTCGACCCGGTTATCTTCCCAAGGCAGTATCTCGCCGAGAACGCCAAGAGTAGCCCAATGGTTGTAATCCATCATGATTCGGCGCAGTCCCCACCCCCATGCGCCTACCGCCGCAACCATTTGCTTGGCAAATGCCACAGGAAGAGGACCAACTGTCTGCACGGCAAAACCACGGGCAAAGCCGCGGCGCGGATCCGTTTCGTAAAACTCTTCTGTAAGGGCATGCGCTGGAGGCGCTTTGTAGAGACGAATGAGCTCTTCAAATCGACCGGCTACGACATTGCCGGCCTGGGCCATTAAATATTTGCCGAGCGTTCCACTGGAATTTGCCAAACCGTGTCGATGGCCAGAGCATGCGGAATTGAGCAGAAGCCGTGGAGTTTCGATGGCGTATCCGGAGACGATGACGGCGCGAGCGTGCTGGAAATGCTCCTTGCCATCGCGATCCATGTAGATGACTCCGTCAACTCGACCGTCCTCTCGCAAATGAATGCGAGCCGCCATTGAGTGCGCCCGGATTTCTGCTCCGTGCGTAATTGCGTCGGGCACATGCGTGATGAGCGTACTGGCCTTCGCTCCAACCTTGCACCCCTGCAGGCAAAATCCCCGATAGATGCAGTGCGGCCTGTCCCCATGCGAGGCTGAAAGGATAGCGACAGGACCTCCCGCAACGGAAGGAATGCCGAGCTTGGTGCAACCGCGAACCAGCACATCGCCAACGCCGCCGAGCGGATGGGGTCCGTAAGGATGGCCGTGCGGATCGCCCCATGGAAACCATGCCGGGCCTGCAACAGGAATTTCGCGTTCAAGCAATTCGTAGTATGGCTTCAGGTCCCAATACGACATCGGCCAATCGGCGCCTACTCCGTCTTCGGAATAGACACGAAAATCGGAAGGATGAAAACGCGGCGCGAAGGCTGCCCAATGTACTGATCCACCGCCAACTCCTTTGCCGCTATTGTTTGCACCAAGCGCGAGAGGATGCGTTCCCCCTGTGATACGCAGATCATTCCAATAAAGCTCGTGGGATCCCTTCTCATCGCTTACCCAGTCTTTTTCTGTATCCCAGAAAGGACCGGCTTCAAGGCCAACGACACGAAATCCTGCCCGCGCCAGACGCTGCACTAAGACTCCGCCTGCGCTGCCCACTCCAACAATGCAATAGTCCACGGGTTCGTGATCAGCAAAACTCCGCATTGGCGTTGGAAGAACCTGCATGGGGCCGAGACGATGCGGCATTAATGAATTCCTCCATGGCCGTGCAGCGATCCATATTCCGGCGGCGCAGTAGCGTCCTCTAATTGGGAGACTGAATCTACGGGCGCATTCCATTCGTAGCGCTGTTCCTCTTTTTCCCAAGGCTCAGGCAATCCGTGCTCAAGCCGCATGTATCCCCTGGGATATGCGGGGCCGCCAAAGCCAATCTCGTCCCATGCCCATGGATGCGAATAATATGCCGTCACACAGTCTTCCATGAGCAAGGCCCAGAATCGATGCACCGGCATTCTGTGCCAGATCGTATTATCGGGCTCAGGCTTTCCATCGTGCAGCGATTTTAAAATCAGCTCCTGCCGATGGACTGTAAGGTCGATAAAATCCTGATGGAAGCGAAATTGAGACATTTCATCGATGGCCTTGAGGCCAAGCTTATATGCCTCCTGATCCGGAGGCATATCCTCATAACGAAATCCATTTAAAGAATTCGTGTAGAGGCGCTCATCAATAACTGAAAGAATCGGTATAGTCCGCCGCTCAGCTCTATCATCCTGCGGCATGACGCGATCAATCATGGCTCCGAGCATCGCAGCCTCTTCCTGCGAAAGGAAATGAATGGGCGCGGTTTTTTCAACGCGTTCGACGACGATTTTTCTCGTAGCCTCTTCCCAGTTCTTCTTTTGAGAGAGCGTGCTGTAACCGGGATAATACCCGGGCTGATCAATATCTTTCAGGCAGCCGCCAGTTGCACGAAACGGAAAGGATTTTCGGCTCATCTTTTTTCTCTCCGTAGAAGACTGGCCATCAAGCCCAGGAATCCGCAAGCTGCAAAAAGAAGTGGAGCAAAAATGGGCGGACCATACAGGGTGTTGTACAACGGCTTCTTAACGCCGCCCGGTCTGCGCACGATGCCGCGGGCGTGATAATAGAAACCAATGGCGCCGTCTGCAAGCGCGAGAGCAGAGACGGCAGGAAGAGCAGTGTTTGCGATGCGACGACTCTTTATGGCGCCAATTCCCGCTGCCATCAAAAAGGGTGTCAGGAAAACCGGCGTCCATTGCGCTTTATAGCGAAAGTTTGTTTTGTAGTGCGAATACAGTGCTTCGAAACCACTAAAAAATGCCCACAAAACTGTAACTGCGGAAAGATGCTTCTGGAACCTTCCGTGACGGAGGTTCATTCGCCAGTCCCAGCTTCGCGGCGCAAGCCATTCTGTGAGATATTGGGCCGGCCGGTTCATATCCTCTTCCCGGCGAAGATACGAGGCCATTAATCCCAGATATGCACTCGTTCCAAAAAGCAGCGGCGCAAAGATCGGCGGTCCCATAACAATATTCGTGACAAGAAGGCTCCAGCCGCCTGGCTTTCGGGCAACTCCGCGAATGTGAAAGAAAAAGCCGATGACCCCATCCGCGAGGGTAATAACGCTCACACAGCGAAGAAGTATGCGAGCAGCCACGCGGCTGAATACGCCAGCTAGCCCGGCACCGGCGAGAGCTCCGCTCAAAAGCACCGGCGTATACATGACCGGATTGCTATAACTTCCTTTGTAGTGCTCATATCCAACTTCCAGCCCGCTCGCGATGCTGGTTGTAGCGACAACAAGGCAAAGGCTGCGTTGAAAACAGCCTTTACGTAAATGCTCAAGCGCTGTAATGATGCCTGAGGACAACGGAGCCGGCAGATGACGATGAGCGCTCCGCTCCAGCGCCGAGGTCAAAATAAAGGTCATGCCAACTCCCGCTGCTGTCCACCATCGAAGATCATTGACTTCTCCACACCAGGAACCGTTCTGCATCAACATGCTTAAAGCTGATACCCATACCGGGCCGTGAGCGGTCTGGTTTCATCTGTCCGTTCACGGGTGCGATAAATCCATCGAAGAGCACTTCTTCAATGCGCGCATGATCGTGGAAATATTCAACATGACGAAACTGGGGAATCGCACATCCGACGTGCATATGCAAGGACGGAGCGCAATGCGCAGAAACAGGACATCCGAAGCTAGCCGCAATTGCGGCTCCTTCCAAAAATCCGGTGAACCCTTTGCAACGCGTTCCATCCAGTTGCAAGACATCCACGGCTTCTGCCTCGAGCATCCGCCGAAAATATAAAGAGTTGTAACCGTACTCCCCAGCCGCTATCTCCATGGCATGGGGAGCCCTGTCGCGCACCCGTCGCATGCCGTCCAGATCATCCGAGCTTACGGGCTCTTCAAACCATGTAACGTTGAATGCTTCAAATTGATTTGCAAAGGAGATCGCCTGGCGGGCATCATAGGCGCCGTTTGCATCAACAAACAAATTTACAGACGGGCCGATGGCTTCCCGCGCTATGCGAACTCTCTCTACATCTGCCGTGGGTTGGGCGCCGATCTTCATTTTTACGCACTGCAAACCTTGCGCCGCCCAGCCGGAAAGCTGCGCAGCCAACTGCTCATGACTGTAAGTGGTAAATCCTCCGCTCCCATATGCCGTTACGCTTGTGTGAACCGAGCCAAAAAGATCCGCGAGAGCGCAACCAACTATCTTTGCTTTAATATCCCACAGCGCCACATCGAGTGCTGAGAGCGCCATCGAGGCAATTCCGCTATTCCCTTCATTGCGAATCTGCGCCAGCATGGAAGCATAAAGGGCGGGAATGTCGAATGCTGAGTGACGCAGAAGACATTTGGCTGCGAGGTGATCAGCAACCGCTGCGGTCGCCGCATGGCCATAGGTATAACCAATTCCGATCTGCCCTTCTGCATGAATTTCGCAAAGGATGAGAGTCGTAGAATCCCATCGCAAAGTGCCATCGCCTTCGGGCGCATCCGTCGATATGGTGTAAGCAGAAACCTCTACCTTCTCTATCGAACTTGCTGATGATGGCATGCGCGGGACGGCTCCTCATTGGATAATTCATACAAGCTCGCGCACTGTATCATGCGCATTTGTCAGAGCGATTTTCATGCGATTCGGCTCGCCGCGCACCAGAGCCTCTGCCAGCTTGAGCGCCTGAGAAGCTTTAATTTTTGCCGGCATGGGAGGCGTGAACTGGTCGACCACTGCCTCAATAAGCACCGGCCCCGGTCGATTCACCACACTATCCAGCTGTGAGCCGCAGCTCGCGGGATCTTCGATCTGCATTGCATCTATGCCTGCGCCCCGCGCGATCGCCACGAAGTCCGCAGGATGAAGATCGCATGCGTATTCAGGGTTTCCGAGAAAGACCATCTGCTCCCACTTGATCTGGCCCAACGTATTGTTTTTGATGACGATGATCTTGATATTGAGCTTGTACGCGGCGACTGTAATCAATTCGCCCAGCAACATGCTCAGCCCACCATCGCCGATGATGCAATAAACAGGCCGGTCGGGATACGCGACCGCTGCGGCAATTGCATAGGGCAAGCCGCAAGCCATCGTCGCAAGATTACCCGAACAGCTGTGCTTCTGTCCGCGTAGCGAAGGCACATATCGCGCCCACCACGTTGTGATCGTTCCTGAATCTGAAGTGACGATGGCATTGGATGGAATGCGCTTGCCCAACTCCCAGCCCACTACCTGCGGCTTCATGGGCTTGTCTGTCCGGGTGCCGCGTTCTTCCATAAGCTTCTGCCATTCAGCTTTGGCTTTCTGCGCCTTTTCCAGAAAATCTTTTTCATGTTTTTTAAGCAGAGGAAGCAAGGCGCGAATTGTATTCTTCGTGTCTCCGACGAGGCCTACATCAGCTGGATGGCGCAGGCTGATTCTCTGCGGATCGATATCAATCTGCACGCACTTGACGGAACCAGGCTCCGGAAGAAATTCGATATACGGAAAGGATGTTCCTACCATCAGAAGCGTATCGCAACCCTCAATAGCTTCTTGTGAAGGTTCGGTCCCAAGAAGACCAATTCCACCTGTCGTATATGGACTATCATCCGGCACAGCAGCTTTCCCAAGCAGAGCCTTAATAATCGGCGCGCCCAGTGTCTCGGCCAGTTCTTCGAGCTCCTGGGTCGCATGCAGCGCTCCCTGACCGGTTAGGATTGCAATCTTCTTTCCGCGATTGAGAATGTCCGCTGCATGCTCGAGCTCAATTCGCGCCGGGACCTGATCAAAGTAAGCCGGCACTGCGGACGTGTGATGAATTGGATTTCGATCCGACCGGCCTTTTTTAATTTCCTGAACTTGAACATCGACTGGAATCGTAATATGAGCTACACCGCGCGCAGAAAGCGCGCTGCGGATTGCGAGATCAGCTACGCTCTCCATGTGTGCGCCGCTCATAATGCGCTCGTTGTAGACAGCCACATCCATAAACAGCTTGTCGAGCGCCACGTCCTGCTGCGTAAACGTGCCCACCAGGTCGCTATGTTGGAGGCCAGTGATGGCAAGAACAGGGGCGTGGTCCATTTTCGCATCGTACAGGCCATTCAGAAGATGAATCCCGCCGGGTCCGGAAGTCGCAATACATACTCCTAATCTCCCGGTGAACTTCGCATAGGCACATGCCATGAAAGCGGCTGCCTCCTCATGTCGAACATGGATAAACCGTATCCGATCTTTCTTTAAGCGAAGAGCTTCGAAAACGCCATTGATGCCGTCTCCCGGCAGGCCGAATATTGTGTCCACGCCCCAGGCTAGAAGTCGCTCTACAAGTACGTCAGATGCGTTGGTCATCAATGTCTCCGAAACGGGAATAGTCCGCTCAGTCTGGACATATGGTTGGACGCGCATTCTCGGGTAGGGGTTTGATAACTGAGTAAACAAGCAGACGAAATGCGCACATAGAGCCGAACTTTCGCATCCCACTGCCTGGAGGGCAGGATGCATTCAAAACAAATTGCCGCTATTCCGAAAACTTTTGTGTTAATTCTCGATACCGGCGACGAACTTCTCTCCTCACTGAAAAGCTTTGCGAAGACCGAGCAGCTATCAGCGAGCAGTTTCAAAGCGATCGGTGCTCTCAGTGATGCTGCGCTAGGCTGGTTCAATTGGGAAACCAAGAAATACGAAACCTCTGTTGCGCTTCACGAACAGGTGGAGTTGCTGTCGTTGATCGGAGATATCGCATTTAAAAATAGTGAGCCGCAAATTCATGCTCACCTAGTTATTGGGCGCAGGGATGGCACAGCTCACGGCGGCCATCTGCTAAACGCAACGGTTCGACCGACATGCGAGATCGTCATTACCGAAAGCCCACAGCACCTTCAAAAAGAAATCGATCCTGAGTCCGGGCTCGCACTTATCCGCCTGTAAGCGGCAGATTATGAGGCGATGGATAAATGCCGTACTTGACAGCTAAAAATAATTGCAAATCACATGGGAGCGCCTCAACCAACTCCTGCCAAGTAAGCAGCTTTAAGCGAGAACGGAAGTCGAAGAGGCGAACAGCACGGATAATTCGATACCACGCTTCAATTAAGTCAGGACGACGAGCATCACAGAAGACACAAAATGAGGCATCGGTTGCGTAGGCCGCCAGCGTTCCGCGTATTAATTGATAACCGCAAAACTTTCCATTTCGTAAGGGAAAATCGCCCACGTCAAACACCGTTTCCAAATCCCGATATCGCAAAATAAGATCGCTCCTCGCTGACTGAAAATCGGATTCTGTCAATTTAGCTTCAACCAGCAAGTGATCGATCCTCATATCAATTTCGGTATGGTCGTGCTTGCCGTTCTGTAGTGGCGTTCGCGGCTTAAATCCGAATTCCGGCATTCCGCAAGATTCGATTCCGAGCATTGCGCGGACACGTGGAGAGGTGATGATACCAGGATGACAAAAGATGCTCATGAGCAGTGCATCGGAACTATGAGCGCAGTCGAGCTCTCTCCAGTGCCAATCTGCACGCGCGCGTGCCTTCTTGAACGCCGTGTGAACTTTGTCAAGCCGCAGCCTCCATTGCAGATGACCGATGATCTCTCGATAGGACGCCGGATAGAAATTTCCATGCCGGCCGTTGTCATCCACTCCAAATATCACTCCTGGAACAGAGCCGTCCGTTCGGTCATAGAGCAGTCTCTGTGCCTTAGCGAATTCGAGAGCTCGAAGACTTAGCTCAGTCCGCAGGCAAATGCCTTCCGGAACATGGAAATTGGATTGTTCCGAACCGCGCATGCTTTCTATAATAGGCGAACAGGAGGCGAATACGCAGTGGAGCAGATGAAGTCGCGAAAAATTGTCCACATTGACATGGACGCCTTCTACGCCTCGGTAGAGCAGCGCGATGATCCAGGCTTGCGTGGGAAACCTGTTGTTGTTGCATGGAAAGGCAATCGTTCGGTCGTTTGCGCTGCATCGTATGAAGCGCGAAAATTCGGCGTGCGCTCGGCCATGCCCGCTGTCAGTGCGGAGCGCCTGTGTCCGGAGGCTATCTTCATACCGCCCGATTTTGCGCGCTACCGTGCCGTCTCGCAGAGTGTTCGTGAAATATTTCGACGTCACACCGATTTGCTCGAACCGCTTTCCCTTGATGAAGCATATCTGGATGTCACCCAAAACAAAACAGGTTTGCCAACGGCAACACGCGTAGCAAAAGCTATCCGCCAGCAGATTCGCGAGGAGCTACATCTGACAGCTTCTGCTGGAGTAGCCCCGAACAAGTTCCTGGCAAAAATTGCATCTGATTGGAAAAAGCCCGATGGCCTGTTCATAATCCAGCCTGAAGAAGTTGAAAGCTTTCTTACACCTCTGCCTGTGGGCCGCATTCCCGGTGTCGGCAAGGTTACTGAGAAGCGAATGGAAGAGATTGGGGTGAAGACTGTTGGAGATCTCCGCAATCTTGATGCCGTAGTGCTTGAAGAATGCTTCGGTCGTTATGGCGCAAGGCTCTATCAACTCGCCCGCGGCATCGATCATAGCCCTGTTGTTCCCTTTAGGCCGACCAAGTCCATCTCGGCAGAAGATACATTTGAACGCGACATCTCACTCGAAGAGACCGAGCCAATGATTCGTCGGTTGTCGGAAAAAGTCTGGCTGGCCTCTCGCAAGGAGAACCGCGTTGCCTGTACCGTGGTTCTGAAATTAAAGACTAAGGAATTTCAGATTCTCACTAGAAGTCACACCTTCACTACGCCGCTTGCTTCATGTGAAGACTTAACAAATATGGCGTTGGCTCTTCGAGAACGAGTCGATAACCATGTCCATCAACTCTATCGCCTGGTTGGAGTAGGTCTTAGCAATTTCCGGGATGTAGAAAATCATTCACTGCAACCGATTCTCTTCAACCAGCCATAGAGAGCACATCCTGAATAAACCGCCCCACGCAGGCTGCGAATCTACTCTATATCGGGACGACTTTGCGAGCAGTTCATTATCATGACTCGGCGTGCGAGATAGAGATCCGACATCTATAATCGATCTATAACTATGCCTGAATATCGTTCCCGCACATCGACACATGGCCGTAATATGGCAGGGGCTCGTGCCCTTTGGCGTGCCACCGGCATGAAAGATCAGGATTTCGGAAAGCCGATCATCGCCGTGGTGAATTCATTTACGCAGTTTGTCCCAGGCCACGTACATTTACGCGATCTGGGCGCCCTGGTTAGTAAAGAGATTGAAGGAGCAGGCGGCGTCGCCAAGGAATTCAATACGATCGCTGTAGACGACGGCATTGCTATGGGACATGGAGGCATGTTGTATTCCTTGCCTTCACGCGAGCTTATTGCAGATTCTGTGGAATATATGGTGAATGCGCACTGTGCCGACGCCATGGTATGCATCTCCAATTGCGACAAGATCACCCCCGGCATGTTGATGGCAGCCATGCGGCTGAATATTCCAGTGGTATTTGTCTCCGGCGGCCCGATGGAGGCCGGCAAAATCAAGTCGCCTGCAAATGGCCAGATTGTTGCCAAAATTGACTTGATTGATGCAATGGTCAAGGCAGCTGATCCCAATATCAGCGATGCGGAAGCGGCAGAAGTTGAGCGCAATGCCTGTCCCACCTGCGGCTCGTGTTCCGGCATGTTTACCGCTAACTCGATGAATTGTCTGACGGAGGCCATCGGTTTATCGCTGCCGGGCAACGGCACCATCGTCGCTACCCATGCATGGCGCAAAAATCTCTTCGAGCAGGCAGGACGTCTTATCGTCGATCTTTGCCGTCGCTATTATCAGGAAGAGGATGCTTCTGTTCTACCGCGCAGCATTGCAACCAAAAAGGCTTTTGAAAATGCCATGACATTGGATGTAGCGATGGGCGGATCGACGAACACAGTGTTGCATCTGCTGGCAGCCGCGCAGGAAGCTCAAGTGGATTTCACCATGTCGGATATCGATCGTATTTCCCGAAGAGTGCCCTGCTTGTGTAAGGCCGCACCCGCTACCGACAAATATCACATTGAAGACGTGCATCGCGCTGGAGGCATTCTAGGAATTATGGGCGAGCTGGCTCGCGCCGGACTGCTCGACCTCTCCTGTGGAAACGTACATAGTGGAACCCTGGGAGAAGCCATCGCCCGCTGGGATGTAAATGGAAGTGGCAATGAGGAAGCTCACACCTTTTTCCGCGCAGCTCCCGGCGGCATTCCAACCACGGTTGCCTTTAGCCAGGAATCGACCTTTGAATCCCTGGACCTCGATCGTAAGAGTGGTTGCATTCGGGATAAGGAACACGCCTATTCCAAAGATGGCGGTTTAGCCGTACTTTACGGAAATCTCGCGGAGAAAGGTTGCATTGTAAAAACCGCCGGAGTAGACGAATCTCAGTGGGTATTCACAGGCAAGGCTCGCGTCTTCGAGAGCCAGGAAGATGCGGTTGAGGGCATCCTCGGTGACAAAGTTAAAGCCGGAGATGTGGTCATCATTCGTTATGAGGGCCCGAAGGGCGGTCCGGGTATGCAGGAAATGCTTTACCCCACTTCGTATCTCAAATCCAAAGGATTAGGAAAAGTCTGCGCACTTTTTACGGATGGACGTTTTTCGGGTGGGTCATCCGGATTGGTAATCGGCCATGCCTCTCCTGAGGCCGCCGATGGTGGCACGATAGCGTTGGTTCAGGATGGCGACACCATCCACATCGACATTCCCAATCGCAGCATCCAGCTGAATATTTCTGATTCGGAGCTTGCAGCGCGCCGCTCCGCCATGGAAGCCCGTCAGGGATCTGCATGGAAGCCGCAAAACCGGCAGCGGGTTGTCTCGGCAGCATTAAAGGCTTATGCAGCTATGGCTACTTCTGCGGATCGTGGCGCTGTACGCGACCTTGCACAGCTGAGTCGGGCTTAGAGACTACAAACTGACCTATCATCTCTGCATCCCAGGCTGCTTTATAAAAGAAGCGCCTGGGATCACAAATGCGCGGCCACGCTGTTCCATGAAAACTTCAGTTCACTCGCAGAAAATCCCAAAGGCTGTTCAAACAAAATCGCCACAGGCTATTACTTATAACCTGTGGCGATTTTTAAACCTGCTTACGTTAGGATTGCGTCGCGATCGCTGAAGCAGTGCGTTGTTTCCAGTTTCCGCGGGTAAAGTCGGGAAACTGTGTCGGTGCACTTCCATGCGCTACCGATATACGGCTCAATGGGCCCGGAGCTGACCACGTTGCCGCATCATATACATCCATATCCGGGGGCAATCCTTCTCTCATGCACTGTAACAGCCGATAGAGCATGATGTAGTCCATACCGCCATGCCCGCCTAACTTCTGTGCGATATCGCCTTCCTCCTTCCAAAGAGGATGCTGATATTGCTTATAAGCATCGATGCTGCCCCAATTCTCTCCCCCAGCCTGGCCATCAAAGTAAATTCTTGGCGGATAATCTGTGAAAACGCCTTTTGTTCCGGCAATGGTATTGATCCGGTCATATGGATGCGGATTAGAGACATCATGCTTTAGCGTGATCGTCAGCCCATTCGCCGTCTTAATGAGAGAAGTATTCATATCGCCATCAATGTAATGCTCTGACCACCTGGGGTCAGACTGAAGTATATGCGCCTTGCGATATGCTTCAAGTCCACGTTGCGGCGTGCTCATCGATACGATGTAGTCAAACCTGTCGCCGCGCTGGATACCCATATAATTTGCCACCGGCCCAAGACCATGCGTCGGGTACAGGTTACCGTCGCGTTCTGTATGCACCGTACGGCGCCACAAACCTTCGCCCTGATTGGAAAACAACTCTTCACGCAAATCATGGATATACGCCCCTTCTCCATAGAGAAGGTCGCCGAATAATCCGGCATGCGTCATGCGCAGAATCAGAGTTTCGTTATAGCCATAACAGCAATTCTCAAGCATCATGCAATGCCTGCGTGTCTGCTCTGAAGTGTCAACAAGCTTCCAGCAATCTTCGATAGTTGTCGCGGCAGGCACTTCTACAGCTGCATGTTTCCCATGCTTCATGGCAGCGGCGGCCATCTCTACGTGCCATTTCCATGGAGTCGCGATGATGACAAGATTCAGATCATCTCGTGCGACCAGCGATTCAAACGCATGATCGCCCTTGGTATAAAGCTCCGGCGGCTTTTGACCTGCTTTTTCAATCATCGACTGCGCATGCGCCGCTTTCTCCTGCACAACATCGCATACAGCTACTACTTGCGCATCAGCCCCCAACAGGTTGCGCAATAGACTTGTGCCTCGACCACCGACGCCGATGATGCCGATCTTTGGATTCACTCTTTCGAAAGGAACGTCGATCATGGTCGCTTTTGCTTCCTTTGTCCCCGTACTCGTTTGCCCTTCGGACATAGCCGCATGGGAAAGGCTCATGGCAACAGCGCCCATTGTTCCAAGTCGAAGAAACCCGCGTCGCGTCACATCTCCTGCTATCTCATGTTTGATTTCCGTCATCATACTTCCTGCATTTAAATTTTTGTTATCTGTAAAGCTTCATTTCCACTTGCCCGGGCACATATCAGGCCGCTGAGGGCGATCCGCGATGGCAAAATTCGCATTCGCATTGGACGCTGTATCTTTCTGTGCAGCCATAGTCAGGGAAAGAAGAACAGAAAAGATGACGGCGATGACAATGCTGCGGAAGCGGTGGCTCTGGAACCATTTTCTTTCATACCGCACGATTTAGATTACGAATCATAACGAATTATTTCGTGTAGCATCGAAGTCTAAAGGTGCTCTCCTTTGCATGTCAATAAAAATTGCGGCGTCTGGCGTTTCCTTATAGCTCGCATTGAGCAAACTAATTAAGACCGCCGATCCAGGGGTAAAGCCTACTTATTCTCTTGTCGAGCGGGAGCCTGTTCCTGTACCATCATCCGAAATCCAAAGTGTCTCTTCGTAATAAATCGAAAGATTCACTTATGAGGATGGAGGCCGGATGTCATCCGCTGTCAGCGCAGAATATCCAGTAAGATCGGTTCCGACTCAATCCGCCTCAACGGTCCAGGCGCCCAAGCGGAACATGGCGGTCGATGCCTATCGCGGATTAGTCATGCTCCTTATGATGGGCGAGGTCCTGAGCTTCGCTAAGGTCTATCAGGCTTACCCCAATAGTCTTTTCTGGCGCATCCTTGCATATAACCAAACGCATGTGGAGTGGGCCGGGCTGGGCCTGCACGATCTGATCCAGCCTTCCTTTACATTTCTCGTGGGGGTTGCTCTTCCGTATTCAGTACAAAGCCGCCTTCGTAAGGGACAGAGCTTTAATCACCTGCTTCTCCATACTGTGTGGAGAAGCATTCTGCTCATTGCCCTGGGCATTTTTCTTCGATCAACGGACAGCACGCAGACATACTTTACATTTGAAGACACTCTGACCCAGATTGGATTGGGCTATACATTTGTCTTCCTGCTGGCGTTTTGCCGTCCTAAATGGCAATGGACCGCATTGGGGGTTACGCTTTTTGCTTATTGGCTGGCATGGGCACTTTATCCGGCACCGGGCCCAAACTTTAATTATGCCGCGGTAGGCGTGCCTCCGAACTGGCATCACAACTTCACAGGCTTCGCTTCTCACTGGAATAAAAACAGCAATTTAGGACAAGCCTTTGATCTCTGGTTCCTGAACCTGTTCCCGCGCAGTTCTCCTTTTCTTTTCAATGGAGGAGGCTACGTTACACTTAGTTTTATTCCCACTTTCGGTACGATGTTGCTGGGATTGTTCGCCGGTCAATGGTATCGAGCTGCGGCTCCCAGGATTCCGATTCGGCGCTTTTTCATCGTTGGAATCATCCTTTTCTGCTCTGGACTGTTACTGCACTACGCAGGAATCTGCCCAATTGTGAAGCGCATTTGGACTCCCAGTTGGACACTCTTCAGCGGCGGCATCTGCTTCTTCTTCCTCGTGGCGTTTTCCTGGATTATCGACGTAAAAAATTACTCAAAATGGGCGTTCCCTTTGGTCGTTGTCGGCATGAACTCGATCGCGGCGTACTTGATTGCGCACTTGTGGGAGCACTTCATCATTACAAATCTGCATATCAACCTGGGCTATAGAATCTTCCATATCTTTGGCCCCGGTCTTGAGCCTCTTATGATGGGGATTGCTGTCATGCTTGTTTATTGGCTCTCGCTTTATTGGATGTATCGCAATCGGATATTTATCCGCATCTGAGCCAAGCGTTCGGCCTGCGTTTACAGGAATAGCCCGGAATTTAAAAAGTTCGCGCCTGATTATCCGGGCCGAGCACAATCCATTGTACTTCTTTTTTGCTATCCTTAACCTCTCATTCGTCGTATATCGAAATATAAAGAAATAAACGCTTGATAAAAAGAAAGCAATATGACTATACTTCGCCTACCCGACCTAGCAGTAACAGACTTTTAACCATTCGCGTTCATTTTGGAGGCTTTCAGATGCTGTCATCTTTGCGCCATCAATTCCATTTCTATTTCTGGAATCGGTTAAATCCTGTCGCTATTGCCTTGATATTCGTCTGCGTTCTCTGTACGAAGGGACAGGCCCAGACGCTCAACGCCACCTTACGTGGAACGGTTTCCGATAACACGGGAGCGATCGTTACCGGTGCAGACATCAGCCTGATTGAGCCAACTACGGGTCAAACGGTACGGCACGCTAATTCATCGGCATCGGGAGACTTCGAGTTCGATGAAATCAAGCCCGGCGCATATGAGCTTCGCTGTACTGCTACCGGCTTCAAAGCATTCCTGGCGCAAAATATTATTCTCGATAGCGGTCAGGTTCGACGCATCGATCCGCAACTTGCTATCGGACAGGCTGTCGAACAGGTCACGGTGTCAGCGGGCGCTGCTGTCATCTCCACGGAAGCTCCCACCATATCCGACATGTTCACGGCGAAGCAGCATGAACAATCGCCGCAGGTCACTATCTATCCCAGCACCTGGTATCAACTGACTACCCTGGCAGGAGTGCAGGGCGGAACATATCCGCCGGTAGCAGATGGACAGCAGCAATCGCAGCAGACGCAAACCTTTGACGGCATTTCGAATGATCTGCAAGGCATACAGAATAACAATGCCAATTTCTTTGACCAGGTAGCGGCCACTGTTTTTAATGCTCCGGCTGAAAGCCCGGTCCCTGTGCAGATCAGCCAGGTAACCAAGCGCGGTCAAAATGCCTTTCATGGCAAAGCTACGTACCGCATTTATGATTCCGTATTCAACGCCAGAGGTTACTTTGATACCGGCAAGACGCCCTATCTACAGCATGAATGGGATCTGGAAGCATCAGGACCCATCTGGAAAGATCACACATTCTTCTATGGCGGCTGGTTTGCACAGCGCATTCCTTTAGGAACATTCGTGACTGCCAATGTTCCTACAAACCCATGGCGTAATGGCGTCTTTTCATCGACGATCATTGATCCATCAACTGGTCTGCCATTCGCGAACAACACGATTCCAGCTAACCGCATCAGCGCAGTCGCCGCTGCAATTCAGAGCCAATATTTGCCAGCACCCAATATCGACACAACTTCGCCCGTCAACAACTATGCATTTCAATTTCCGTTCAATAGTGATCTTTACCGTGGCGATTGGCCGATTGTTCGAATTGATCATAATCTGACAAAAACCAACTCCTTGTTCGTGCGCTGGTTGATGCGTCAGACACCCTATGTCCTCAACAATGGCCTGCCATCCCTTATCTGGACTCGCGAAAGGCGCCATCAGCAGTGGGCTGCCGGTGATACGCAGATTTTTTCTCCGACCGTGGTCAATAACTTCCGCTTCGGCTATTCAACAGACTATATAGTCGACGGAAAAAGCGAAGCGGGACAAACTCCGCCCGACGGCAGTAAGGTACTCTCGTCCATAGGTCTTGAAGGCGCGAACCCAGGCCAGCTTACAGGTCAGGGATTTCCTGAAGTCGATATCTCCGGCCTTACATCTTTGAGCGATGTTTCCGGAGGTGTAAAGGCTGACAACCATATACTTACCTTTAATGACACCGTGGATTGGCAATTTGGCCAGCACGCATTGAAGTTTGGCGGCAGCGTTCAGCATTACAGCAATTTTTATGGTGTTGTGCCGAACTATGGGACATTTACCTTCGACGGCTCCATTACAGGGAATGCCTATGCTGATTTTCTGTTAGGTTTGCCGCAGGAAAGCCAGCGAGTAAATCCTCTTGGAAATCAAACACAGACGCTCAACGAGTATGGCCTTTTTGCCGAAGACTCATTTAAACTGTCACGCAAACTGACGCTTACATACGGTGTCAGATGGGATCTCTATGGAACCCCCAGTTCAGAAAAGCATCTGATGTACAACTGGGATCCGAATACCGGTGATGTCATCGTCGATCCGAAAGGTATAGCATCCGTCAGCGCTCTTTATCCATCCACCATCACGGTTACCAGCGGTAAAGTACAAGCCATTGCCGATAAAAGTAATTTTGTCCCGCGTATCGGTGTGGCCTATGCATTAACGGATCATTCTGTCATCCGTGGCGGGTACGGAATTTTCACATCACGATTCGGCAGCACTCCAGGCGCCTTTAACAACTTTTTGCCCATTAACCCGCAACTTGGCTCTACGGGACCATTTTCCATCAGCGAAATTTATCTGAACGATGTTAGCCCTGGAACGCAGCCATTACTTTCCTTCCCCAATCCTTATCCATCCAGCACCGCAAGCGCTACAGTGCCAAGTCAAAGCGTCAATGGATATCCTCGCGATATCAGCCACGGCCATATTCACCAATACAGCCTCAGTTATGAGCAGGAAGTCGCGCATATCGGCCTCCGCGTCTCCTATTTAGGATCGGTAGGTACTGGGCTGAATTATTATGTCAACGTTAATCTTCCACAACCAGGCACCACGCCCTTCACAGCAAGCAGGCGACCCTATCCGCAGTTCTTTTCGACGAATTATCTTCGCTTCGATGGCAGCACCCGCTTCAATTCTCTCCAACTCGAAGCAAAGCGCAGAGTCGGCAATTTAACCTTCGGTGGAAGCTATTCCTATACCGAGAGCCTCGCCAATTACCTGGATACCGAAAATCCTTATGATGTTCTGAGCCACTGGGCAAACGACGGCCAGACGCGCCGAAACTATGCTTCTGCCAATATGGTCTGGGCATTGCCTTTTGGTAAAGGCCAGCGTTTTCTCTCCGACAGCAACGGTATAGTGGATCACATTGTTGGCGGATGGTCATCCAGTGTCGTGACCTTTCTCGCTTCCGGATTAGGATTCTCGCCTGCATTCAGCGGCTCCGATCCATCCAACACAGGCACATTCGGCGGCTTGCCTGATCTCGTAGGCAATCCAAATAATGTTCCCGGCGGAAAGAACTACAACAATTGGTTCAATGTTGCTGCATTTGCGGTTCCGCAGAATGGGCATTTTGGCAATGCTCGGCCCAACAGCATTGAAGGGCAACACTTGTATCAGACTCACCTTTCTGTCACGAAGTCAGTTGCGATCACCGACCGCGTGCACTTCAACTTCATGACACAAATTTCAAATCTGTTTAACCATCCGCAATTCATCACTCCAAGCGGCAACATTTCCGTTGCCGGTGGTAATCAGTTCACCAGTCAATACGGCACTTTCAACTCTCTCGAAAGCGGTCAGGTTCGACAGATTACCTTCCTCGGCGGATTCACCTTCTAACGATGAGCGGCGACAATCTTCAAAATGTCGCCGCTGTCTTTTCTATTGAATAGGCTGGCATTCCGGACACCAGTAGGTAGAGCGTGCTCCCGGTCCCTGTTTTTGCATCAGGATTGCAGTTCCACAACGACGGCACGGCTTCCCT
The DNA here is from genome assembly GCA_035547425.1 of Alloacidobacterium sp. Classification (GTDB taxonomy): domain Bacteria; phylum Acidobacteriota; class Terriglobia; order Terriglobales; family Acidobacteriaceae; genus Alloacidobacterium. The sequence goes on along the minus strand of DASZUU010000008.1, from coordinate 83,682 downwards.
TTTCTTCGATACACCCATAGCCGCGCTCCTTCATCCATGGTGCTGCGTGTTCGCCTGCCGCCCGCATACGTAACCGGCCCATCGGTTGATGACTCCAAGACATTCACTGCGAGTTGCTTTCGCGCAGTATCCAGCAAACACCGAACTTCGTGCGTCGTCAGCGTCGCAACTTTGCGAAATGGATGAATACAACAGGCGAAGCAGATTTCAGATTTGAAGACATTGCCCACTCCAGCGATGACTCTCTGATCCATCAGCGCATTCGCTACTTCCTCATCCGGAAGCGCGCGCAACCTTTTCGCGGCCTCGTCTTCATCAAAAGCTTGCGTCAACACATCGGGGCCTAATTTTGGCACGGAAGTATGTCGCTCCAGCGAACGTGCCGTATGGAACTCCGCTACCGGCACTTCAAATGCGACTGCCTCGAAATTTTCCGTAGAGATCAGGATGCGCATGTGTCGATATGGACGCTTCCAGCGTTCGCCACGTCGGTAAATATGCCAACTGCCGTGCATGAGCATGTGCGTCAGAAGAATCAAATCGCCTGAAAAATAAATGAGCAGCCATTTGCCGCGCGCTTCGACACGTTCTACCATGCGACCTGCCAACGGAGCATTGTCATCTACCGCTACGAGTTGCGCATAGATACTTTGAAATGCAGTTACTTTTTCTCCTGCTAAAGCGCGATTCAGTGCTCGCGCAGAGCGAAAAATGGTATCGCCCTCAGGCATTCTTATTGCACCTCAGTCGAGGGTTCATGCACCGAGGACGCGATGCGCCTAACATTGAATCCCATAGGCGCTGGCTGGAAACCTGCATCCTGCAGGAAGCGTGATAACAAATGCAGATGCGCGGGCTGCCCGTTAATCGTGGTGATCAGCAGCCCGATGCGATGCTCCAACTCTTCCTTCGCCATGCTTGCCAGAAAAACGGCCAGCTCACGCGCCGCATGTGTTCGCTCCGGCTCCTCGGCTGGGAGAAAAACCAGAAGATTCGGATTGTTCCGCCGCAAATATGCAACCAGCTCTCCGTTGCGCAGTACTACCGTCGCGCCTACACTGCGCGTTAAAGAGCGCGCCCCATCGATTTCAGCTTCCAGTTGCACCACCGGCCACGGCAGCACACCGCCGTAAGGGTTCGCCGGATCCGTTGCAGCCAACGAGACAATTTCTGCCCGCTCCGGTTGCGGCGTATTGCGCAAGGAGCGCAGCAGATCGACAGCCGATGGCAATGCAAACTGCGCTGCCCCCAAGCCGGCAACAAAGTAGCCGCGCCGGATGCGACCACCCTCCTCCAGCGCTTTTAGTACATCGTAGACTGCGCTGAAGCCGCCCGGAATATTCTCTTGCGCCACCGTTTCGCGCGTAACAATTCCGTACCGGGCAAGCAGCTGCTGCGCCATCGCATGACTCCATTCTGTTGCTGAGACAGATGCTGCAGGAAGCAGCGCCCATCGGCCTTGCGCGCTTGGCGGCGTTGTTCTGCGCGAACGAAAAGACTGCGTATTATGCTGGCGCTTTGCCGGACGCGAAGTTGTTGGTTTCGCGGTATAGGCACGCAATGCGTGAAATGTATCGTTCGTGATTTTTCGCTGCCAAACCAGATTCCATAAGGCATCCAGCGTTTCGCCGGGATAGCCTCCGCCCACGGCATCATGCAGTTGCGCGAAAAAGAGCGCGCCGCTACGCTGCAGCTCTGCCAGAATTGCCTCTTCTTTTGAACTGAGCGCAGTTGCATTTTGCGCCTGGGTTGGAGATAGCAATGAGCCGAGCTTGTCGGCAAGATAGAGGCCAATGCGCCCATCACGCTCTCCCAAAGGATCAAGCCCGCACCATACAACTTCGCCGGCGGCAATCAAAGTATCCAAATCCGACGGAGAGTATTTAGTAAGCCGTGAAGGAAGTATCGCCGACTCCAATAAAGACGCCGGAATCGGCGATCCCTGCAGGCTCTCAATTGTGTCGAGCAACGCATCCAGGCCGCGCCTGCGCTGCAAAACACCCTGCCAATGCGTTTGCAGCCGTGCCAGCATCTGCTGCTCAACCGGCTCAATCTCTTTCCGCAGCCGCGCAAGTGACTTTCTGCGGATCATGCGCAGCACTTCGGTATCGCACCATTCGCGATGTACGCCGCCTGGGCGGAAGCCGCCCTCCACCACGCGGCCATCCATCACCAGAGCTCGCAGCACAGCTTCGACCTGCGGCTCACCAAGCCCGAATCGCCTGCTAACTTCCTGCAGCGTGAATGGCCCATATGTGCGAGCATAGCGGCGAATCAGTTCCAGCATGGGGGCGGCAGCAGGTTCCAGCAACTGTTTTGGCAATCCGGGGGGCAACGGAATGCCGAGAGCATCACGGTAACGCGCTGCATCTTCCACGGCAATCAGCCGCTTGGCATCTGCGATTTTGATTTCAAGTAATCGTTTGGCTCGCAGCAGGCGATCGAGGCTGGAAAGCAGATCCTGCGATGCCAGCCGCTTTGACAGCTCTTCGCGCGAAAGATCGCCCAGCCGAAGTAGCAAATCGTGGATGCCGTCCGCCGAGCGTACCCGATAGCTTTCGCCCAGCATCTGCAATTGTTCTTCGACTTCGGCAACGGCATCCGCATCCAGCAATTCACGAAGATCCGCATCGCCCAATAAGTCCTGAAGCTGTGCCTGGTCGATGGAAAGAGCCTGAGCGCGACGCTCCGCCAGCGGCGCGTCACCGTCGTAGATGTAATTCGCTACATAGCTAAAGAGCAGCGAAGAAGCAAAAGGCGAAGGCGCGCGGGAGTCAGCGACGTGCACGCGGATCTGTCGCTTCTCAATCGCGCGCAGCACTTCAAGAAAAGCAGGCATATCGAAGACATCGCGCACGCATTCGCGGTATGCCTCCAGCAGCATGGGGAATGCAGGATAACGCGACGCAACCGATAGGAGATCATAGGCGCGCTTGCGCTGCTGCCAGAGTGGAGCGCGTCCCTGAGCGCGGCGGCGCGGCAGCAACAAGGCACGCGCCGCGCTCTCACGAAACTTCGCCGCAAAAAGCGCCGTTGAGCCAAGCTGACGCAACACCAGTTCCGAGGCTTCCGCGGAATCGATGAGCAATTGCTCCGTCTCGGGAGCAGTCTCCGTATCCGGAAAGCGCAACACAAATCCGTCATCGGCCCACATGGTTTCTACGTCGATGGCGCCTGCTGCCCGCAGCTTGCTGGAGATTGCCATTGCCCAGGGCGCATGCACGCGATTACCAAATGGCGTCAATACGCAAACGCGCCAGTCACCCAACTCATCGCGTACGCGCTCAATCACAATGGTTCGATCATCGGGAACGGCGACGGTCGCAATCTCCTGATCGACAAGAAAGCGAATGAGATTTTCCGCCGCTGCCGGATCGAGATCATGCTCGCGCACAAGCCTGCTGAGTGCAGCATTGCGGGGCATTTCGCGCAGCTCGCGGATAAGCTGGCCAATGCGCCGCCCAAACTCCAGCGGACGGCCTGCGCTATCTCCATGCCAGAAGGGCATTTTGCCCGGCTCGCCGGGCGCGGGGGACACCAGCACGCGATCATGCGTAATTTCATCGATGCGCCATGTCGAAGCGCCCAATACAAATGTTTCTCCAGTGCGACTCTCGAAGACCATCTCTTCGTCCAACTCGCCCACGCGCACCGGCTTGCCTTCCGTACCTGAAAGAAACACGCCATATAGCCCGCGATCAGGAATTGTGCCGCCATTCAGAATCGCAAGGCTCTTCGCTCCTTCTCTCGGCGTAAGCGTGTCGTGCACGCGGTCCCAGGTAATGCGCGGTCGCAACTCGGCAAACTCATCCGAGGGGTAGCGCCCTGCAAGCAGATCGAGCACGCCATCGAAAGCCTCGCGGCTCAACGAAGCAAAGGGAGCAGCGGCGGTAATGATACGAAAAAGATCACTGGTCGAGATCTCCGAGACCGCAGGCGGCTGACCTTTCTTTCGCGGAATTGCAGCATGCGGAGGCTGCGCTACCGTGGCAACAATCTGTTGCGCCAATACGTCGAGCGGATTGCGCAGGTACCGCGTTGATTCCACCAGGCCCTCATGCATCGCGCGAGTCACCGCGGCACATGCAACGAGATCGGCACGATACTTTGGAAAGATGATTCCCTCGCTGGCGGCGCCTACCTGATGTCCGGCGCGCCCGATACGCTGCATGCCGCTGGCTACCGATGGTGGAGCTTCCACCTGCACTACCAGATCAACCGCACCCATATCGATTCCCAGCTCAAGCGTGGAAGTTGCAACCAAAGCTTTAATTGCTCCTGCCTTGAGTTGCTCTTCGATCTCGGCACGCTGCGCTGCTGCCAACGATCCGTGGTGCGCGCGTGCAATGGGCTCGTTGGCAAGCTCATTCAAAGCGCCCGCCAGTCGTTCAGCAATACGGCGATTGTTTACAAAAATAAGCGTCGATTGCCGCTCGCGCACGATTTCCAGCAGCCGCGGATGAATCGCACTCCAGATCGAAGTGCGTTTCGGCGCTTGCGAGGCCGCGCCGCTCGGCAAATCTTCCTGCCGCCCAAGCTTTGCCATGTCCTCAACCGGCACCTCTATGCGCAGCTCAAGCTTTTTTGGCTCGCTGGCGTTCACAATCGTCACAGGTCGGAATTTTGGAGCACGTTCCTGCGAAGACGATTCGTCATCCGTTGTCCATTCCTGTTCTAGTGCTGTCAGGCCGCCGCTTGCATTCTGCGCTGGTTTCTTCTGCGGCTCGCATCCTCCAAGAAAGTGCGCGACTTCTTCCAGCGGCCTTTGCGTTGCGGAAAGGCCGATCCGCTGCACTCGTTTTTCTGTAATTGCTTCCAATCGTTCCAGGCTTAGAGCAAGATGCGCGCCGCGCTTGGTAGGCACCAGTGCATGAATCTCGTCTACGATAACGGTATCGGCTGAGCGAAGCGATGCCGCTGATTCCGAAGTCAGCAATAAGTAGAGCGATTCCGGCGTAGTAATCAGGATTTCTGCCGGATGGCGGCGAAAGCGATTCCGCTCTTTCTGCGGGGTGTCGCCTGTGCGCACGCTGATCTCGGGTTGGTGAAACGGAGTTCCCCGTTGCCGCGCCATGTTGGCAATGCCCGCAAGAGGCGATCGCAGATTGCGCTCCACATCGAATGCCAGGGCCTTCAATGGACTGATGTAGATGACACGGCAGCCATCCGGCTCATCCTGTCCGGGGCCCATCATGATTCGATCGAGACACCACAGAAATGCCGTCAGCGTCTTACCGGTACCGGTAGGCGCAAGGATCAGTGTGCTCTCACCCTTTGCAATCGCCGGCCAGCCTAAACGCTGTGGCGCTGTAGGCGCATCAAAGACCGCCCGAAACCATCCTGCAGTGACGGGATGAAAAAGGGAAAGCACATCGTCTTCTGCATCCGTAGTGTTCTTCCGGGAGCGTTTCGCCAAAACAGAAATCCTCAGCAAGCAGAATACTCGCTGCTGAGTCAGATGCGTTTATTGTCGTTTGTAATAGCAGGTATTGTTCTCAAAAACAGGGTGCCAGAGGTCGCGCGGTTGCGCCTGCTCACTTGAGCCCAGAAGTAGAAATCCATCCTTCTGCAACATGCGGTGAACCTGTTGGAGAATGCGCTTTTGTGTCGATTCAGGGAAGTAGAACAATACATTGCGCATCAGAATACCGTCATAACGCGCCAGTATGGGTAAAGAATGGCTTAGGTTGCATTGTTGAAAGTTGCAGATCGCTCGCAGCTCAGAAGTTAATTCCCATTCTTCGCCATCACGTACAAAATATTTCAGCAACATTCGCGCAGGAAGGCCGCGGTTGATCTCGATCCTTGAATAACGGCCTGCCCTGGCGCGACGAACCATGGCCATATTGATATCCGTGCCGCAAATCTCTATCTGCCAATCTGCGATTTGCGGAAAGTTTTGCCGCAGCAGCATCGCCAGAGAATACGCCTCCTGCCCGCTGGAACATGCCGCGCTCCAAAAGCGAAGACACCGCTCGCGGGAACGGCTTTCGATCAGATGCGGTATCAATGTGTTTTGCAGAAGCTCGAAAGCAGCCCGATCACGAAAAAAGCTCGTCTCATTGATCGTCATTGCCTCCACCACTTCCTGATCGAGCGCCGGATCGGAGGCCGTCTTTAGTTTGGCGACAAGCGCCCCAAGCCCGGCGATACCTCGGGCGTTCATAACACGATAGAGACGCGCGTCAAAAAGATCATCACGCGACGCATCCAGAACATTCTCTGAGCGGCTCAAGATAAACTGCCGCAGAAAAGCGTAGTCCGTTTCAGTGCACAGCATGAACAATCACCTTCGAGCTTTGCTTCGGACAAAGGCGCTGCAATTCTGCCGCGATAGCAGGCAGCGGCAGGACACGGTGCGCCAAACCCGCGTCCGCCACAACAGCAGGCATACCCCACACCACACTGCTCTCGCGATCCTGCACAACTACGCGCCCGCCGGCCTGGCGAATTGCCTTGCAGCCCTCCAGCCCATCGGACCCCATGCCGGTTAATACCACACCGATCACTGCATCGCCGAACATCCGCGCGGCTGAACGGAACAACACATCCACCGAAGGGCGGCAGAAATGCTCCGGCGCAGATTGCGACAACCGCAATGCGTGTCCCGCCCCAAAAGCAAGCTGCGCAAACTCCAGGTGCCAATCGCCGCGCGCAATATAAACATTGCCGGCCTCCGGGCGCATTCCGGGAGCAGCTTCACACACAGCCAGCGCGCATTCGCGATTCAACCTGTCGGCCAACATCGCAGTAAAAAGCTGCGGCATATGTTGCACGATAACAATCGGGACAGAAAAATCCCCCGGCAATTTCGATAAAAGCACTTCAAGCGCCGCCGGACCGCCTGTCGAAACGCCGATCACCACCATCTCTGCGCCTTTTCGCAGCAATCCATCCTCGGCAACCATGTTCAAGGACGGCAAATCTGTGCCTGCTTGCGAAAACAGGGCCTTGATCTTCGGCAGCAATTCGCGTCTAAGCGTAGCCACAGCATCGGCTGCGCCATTCTGCGCCGTGGGCTTGGTTACATAGTCGGTGGCACCGCAGGCCAGTGCCTCAAGTGTGATGCGCGCCCCTCGCCGCGTCAGCGTACTGCACATGATTACCTTCGCCGGGGAGCGTTTGGCGCGCAATTCCGACAATACTTCCATGCCGTTCATTCGCGGCATTTCAATATCGAGCAGCACAAGCTCGGGTCGCATCCGTTCCACGAGCTCTAACGCCTGCACGCCATCGGTTGCCATGCCAACCAGCTCAATTGCGGGCTCGGACGCCAGCACCATGCGCAGCAAACTGCGCATCACAAGAGAATCATCGACAACAAGAACACGAACAGGAGGGAGTTGCATGTGGGGAAGCCGCCAATCCTTATGCCATGCCAATAATCTGCAGCTTTTCTGCCAGAGCCGCGGCATCAAATGGCTTCATCAGATACTCATCGGCCCCGGCTTCGAGCGCCGCTTCAATAAAAAAATGATCTGCCTCGGTCGTCACCATCATGATCCTGAGCGAGTCCATTTTTTGATCGCTGCGAATGGCTCGCACACAGTCAAGGCCTCCCATTACCGGCATATTTACATCTACAAATGCGATATCCCAGCCATTGCCTTCTCGTAGCGCGGCCAGAGCGATTTCGCCGTTTTCCGCTTCTGAACACTCTGCGCCGTATTCTTCCAGCAGCGCTCGCAGAAAACCTCGAATATAACGTGAATCATCAACAATCAAAGCTCGCATACATTCAATTCGCTTCCGCGAGTTGCACCGGATCGAGCCGCTCAGGGTCGAGCATAACCAACAGCCCATCTTTCAGCTTGTAGGTTCCTGCAAATAATGCCTTTCGGCGGTCATCGAGCGTGGAGGGGTTATGCTCGAAATCCGACGGCATCACCGTCATGACCTCTTCCACTTCATCGACCAGGAGGCCAAAATATCCATCCGCGCCTTCAAAGACAAGAATGTCCTCCATATGATCCCGCTCCGGCATCCCCAGCAAACGGCGCAATGAAACCGTAGTTAATACTTCACCGCGATAGTGCACCAGGCCGCCAATATATGACGGAGCCAGCGGAACCAGCTGCTTTGCAGGCTTGCCAAGAATTTCCAGAATCCGCATAATCGGAACTCCGTACAGTGTCTGTCCCACCCGCACAGAGCACATCTCAATCCGTTCATCTACCATCGTCATTTCAAGAGCAAGAGCTTGTGTCATGCCGTCACCTCCGCGGCTTCGACCGCGCGCATCCCCGGCAATGCAGGAATACGGCTCAAATTCACTACGCTCGTGACTTTATCTTTCAGCAGCGTTATTTCGTGCGCCGTTGCGTGCGTGCCTGCTTCTGCCAGCGGTTTGCCCGCTGCCACGTCCAGCACCTGAGCCACAGCCACTCCCACGTGGCGCTCGCCGTCGCGGCAGACTACCACGGTCATCTCTTCGCCTGTCTGTGCGCCGGTGTCCTGCAGCGGCAGGAGCGCATCGCCAAACCGCAGCACCGGTATGCCTCCCAGCCACTCCTTCTGCGAACGCGCCATGCGCTCAATGCGCAAGACACGATCCAGCGGCACGGCTGCATATTCATTGTTGTTCTGCATGAGCAGATACTCGCTTTCGCCCTCCTCCATATTGGCCTCGACAACCTGCAGCTCATCGTCTTCCAGCGCCATGCCGATATTCGATTGCGTGGCAATCGCGCCTGGATCGAGAATGAGCGCCATCTCGCCATTCCCCAGCACCGTCGCGCCGGAGAAGAGCCCAATTTGCTTCAGCACTGAAGAAAGCGGCTTGACGACAATTTCCTCCGGATCGGCCAAGCCATCCACCACGAGCCCATAGCGCCGGCCTTCGGCATTCAGCACGGCAATATACACTTCGTGCGATTCGCTCTCCTGAGCCCGTTGCTGCAACAGAGAACCAAGGAAGACCAGCGGCAGAAGCTTGCCGCGTAAGCGATAGAGTGCCACGCCTTCCATCCACTCCACCTGCTCGCGCGCCTGCTCCGCCGTGAGATGCACCAACTCAAAGAGCGCACCCTGGGGTAACGCAAAGCTTTGTCCATGGCTGCGCACAATCAGCGCTGGCACAATCGCCAGCGTCAGCGGAATCCTCAAGCGCAGCGTCGTGCCTTTTCCCGGGCGGCTATCGATCTCCACTTTGCCGCCGATTTTCTCCACATTGGTGCGAACTACATCCATACCTACGCCGCGTCCGGAAACATTTGTGATCGCTTCCGCTGTAGAAAAGCCGGGCAGAAAAATCAGCTGCATCAGTTCGCGGTCCGAAAGCTGCGCCGCACGCTCCCGCGTAATCAGCTTGCGCTCAAGCGCCTTATCGCGGATGCGCTCCACCTTCATCCCGCCGCCATCGTCAGAGACTTCGATGATGACATGGCTGCCTTCCTGGTAGGCGCGCAGGCGCATGGTGCCTTCCGCTTCCTTGCCTGCGGCCTCGCGCACATGCGGCGGCTCGATGCCATGGTCAATCGCATTGCGAACCGAATGTGTCAGCGGGTCCTTGATCGCCTCCAGCAGGCTCTTGTCCAGCTCCGTCTCCTGGCCTTCCATCACGATACGGACGCGTTTGTTCAATTGCTGCGCCAGATCGCGCACCATGCGCGGAAACTTGGAAAAGACATGGCTCACCGGCTGCATGCGGGCCTTCATCACCGCCTCGCGCAAATCCGCCGTCACCATATCGAGTCGCCGAGAAAGCACCGTTAAATTCGCGTCGCTGCTCACCATCTGCAGAATCTGATTGCGCGTCAGCACCAGCTCGCCCACCAGGTTCATCATGCGATTCAGAAGATCTACATCAACGCGAAGCGTCGATTCTGCCGCATTCACCGCGGCGCGGGGCTGCGCTACCTGCGGATCAGCCTGATATATCTCAATTGCCTTTGTCTCTTCCGGCATGGCAATCGCGGCAGATGCCGGTATCGCAACCTCGGTCGCCGCCTTCGCTTTCGGCTTACGTGCGCGCTTTTTCGGCTTTTCCTCTTCGCCATGCTGGAGCTGATGCAGCCGCGCAATCATGGCCGAATCGTTGCCTTCCCCCTCTTGACCGGTAGCCTCAATCGATCCAAGGATTTCGCGCAGAATATCGAGCAGCGTCAGCAAGCCGCTGATGATCTCTGCATTGGCCAGCAGCTTGCCGTCCCGCAGCAATCCCAGCAGATTTTCGCCCGCGTGCGCCAGCGATTCCAGCCGCGAGAAGCCCAGAAATCCTGTTGTGCCTTTGATCGTGTGCACCGAACGGAAAATGTCCGCTAGCAACTCGCGATCTTCGGGGCGCTCCTCCAGCTCTGTGAGGCAGCGCTCCATGCGGTCCAGCCCTTCCTGGCTCTCGATCAGAAACTCTCGTGTCAGTTCGTCCACGCATACGTTATCGGGCGATTGCATGGGGAACTTGAGCGGACTTGCTGTCATCCCGTAATCTCAGTAGCCTCAATAAGGATGGCGACTCTCACACAGGAAATCGTCGAACAATTGCATGCCTCGGCCCTGGATGCCGCGCAACACGCATATGCGCCATACTCCGGTTTCCGCGTCGGATGCTCCCTGCTCTTCGACGATGGGCAAATCGTCTCCGGCTGCAACGTCGAAAATGTCTCGTACAGCCTCACCATCTGTGCAGAGCGCTCCGCTCTCGTCCGCGCCATCGCTGAATCCGGAGCAAATCGCAAAATCGCCGCTGTCATGGTTACGAACTTGAATCAGGCTGCAAGCAATCCCTGCGGAGCCTGTCTGCAAATGCTCAGCGAATTCACGACGCCCGAAACCCGTGTGTACTTCTCCAACGGCTCTGAAATCGTGCAGAAGCCGTTCACCGATCTTCTGCCCTGCGCCTTCAGCATCTGGACAAAGGAAACCAATGCACGCGGTTGATCTCATCCGAAAAAAGCGCGACGGCGAAGAGCTCACCGCTACTGAACTCCAGTTTTTGGCCCAGGGCGCGGCTACCGGGTCTATTCCCGAAGACCAGCTCGCCGCATGGCTGATGGCCGTCTTCCTGCGCGGTCTTACGCTGAGAGAAGTCGATGCGCTGACGACCGCGATGAAGTTTTCCGGCGAGGTCTTCGATCCATCGCCCCTCAAAAAAGTCGCTGTCGACAAGCATTCCACTGGCGGCGTCGGCGACAAGACATCCTTCCTGGTCGCGCCCATCGCCGCCGCCGCCGGGCTCGCCGTCCCCATGATCAGCGGGCGCGCGCTGGGCCACACCGGCGGCACACTGGACAAGCTCGAAAGCATTCCCGGCTATCGCACGCAGCTCTCACTCAAGGAGATGGAGCAGGTACTCAGCAAAGTCGGAGCCAGCATTGTCGGGCAGACAAAGAACCTCGTTCCCGCCGACCGGGTTCTCTACGCGCTGCGTGACCGCACCTCCACTGTTGAAAGTCCTTTCCTGATCTGCCCATCCATCATGAGCAAAAAGCTCGCTGCCGGATTGAACGGCATGGTGCTCGACGTTAAGACCGGTTCCGGCGCTTTTCTACGCAAAAAAGAAGATTCTCTCTTTCTCGCCGCGCTTCTGGTCGAAACCGGCGAGCGGGCCGGAACCCGCACCGCCGCCCTGCTGACAAATATGGACCAGCCGCTCGGGCGCTTTGCCGGAAACTGGATCGAAGTCGCTGAGTCCATGGAACTGCTGCACGGCAAACGAAACCCGCTGAACGAGGACCTGCGCGAGCTGTCGCTCATCCTTGCCGGATGGATGATTTTTCTCGGAGGCGCGGCGAAAACCGCCGAAGCAGGTCGCCAGCGAGCCGAAGAGGTTCTCGCATCCGGCGCGGCGCTCAAAGTTTTCACCGCTATGGTCGAGGCTCAAGGGGGCGATGCCTCCAGTTTCGCCGACCCTCTGAAGTTCCATCGTCCCGGTGCGAGAAAAGAATTTCACGCCGACCGTTCCGGCTACCTCGCGCGCATCGACTGCACGCAGGTCGGCTGGGCGGTGCAGCGGCTCGGCGCCGGACGCGAACGCGCCGGGGAGCCGGTTTCGGCGCACGCGGGCCTTGAGATGCACATTAAACTCGGCGGCAAAGTGGAAGCAGGCCGGCTGCTCTGCACTCTATTTGCCGACCGCGAAGAGCGATTTGCCGAACCGGAAGCGCTGCTACGCCAGGCTCTCATGATCGCAGACCAGCCTGCACCTATCGCGCCGCTCGTTCAGGAAATCATCACCGCAGAAAACAAAAAACAGTACCTCGAAGCCGCTCCGCGCCCATAGGATAGAAACGGGAGAACGATTTGGGTCGATTTACAGGTGTTCTAGGGCTGCTCGCCATGCTGGCTTTAGCATGGATCTTTTCCACCAACCGCCGCGCTATCCGCTGGCGCACCGTTTTCTGGGGTCTCGGCCTGCAGATACTCTTTGCTTTCATCGTTCTCGATTTCACCTGGGGCCAGCGCGCCCTGGCCGCCGCCGGAAATGCCGTTACCAGGCTGCTTTCTTACGCCTTCGTCGGCTCTACCTTCGTATTCGGAGAATTAGGCAAGCAGCATTCCTCCTTCGGCAGCATCTTCGCTTTTCAGGTTCTGCCGACCATCATCTTTATCTCCGCCTTCTTCGCCGTTCTCTATTACCTCGGCATCATGCAGCTCATCATCCGGCTCTTTGCCCGGCTCATGCAGCTCACGCTGCGCGTCAGCGGGGCGGAAAGCCTCAACGTAGCTGCCAGCATCTTCATGGGACAGACAGAAGCGCCGCTCACCATCCGTCCTTTCCTGCCCGATGCCACCCGCTCCGAGCTGATGACCATCATGACCAGCGGCATGGCCCATGTCTCCGGCGGTATCATGGCGGCCTACATTCTCTACGGCATTGAAGCGCAGCATCTTCTGGCCGCCGTCATTATGACTGCGCCCGGAACCATCCTGATCTCCAAGATGCTGGTGCCCGAAACCGAGACACCGGCCACGGAAGGCACCGTCCATATGCCCGAAGGCGCTGAACATAAGGACGAAAACCTGCTCGGAGCCATCGCTCGCGGCACCATCGACGGAGGCCGGCTCGCCTTCAATGTCGCCATCATGCTCATCTCCTTCCTTGCGCTTATTGCGCTGCTGAATGGCATTCTCGGCGGCATTCACAACTGGCTCAGTCCGCACCATATCCCCTTCCCGTCTAAGCTCGACTCAATTTTGGGCGTGCTTTTCTCGCCCGTCGCGTGGCTCATCGGCATTCCATGGCACGACGCGAAGATTGTCGGCAACCTGCTGGGCACGCGCATGGTCATCAATGAGCTGGTGGCTTATTCCATGCTGGGCGCGCAGAAGGCCATGATGAGCTTCCGCTCCTTTACCATCGCCACCTTTGCGCTCTGCGGATTCGCCAACCTCAGCTCCATCGGCATCCAGATTGGCGGCATTGGAGCGCTGGCTCCCAACCGCCGCAATGAGCTGGCGCGGCTCGGATTGCGCGCCATGCTGGCCGGAACCATGGCAAATTTGATGTCGGCCTCGATTGTTAGCATCCTGATGCGATAAAACATAAATAGACGTGAGCAACGACATTTCCTTGTTTGAACAGGTTACGGCGGCAGTCGCATATATTCGTGCCCGGACGCCGCTGACGCCCTCCATCGGCGTCGTTTTAGGCTCGGGCCTTGGCGCTTTTGCCGACCAGGTCGCCGACGCTACCGCCATCCCTTTCAGCGATATTCCACACTTCCCGCAATCCACCGTCCCTGGGCATAGCGGACGACTCGTCCTCGGCACCATCGACGGCGTTCCTGTCGCCGTGATGCAGGGCCGTGTGCATGCCTACGAAGGCTACAGCTCGCAGGAAGTAACCTTCCCCATTCGCGTGCTCGGCCAGCTCGGCGTTAGGACGCTGATCGTAACCAACGCCGCCGGAGGCATTCGCCAGGGCATGAAGCAGGGCGAGCTGGTCCTCATCTGCGACCATATCAATTTCACCGGACGTAATCCCATCATTGGCGAGAACGACGAGCGCTTCGGCGCACGCTTCTTCGATATGACCGAGACCTACTCAAAGCGCCTGCGCTCGCTCGCTGCTGCCACGGCGCAGCGTTCCGGCCATTCGCTCAACGAAGGCGTGTACCTCTGCGTCCTCGGTCCCAGCTTTGAGACACCCGCCGAGATACGCGCCTTCCGCACCATGGGGGCCGATCTGGTCGGCATGTCTACGGTGCAGGAAGTCATCGCCGCCCGACAGATGGGCATTGAGGTCCTCGGCATCTCCTGCGTTACGAACCTGGCCGCAGGACTGCAAGCCGAACCGCTGGGCCACGAAGAAGTCATCGAAACCGGACGCCGCGTCGCTGCACAGTTCACCAGGCTGCTGGCCGACATTGTTCCCGCCATACAGAAGGAAGCCAGCCGACAATGAACGGAAATCAGGGCCCAGTTGTGATTGGTATCGCCGGATATTCCGGTTCCGGCAAAACCTCCTTAGCGCAGGAACTGGCGCGCGAGCTGGAAGGCACGCATTTCCATCTCGACCACTACTACCGCGATCTTGGTCACCTGACTTACGAAGCGCGATGTAGGGAAAACTTCGACCATCCCGACGCGCTCGAATCGGACTTGCTCATCGCACAGGTCCGGCAGCTTTCATTGGGCCGCAGCATTACGCGGCCGGAATACGACTTCGCCACGCACACGCGCGTGCCGGGCGCTTCGGTTCCTGTCTATGAGCCGCATTTCCTGCTGGTAGACGGCATTCTCGCCCTGCATTATGAGCCTCTTCGCCGTCTTTATGACCTCAGCGTCTACGTCGATACTCCCGATGAAGTCTGTTACCAGCGGCGACTGGCGCGCGATGTGCAAAGCCGCGGACGCACGCCGGAATCGGTGGCGCAGCATTATGCCGAGACGGTGCGTCCGATGGCAGAGCAGTTCGTGAAGCCTTCGGCACAGTTTGCCGATCTGGTCGTGGACGGCACTTCGTCGTTCGACTGGTCTGTGGAACAGGTTCTGGGCACGCTGCGGAAGAAAAACCTGCTGAAGACGCACGAAATCTTTGCCCTAGATGGCTTCGCCGGCCACTCCTGAGGGATGGGGGATCCCCCTCCCCCCTGGCAGGTCTTCTCGTTTCTATATTTTTCAATGGTTTAGCGGGGGATCATCCCCTTCTATCCCTATGATTCTGCTGGAGTTAAGTCGATTCTAGTGTTTTCAATCACTTAGCGAGGGATCCTCGTTCTCGTGCAATGCAAAGCCCGCTCATGGCGGGCTTTTTGCTTCTATATCCAGAATAGCAGTTCTGGGGAAATAACATGCCAACCTTTGGCATTTTCATGTGGTTTGTTTTCAAATGTTTGCAAGTTATTTTGCTTTTGGGGACTTGACAGGGTCGCTTCACCCGTTGGGCTGCGCTCCAAGCCTGCGGCAGCAAGGTACGGCTCTTCGAGCCGGATTTTTATTCACCGGGCTGAAGCCCGGTGCTTCTACCCTTTTTCCTTGTTCATTTGGTTCAGAGAATCCCAGGTTTCAAAGTCGAGACCTGGGGCACCCAGTATCCTCTTTAGACTGTCAATAAATCAGAGATAATCAGTGCTGACGTTAGAGAATTTGATGCTTAAAGTACGACAAGACAAACACAACCATGACCGTCTATATAGTGTCGGAGCTGTGCCTAGACTCGAAGACATCCCGTTAGTTCTTGAGTCAATCTCAACGAACTACTGTTTATTTCTGGCCATTGATGCGACACTCATCAGCGATGAATCTCTGCGGAAAACAGCAAAATCTCTGCTCGAAAGAGGCCTCGCGTACTTTTGTGTGTGGGGACAGGATTGCGAAAGAGTGCATGATCAACTGGACCTTGAGCGCATACCAGATGAACCGAAGGGACATATTGTCATGACGACCTGGCATTCCAAAGAATCTCTTTCGGACGCGCTGTGGTTCTTTGCAAACTGCGTAGAACCTGACGAAGGCTTCAAGGATCATTGAACGGATTGGATAGCCCTCTCAGTAGGAAACAAAGCATGGTTCGAGCAAATCCGAACCAGCTTAATTGAAGAGGCGGGTAATGGGGTACTCCTGCTGAATAGTCGAGACTAAAAAGCGGTTGGTCTTGCATTCGCAAGACCAATTCGCACGAGCGTTGCTCGTGCGGGTCCTTCGGCTACGCTCAGGATGACATCATTGGAGGTTTATTAGAGGCTCAGGATGACAACGTAGTGGTGAGCGCTGGCGGCTACGATACATCATTAGCGAAAGCTCGTGCGGCTTGTACCGCTGCTCTCATAGGACCTGTCGGAGATCTATGAATACCGCAGCCATTTCAGCATTTCCGGGAGCGTTGCCCGCTTGCCGTACATGAGAATGCCGATGCGGTAAATGCGCGACGAGAACCAGACCACGATCCACACCGAAATCAATAGCAGGGCCAGCGACAAGGCTATCTGCCACAGGGGCGGAAACTGCGAGGCGATGCGCAGGAACATGGCAATCGGCGCGCAAGGCGGAAAGAGCGAAATTGCCACCGACCAGAACGAGTTGGGATTGCTCACGATAAACGTGATCATGCTGAAGCTGAGCCACACCGGCACGGCGGCCAGCGGAGCGTACTGCTGCAGTTCCTGCTCGCTTTCGCAGGTAGCCGCCAGCCCGGCAAACAGCGTGCTGTAGAGCGCGTAGCCCAGCAGAAAATACACGGCGAATAGCCCAATCTCTGCCGGAGAAATCTGAATCTTCAATCCGCCGGACATGAGGCTTGCCGCCAGCGCGGTGCTTGAGAACAGCAAGGCCGCAGCCGCCCAGATGGCAAGCTGCGTAAGGCCGACGGCTCCGATGCCGACGAGCTTGCCGGCCAGCATGTCGGTGGGCTTGACGGTCGAAAGCATCACCTCAAAGATGCGCGATGTTTTCTCCTGAATCACAGAGCGGCCTACGTTCATGCCGTACATCATGACGGTAAACGTGAGCAGGAAGGCCATGATGTACGCAGCGAAGAACGAGCCTAGTGTGCTGCTGCCCACCTCTTTGCCGTTCTTTACCTGCTCGGTTTCAATCTTGACGCCTTTGGTCAGCGCATCGATATCGCCCGCGGCGATGCCATGCGACGAAAGCCGCTGCTGCACGATGGCGTGATCGACGGCGTCGGATAAGCGCGATTCGGTAGCGAAGTCGCCGGAGGAACGCGCTACGTAGGTGGCCTTGGCATTACCGGCATTGGCATCGGTTGTGAGCCAGAGAAAGCCGTCAATCTGCTTCTGATCGATTTTTGCGATGAGTTGCCGACGGTCTGAATCTGCAGCGGGAGCAAGAACGTCGACGGTCAGGTGAGCATTCTTGTCAGTGAGCAGCTTTTCCTGCACCCGGGCCGCAAGGGGCGCGTCATTCGAGGCGACGACAATGTGCTTGCCCGATCCGGAGTTCCGGCTGGCAAAGATGGAGATGCCGATAATGGCGGCAAAGATCACGGGAATAAGGATGGTCGTGACCTTGAAGGCTTTGCCCTTCACCTGTTCCAGATATTCGCGTTTGGCGATGAGCAGGATGTCACGCATCGACTTTCTCTCCTACGGTCTGAATGAAAATCTCTTCGAGCGAGGGCTCGACCAGTTCAAAACGGTAGATCGTTGCCTTCTGCGCCGCCTCGCGCAACAGGCTCTGCGCATCGGCGTGCGGCTTCAGGCGGATTTCCACGTACCCGGCATAATCCTTGAACTCGGCAATGGCGGGATGCTGCAGGAAGGAATTTTCGCCTTCGTATTGCAGGATCACGCGGTCGCGCTCATAGCGTGATTTGACTTCGCGCATGCCGCCGGAAAGCACGGCGTGGCCGGAACTGATGAGGCAGATGGCGTCGCACAGCTTCTCTACCTGGTCCATGCGATGCGTGGAGAAGAGGATGGCCTTGCCCGCATTCTTCAGATCGATGAGGGTGTCCTGCAGCAGGGTCGCATTCACAGGATCGAGGCCGGAGAACGGCTCGTCCATGATGATGAGGTCGGGATCGTGCATCAGCGTGGAAATGAACTGGATCTTCTGCTGCATGCCCTTGGACAGCTCTTCCGTCTTCTTGTCGGAGGCTTCGAGAATCTGCAGCCGCTCACACCAGTTATGGGCACGGCGGCCTGCGGTGCCCTTGTCCAGCCCGCGCAACTCGCCCATGAAGATGAGCTGGTCCATGACCTTCATCTTTTTATAGAGGCCGCGCTCTTCGGGCAGGTAGCCGACGCGCTTCAGGCTCTCGCGGTCGAAGGGTTTTCCCAAAAGCTGTACGCTGCCGGAGTCGGGCATGGTGATGCCCACCATCATGCGGATGCTCGATGTCTTTCCCGAGCCATTCGGTCCCAGCAGCCCAAACATGGTGCCTGCTTCAATGCGCAGGCTCAGGTCTTTGACGGCTATCTTTTTTTCATAGGATTTGGAGATACGGTCCAGCTCAACGACTGCGGCCATGCAAGAAGTTTTCCCCTCTAAAACAATGCAGCCAGTCTATCAGGACTCGCCGTCCAGGCGAACGCTCGCTTTAGCTCGCCATTCCTGCCCCTTCCGCATTTGGGACTATTATTTCGCTCCCTTTGGTAGCTAGCGATCTTTGCCGGTGCCCGGAATCCGGGTGCCCCATCCTGTCACAATTTCCCCTGCGACAGACCTTGTATGATCGCAAATGTGTTGCAGCTTGAAACGCAGGTCCAGTACGTAAAAGGCATAGGCCCACAGATTGCGCAGAGCCTTGCCGCCAAGGGCATTACTACCGTAGAAGACCTGCTCTACCACTTGCCTTTCCGCTATGAAGACCGCCTTCATCCGATGCCGCTGAGCCAGCTCAAGGCAGGCGAAATGGCCAGCGTCATCGGCGAGGTGCGCGGCACTGCCTTGTTACGCACGCGCAGTATGCCCATCTTTGAAATGACTGTCGGGCAGGGGCTCTCGTCGCTCAAGTGCATGTGGTTTCACGGAACATATCTCAAAGACCGATTCAAACACGGGCAGATGCTCGCGCTGTACGGGAAAGTCGAGCCGTCGCGCTCGGGTCGCGGCTTTAAGATGATTCAGCCGCAGGTGGAAATTCTTTCCGCCGGCGAAGACGAAGCCGACCTCCTGGAAGTGGGCCGGATTGTGCCTGTCTATGAATCGCTGGGCGGCAACAAGCTGACCACGCGCTGGCTGCGGCGCATTGTCTACAACCTGTTGCACGAGCTTGGCGGCAATGTGCCGGAGAGCCTGCCGCAATCGCTTGTAGAGCGGCTGGAACTGCCCAGCCGCGCTGAAGCGCTGAACAACGTGCATTTTCCACCGCCGGGCACGCCGATGACGCAGTTGCAGGCATCGGCCACCGCTGCCCATAAGCGGCTTATTTTTGAAGAGCTGTTTTATCTGGAGCTGGGGCTCGAGCTGAAGCGGCGCAAATTTAAAGAGCGCGCCGGCATTGCCTTTGAGACGACGGAGAAAGTTCGCGAAGCTATCCGGGAAATTCTTCCCTTTCATCCCACGGCTGCGCAAAAACGAGCTCTCGGGGAAATTGTGGCCGACATGCGCCGCCCTTCGCCCATGCGGCGATTGCTGCAGGGCGATGTGGGCTCCGGGAAAACCATCGTGGCCCTGCAGGCGATGCTGGTTGCGATAGAAAACGGCTACCAGGCGGCGCTGATGGCGCCTACAGAGATTCTGGCAACGCAGCATTATCTGGCGGCGCGCAAGCTGCTGGAGAAATCCTCGAAGCCTTACCGCATTGTCTTGCTGACCGGCTCGCTCGATCCCGATCTGAAAAAGCTGAACCGCAGGCGCATCTATGAGGGCGAAGCGGATGTGGTAATCGGCACACATGCCCTGATCGAAGAAAAGGTGGAATTCGATAAGCTGGGCCTGATTGTTGTGGACGAGCAGCATCGCTTCGGCGTGCTGCAGCGCTTTCGCCTGATGAAGAAGCCCACCGACGCGGAGCCCGACGTGCTGGTGATGACGGCGACGCCGATTCCGCGCACGCTGGCGCTTTCGCTTTATGGCGATCTCGACCTGAGCGTGCTGGACGAGCTGCCGCCGGGTCGCACTCCGATCGTTACGCGGCAGGTTTCGGATGAACGCGCCGAGGATGTGTGGAAGTTCGTTCGCGAGCAGGTCGCCCGCGGGCACCAGGCGTATGTGGTGTATCCGGTGATTGAAGGCGCAAAGGATGACCAGCCGGAGCTGGATTTTGCGCCTCCGGAAGACGAAAAAGAGCCTGAAAAAGAATCGAAATCGCGCAAAAAAGTGGTGAAAAAAGCTCCAAAAAACTCGCTTTTTGAGAAGCCTTCGCTCAAAGCCGCAACCGATATGTATGAGTCGCTGCGGAATGGTCCGCTCTCCGGGCTGCGGCTCGGGCTGCTGCATGGGCGGCTTGATTCCGATGAGAAGGAAATTGTGATGCGCCGCTTCCAGCGCGGCGAAATTGACGTTCTCATCTCGACTACGGTCATTGAAGTCGGCGTGGACGTTCCCAATGCGACCATTATGGTGATCGAGCATGCGGAGCGCTTTGGGCTGGCACAGCTTCACCAGCTTCGCGGACGCGTAGGACGCGGAGCGGCCAAGTCTTATTGCATTCTCATGACCGGGGGACGCGTTTCCGAACAGGCGGAAGAACGGCTGGCGGCGATGGTTCGCACGCAAAACGGCTTTGAGCTGGCGGAGCTTGATCTTGAGCTGCGCGGGCCGGGCGAATTCTTCGGCACCAGGCAGGCGGGCTTACCGGATTTCCGCGTTGCCAACCTTGTGCGTGACCGGCAATTGCTGGAGCTGGCAAAGACCGAGGCTTCCCGCTTTGTGGAAAACCCTGAAGGCTCGGAAGAGGAGAAGAAGCAGGTCCGCACCCGATTGCGCGAGGCCTGGCAGCGCCGTTATGGGCTGGTGGAAGCTGGATAAATGCACTGATTTGTCATCCTGGCGCTGAGAAACGAAGGGGAAAGACCTGCTTTTCCTAGAAGGACCTGCTTTTTCTTGGAAGACTGTAGCCAAGCCAGGTAAAAGCAGGTCCTTCGCTGCGCTTAGGATGACAAATTGTGTGGACGGCTCAGCTTGTGTAGTTCATTCAGCCGCATGCGGTGTGCCCTTGCAGATTTTTCCCCTCAAGCGAGACGGCCTGGATTAACAGGCGCACGCGGGCCACATCGAAGCCCTTGGTGGCCAGCAGGTTTTTGGTGCACTGGCACAGCTCGGTCATGCTGATGTGCGCATCGCGGCTCAGTTCCAGCCCTGCGGAGATTAAAACGCTGTAAATCTCGAGGCTCACGGCGCGGGCAAACTCAAAGCTCATTTCCACCGTGTCCGATCCCGGCAAGCTGCGCGACAGAACCCAGCCGCCGCAGGTGAGGACAGCTCCGGTTAAAAAACGCAGCAATCGCTGCGGATCGTCGGCGCTGGTTGCCGTCAGCCTCAGGTCCCAATCGACGAAATCTTCTGTATCAATCACATCTACCATGATCGGACTGAAATGCCCGAATCTTGACGGTTACCCGGCAACTCTTTGGTATGATTTCGTAACCATGCGGATGGCGTGTGCTAACGTGCAAACAGGGAAGATTCCGCTCATGCTCGTAGGCACCGGCATCGACATTGTGGAAATAGAGCGCATTGCGCATTCCATAACGCGTTATGGCCCGCGTTTTCTCGAGAAAATTTTTACGCCGGGAGAGATCGCATATTGCCGGCGGAAGAAGAACGCGGCTGAGAGTTTTGCCGCGCGGTTCGCTGCGAAGGAGGCGGGCGCCAAGGCCCTGGGCACAGGCATTCAGCATGGCGTGAGCTGGAAGGAAATCGAGGTTCGCCGGCTTCCGGGTCAACGGCCCACGCTTCATCTAAGCGGGAGGGCGCTGCATTTTGCCGAGCGTCTCGGAGTGCAGCATGTCTCACTTTCGCTCACCCATACGGCAACGCTGGCCATGGCCTCGGTCCATCTTGAAAATGGGCAGTAAGGCATACATATGTATCGTTTTGCAACAGCTTAGGGTTTCCTGCCATCCAAAGGAGAGCCGCAACATGGGTCAGCTTCGTTTGATATTCTCTAGTTTGCAGCATTTTTCTTGTCAGTAATCGAGGAGGGATGTGCCAAGCCAGCAGGAAGTTCAGTGGTCTCAACTGAAAGTCGGCGTCCTGGTGCTGGTAGCGCTCATTGCGCTCACAGCGCTGGTGTTCCTCATGTCTGGCAACACAGGCGGCTTTCTCGCGGGCAAAATTACCGTGCGTTCCTATTTTGAGAATGCAGCGGGCCTCAAGGTGGGCGCTCCGGTCAACCTCGAGGGCGTCACCATCGGCAACGTCAAGAGCATTCGCATTGTGCCGGAGCGCAAGCTGACGCCGGTAGAAGTGGTCATGCGCATCAGCAAGAAGTATCTGCCCGCGCTTCACAGCGATTCGAAGACGAGCCTGGAAACCATAGGCGTGCTGGGCGACACGGTTGTCGATATTAACAGCAAGTTCGCCACCGGGGGCGCGGTCCACGACAATGCCGAGTTGCAGACAACGGAAACGCCGAACCTCACCGACGTTATCAAGTCGAGCCAGGGGACCATTGAGCAGCTAAACACGATCCTGGCGAAAGTCGACAACCTGGTCGATTCATTGAATACCGGCAAGGGCTCGATCGGCATGCTCATCAACGATCCAAGTCTGTATAACCGCGCCGTCGGAACACTGAACGAGATTCAGCAGCTGGTAGACCAGATCGGCAACGGCAAGGGCTCTATAGGAAAGCTGATCGCCGACGACACGCTTTACAATCGCGCAAACGCGACAGTGGGCAAGCTGGAAAATGTCGCCAACCAGATCGACAGCGGCAATGGAACCATCGGCAAGCTGATCAAGGACGACGCGCTCTATAACAATCTGCGCGAGTCCACAGCGAATCTGAATGCGCTGCTCAAGGATATCAACGCGGGCAAGGGCGGCATCGGCCTGATGGCAAAAGACCCGCAGTTTGCCGCAAAGCTCAACGATACGGTCACCAAGCTCGATTCCATCCTGAACCGCGTGGATAACGGCGAAGGCACTATCGGCCAGTTAATGGTCAATAAAGGCCTCTATAACCACACGGATGAGATGATTCAGAACACGAACAACCTGATGACCGCCATCCGCCAGAACCCGAAAAAGTACCTGACGATTCACCTGAAAATTTTCTAAAGCATAAAGGCCGACAGACGTCGGCCTTTACTATCATGCCTCCGGGGTGCGCACCGGTTAGAGCAAACCTTCCAACCGGGCATAGCTGGCTTCCATTCCATGCTCCATTCCAGTGGCAAGCATTGCTGCCCGCGTTTGAGCATCAGGCAATGTCATTCTGAGAGTCATCCGTGTGCCCGTGCCGTCTGCCTCAAATTTTGTCTCGACATGGTTGTCTGGCGTCGGGTCGGGCAGGAACATCCGCTCGACATGCACGATGCGGCTGTATGGTTCCAGTTCGAGATATTCGCCGGTGAGGTGAAATCCGTTTCCCTTCCCATCGCTCCACTCGTAACGAATTTTACCGCCCGGCTTCAGCTCGCTCACGCATACCGGCATGGACCAGCCATCCGGGCCAAGCAGCCATTTCTGGAGAAGCTCCGGTTCTGTATGAGCGCGGTATACCGCCTCCGGAGATGCTGCGAATTGCCTGGTTACAACCACGTGGGTATCGCCTTCGGTCTTGAGTGTTAATTTGCTCATCGTTTCTTCCCTCCTTTTTTCTTTTCCTGTTCCATGCCGGCCAGAACTGCGTCCAGCCGTTGATAATTTCTTTCCAATTCTTTTCGCAACATGACCAGCCATTGATTCAAGGCTTCGATACTGCCTTCGGCCAAACGTCGAGGCCGTTTCGCGCCTTCAATGCGATAGGTCACCAAACCTGCGCTTTCGAGCACCTTCAGATGCTGCGAAACCGCCGGCTGTGTCATTGCAAACGGTTCAGCGAGCTCCATGACCGTCGCTTCGCCTTTCGCAAGACGTGCAAGAATGGCGCGCCGCGTGGGATCGGCCAGGGCTGAAAACGCAGCATCGAGATTAATCGCTTCTTGCATAAAAACATTATTATATAAGTTATTACTTATGTCAAATAGAGATTTGCATATAAGAAAATCACGTCTTTTCCAAGGTGACTCGAAGAGTGCCTGAATTCGATCTATTCAATTGAGAACGGCCTTGTATTCTTGAAGAAACCAAGGGGAGCGCGGCCAGCCGATGGAACATGTGAACTACATTCTGGTGCTACTTGTAGGGCTGCTTTGTGGCGTGGCGGCTGTTGCCGGGATTGCGCGCCGATTTGCGATCTCGTACCCCATCGTTCTGGTAATCTTCGGGCTGCTCTGCTCGCTGCTTCCGCATGTCCCGCGCGTTCCGCTGCCGCCTTCGGTGGTATTTCTGGTCATACTGCCTCCCCTGTTATATGTCGCGGCGTGGCAGACCTCGTGGCGCGAATTCAAGTACAACTTCGTCTCCATTTCGAGCCTGGCTGTGCTGCTGGTGTTCTTTACCGCGATCGGCGTCGCCTTTGCCGCGCAGTGGTGGCTGCCCGGATTCGACTGGAAGCTGGGCTTCCTGCTGGGAGCTGTGGTCTCGCCCACCGATGCCGTGGCGGCAACGTCGATTGCGCGCAAAGTGGGCATGCCGCAGCGCATTGTTGATCTGCTGGAGGGCGAGAGCCTGCTGAACGACGCAACCGGCCTGCTGGCACTGCAGTTCGGCGTGGATATGGTGGTTCGCGATGTGACGCCGACGATCACTGCCGGGACGATGGAGTTTATTTGGCTGATCGTGGGCGGCTTGCTGGTTGGCCTGACGATTGGCTGGATCGTTGCGTGGCTGGAGCGCTGGGTAGATGACGGCCCGGTGGAGATCGCCCTTTCCCTGATCACGCCCTACGCCGCATATCTGGCAGGCGAACGGATCAAGGCGTCCGGCGTGATTGCCGTGGTTGCATGCGGCTTGTTTGTCAGCCGCCGCAGCTCGACGTTCTTTTCGCCCCGCGTGCGGCTGCAGGCAATTGCGGTGTGGGATGCCCTGGAGTTCCTGCTGAACGGGCTGGTATTTGTGCTGATTGGGCTGCAGCTTCCCTATGTGCTGGATGGGATTCACAGCTACAGTAAGTTGAACCTGCTTACCTATGGATTTGTATTCTCAGCCATACTGGTGGCGCTCCGCCTGGTATGGATGTATCCGGCTGCGAGGACTGCGTGGTGGGTGCGAACGCACATCGGCAAACAAACCTATGAAAGCCCGAAATTCAATCATGTGTTTGTTGTGGGATGGACGGGCATGCGCGGCGTTGTGGCGCTGGCAGCCGCCAACTCACTGCCCTATCAGTTGAGCGACGGCAGTCCTTTTCCACAGCGAAGCTTCATCATTTTTCTGACCTTCTCGCTCATCCTGGTCACGCTTGTGCTGCAGGGGCTTTCTCTGCCGTGGCTGGTGCGGGTGCTGGGACTGGCTACTCCCAATTCGCAATATTGTGAAGAGGGCGAAGCGAGGCATCTTTTGCTGCAGGCTGCTCTGGACTTTCTCGCCGAACGGAAAAAATCTGCTGAAGGGGAAGGCGAAGAACATCTCTACGAGGACCTGATTCACCAGTACGAGCACAAGATTGCAGAGATTGATGGATGCGGACCACCGGGAAGCGATGTCGAGAAGCCCTCGCGCGGAAAGACGACGCAGCAGCTTCTGCTGGAAACCATTCGGCGCGAACGCGAAGAATTAAACCTGCTGCAAGGCAGCGGAAGAGTCAGCGATGCGGTACACCGCACGCTCGAACGCGAGCTGGACTTGAACGAAAGCCGCCTGGCCTGACCATCATCCGAGCCCAATCACGTTGCGAATCGATTGCGGGGGATGCTTCAATAGGACCGTTGAGGAAAATTCTTGCCATCGCGCTGCTGGCTTTCCTGAGCCTGCCCCTCCTTCCTCAGTTGCAGAGGAAAGAAAGCCTTCCTGCGTGCTGCCGCCGTAACGGCGCGCATCATTGCATGATGCAGACGGCGGAAAGCCAACATAACAGGCAAGTGCATGCTCCGGTAGAGAGATGCCCTTATTGCCCTGCGGCCATTGCAACCGCGCACAGCGATGCATTTGTCGCGCCGACGGCGCAGGCTGTTTTCGCCGAGCTGGTTGCGCATCCGGCATCCCCCGCGCAGACGGAATCCAAACTTCTTATCTCACGCAACCGTTCCCGCCAGAAACGCGGACCGCCCTCCTTCTTCTCCATCTAGCAGCGCCTCCCAGGGAATTCACGCACGCTCACCGGAAGAAGGAGATTTTATGGCAACGACGTTGTCTGTCTCGTCCGCCCCTGCAAAGGGGCTGGATTATCGAACCATCTGGCGCTGGCATTTCTATGCCGGTCTTTTCTGCATTCCATTTGTGCTGTGGCTGGCAACTACCGGCACCATCTTTTTATTCAAGCCGCAAATTGAACGCTACCTTGACCGTCCCTATGATCGCCTGGTGATCCATAGCCGATCGGCGGCCAGCCGGCAGGTAGAAGCCGCGCTTGCCGCTGTTCCCGGCTCTACATTCGATTCGTATGAGCTACCGCATACGCCCACATCGGCCGCGCGCGTTCTCGTCGATCAAGGGACGAAGCAGTTTCGCGTGTACGTGCATCCGGAGACGCTGCAGGTTCTGCACGTCGTCAACGAAGATAAGCGCCTTGAAAACGTGGTCTCGCGTCTACATGGAGAGCTGCTGATGGGCAATTACGGCTCGGCCATCGTGGAACTGGCGGCGTCCTGGGCGGTCATCATGATTATCACGGGCCTTTATCTCTGGTGGCCGCGCAATGCTCGTGGCCTGGGAGGCGTGCTCTATCCGCGACTGCGGCAGGGACAGCGTATTTTCTGGCGAGATATTCACGCCGTCACGGGCATCTATATCTCGTTTTTCGCGCTCTTCCTGCTCTTCACCGGCCTGCCGTGGGCAAAAAGCTGGGGAGCGTATCTCAAGGGCTGGCGTCATTTGGCGAATGGCCATGCCGTTCATCAGGACTGGACCACGAGCAGCTCGGAAAAGCTGGCGGCTCGTGCTGCGCGCACAGGCGGTGTAGAGGCTGGATCGGAACATGCCGCTCACGGGCACCATATGCATCACATGATGTCCGACCCCGACGCATATACGGCGCTCGATACGATGGTGGCGACGGTTGCGCCTCTGCATCTTGCTAACCCGGTGCTCATCTCGCCGCCGATGCAAATGGGCGGCAACTGGACTGCGAAATCCGATACACAGGATCGCCCGCTGCGCGTCGATCTGGTTCTCGACCCGGCCACGGGGGCCATCCTGAAGCGCACTGATTTCCAGTCGCGGCCATTTCTCGATCGCGTGGTGGGAACCGGGGTTGCCGCGCATGAAGGCCAGCTATTCGGCATTGCGAATCAGCTGCTCGGCCTGTTCACTACAGCTGGGCTGGTCACATTGAGCCTCAGCGGGTTGATCATGTGGCGGCGCAGACGGCCTGAAGGCGTGCTGGGCGCGCCCGCTGCGCTTCGTCCCGTGCGTTTCTCTGCGGGCCTGATCGCTTTCCTTATCGCCTTCGGCATCTACATGCCGTTTCTTGGCGGATCGATGATCATCGTGGCATTGCTGGAGCGATTCGTTCTTCGCAGAATCGAGCCGGTACGGCTCTGGCTGGGTTTGCCCGCGGCAGCTTAGACAGATTTGCTACTCAATCGCGCGAGAGGAATTGCTGAAACGCAGCAACAATCGTCTTCGGCAATTCCTCTTGATTGCGCCTGGTCATCAATTCATGCCCTGCGCCGGGAATGGAAAGCAATTCCGTCCGGCCGGGAATGAGTCGCAGCGCAGCCTCCAATTCTTCTGTCGTGCCGAAACCATCCCTTGCGCCGTGCACAAACAGGGCCGGGGTAGTTAATTGCGGAAAATGCGCGGTGCGCAGAGAGGCCGGCTGCTTCGGCGGATGCAAGGGATAGGAGAGCAGTAGCAGATTCTCCACCAAGCCCGGGTGGTCGGCGGCCAGCATTGAAGCCATGCGGCCCCCGTAAGAATGTCCTCCCAGAAAAACAGGGGCCGGTGTGTACCGGCGCAGCAGCGCGACAGCCGCTTGCAGGCCCTGTTGATCGCGCACTGCGCTGCCTCGCGGCGGACCGGTTTTCCACATCTGGCGGAAAGGCAGGTCGCAGCGCAGTACCATCCATCCTACCTCGCAAAATGCCTGTGCCAGCGCGACCAGCAAGGGAGAGAGGGAGTTTGATCCAGCTCCATGGGTGAGCACCAGCCCGGCCTGCGGCGTTGCTGCCGGACGATGGAGGAAGCCGACAACCGGCCCGAAATCGATTGTTTCATCGAAGATTTTCTCGGAATGCGTCATAAGCTGCTTTTATCTTTCACCCTTCCTGTTGCAATTCCTGATAACAGAACCATGACGCGCGTGTTACGCTTTTGGCAAACACAGCAGGCCAACACTCACTCTTTTCCACGCACGCAGAGATGTGGCCTGTATACGAGGTCTTTAAAAAAATGCGATCTACTCATCTTCTTCCGGTACTGCTGTTGTGTACCGGTTTCGCCGTCGCGCAAAATCCATCCGGAATGCAATCCATCGCCGCACCCGACCAGCCGTCGAGCTCCGCCCCAACGGCGCCCAAGGTTCCACACAGCTTCGACCTTTCGGCCATCGACAAGACCGCCGACCCGTGCACGGACTTTTTCCAGTACGCCTGCGGCAACTGGCGAAAAGCGAATCCCATACCGGGCGATCAGACGCGCTGGGGCCGCTTCAACGAACTGGCCGAGCACAATCGCTACCTGCTCTACACCGACCTGAAAAAAGCCGCGGACTCGCCCCAGTCATCCTTGCAACACCAGTACGGCGATTTCTTTGCCGCCTGCATGAACACCGATCTTGCCAACCAGCTTGGGGATAAGCCGATTCAACCTATTCTGGCTCACATCGACAGCATTACCGATAAGAAGCAGCTGGGGCAGCTCGTCGGCCATCTCCAGACAACCGGCGGCGTCTCCGCCTTTATGCACTTCGGCGTCGAGCAGGACCAGAAGGACTCTTCCAAGCAGATCGTGGGAGCCTATCAGGGGGGCTTGTCGCTTCCCGACCGCGATTACTACCTCGAAGATAACGACCGCATGGCGAAGATTCGCGAGCAGTATCACGATTACGTCGTGAAAATGTTCAAGCTGGTTGGCGACTCCGATGACAAGGCCGCGGCGGAAGCCAAGAGTGTCATCGATATTGAAACTGCTCTGGCCAAAGGCTCTCTGCCGCGCGTCGAGCTGCGCAATCCTGACAATGTTTACCACATCATGAAGATCTCAGAACTGAACACGCTGACCCCCGATTTTGACTGGACAGCCTACATCGGCCAGCTTCGCTCGGCACAGTTCGACACGCTCAACGTGGCCACTCCGGAATATTTCAAGGCGCTGAACCAGATTCTTTCCAGCGAAAGCCTCGACAGCATCAAGAGCTACCTGCGCTTCCACGCCATCAATACATACGCGCCGTGGCTCTCCAGCACATTCGATGATGCCCACTTTGACTTTTTCCAGAAGACGCTGCAGGGCCAGGCCGAGCAGACCGCCCGCTGGAAGCGCTGCACCTCCCTCACCGACCGCGCCCTGGGCGAAGCCGTAGGCCAGGACTGGGTAAAGGAAAACTTCCCGCCCTCAGCCAAGGACAACATGGAAAAGCTGGTAGCCGCGCTGGAAAAGGCTCTCGGCGACGACATCAATTCCCTGCCCTGGATGAGCCCCGAAACTAAGAAACAGGCGCAGGTCAAGCTGGAGGCCTTCCGCCGCAAGATCGGCTATCCCGACAAGTGGCGCGACTACTCGAAGCTTGAGGTGAACCGCGATAATCTGGTGGCCAATCTTGAGCACTCTTCTGCCTTTGAATGGGATTGGGAGATCAACCACCTCGGCAAGCCGGTGGATGAGAAGGAATGGGGCATGACACCGCCGACCGTCAATGCCTACTACGATCCGGCCATGAACGACATTAACTTCCCTGCCGGCATCCTGCAGCCGCCATTCTTCGATAACAGCAAGGACCCGGCGGTCAATTTCGGAGCCATCGGCATGGTCATCGGCCACGAAATGACGCACGGCTTTGACGATGAAGGCAGCCGCTATGACGCCCAGGGCAATGTAAAGAACTGGTGGACAGCGGATGACAAGAAGGCATTCGACGCCCGCACCGACTGCGAAGTGAAGGAATACGACGGCTTCGAACCCGTGGCCGGCACGCACCTGAACGGCAAGCTGACGCTCGGCGAGAACACCGCCGACAACGGCGGCATCCGCATCGCCTACCAGGCGCTGCTCGATACGCTGAAGGAGGAGAGCAAGAATCCGCAGACAAAAATCGATGGCTATACCTCGCCGCAGCGCTTCTTCATCGCATATGCCCAGGTTTGGTGCGAAAACCGCACCGATCAGGCACAGCGAGTCGCTGCCAAGGTCGATCCGCACTCGCCGGGCATGTTCCGCGTGAATGGCGTGGTGCGTAACTTCGACGAGTTCGGCAAGGCCTTCGGCTGCCATAAGGGCCAGCCCATGATGCCGGACAACGCCTGCCGCGTCTGGTAGAAGACAGGGCACAGGGATCAGGGCTCAGGGCTCAGGGATCAGGGATCAGGGATCAGTGACCGGCCCTGGGCTCTCGTCTTGAGCCTGCCCCTTAATTCTGAGCTTTGAGCCATGAACCCTAAGTTCTGAGCCCTGTGCCCTGAGACCTGAGCCCTAAACCCTGGCATGTGCCCTGAAAAAACTACGCCTTTGCCCGCTCACCCTTATTACGTGTAAAAAGTCTGAAGAACATAGCAATAGGTATGCACGCATGAAACCCCGAAATTTTGGCCTTGATCCTGCAAGCAGATGCAGAGTCCTGTGCCCTAAGTACCTTTGCCTGTTTTACAATGCAAACGGGAGCAATCTCCCGACCCAGTTGCCTGCGCCATCCTCCATGGCCAGGATGAAGGAAGCGCATGAAGTTTAGAAAAATTGGCCAGATATCTTTGGCTGCGGTGGTTTCCCTTGTTCTGATGTTCGGGACCACCTCGTGCATGAATGACTATACGGTGGGTTTCATCTTCACCGTTGGCTCCCAATACAACCAGATCGGCTCATTCAGGGAGCGCTACGAAACGGGTACCCTCATCGCGGCATCGGGTTCGCCTTATGGATCCGGCGGCACCAATCCCGTCCGCACCTTCGTCCTCAGCGGAGGCCGTTACCTCTATGTTCTGAACCAGGGCACGCCCCAGGTTACGACGAACTCCGACGGTACCACGACTACTTCCTATACGGGAGCCAATATCTCGGTTTTCAGCATTGGCGGCGTCGGCAATCTTGCCTTCCAGGCCAGCTATAACAGCCAGGGAACAGACACCATCCGCATTCTGCCGGATTCAACGGGTAAGTATCTCTTTGCGCTGGATACATATGCTCCTACTTCCGGCACCGGCGTGACCACGGCATTGAAGCAGGATGACGATCACCCCTGCCTCGGCCCCGATGGCCACTATTATCCAACCGGCGATATCACGGTTTTCAGCATCGATTCCGATACCGGACGCCTTTCCATTGTCACCAATCAGCAGCAGCAGAATGCAGATGGAACACAGAAGACCTATTTCCCGGTAGGCTGTGCGCCGGTGGACTTCACGGTGACTTCGGGCTTCATCTTTACGGCGGATGCAGGCAGCTCGAGCAACAACGACCAGCAGACGGTCTTCCCGTACGCGCTGAATGCCACGAACGGCCAGCTGACCAAGACGCAGAACTCGCCGCTGGTGATGGGCACGCAGCAAATGTCGGCCATCAGCACGGCGCAGGGCTCCAATCTGTCGGGCAGCAAGTACATTTACATTCTTGATGCGGGTGCGAACAGCGGCGCGGGCGAAATTCTGCCCTACACCGCAGGCACCAACGGATCGCTGCAGTTAATCAGCACTGGTGCCGTGGCCAATGACTCGACGGCTTCCAACCCGGTATCGCTGCTGGTAGACAGCAAGAGCGCTTACCTCTATGTGGTCAGCGCCGGGCCTACCTCCGGTATCGTCAACCCGATCAGCCAGATCACCGGCTGGACCATCGATCCGACCACGGGAGGCCTAAATCATATAGCTGGTCAACCATTCGGTTCGGGGTCCGGCGTGAATTGTATTGTGCAGGATCCGTCGAACCAGTACATTTACACGACGAGCTTTAATGACAGCCAGATCACCGGACGCATTCTCGATCCCAAATCCGGCAACCTGACGCTGCTGCGTCGCGGCTCGACATTCAACACGGTAGGCAATCCGAACTGGTGCGCAGTCAGCGGACGGACCAACTAACCGTAAAAACATGGCCTCGGATGAGGCGGTCCGCGAAAGGAACGCGGGCCGTCTCGCTGGAGGATGTGGCCGGAAAGCGGCCCGAACTTTACAATGCAAGTGGGAGCAATCCCTTACAAAAGAAGCCTGCACCATCAAGGGCAGGATGAAGGAAGCGCATGAAGTTGAGGAAATCAGGCCGGGCGCTACTGGCCGCCACAGCATCTCTCGGAGTGGGTCTCGGTCTTACGTCTTGCAGTCCCAGCAATACGATCGACTACGTCTATGTCACTGCCTCCAAGAACAATCCAGGCCAAATCAGCGTGTATCGGGCCGATTCACTTTCCGGCGCTCTGACGCAGATTCAGGATTCGCCGTACCCTTCGGGCGGCAGGAACCCCGTCGGCGCAGTCACTTCGCCGAATGGAAAGTATCTCTACGTCATCAACAAGGATGACAACAACATCGTCCAGTTCGCTATCGGCACGGACGGAAAATTATACCCGCAGCAGACCTGCAACACTCCAGGCTCAGCTCCCGTGGCCCTTGCCATCAATAATGCGGGCACCCTGATGTACGTAGCCGATCTTTATTCGCCGGAATATCCGGGCGGTCCGGTTTACAGCGCCGCCAACCCCGGTCCCGGCGCGCTGGTGGTCTACCCTGTCGATGCGGCCTCCGGCAACCTCGGCGGCAGCGGCTGCACCCCGGTCCAGCAGACCTTCGTTGACAGCAACAACAAGACGCAGACTGCCACCTATGTGCAGATCGGCTATACCCCGACCGGAATTGCGCCGCTGGCAAGCGGTGCTTCGGTCTACGTAGCCGCGCAGAATAACCTGCCCACAAACAGCGCGCTGGGCGAAGTGGATGCGTTTAATGTCGGCTCTGACGGAACACTTTCCGCAGTCACAAAGTATCCCACCGGAACATCTCCGTCGGCGATTGCTGCTGATCCAACCAACCGTTTCCTCTACATCACGGATAAGAGCCAGAATCAGCTCATTACCTATACGATTCTTTCCACGGGCCTGTTAAATGCCAGCCAGAATCCTCCGGTAAAGACCGATACCTTCCCGGTGGCGGTTTCCGTCGATCCTCGCGGCCAGTTCATCTACGTGGCTAACTACAACGCGGCGGACATCTCGGCGTATGCCATTAACCAGTCCACCGGAACGCCTTCGGCTGTTTCCGGAGCCGCCACCTATGCAACCGGCGCCGGACCGTCCTGCGTGCTGATCGAGCCTGCCCTGGGACGCTTCATCTACACGGCCAACTTCATCG
Source organism: Alloacidobacterium sp. (assembly GCA_035547425.1). GTDB lineage: Bacteria > Acidobacteriota > Terriglobia > Terriglobales > Acidobacteriaceae > Alloacidobacterium. The sequence continues at coordinate 50,194 of DASZUU010000008.1, read as the reverse complement.
ATAACACGGTGACAGGCATGGAGCTGAACCCCAATACAGGCGCGTTGACCACCAACCAGAACTCGCCGTATATCTCGGCAGGACAGCCCACCTGCGCTGCGGCCATCCCGCACGGCAACCACTCGACGCAGCACGTGCAGCCCTCGGGCGGAAGCTAGACTACTTTTCCTCAACCTCCATAAGCCCGCCTTAACCGGCGGGCTTTTCTTATGTTTCAATCAATACTGTGAGTCAAGAATTTGAAGTCGGAAACGTCCACATCGGCTCCGGAAAGCTTTTCCTGATCGCCGGTCCCTGTGCCATCGAAAGCGAAGCCCATGTCCGCAAGATGGCCGATGCCATCCAGCGGGTCACTGCCGATCTCGGCATCCCCTATATCTTCAAGGCTTCCTACGACAAGGCCAATCGCACCTCGGTCACCAGCTTTCGCGGACCGGGCCTCAAGGAAGGCACCGCGATCCTCCGCCGCCTTGCCGAATCGACCGGGCTGCCCGTCCTGACCGACGTACATGAACCGGCCCAATGCGAAATTGCCGCCGAAGGCGCTGACGTGTTGCAGATTCCCGCCTTCCTCTGCCGCCAGACCGACCTGCTGCTTGCCGCCGGACGCACAGGCCGCGCCATCAATGTCAAGAAGGGGCAGTTCGTCGCCCCCTGGGACATGAAGCATACCGTCGAAAAAGTTCGCACCACCGGCAACCATCGCCTTTTCCTCACCGAACGCGGAGCCAGCTTCGGTTACAACAACCTCGTCGTCGACATGCGTTCCCTGCCCGTCATGCGCAAGCTCGCGCCGGTCGTCTTTGACGGCACGCACTCGGTGCAGACGCCTTCCGCTGCCAACGGCGTTTCCGGCGGCCAGCCTGAGTTCATCCCCGTTCTTACCCGCGCCGCCGTGGCTGCCGGAGTCGATGGCGTCTTCCTCGAGGTCCACGACAACCCCGCCGAAGCGAAATCCGATGGAGCCAACGCTCTCGACCTCAAATATCTGCGCCCCCTGCTCGAAATCCTTCTGGCCATCCACAAGGCGGTGAACCCATGACGGCCATCGTCCCGCCCGGTCGCATCGAAGTCATCACCGGCCCCATGTTCTCCGGCAAGTCCGAAGAGCTGATTCGCCGCCTCAAGCGTGCCAAAATTGCGCGGCAGCGCATCGCCTGCTTCAAACCCGATATCGATCTGCGCTATCACAGGACCGCCATTGCCTCGCACAGCGCGCAGACGCACGACGCCTGCGTCGTCGCCAATGTCGAGCGCCTGCGGGAAGCCCTCTTCGCGCAAATCGAGGCCATCGACGTGATCGGCATCGATGAAGCCCAGTTTTTCGACGAAGCCCTCGTCCCGCTCTCTCTGGAGCTGATGCACCTCGGGAAGCGCGTCCTCATCGCCGGGCTGGACACCACTTTCACCGGCGAGCCTTTTCGCCCCATTCCCGACCTCATGGCCATCGCCGACGAAGTGGTCAAGCTCTCTGCCGTCTGCATGACCTGCGGCGCGCCCGCCATCCACACGCAGCGGATCGGTGGGAGCCAGGAACTGGTCGTCGTAGGCGCAGCCGGACTGTATGAAGCCCGCTGCCGTACTCACTTCGAGCCATATGTGGACTCGGAGCAACTGGAGCTCCCCGCCCTCAAAGCCGAAGCAAGCTGACAGGAGCATTGCGCAGATATTCACGTACTATGGCTGAGGACACCGAATGTCGAGGTATTCCATGGCGCAATCCGCGGGCGAAATCGGCAACGTTACAGCAAATACAGAACTCGTTCAGATGGCAATGGCGTATGCTCGCAGCCGCGTCCTCTGCGCCGCGGCTCGTCTCGGCATCGCCGACGCGCTTGGTGAAGAAGAACGCGGCATCGACGATCTCGCAAAAGCCTGCCAGGCGGACGCCGATGCGCTGTATCGCCTGCTGCGCGCTCTTGCCGGCATCGGCATAACGGAGGAAACAGCGCCGAAACGCTTCCGCCTGACTCCATTTGGGAGGCCGCTGCGCAGAGATGTGCCTCAATCAGCATGGCCGGCAGTTGTCTTCTGGTCCGACTTGCTGGCCGACAGCTGGTCCCTGCTCACCGATTGCGTCCGCACCGGCAAGCCCGCAGCGCAGGTGCGCAATCCAAATATTCCTTCCCGCTGGTCGCAGGACCCGGAAGCCGGCGATATCTTTCGCGCCGTCATGGGCACGGCACCCGCAGAAGACTACTCTCCCATTGTCCGCGCATGGGATTTCTCCCGCGCCCGGGTTGTTGCCGATCTCGGCGGAGGCGGAGGCTCACTTCTTCTGGCTGTGTTGGAGCTGCATCCGCATCTGCAAGGCATGCTCGTCGATCTCGAGCCCAGTATCGAAGCAGCCAGGCCACGCTTCGCAAATGAAAAAGCTGCCAGTCGATGCAGGCTGCTGGCGATGGATTTAATGCAGTCCGTGCCCGCCGGAGCCGATGTGTATATGCTCAAGCATCTTCTGCACGGACGCCGCGACGCCGAAGCCGCCACAATTCTCAAAAACTGCCGCGCCGTGATTCCGGAAGATGGCGCCCTGCTGATCATAGAATTCATCCTGCCGCCGCTCGTTTCCCAAGCAGACCCATACCTCGAAAATCATCTGATGAGCGACCTCAACATGCTGGCTGTGACCGGAGGCAGAGAACGAAGCGAACGCGAATGGCAAACGCTTTTTGAAGCATCCGGCTTTCGCTTGAACGGCGTTTATCCGGTCGGCAGGGAAATCGGCATCATTGAGGCCAGGCCGGTTCCGGCGTAGTCCCTGCTTCGATCGCGTCTATTTAATGGGCAGGATTGCAGGATACTAAAGAACCTTCGGCACCTGCTGCAGCAATCGCTTCCAGGTCTTCAGGTTGCGGCGGTGGCTGCGCTTCAGGTCTTCGAGGATGCGCTCGAAATCGGTATGCCCATGCAGCCGGTTCCACGCCGGATTCTTGGCAAACCATGGATAATTTTCGTTACCTAGATAAATCGCGCGCCGCAGCCAATGCAGCGCTTCGCTCTCATCTCCTTCGACGGCGAAATACGTAGCCAGCCGGTAGGCCATTTCGCTGTCGGCTTCCGCAGCGGAGATGGAATCCTCGGTAATCAGCGAGCCGCCCCGCTCCCGCTCGCCGATCTGCACATAGCACATCGCCAGCGTGGGATACGCAATCCGCATGCTCTCGTCGTCGCGGATCACCGCCTCAAGCATCGCAATCGCCTCGCGCAGATCGCCCTGGCGCATGCGCTGGTAGGCGAGCGAGGTTCGCAACAGCGGATGCTTCGGCTCCAGTGTGAGCCCTTTTTCGAGCTCTTCGTCAGCCAGCTCCAGCTGGTTCTGATACTGATACACGCGCGCGCGATGGTTATAGATCACCGGCGCATTCGACGGATTCAGCTTGAGAGACTGGTTGAACTGATCCAAAGCCTCCTCATAAACGCCATCGAGCCGCAATGTCATTCCGGCGACGAGGTGAACATTCCAGTCGTTGGAAGACGTTCGCAGCAGGTGTTCAATGCCGTGACGCGCGCTCTCCTTTTCGCCGCGGGAAAGCAGCATATAGACGCGATACAGGTTCGCCTCTACCGATCCTGGATCGATTTCGAGAGCCTTGTCGAAGGCCCGCCGCGCGGCCATGACATGCATATGCCCGCCAAACCCGTGACGCACATATTGCAGATGCGTAATTCCCAGGCCGCTCCACGCGGCTGAGAAGGAGGGCGTATGCTGCACCACGCCGTCAAACAGCTCTCGCGCATGATCGAGATCGCTTTTACTGCCTGTGCGCTGCATGAACGACGACAACATGGCCCGCGCCTGCAGATATTCTTCCGAGATTTCTTCCGTGAGCGTTGTGCGAGGCGCGCTGTTGCGGACATGAGTCTGCGCCAGCTGCCCGCTGCCCTGCAACGAGGCAAAGACCTCATTGCATATCTCTGCCTGCACCGCTACCAGGTCAAACGAAGGCACGCTGATGGAACCGCCGCCGCTGACGCTTTGCCGCGAAACATCGAGCAGCTGCCAGTTAAGATCAAAGCCCTTTTCTGACCGGATAAAGTTTCCAGTCAACACCCAGCGCACAAGCAGCTTCTGCCCTACTTCCAATGGATCGAGCTGCGCCAGAGGCAGCTGCATTAACGCGCTCGATGGCCGCACGATCAACGAGGACATGCGCGAGATGCGAGCTGCAATGCCATCGGCCAGAGCAAAACCGTAGAGCGGTGTCACCTCGGACGGGCCGAAGTTCTGAAAAGGCAGAACGACAATTGTATTCTGCTGCGCCTGCGCATCGGCTGACTCGCGGAAGCGTTCCGCCAGCATCGAGAGCAGCCCCGTTGTGCGCTTTTCATCGCTGGCGCTGGAAACTGGAAGCTGCGCCGCGGCCTCGCCCGGAATAATACCCGTCTCGATCTGCAGCGCCTTCATGATCGTCTTCAGCGCTTCACGCACTTCCGCCGCGCTGGCATACCGTTCGGCAGGATTCTTCTCCAGGCAACGCAGGATCACCGAGCTGAGCTCCGCCGGAACCTCCGGGCAGCATTGATCGAGCGGCGGCGGATCAACAAACTGAATCGCGCGGATGCTTTGGAACTCGTCCGCATCGGGGCGCGCAAAAGGATGACGCCCGCTGACAAGCTCATAAAGGATGACGCCGAGCGCCCAGATATCGCTCTGCACGCTGCTCTGCCCGGTCACAAACTGCTCCGGCGCCATGTAAGCGATAGTGCCGCCGCGCGCCGTATAGGTTGCCGCTACCGGGCCGGGCTTGCGGCGCGATGATTTCGCGGGATCGAACTCTGCCTCTTCCGGGTTCAGGCGCCGCGCCAGGCCGAAATCCAGAATTTTCACCAGGCCGCCGTCGGTCAGAATTGCATTTGCAGGCTTGAGATCGCGGTGGAAGATACCCAGCGAATGTGCAGCGCTCAAGCCATCGGCTATCTGGATGCCGACAGAAAGCGCCAGCTGCATGCTGGCCGGTCCTTTGGCAATGATCTTGTCCAGGGATTGCCCAGGCACGTATTGCATGACGATGAAGGCCTCTTCGCCCTCTTCGCTTACCTCGTAGATGGCGCAGACATTCGGATGCTCGATAGCGGAGGCCATGCGCGCTTCGCGCAGAACGGTCGTCCGCATCTGCTCGAGCGTCAGCGCTCCGCGCTTCAGAATCTTCAACACCACGGGGCGCATCAGCAGCGTGTCATTTGCCAGGTATACAACTCCGCTGCCGCCGGCTCCCAGCCGCCGAACCAGCTCATAATGCTCAATCGTGCGATGCTTCATCTATCACTAGTGTAGCGGCTGGCGCGTAATGGAAGCATAAAGATGTCGGGGATCGATTTGGATACATTCCAGAAAAGGGAATCTAAATTCCGCCCCGGCAGGAATGAATTAATGCGCGTCCAGCTCTATCTTGCCCTGTAGCCTGGGAGGACGTTTCAGGAAGAAGACCATCGGAATCAATAGCAGAATAATGCCTGACAGCATGCGGAACTGGTCCATGTAGGCGAGCAAATTCGATTGCTGCAGAAGCTGCTGATAGAGCAGAGCCATGCCCGCATAATGCGCGTTGGCCGCGTTGCCGCCTACACTCTGTCCTGCCGCCGCAGCGGCCTGCACTGCAGGCAAATCCGCGGGCGTGAGGTGCGAGACGAGCATTGTCTGGTGAAGCTGCGTTGTGCGCTGCAGCATCGTGCTTGAAAGCGCAATGCCGATACTGCCGCCTTCATTCCGCACCAGCGCATAGATACCGGCAGCATTGCCGCTCTGATCTCGCGGCAGAAAACGAAACATGATGGTGCTGAGCGGCACCGTCGTAAAGCCGACGCCCAGCACCTGCAGCGTACGCGGCCAGATTAGGTCGGCCTCCGCAATCTGCAGATTCATGCGCGACATCCACCACGAGCCGACCATGATCGTCGTCAGGCCGACGATAATCATGCGCCTCGCGTCCAGTCCACGACTCAGCATCCATCCGACGAATGGAACCTCGATGATCGTAGCAATTCCCGAGGGAGAAAGCGCGAATCCCGCTGTCGTGGCATCGTAGCCCATCATCTCCTGCATAAACTGCGGCAGGAGAAACGTAGTGGCATAGAGCACAGTATACAGTCCAAGTACAATGAGGCAGCAGAAGAAAAAATTCCGCTCGCCCAGCAATTTCAGATTGACGACCGGATTTTTATGCCGCAACTCCCAGAAGACAGCAAAGAGCAAAGCGGCAACCCCGATGATGGCAAGCGTAGTAATCAAGTGGGAGCCGAACCAGTCCAGCTCCTGCCCCCGGTCCAGAACGATTTCCACAGAAGCAAGCCCCAGGCTTACCAGGCACAGGCCCACGGTATCGATAGAAAGCGGTTTGCCCTTTCGCTCTGCCCGCTGCTTCACCATATAAGGGGGATCTCTGAGCACCATACGCGTCGCTAATATGCAGACCACGCCGACAGGAATATTGATGTAAAAAATCCAGCGCCACGAGTAGTTGTCAGTAATCCAGCCGCCGAGCGTAGGTCCCAGAACAGGCGCGCAAAGAATCGCAACCGTATACACGGCCATGGCCATGCCGCGTTTTTCCATCGAAAACGTATCGGCAAGAATCGCCTGCACCGAAGGTTGCAGGCCGCCGCCCGCCAGCCCCTGCAGCACGCGGAAAACAACCAGGATGCCCAATGTGGGAGCCAGGCCGCATACAGCAGAAAAAAGTGTAAACAGAAAAACGCATCCGATGTAATAGCGCTTGCGTCCGAGTACGCTCGAAATCCATCCGCTGATAGGAAGAACGATTGCATTTGCAACCAGGTAGCTGGTCAGAACCCATGTGCTTTCATCCTGCGAAGCAGACAGGCTGCCGGCAATATGCGGGAGAGCAACGTTAGCAATCGAAGTATCGAGCACCTCCATAAAAGTGCCGATGGTGACCACAAGGGCCACGATCCATGGATTGAAGACGCGGGGAGGCGCTGCTGCCGGCGGCTTCTCATCGGGCTCAAACAGCGGCAAATCTTCACTAAGCGGCTCTTCGGCCTCTTCAATCAATGACTCTACAGACATAATTATGACTTATGGGTCATTGTATGAGATGTTTAATATAATCAAAGAGATTCAGAAAGCGGATGACCAAAGCAGCCACAACGCGAAAAAAGATACTGACAGACTTCAGGCGCGCTGAAATACTTTCGGCGGCGATGGTTGTCTTCGGGAAAAAGGGCTTTGAAGCGGCGCGCATGGATGACGTCGCACAGCAGGCCGGAATCGCCAAAGGCACCCTCTACCTCTATTTCCGGTCCAAGCGGGACATTTACACCGCCGTCGTGCAGCATGCCAACGCGCAACTGCAAACCTTGTCGGCAAAACGGCTGCAACAAGGAACGAACCTGCGGGAATGGTTATCGGAATTTATCGCCGCCCGGCTGGAATTCTGGGGAGAGCATCGTGATCTGCACCGGATGCTGCTTACAATCGGACGCGAAGCAACCTATCACAAGCAAACTTTAGCGCTGCAAAAAGCTTCCCAGCACACCTTACTGGAAATCTTCACCTCGGCGGCGAAGGCGGGCGAGATTCCGGAGCAGCCCTTTGAGCGGACGGCCTGGGCGGCGCTTGACATGATTCGCGGCGCGAATGAGCGGCGCTTTTTCGGGGTTACAAAAAATGATCCCGCAATCGAAATCAGCGAGTTGGTAAATCTAGTGCTGAAAACCCTCCAGACCTGACTCAGCTGATCCGACTACGGGATCATGATTGCAGAGGTTATTTCTTAAAACTTCACTGCCGGAGGCTGCTTGGAAGCTTCGCTGGCCTGGAAATATGCATTGTCCGGCTGGAAACCGGCCATTCCCGCCCAAATGCTGTTGGGAAATTGCCGGATGAAGGTGTTGTAATCCTGCAGCGTCTGGTTATAACGCCTGCGCTCGACGGCAATGCGGTTTTCCGTGCCTTCCAGTTGGTCCTGTAGCTGAAGAAAGTTCTGATCGGCCTTCAGGTTTGGATAATTTTCAGACAGAACCAGCAACCGTCCAATCGCCGAGTCCAGTTGGCCGTTGGCGGCAATCTTGCCTTGCGGGTCCTTCGCGTTCAGCAAAGCGGAACGCGCATTGGCGATATCCGAAAATACCGTTTCTTCATGCTTGGCATAGCCTTTCACTGTCTCCACAAGATTCGGAATCAGGTCAGCGCGGCGCTGCATGACGACATCCACCTGCGACCACTGCGAATGCACGGCTTCCTGCTTGGCCACCATTTGATTCTTTGCGCTCACATAGCTGCCGAACACCAGCAATACGGCTAGAAAGATTACGACGACAACTGCGATTGCGATCCACAACCCACGTCTCATCACGGGCAATTTCTCCTTGCTTCAAAACCTGTATCGTTCATCCAGAGCTTACAGGACGAAAGTCCACAACAAAAGCTGCTCTTTACCAGTCCCCGCCGGCGCCGCCTCCGCCGGTGCTTCCACCGCCGAAGCCTCCAAACCCGCTGCCTCCGCCATCGCCGCCTCCACCCCAGCCGCCACGACCGCCTCCGCCGAGGAACATTCCCAGCAGAAAGCCGATCAGGCCGGAACCTCCGGCACGGGCGAGAAACAGAATGACCAGAAAAATGACGATGCCGAAAACAATCAACTGGCCGAGGGTCAGCCGAACCGCCTGTTGCCGCGGCGGCGCGCGTCCTTGGAGCGGCTGCAGCGTAATGCCCGCATCGCGCGCGATGATCTGCGATATCTGCCCCACAGCCAATGACACGGCATCGTCATAGTCGCCGGAGCGCAGGTACGGAACCATCTGCCTGCCGATATCGCCGACCTTGGCGTCGGTAAGAATCGACTCCATTCCATAGCCGGTAGCAATCCACCGTTTATGGTCCTGCACAGCCAGCAGAATCAAAACGCCGCGGTCTTTCTGCCCAATCTTCCAGGTATCCCAAAGCTGTACCGCATAATCCTGAATCGGCACGTCGTTCAGCGTCCGAATAGTGACAACGGCGATCTGCGCGTGGGCCTGATGGTCGACCTGCCCGCATAGCCGATTCAGCTGCTGTTTCGTTTGAGGCGTCAACACATCAGCGAAGTCGCTGACGTAATCCGTGGGCCGGGGCAGATCTTTTACAGCCTCAGCCCGCGCGGCATAGCAGGAAACGATAAGCCAGGCCACGAAAGCGAAAGCTGCCATCCCGCGCCTGAAATGCGACCTCATCTCGACTATTCTACCTGCAGTCCGAAATTTCGCCTTCTAAAGTCGGATTCGTTACGTGCAAATCGCCTTGCGAACGTCTACACTTGGCAACTAAGGGAGCACTTCCCATGCGTTGGCGTTTCATTCTCGCTTCCGTATTCCTTCTTCCGCTGCTGGCCCTCCAGACCTTGCCGCAGTCAAAAAAAGACCCGCTCAATGAGGATGAGGTCGATCAGGTACGCGAGTACGGCGACCGTCCGAATGAGCGAATCAAGCTCTTTATGAAATTCATTGAGCAGCGCACGACTGCCATCAAGCAGCTGTCGACCGATACCAAGGGCGGCAGCCATTCCGCACAGATACGAGCAAAAATCGAGGAATTCATCCGGCTTTCTGACGAACTGCAGGACAACCTCGACACCTACGATCAGCAGCATGCCGATATTCGAAAGGCATTGAAAGATCTGGTGCCGGAAAGCGATAAGTGGGAGCCGATTCTCCAATTGCCGCCCCCCGATGCAAATTACGATTTCGCCCGCAAGACCGCAATTGAAACCGTGAAGAGCATCTGCGATCAGGCAAAGACCCTGCAGAAAGATCAGGAAAAATATTTCAGCGAGCACAAGGATGAGGCCGGTAAAAACGGCACCGGACCGTCTTAATTCCGGCTCGATTTTTGTGCTAGGCTCAAGTTAAGTGCATCCAGAACTGCCCCGTTTGTTTGAAGAAGAGTACCGCGTGATTCGCCCGCGTGCGCCGATTCCCCCTATTCACGTCCGTTTTTACAGGTTTACCAGCCTCAATACGACAATCCGTTTACGCGAAGGCCAGATCAAGGTTCATCTTTCTGACCTGCTGGAGGGTGCCCCGGAAACGGTGCTTCGCGCCATCGCGCACATTCTGCTTGCCAAGCTCTACCGCAAACCGCTCGATGCCGCGCACTCGGCGCGTTATCGGCGTTTTGTTTCCAGCGATGCCGTCATGCGGCAATCGGAGCGCATTCGCCAGATGCGCGGTCGCAAGAAAATTTCCACGGCCAGGGGCGAGCACTACGATCTGGAAGAAGTATTCGAGACCCTGAATCTGCGCTTCTTTCATGGGCTGATGGGCAGGCCGATGCTGACATGGAGCGAGCACAAAGCGCGGCGCCTGCTAGGGCACTACGACGCGGCACACAACACCATTATGATCAGCCGCATCTTTGATCGGCGCAACACGCCTCGCTATGCCATCGAATATCTGATGTACCATGAGATGCTCCACCTGAAACATCCCGTAAAAGTGCATGGAGGCCGCCGCTGCGTGCATCCCAAAGAATTTCAAGAAGACGAGAAGCTATTTCCAGAGCTCGAACAGGCGAAGGCGTATCTGAAGCTGCTCTAGCCCCACCTCGTTAGTAAAGCAGTGCTTTCTGACGTTTTGCTTCAAATGCCTGCAGAGAGTCGCGCCAATCGTCGGCGATTTTCGATGCATCCACTCCGCTCGTCAGCTCTTCCATCACATGGCGATTCGCCAGCAACGCGTTCATGTGTTCAAGTTTGAAATTCTGCGGATAAAGTCTGTGCAGCATAGACGCGATCACGACGCCTAATTCCGGCGCATCGAACACATTGCGATCAAGAACAATGATTCGCACGCCATGGCAAAGCTCACCCGCGTAGGGATAAGGCTTTGCCGGTGTGAAGTCTTCCGGAAGAAAGCGCACGCCGGGCAGAAAGCGCTTGTTTAAACTGAGCGCCAGCTCTCTGCCATTCACCCATGGCGCTCCGAATATCTCGAATGGAGTATCGGTTCCTCGCCCGACAGAAATATTTGTCGACTCTACAGAACCGAGAGCAGGATAGATGGTCGCCTCATCCAGGCTGCGAAGGTTGGGCGATGGATTGATCCAGGTCAGCCCGGTCGAGTCATACCAGTCGCCGCGCTGCCAGTTCTGCATCTTCACCACCGTGAGCGGAGCATGCAGGCCGCGCTCATTGTTGAAGTATCGCGCCAGCTCTCCCATCGTCATGCCGTGACGAATGGGCAATGATATGTAGTGAACATAGCTGCGATCATCGGCATCCGAAAGCGGTCCCTGCACGAAAGAACCGTTGATCGGATCAGGCCGATCGAGGATAACGATTCGCGTTCCTGTTTTAGCCGCCGCCTCCAGAAAGTAATCAACAACCGTTTCGTAGGTATAAAGGCGCACGCCCGCGTCCTGCAGATCGATCACAACCGCATCCAGTGAACGCATGGCATCGAGCGGTGGCCGCCGCTGCGCGTCGGTTGCGCCATATAAGCTGATGACCGGCAAACCGGTAGCCGCATCCGTTGTGTTGCCGATTTTCTCCGTATCCTGTGTTCCGCTGATGCCGTGTTCCGGGCTGAAAAGCGTTTTCAATGCGATGCCGTTTGCATGCGCAAGGATATCGATAGTTCTGTGCCCTGCTGCATCGACGCCCGTCTGATTCGTCAGCAGGCCGATCTGCAGGTTGCCGCCATGTTTTTTCGCAAGCGCATGCAGTTCGGCAAAGTTGTCTGCTTCCAGAACATCGACGCCGGTCTTCACATCGGCATTGCGGGCAGTCCAATGCCGCATGCCGCTCAGCGATTCGTTATAGCCGGTGAGCTTCGCAGAGAGCCTTCCCTGATCCGGAACAATGCCTAAAGCCACGGCAGCAGCGCTGGCAATGCTGGCCCGCAGCGCCACCATGCTTCCATGGCCGTCAGGATGTACGGCATTCGCCAGCACAATCACATAGCTGTCCGAAGCAGGATCGATCCATAGCGATGTACCTGTGAAACCCGTATGCCCAAACGATCCAACCGGAAAAATCTCGCCGCGATTGCTGGAATACGGCGATTCAATGTCCCATCCAAAACCGCGCAGCGCAGTGCCCGTAGCCGGCTGCTCCGGTGTCACCATCTTCATCAGTACAGCGCGCGATAACGGGAATCGGCTCGGCCTTCCCGCAAGCCGGTCGAGAAGATTCTGCGCATAGACGCTGATGTCATCCGCCGTGCTGAAAAGTCCGGCGTGTCCGGCCACGCCGCCCATGCGCCGCGTCGTCGGATCATGCACAACGCCGCGCAACATCACTCCATGCTCATATTGCGTGGGGGCAATGCGATCGAGCCATGCCGCAGGCGGCACGTAGCGCGTGTGCTTCAGTCCCAAGGGCGCTATCAGATTACGCTGTACATACGCATCTTCCGTCATGCCGGAAAGCTTCTCTACCAAGGCACCAAGCACAATAAAATTGATATCGCTATAAACAAAACGAACGCCTGCCGGAGTAGCAGGCGCAATGGCAAATGCCCTGCGAAACGCCTCGGCCTTCCCTTCCCACGGCTCTTCTAATGAGAGATCAGGCGGCAGGCCGGAGTAATGCGTCAGAAGCTGGCGAATCGTAATGTCTTGCTTTCCGTTCGCACCAAATTCGGGAAGATACTTTGCGACCGGATCATTGAAGCGAAACTTACCTTGCTCAAAAAGCTGCATCACCGAGGTCGCGGTCATCAACGGTTTTGTGAGCGAAGCCATATCGAAGATGGTGTCTACCGTCATCGCTTCGCGCTGCGGCTCAAGCGAGCGCTCGCCATAGGCCTTGCGAAAAACCACATGCCCGTTGTGGCCAATTTCTACCACCGCTCCGGGAAGATTGTGATGTTCCATCCCCTGCGCAATCAGGCTGTCGATAGCCGAAAAATCATACTTCTGCGCAATTGCAGTACCGCACAGGCAACACAGCAATGCAGTCATCAGCACGGAACGGCATCCTGCTATCTTCATTACGGCTCACTCCTCATCGTAGGCTGGCGGGAAAACAAGCTGAGGCAATAGCCCACTCCAAATGTCACAATGGCGCCGATGGCCACGTACCACGTCCACGCAACTTTGGGCAGAACAACGGAATGCCCAAAGAGATTTGCATGTATCTCCGCGCTTTGCTTCCACAGGAAAAGGTTCACGACGCACCCGAGCAGCAGCCCAATGATCGTTCCCATTTCGTTCGCGCGTTTCGTCAATGTTCCCAGCAGGAAAACTCCGAGCATTCCGCCCCACAACACGGACGCGATGGAGAGCCCGATCTCCAGCACATGCCCGCTGCCTCGCGCCACGATGGCAAGCGCCAGTAAAATCGCGGCCCATCCCAAGGTCATCATGCGCGAGAGCCTTGCCTTATACCTTTCGCTTACATCCGGCTTGCGCAAAAGGTAGAAGTCGACCATCGAAGTGGACGCTAACGAATTCAATGCCGCGCTCAGGTTCGACATGGCTGCTGCAAGAATCGCCGCAATCATCAACCCGGAAATACCGGCAGGCATCTGCTGCACAATATATTGCGGAAAGATGCGGTCAGCGCTGGCGACATGGGGAGTCAAGCCGGCGCGATTGTAATAAACATACAGCCCGGCTCCGATAAATAGAAACAGCGTGAACTGTACAAAAATCACCACTCCGCTTGCCAACAACGCCCAGCGCGAGTCGCGAAGATTCCTGGCTACCAGCAGCCGCTGCACCATCAGCTGATCGGTACCGTGGCTGGCCATCGTGAGGAAACATCCGCCGATCATACCGGCCCAGAAGGTGTAAGTTTGCGACACGGAAAGCGAGAAATGGAAGACGGTCAGCTTGCCCGCCGCCGAAGCCACTGACAGCAACGTATGGGCTCCGCCCGGAATGTGCGCGCAGATCGACCACAGGCTCACTAGCGTTCCCAGGACATAAAGCAGCATCTGCACTACGTCCGTCCAGATGACGGCCTTCATGCCTCCCTCAAATGTGTAAAGCAACGTCAGCAGCGAAAGGATCACAATCGATGCAATATCGCCTGTGCCCAGCGCAACGCCAACCACAATTGCAACGGCAAAAACGCGCACCCCTTCAGCCGCAGCACGCATGATGAGGAAGAGGAATGCCGTAAGCCGATGCAGGCGTGAGCCGAAGCGCTGGCCGATCAGCTGATAGGCCGTCATCAATTCGCCGCGAAAATATTTCGGCAGAAATAGAATGCAGATGACAATGCGCCCCAGCAGATACCCCATGACCAACTGCAGAAAGCCGAAGTCGCCGGTGAATGCAATACCGGGCACGCTGATAATCGTGAGCGTGCTCGTCTCCGCCGCAACAATGGAAAGCGCAATCGCCCACCAGGGAATATTGCGATCCGCAAGAAAGTAGGTCTTTAGCGAGCGCTCTCCCTGCTTGCGGAAGCGCAGCCCGAACCACGTCACTCCGATGAGATAAAGGACAACGAGTATGAGATCGACGGGACGAATCGGTATGTGCATCAATGGCGGCTACACGCTATTTTGAAGTTTCAATTCCTACGGTTTCCGGCGAAGGCAGGGTGTGCGTGGCCAGCCATTGCTGCCGCGCCGCTCGAATCCTATCCGCGCGCGTGATCCAAAGCTGCATCGCTAAATCATACTGAGCTGTAACGTTGTCCAGCCAGAATGGCCGATTCTCCTTCAGCCATACATCTTGAAATAGGTCGCGAATATATCCATATCCATCGCGCAAATCTTCGCAGCGCCCGTTTACGCCGGAGAGATTCCATAAATCGCGCGACATATGTTTGCGCGTTTCAGCATCTTCGCGATTTTTATACAGCCGCAGATAGCCATCGGAAATATCGCCCGCAGTTTGAAATTTGAAGGCAATGAAGTCCATGCGCCGCGCCCCTAATTCCATAGCTTCCACTGCTTCGGGCTCGCGCAACTCGCCCGTTTGCCGTGCCTGCGCAATCAGCGTCAGCGCGCGCTCCGCATGCATACGTACCTGCTCCAGCGCGGGCTTGATCTTCGCTGCGGTTTGCTGCCCTTCTGCGCTCCACGGATCGAGCCAGAACAAAGAGTCTTTCGCATCGCCCACGCCGGTCTGCTGAAAAGCCTGGTGCGCAGCGATCAACTCCAGCTGCGCCTGGTCGAGATCACCCGTAGTATCGCCGTGAAAGACGCTGCCGTAATTCTTTTGATATGCGGCGATGTCGCTTACGCCCGCTTGCCACGAGGCCGCCGCGCCAAAAAGGATGCCGTACCAGTCCTCGGCAAATAATCCTTCGCCATCGTCGTTCCAGATGGTATTGAGCATCCCGGTGCTTCCGGCCTTCTGCCCTGCGGCAACAAAGCCCTGAATATTTCTCAGCGCCGTATCGTTATTTGGATAAACACGGCTCCAGTTATTTACGCCCGGAGCGACCCATGTCTCCATGCCCGCTTTTGTATATGGATCGAGCCACTTGTTAAAGCTCTCTTCCGGCTCATAGTGCCATGCAACCGCAATCATGTCCTTCGGCAGTTCGGTAACTAGTTCAGGATTGTTCATCGCCACATCGCCCCAGAAAAGCAATCTGCGATGCAACGGATCGAGCTCCGCGTGTATTTTCTTTAGAAAATCAATATAAACAGCGCCGAGGCCGCGTTGCTTTACTTCATCTGCTGTCTTTCCCTGTCCAAGCTCAAACGTCTCATCTGCGCCAATATGCAGAAATGGTCCCGGAAAAATTGCCGCAAGTTCCGTGAACCATTGTTGGATCAGTTGCAGCGAGCCCGGCTCGCCCGGCGCAAGCACCGCTCCGCTGGGCACCTCCGCCAGATGCGCATACTCCTGCCATGTCAGCACATGGTGCAGATGCCCGAACGCTTCCTGCTCCGGCACAATAGTGACGTGGTACTGCTTCGCATATTCCACCAGTGCCTGCGCATCGGCCTTCGACATCGAGCCGCCCGGCAATCCCGGCAGAGGATTCGATGCATACTGCATCGTATTTTCGAAATAAGGCGAATACACATTCAGCTTATAAGCCGCAAACGTGCGAATCTGCTTCTTCTGGAATTCGAGCGTCGGCACTGGTCCGCGGGAAAGATCATCATGCACTCCGCGATACTTCATCGCAGGCCAATCGCGGATCGAGCAGCCATGCAGCACAGCCTTGTCGCCCGCGCCGGATATCAGCTGCTTTACAGTCTGCGCTCCATAAAAAACTCCGGTTGCCGTATGCGCAATGACATAGACATTCGACTTCGACGTGAAGAGAACATAGCCCTCGTCCATCATCGGCGGATCGAAAACAAGGCGCGCTTTTTCAAGCTCGCGCTTTGCAGCCGAAGATGTATCGAGCAGCAGATACAGATGCGCGCCTTTGCCGGCGCTTGCGATTCCCCGCTCTTTCAGGAATGCCTTGAAATCTTCTGCTGTAAAGAAATTTTCGGCATTCTTATCCGAAGAAACCACGATCCCGCGATTGAGTGGAATATCTTCCTTCATTTGGAATTCGCGCGGCTCCGGGATAAGAGAAGGCCGCTGCGATTGTGCCATGACCGGAGCAATCGAGCTTGCAATGAGAACCAGAGAACAAAACAGTATCCGCATCAAATCGTCACATTTCCCTTTGTAATCGCTTTTGGCACGAAGCCGGGAAAGGCCAAACCGAAGCACCATGACCTGGAGGTTGTTTGTGAAGTTTCGACTATACGTTGCAGTGACTGACGAGTCAATAACCAAACGATCGATTGCGTGTGGAGTAAGCCATAAAAAATAAAAGGCGCCCGAAAATGAGCGCCTCTGATTTACTTCTTTCGAAGAACTATGGAGCGCCGGAACCTGCCGAGCGGCTCTGTGTATTATTGTTTGCGCTTGTCGTCGTCGAGCTCGTCGCGGAATACTGCGTCGTTGTACGCACATCCACACCATTGCCCTGCAGCAGGATCGATGCAGAAACAATATTCGTATCGGTGCGAATTACCGTCATGTATGGGCTATCGTTGGCAATCGTGTAGACCTTCCCGATAGGCGCGTTATACGTCGACACAATGGCTCGCGGATGCCCATTGACCGGCAGCACCGACTGCACCGTGAAACTGGAAAGATTCACGACAGAGACTGTGCCATCCCCTTCATCGGCAACATAAGCACGGCTTCCATCCTGCAGAATCGTTACCGCTGCCGGATGGCTTCCCGGCTTCAGCTTGACTGTAGCCAGAACCTGGCCGAATGTCGGAGCGTCGGTATAGCCGTTCACTGCTCCATTGATCGGAACGCTGATGACGCTGATGGAGTCATCGTCGTAGTTCGCCGTCACCAGCAGCGAAGCGGGCGCATAGTAATCGGCGTGTACCGGGCCTTTGCCCACGCTTCCAATATTCTGGATTGTCGCGTTCGTCAGATAGCTGCTGGTTGAGCTTGTATCGAGTTGGTTCTTCACGCTGTCGATGACAGTAATGGTTCCGCTGCCGCGATTCAGGATGAAGGCGCGGCGTCCATCCGGTGTCATCAATCCATAGACCGGGCAAATACCTACCGGCAGTTGGCTTGAGAGTGTATTGGACGCAACATCGATACCATCCGCTTCACCATTTGTGCTAACAGAGGTGGGATTATCGCACTGTCCCCAGGTCACACCGGAACCATTGGTGCTGTTCCCCTGGCTGATGGCATAAATGCGCTGGCCGGCGCTTGTGCCGGTAACATTCACCAGCGAGGGTGCTACCGGAATCTCCTGCTTCAGCGAAGCTACGCCGGAAGTGTTGTTCGTCAGCACGCCGACTGCGGGCTGGCCCTGCAAGTCCACCGTTGTGGGCTCGGCAACATATTCGCCTGCGCTCGTCACCAGAATGTTCGTAGACAAGGTATTGACGGCCTTGCCGGAAGAATCCACCGTGCTCGGCAGCGTTGTGGTCAGTACATTCTTCGATTGCAATGTCGTACTGAGCGGAACCGTGCTCACTGTGCCGTCGCAATTGGTGCTGTAGGCGGTAGAACCCGAAGCATCGAGCGAAAAGGTCAAAGGCCCTGTGCCCAGATTGGCCTGGGCCAGAACCGTATCACCCGAAAAGTCGATCAACGTCACGATTCCCGGCGAAGTCGTGGAGGTGGTGTTCGGGCACGGGCTGGAAGCGCCTGTTTGAGGCGAAGTCAAATTCGGCTGCGAATACGCAACAACATAGCTCTGCGGCGCGGATGCCGGACCGGTCGGCGTAATCGGGGTGACTACGGGACGATACTGGTTTCCGCATCCGGATACACCAGCCAAAGCCAACGCCCCGGCTATAAACCATGGGCGCTTAGGCCCGGTGACACTTCGCACTCTCAGATACCTCATTCAGCAAACGAATCCTGCACAAAACATTTCCCCGCATGTTTCGACTGGCCTCCAGCTGCAAAAGTCATCTGGCATGCCGTAACAAACCCTGAAACAATCGGATGGAACTGTCTTAAATGTAGATTGTAAATCACTCTCGCATTTCGATTTGACCCGTTCAGGAAAAACGCGATCTCTATGGAAAACCATTCGCACCCTTCGCTGCACTGGCAATCACAACTGCTGCTCCTGATTGTAGTGCCTGCCTCGTGTCTCTGGATATTCCTGCAAGCCTGGGATCGGCTGCAGGCGCACGATCCGGTCATCCTCCAGATGGCCGGCCTCAGCATTGCCTTCGGCCTGACCGTCTGGGCATTGGGCGCCGCCACCGGCCCGGCGGCAGCTACCGGAGCGGTGATCGCCGGCTGCCTTTACCTGCGAGCTCCCGGCTGGCACACCGCCCTCATTCCGCTCCTCGCCATGCTGATCCTTACGCTGCTGGCCACCCGCACCGGCAGGGCGCATAAGGAGGCGCTCGGTACAGCCGAATCGCGCAGGGGACGCGGCGCGACGCAGGTTGCTGCGAATCTCGGCATCACGGCGCTGGCTTCGCTGCCGTTAACGGCAACACAGCTCTTCTCGCCTACACCGAAATCGGACCTGATTGCACTCGTCGCGATCAGCGCCGCGCTGGCTGAAGCCGCCGCCGACACGCTTTCTTCCGAGCTAGGCCAGGTTTTCGGCGGACAACCTCGCCTGATTACCACCTTTCGACCCGTTCCCGCAGGAACAGACGGCGGCATCACCCTTGCAGGAACCGCGGCAGGAGCCGTGGGCGCAGCTCTGGTGACTGCCGTTGCGGCAGTCACCTTTCAACTGAATCTGCGTCTTGGAGGCGTAGTTGTTGTCTGCGCCGTCTTGGGGCTTCTCTTCGACAGCCTGATCGGCGCCATTTTCGAGCGTCGCGGATGGCTCAATAATGACGCCGTAAACTTTCTTTCCACGCTATTTTCGGCAGCGATTGCCGCGCTGTTGGTTTAATCGTCGTAATGGCGCTGCGGCACCGGCTTGGCGCTCTCAACCCAGGCCGAATAAATCAGGTCCCGCAGTTCGCTGGCCCCTGCCGCAATACGCTCAGACGTGAACTGCCTGGCTTCCGGAGTGCCTGCGCCTTCAAACCCGTGCGCCTTCTCCAATTGATAAACACGCTCGACCAGCGTACTCGAGTGGCGCAGATACTTCATGTAGTCGTCAAATTCGTCGCCCACCGGCTGCACATTGGCCACAAATGGCTTTACATCTGCTTCCTTGATATTGGCATCGACAAAGACCCCTTCAAACTGCCAGTGAATCTTGTGATCCGTTGTATATCCGTTAGGATTCTCCTTGCCCGTCCAGCCATTGAAATTCACGGTGGTATGCAACGGCTGCGACCCGTCTCCGACATAGTGGCCCAGCCAGCCGCTGTAGAAAAGGATGGCAGCCTCGACCGGCTTCGTATCCTCGTGCCTGGCGCTCAACTCCCGGTAATCGCGCATCGCCGACTTGAGCCGCTCCCAGACTTCATTCGTGATGTAAGGCTGAAAACCAATGTGCTCCGGGCGCAGATCGCGCGCCTGTGCCGGATGCGTAAGGCTGGCCGCATAGGCCGCCGCAATGAAGTCATACCGGCGGCGCGGCAGCGGCTGGATCACATCCGCCAATTCCAGGTCCATATAATGGTCCGGCGCCTGGAAAGCATTCAATTCCGGCTCAGCCAGCCCGCGCCACCGATCCGGTTCCGGCCCAAGATATTCAATTTCATGAATCGCCGCCTCGGTGTGCATAAACGCAGGCATATCCGCAGGAAGATTCTCAGCCGCCAGGCGGTTCACCAGGCGATGGCCCGTGTTTCCCCAGCCGAAAGACGGCGGAACAGCAATCAGAGGCAGAAGCGCAGCGACAGCAGCGCGGCGAAGCAAGGCAGAAATATTCGTTTTCATCACAGGCGAGTATAAACTGCCGCCATTTCAGAAAGCGCTCAGACAGCGGCGCATTTATGATCAAAAACGATGATTTTTCGCAGAAAAAAACTGAAACAGGAACACAAAGTCATGCAGCAGGCCGAGCGCGCTAAAGGCGCGCTTCTGCCGGAATATCACCGCCCCACGCCGGAATGCCCGCACCCCGAGCGCTGGAGCATGTACGACTCCATGACCGCCGAAGCCGAAGTGCTGGAGTTCCTGCGCACCCTCGTCACCACCGTGAAACCTGAGCTGGTGGTCGAAACCGGAGCATTTCTTGGCGTCAGCACCTTGTGGATCGCCGAAGGTCTCAAAAGCAACGGCTTCGGCAAAATCATCAGCTGCGAACTTGACCCCATTGTCTTCGCAAAGGCAAAAGAAAAAATTGACAATTCCGGACTAAGGGAATGGATAGAGCTGCGCAATGAGTCCAGCCTCGAAATGAAGATCGACGGGCGCATTGACATCCTCTTCAGTGACAGCGATATGCCGATCCGCGAACCGGAAGTAAAGAGATTTCTGCCGCAAATCAATCCACAGGGGCTGATTCTGATGCACGATGCCAGCTCGCACCTGAAAGTCGTCCGCGAAGCCGCGCTGAAAATGGAAGCCGAAGGCCTGCTGTCCGTCCTATTACTACCCACTCCCCGCGGCCTGGTTCTGGCACAAAAGCGCGAAGGGCGAAAATAAGTAATATCCTCAAATTGTCATCCTCAGCGGAGTGCGAAGCGCGCAGTCGAGGAGCCTGCCCTGTGCGTAGCCGAAGGAACCTGCATTTTTGCCGGCAGTAGTATGGCTGTTCAGGAAAAGCAGGTCACTCAATCCGCCCAAGAGACAATTCCCGCTTAATTTTTGCCTCTTATTCGCTTTTCACGTCAATGGAAATTCACACAAATCGCCTGTAAATACGCGGTTTTTATTGATATTCTGGAATGGCTATGCCTACGAAACAGGAACTCCTCAAAGACCCTATCCAGCACATCGACATCAAGCAGCACAACGTTGTCGCACTGGTGGATGCCATGCAGCACATGGCCTACAGCTCCCGTGACCTTAACCGGGCGGCTTCGATTTACGAGCGCATGCTGCGCGACCAGGACTGCGGCGTCATTCTCTGCCTTGCCGGCTCATTGATCTCCGCCGGCCTCAAGCAGGTTTTCATCGACCTTATCCGCAACAACATGGTCGACGCGATTGTCTCGACCGGCGCGAACATCGTGGATCAGGACTTTTTTGAAGCCCTCGGCTTCAAGCACTGGATCGCCGACGATCTGCTCAAGCAGGGCACGGAAGACGGCACTTTGCGCGAGTTGATGATCGATCGCATTTACGACACGCTCATCGACGAAGAAGAGCTGCGTTTTTGCGACGAAACCACCGAGAAAATCGCCAACTCTCTCGACCCGCGCCCCTACAGCTCTCGTGAGTTCATCCGCGCCATGGGTGCGTATCTGGAAGCCAACAGCAAAACGCCGGAAAAGGGCGGTGTGGATTCCATCGTATTCGCGGCCTATCAAAAGGATGTGCCGATCTTCTGCCCGGCCTTCAGCGACTGCTCCGCCGGCTTCGGACTTGTGGCACACCAGCACGCGCGCCAGGACAAGCCCAAGGTTTCGATCGACTCAGCCAAGGATTTTTATGAGCTGACACAGCTCAAGATCGCCAATCCCACCACAGGATTGCTGATGATCGGCGGCGGCGTGCCCAAAAACTTTGCGCAGGACATCGTAGTCGCCGCGGACATCCTCGGCACCGAAGCTCCAATGCACAAGTACGCCATCCAGATCACCGTAGCGGACGTGCGCGACGGCGCGCTCTCCTCCAGCACCCTGAAGGAAGCAAGCTCCTGGGGCAAGGTCGACACCACATTTGAGCAGATGGTCTATAGCGAAGCCACGCTGGCTTTGCCGCTGATCACCGGTTATGCCTACCATAAAAAAGCCTTTGAAGCGCGCCGCGAGCGCCGCTGGGCACGCCTGCTGGAGCCGGTTACGGCCTGATTTTTCCACAGAAAAAAGGAAAAGCCGGGAGCGCTCGTCTCCCGGCTTTTTGTCTACGCTCATTGTTTTCCGTACCTTGGCGGATAAAAATTCTTTATAAAACTACTAGTCAACCGTTTTAACGCAGGTGTAATATCTCCCGCAGAATTAAGTGAAAGTCTGCCTTTCCTTTGTTTCAATTTTCCCTCGGGGGATCTATGCATGTTGTTGCTTCTCGCGCTAATCGCCTGTGTTGATGTTGCCGGTTTCCTGTGGTTTCGTTCTCTCTGCGTGACTGCCGTCAGGTCGCATGCCACCGCTTCGATGCATTCCAATCTCATTCCCATCGAGCGAGGATACGAGAAACATAGCGGCTCTTAAATCGCTATCAAATACAGAAAATCGAAATGCAAGCTACTTTTCCGGCTCGCTTTCTGATCGCAGACCATGTTTTTCCATGCGATAGATAAGCGTGCGCCGGCTGATATCCAGATAGCGTGCCGCCTGCGTCTGATTACCTTTAAATCTCTCAAGGGCGCGGAGAATAAGCTCACGCTCGATTCCCTCGAGACTGACTCCCTCCTCCGGCAGTTGGAGCAATAATGAAAGTGGCTTCTCCGGTGGAGTATGACGTAACTCTTCCGGCAAGTCCTCCTCTGTTATCTGCCCGCCATTTGAAAGCACGAGCATCCGCTCGATGACGTTCTCAAGCTCACGGATATTGCCAGGCCAGCGGTAGGCGGCAAAATAAGCCCCCAGCGATGAGGAAACACGCACATTCTGCATACCATGGCGCTCTTTCGCCTTATGAAAAAGATGCTCCACGAGCTCCGGAATATCTTCCTTCCTCTCGCGTAGCGGCGGCAGATAAAGCGGCACGACGGCAAGCCGGTAATAGAGGTCTTCGCGGAAGGCACCGTCTTCGACCATCGCCGACAGGTTACGATGTGTAGCGGCAACGATGCGAACGTTAATGGTTTTGGCGGTGGTTGCGCCTACCTGCTCGATTTCTCCATGCTGAATCAGCCGCAGCAGCTTCACCTGGGCCTCTGCCGGTAGCTCGCCAATCTCGTCAAGAAACAAGGTACCGCCATCAGCCAGTTCTATCCTGCCCACCTTGTTTGCATGCGCCCCGGTAAAGGAGCCACGAGAAAAGCCGAACAGCTCTGCCTCAACCAAATCTTTTGGAATGGTTCCACAATTGATGGTGACAAATGGTTGATTGCGGCGGCGGCTGTTGTGATGGATGGCGCGCGCCAGCAATTCTTTTCCTGTGCCGGTCTCTCCATTGATGAGCACGGTGGTGTCGTGCTGCGCTACGCGTGAAGCCATATCGAGCACTCGCAGCAAGCTCTTGGAGCGCCCCACGATATTTTCAAAGCCATAGCGCTGATCCAATGCCGCTCGAAGACTGCGCACTTCTTCGATCAGGTTCTGGCGCTCCATCGCACGGTGCACGGCCAGCATCAGTGCTTCGTAATCAATAGGCTTGGTGATGTAATCGTAAGCGCCAAGACGCATTGCCTGTACCGCCGTCTCAATGCTTCCGAATGCGGTGATCATGATGACGGTAGCTTGTATTTCTTCTGCTGAAACTTTACGCAGCAACTCGATGCCGTCCAGATCGGGCATGCGCAAATCTGTAATGATGAGCTTCGGATATCGCTCCAGCAGAATGCGGTGCGCATCCGAGCCGTTCGCCGCCAAATCTACCTGGTAGCCGGCTTCAGTGAGCTGCATCTGCATGACGCGGCGTACACTGCTGTCATCGTCCACGACGAGAATAAGATCATTGGCCAAGTGCGCGCTCCTTATGCAGCGGCAATTCGATACGAAAAGTACTTCCACCGCCTGCATTGCGATGAAAAATCAGCGCGCCATCATGCTGCGCTACAATCATCGACGAAATCGCCAGGCCCAAACCGGTCCCGCTGGGTTTGGTAGTAAAGAATGGATCGAAAATCTGATCCGTTAATTCTTCCGGAATTCCGCTCCCACTATCCTCAACTTCCAACGCAAGCAAATGCTCTTCGACCACCGTTCTAAGCCGAATAGTAGAGCCGGCAGGAGAAGCATCGATGGCATTAATCAGCAAATTTAACAGCACCTGCTTCAGCTGCTCGGGATCGCACTCGATCTCGGGTGAATCCGCAGCTCGCTGATGAACGATCGAAATATTGCCGGCTTGCGCGGCATGCAAAGCAAGAGCAGAAACTGAGCCAAGAATCGCATCCGGGTCGGTGCGCTGCAATCTCGGCGATCGCGGTCGTGCAAAATTCAGAAAGCCGGTAAGCAGCTTATTTAACCGTTGCGATTCCTTATCGATAATCTCCAGGCAGTCACGGACGTATTCAGCCGATCCTGTTCCCCGTTTTAAAATACCTGCGGCGCCGGAAATGCTGGCGAGGGGATTGCGTATCTCATGCGCTAGGCTGGCAGAAAGACGGCCTGCTGCCGAAAGGCGCTCCGCCTTTTTCATACTGGCAATATTTTCCTGCAATTCTGTGTAGACCTTTTCCAGCTCGCGCTTTGTCCGCTCCAGGCTGGTGCGCTGAGCACGTTCGCGGTCAGAGAGATAACCGGCTATCAATCCTGCTGCGCTGAAAATACATAATTCAACAATTTGATCTTTTGCGTCTAAGGGGAACTTCTGCCAGTGATGATGGATAATCGGAGCATTCACGACTGCCGCGAAAACACTGGCTATAGCCGCTCCACGCCATCCGAAAAGCATCCCCGCGACCATCAGCGGTAAAAAATTCAAATGATGGAGAACGTTGTGTGATTCAATCTCTGATCCGGGAACAACGAGCGTGAGCAGCGCCAGCACCAGA
The DNA here is from genome assembly GCA_035547425.1 of Alloacidobacterium sp. GTDB lineage: Bacteria > Acidobacteriota > Terriglobia > Terriglobales > Acidobacteriaceae > Alloacidobacterium. Next base: position 25,154 of record DASZUU010000008.1, on the reverse strand, counting down.
AGAAACAGCGCTATCAATAACGCTCCCGAAGCTGAACGCTCCAGCCACAAACGTGGACTCCATCCCATAATGACAGGATAGCGGTAAGTAGCCGGAGTTGGTTGTGCGATCTGCATTGCGAGCACTCCTGTTGCAAATAGCATTCCATTCGTAACATCAGCCGGCCGTCATCGATAGCGCCGCAAACCTGTCCCATTTGGGACAATCATCTTCTGTCCTGTACCGATACGTTCAACATTTCGCATATCCGTATAACAAATTACTGTATTTAAATTTGGCATTGCATTTGCACAGTGTAGAGCGTGCACTTATTCTCGATTGCTTTTTTAGCTGTTTCTTTTTTGCCTTCTGCTCAAGCGGGACAATCACAGACTGTTGCGCAGATTCAGGGTCCGGATGTGCAAGATTCCGGCCGTCCGCTAACGCTGGAACAGGCGCTGTCTCTAGCTGAGCAAAATAATCCGCAGCTCCGCGATTCCTCGGCTGCCGTGGAACAGGCCCGCGCCGGAATCCAAAAAGCGAAAGCCTATACCAACCCTTCCATTGAGTTTCTTGCCGGCAATCAAAGCGCCCGGCCTATCGCGACCCCGGGCGTACCGGGATTATTGCAGCACTACAATGCTTCACAAACAATTGAAATTCCCTCAGAACGCCGAGCCCGTATCAAGGCCTCGAAGCTTGAGTTTGTCAGCAGCGAATATCAGGAAAAGGGCGTGCGGCTTTCTGTGATTGCTGAAGTAAAACATGCCTTTTACGATGTGCTGCGCCGCAAAGAAGAAGTACGACATGCAAAGGAAAATTTCGCATTGGTGGAAGACCTGCGCCGTCGCGTGAGTGTCGAAGTGAATGTCGGAGAAAAAGGCCGTCTCGAGCTGACGCGCGCAGAAGCGGAACTGGCGCGAGCGCGATCACAGGTGAATTCGGCAGAGATCGAACTGGCGAATTCACAGGCAATTTTGCGTGCCGTCATGGGCGCACCGCCAGGCACGAACTTCGATCCACAAGGATCACTCGATAATCGCGTGCAGCTCGCTCCGCTGGATCAACTCAGAACAGTCGTTCTGGCAAGCCATCCGGCCCTATCCGAATCGAAGGCGTTGACTGCCAGGTCGCAAGCTGTAGCCGTCGATCAGCGAGCATTGCGCATTCCTCAACCTACTTTTTATGGCGAATACGAAGTACAGCCGGATATCACCTTCTACCGCTTCGGCGTGAACATTCAACTGCCGCTATGGGATAGAAGAAAAGGTCAGATCGCCGAGGCCGATGCCCAGATCAAACGATCGGAAGCGGCAGAAAAACGGCGGGAGCTTGAGATTACCGCTGCTCTCGAGCGCGCCTATGACCAATACAAAATCAGCGACGAGCAGGTAGAGAGCCTGCAGGCTGGATCACTGCATGAAGCACAAGCGGCAGTAGACGCTGCCCGCTCCGCCTATAAATTCGGGGAGCGCGGCATTCTTGAAGTCCTGGACGCGCAACGCGTTTTGCAGGGAGTACGAGACGACCTGCTGGACGCAATGTACGCGCGCGAATCTGCATGGATTGATTTGGAGGAACTGGGAGTTACACCAGTGGGAGGCGGCCTGTGAAATCCACACTACGAAACATTTCTCTACTTCTTATAGCGAGCGCTGTGCTCGTGAGCGCAAGCGGATGCAAGCATGCGGCGGAGGCAAGCAAGACGGCAGCACAGTACGCGGAAAATCCGCTGGAAGTGCATGTCTCTGAGAATCTGCTGTCGCAGATCAAAATAGGCAGGCCGGAGTGGAAAGAAGTTACAGCGCAGGAGAAGGTATCAGCTCGGGTGGAAACAGACGCCTCGCGGGTTGCGCGCATCGGCTCTCCTGTCGATGGCCGCATCACAAAGCTACTGGTCTTTGAAGGCCAGCATGTTTCGCGCGGTCAAGTATTGGCAACCCTCCATAGCACCGCGCTTTCCGATACGCAATTCTCCTTTATCAAAGCTTACTCACAACAACAGTTATCGGAACAATCCGCCGCGCGGGCCAAGCAGCTTGTGCAATCAGATGTGATAGGAACTGCGGAGTTGCAGCGGCGCGAAGCAGAGCTTTTGCAGGCGAACGCGGAAGTATCCGCATTGCGGGCACAGCTACGCGGGCTCGGCATGTCAGATCATGCGATTCATCAATTGGAAACTACGCGTAAGCTGAATTCCGATTATCCGATTATCGCCAGTATTTCCGGCACCGTGCTCGAACGTAAAGTTACGATCGGCCAAATTGTCCAGCCCGCCGAACTTGCCTTCCTCGTTGCCGATCTATCCAATGTATGGCTGGTCGCAGATGTGCCCGAAGAGCGCGCAGCAGGTATCCATGTAGGAAAAACCGTAATTGCCGGCATCCCTTCTCTGCCAGATTCGAGGATTGAAGGCCATCTCTCTTATGTGAGCCCTATCGTCAATCCGGAAACTCGAACAATACAGGCTCGCATGAATCTTTTAAATTCCAGCGGCTTGTTTAAGCCGGAGATGTTGGCAACGATGACATTTGAAAGCCGCCCGGAAAAAAAATTGCTGATACCCAGCACCGCTGTAGTGCGCGAAGACAATAAAGATCATGTTTTTGTTCAGGCCAAGCCGGGCGCATTTATCTTGCGCGAAGTAGAACTGGGTCCGGAAACACAGGACTCGCGTGTTCTTGTCAGCGGCTTATCGCAGGACGAAGAGATCGTGCTCGACGGCGCTTTCCACCTCAACAACAAACGCAAGCAGGATCTTTTGAAAGGATCGGAATAATGCGCGCTCTCATCTCTGCCGTTGTGAAGCAGCGCCTTATTGTTGTTGTTATCGCTGCAATCCTGCTTCTTTTTGGCGTGAATGCTGCGAAGCATTTATCGGTGGACGCATTTCCCGATGTCACAAATGTGCAAGTACAGGTTGCAACCGAAGCGCCTGGAAAGTCTCCGGAAGAAGTAGAGCGTTTTGTCACCGTCCCGCTCGAAATCGCCATGACCGGCCTGCCCGGCCTCACAGATATGCGCTCGCTGAATAAGCCTGGTCTCTCACTCATCACGCTTGTCTTTGAAGATGGAAAGAGCGTCTACTTCGAGCGCCAACTGGTTAGCGAACGCTTAAGCGAAGCACGCGAACGCATGCCTGAGGGAGTCACTCCTGTGTTAGGGCCGGTAACCAATGCTTTAGGCGAAGTCTATCAGTACACTCTTGAGCTGCCGGGTGAAGGCGAGCATCCTCTTACGCACGATGAGTTGATCCAGCGCCGCACAATTCAGGACTGGGTGGTGCGGCCGCTACTGCGCTCCATTCCCGGAGTGGCCGAAATCAACTCTACGGGCGGCTTTGTTAAACAGTATGAGACGCTTGTTGATCCGCAAAAATTGCGTTATTACGGGCTTACCATCGAAGATGTATACAGTGCGCTGCAACGTAACAATGAAAATGCTGGCGGCGGCATTCTTCCCCAACATGCTGAGCAATATCTGATTCGAAGTGTTGGCCTTATTCGCGGCGTTGACGATATTCGATCGATCGTTCTGAAGGAGAGCGCCGGCACTCCGGTTTATATCCGCGATGTGGCCGATGTTCGCATCGGTGAAGAAGTGCGCTATGGCGCCATGGTAAAAGGCGGTTATACCGAGGCTGTTGGCGGCGTTGTGCTCATGACCTCCGGAGGCAACGCCAAAGAAATTGTCAGTCGCATTAAGGATCGTGTTGCTGAAATCAACAGTAAGAACATGATTCCGGGCGGGCTCAAAATTGTTCCATACTATGACCGCTCGAAATTGGTTGATGCGGCCATCCACACGGTTACAGAAGTTCTCGGCGAAGGCATTGTGCTCGTTGTAGTGGTATTGTTTTTATTTCTCGGAGACCTTCGCTCCAGCCTGATTGTTAGTTCAAACCTCCTGCTCACGCCGCTGATCACATTTCTGGTAATGAACCACTTTGGGCTATCTGCCAATCTCATGTCGCTCGGCGGTCTAGCAATCGCCATCGGACTGATGGTCGATGGCTCTGTTGTCGTAGTTGAGAACGTATTTGCAAAACTCAGTCATGGCAGCAGCGAAAGTCGTGTGCATATCGTTTTTGAAGCTGTTATCGAGGTGGCCACTCCGGTCATCTTCGGCGTCACTATTATTGTTCTCGTTTTCCTTCCCTTAATGACGCTCGAAGGAACCGAGGGCAAGATGTTCTCCCCTCTCGCCTACACAATTGCTATCGCGCTGCTGATCTCGCTCGTGCTTTCGCTCACACTCTCTCCAGCCCTGTCATGCTTCATGCTGAAGGGCGGGTCAGAAAAGGACACCTGGCTTGTCGCACTGTTGCGCAAGCCTTATAACTACCTGCTCGGATGGGCCACTCGAAATAGAAGGAAGAGCATTGCTGCCGTTATAGCTTTGTTTGCGGCATCCCTTTGCGTCTTTCCTTTTCTTGGCACGGCATTTATTCCTGAAATGCAGGAAGGCACCCTCTCTCCAAATGCGGACCGCGTTCCCAATATTTCGCTTGACGAGTCGATCCGCATGGAACTGCAGATGCAGCGCCTTATGAAACCCATCCAGGGCGTTGAAAGTGTTGTTTCACGAATTGGGCGCGGTGAATCTCCTGCCGATCCGGCTGGCCCGAATGAAGCCGACGTAATCGCCACGTTGACACCGTATGACAAGCGCCCCAGCGGCCTGACACAGGAAAAGATTGCTGAAACAATGCGCAAGGCCCTGCTGGCTGTTCCGGGGATCAATCTTGTGATGTCGCAGCCGATCTCCGATCGCGTCGACGAGATGGTGTCAGGTGTACGCGCCGATGTTGCCATTAAAATTTTTGGCGATGATCTCGATACATTGATTGAAAAAGCGCAGCAAATTGCCAAAATCGCTTCGACTATCCGCGGCACGCAGGATACGCGTGTCGATCGCGTCGGTGGCCAGCAATATCTCACGATTGCGATTGATCGCGATGCCATCGCCCGATATGGATTGAATGCCGCTGACGTGAACAGCACCATCGAAATGGCAATTGCAGGTAAATCTGCAACAGAAATCTACGAAGGTGAGCGTCGCTTCCAGGCAATCGTACGTCTGCCGGCATCCGATCGCCGGACAGTGGATGATATAAAGCAGATTCTCATCTCAGCTCCTGGCGGCCCAAAGGTTCCCCTCGATTACCTGGCAAAGATCGAAGTGGTGGAAGGGCCGGCACAGATCAATCGGGATATGGGCAAGCGCCGCATCGTTGTCGGAGTCAATGTGCAAGACCGTGATCTGGGTGGTTTTGTAGCCGAATTGCAGCGCAAGGTAAATGCTGAAGTGCCGTTGCCTCCTGGATATTTTATTCAATGGGGCGGGCAGTTCCAAAACATGCAGCGCGCCATGCACCATCTCATGATTATTGTGCCAATCACGATTGGAGCGATATTCTTCCTGCTTTTCTTACTCTTCAACTCTGTGCGCTTCGCAGCTCTCATCATCACGGTGCTTCCCTGCGCTTCGATTGGTGGAGTCTTTGGCCTCTTTTTTACCGGAGAATATCTATCTGTACCTGCCTCTGTTGGATTTATCGCTCTATGGGGCATCGCCGTGCTCAATGGCGTGGTTCTCGTCTCCTATATTCGCAAACTGCGTGAAGGCGGATTATCACAAAAGGACGCCATCATGGAAGGGACTCGCCTACGCTTTCGCCCCGTTATGATGACCGCAACAGTTGCAGCTCTCGGTCTGGTTCCATTTTTGTTTGCAACCGGTCCGGGATCGGAAATCCAGCGGCCACTAGCTATCGTCGTTATCGGTGGATTGGTCACATCCACATTATTAACGCTCGTCATTGTTCCCTGTCTCTATTCCTTCTTTGAGGGTAAGCCTCAAGACATTGCCGATGTAGAGATGGAGCATCACTTATTAAGTTAATGGTGCAATACAGGGTGCGTTGTGGAAGCATCGCGCCCTTTTCTTCTCATACAATAGGCCTGATCCGATTTTCAGAAGGGCCGCCACATCAAAACTATGGGAAGATTTACTCGCCGCCGTTTTCTCTCTACTGCCTCCGCTACACTCGGCACGCTTTCTCTTAAAAAACACCTTGCCTTTGCTCACGGTCTTGCGCCTGCTGCGACCGCCACTTCAGACGATCTGCTTCTCTGGTACGACAAGCCCGCGGCCCAATGGGTAGATGCTCTCCCTATCGGCAACGGACGGCTGGGAGCCATGGTTTTTGGCGGCGGCGAAAAGGGCGAGTCTCATAAAGAAACTCTTCAGCTCAATGAAGACACTTTATGGTCGGGCCAGCCAAGCGATGGCAACAACCTTGACGCGAAAAATCATCTTGATGCTGTGAGAAAGGCCGTGCTTGAGCAGCAGGATTATCACCTGGCCGACAGCATCTGCAAAAAGATGCAGGGGCAGTTTGCAGAGGCCTATCAGCCGCTTGGTAATTTGAGAATCGACTTTCAACATTCCGGCGCTGCCACAGATTATCGGCGAGAACTCAACCTTCACACCGCATGCTCCTCTATCCGCTACTCCGTAGGCGACGTTCAATATGAACGTGAAACCTTTGCCTCCGCTCCCGATCAGGTAATTGTGCTACGCATGCGCGCGAGCAAGCCTCGGCAGATCAATTGCAGCTTAACCTTGGATGGGCCGCTTCAAAATGAAGTAAGGACTCTAGGCAAAAATCGCCTGCTTCTTACAGGCAAAGCCGCTGCGCATATTGCCGGGGCCGGCCACCCTGACAGCGAAAAGCCCGTTGTCTTATCCGATGAACCTGGCGTGGGAATGTATTTTGCCGCTGTGCTTGAAGTGCAGCTTCAAGGAGGAACCATTCATGCAGGAGCAAACCGGCTTGTCATTGCCGATGCGTCCGCATTCACCGTGTTCCTATCGGCAGCAACTGGATACCGCGATTTTCAATCGAAGCCGGATACTCCGCTCAACGAAATAACGGAAAAAGCTACTCACACTCTTGCCGCTGCCACCGCAAAATCCTTCTCATCGCTTAAAAGCCTTCACATCAATGATTATCAAAGACTCTTCCAGCGTGTCTCGCTCGATCTCGGCAAGCAAAACCTGCAACAGCCAACCGATCAGCGCTTGAAAAGTTTCGCCGCGTCACCCGATCCTTCCCTTCTTGCGCTCTATTTTCAGTACGGGCGTTATCTGCTCATCAGCAGCTCTCGCCCCGGCTCACAGCCTGCGAATCTGCAGGGTATCTGGAGCTATCAGATCACGCCTCCATGGAGCAGCAACTGGACATCCAACATCAATGTGCAGATGAATTACTGGCACGCCGAAACCTGCAATCTGAGCGAATGCGCGGAACCTTTATTCAACTGGCTGGAAGATGTAAGCCGGACGGGCGCGCGCACGGCGCAGGAAACTTACGGATTGCCGGGATGGGTCTCGCATCACAACATCGATCTCTGGCGCGCCACCAGTCCTGTAGGAATGGGCGTCGGCGCTCCTACCTGGGCAAACTGGGGAATGAGCGGCCCCTGGCTCTGCGCGCATCTTTACGAGCATTATCGCTTCACACAGGATCGCGCATTTTTGCGTAACCGAGCCTATCCACTGATGAAAGGCTCTGCGGAATTTTGCCTGTCATGGCTGATTGAAGACGGCAAAGGCCATCTCACCACATGCCCTTCGTTCTCAACAGAAAACGACTTCATGGCTCCCGACGGTAAGCCGGCCATGACCAGCGCAGGCTGCACCATGGATATGGCTCTCATTCGCGAGCTCTTTTCAAACTGCATTGCTGCCTCAAAAGAACTAGGCATCGACAGTGATTTTGCTGCGAAGCTGGACGCCGCCCGCGCAAAACTCGTTCCATACCAGATAGGAAGATGGGGTCAGTTACAGGAGTGGTCCATCGACTTTGAAGAAAGTACGCCGGGGCAGCGTCACATGTCTCACATGTATCCGCTCTATCCCGGCGATGAAATCACTCCGCGACGCACGCCTGCTCTGGCAAAAGCTGCGCGTGCGTCACTGGAGCGGCGTCTTGCTCACGGCGGCGCGTATACCGGTTGGAGCCGCGCGTGGGCTATCTGTTTCTGGGCGCGTCTTGGAGAAGGCGATAAGGCATGGGAATCTTTATCCATGCTGATGCAGCACAGTACGAACATCAATCTCTTCGATACACATCCCGCTGAAAAAGCCCCTATTTTTCAGATAGACGGCAACTTTGGAACAACTGCGGCCATGGCTGAAATGCTGGTGCAGAGCCATGACGGAATTGATTTGCTGCCTGCACTTCCTGCAGCGTGGCCGAGCGGAAATGTAAAAGGGCTGCGTGTGCGTCCGGGCGCGGAAATTGATCTGAGCTGGCAGAATGGCAAGGCGGTAACCTGCGTCATTCGTCCGGCAGTTTCCGGCAACTACAGCTTCCGCGCGCCGCATGAACAAAGTATCACTGCCATCGTGGCAGGCAACGAAAACGTACAGCTTTCCAAAGTAGCAGACGGTAACGTTGGAGCAATGCTGGAAAAGGGCCGAAGCTACCGCCTTCGTTTTAGCTGATGAAAGTACGCTCGGCCTATCTCAAAATAAAACTTCTAGTGGCCGGTATCGCCGATGCGCCGCCAAGTACAACCGGGGTTTTGGGACATGGTGAACTTGCGGAGCCTGGACACGAGGAGCAATAATCTGCTGGGGATAAGCGCCGGATTGCCGAGATCAATCTCTTGTAACAGGGTTAGGAGTTTCACTCGAAGAATGCGTGCTGGCCAGTTTTTGGCAGATGGCAAATTGCTCCTGCGCTAGTTCGCGCTTACCCAGTTGCTTGTAAACCTGTCCGAGACGGAAATGCAATCCTGAAACATCCGGAGCCAGCGCAATGGCTCGCAGCAGTTTCTCTTCCGCCTTGTCCGGCTGCTTCATCAGATCATAAACCCGACCGAGCTGCTCCAGTATCTTTGGGTTGTTTGGCGCCATTGCCTCTGCCTGCTGCAGATTCGTCAGCGCAGCCTGCAACTGGTCTCGATCTGCCAGCAAGCTTCCAAGGTTCAGATAAGGCTGTTCATTTTTTATCGATGCTTCTTTCTGCCACTCGATAGCCGTCTCAAAAGCAGTCTGCGCCTCATCGAGGCGGTTAAGGCCTTCGTACGATAAGCCCAGGTTATTTTCTGCCTTTGTATCTTTCGGACTCAGGCTCAGTATCCGCTGAAAAGCCTGAATCGCTTCCTGAAAACGGTTCTCGCTATATTTCGTGCGCCCCAGCATATACCAGGCTTCGGCATCCATCGGAGTCTCCTTCGTGACCATCGTCAGCCACTTGTCAGCATCGGTATAATCGCCGAGCACAACATAATCCGCGGCCACAATTTTCAGATCAGATGGATTCGGGCGGCGAAACTTTGCCCCCTGCGTAAACTCAGCTAGGGATTCCTTAGGATGGTCTTGCCGGAACAAGGCATAACCTAGTAGAAAGTGTGCATCTGCGGAAGTAAGGTGATCCCGCATATAAGAGCGGAGCAGTTCTTCGGCTTCACTGAATTTCTTTTCATCGAATAGCTTATGAACAGACTCGAATACATCCGGATTCGCTGCCTGCTGTGCATGCAATGGAACGGCAAACACTAAACAAGCACTGATAGCAAAGCCGTACGCTGCTCGCCATATTTTTTTGTTCCTCAAGCCTCTCCTGTCCATATCCTTATGTGCTCTAATTTTATGGCTTATTGGAAGAGCAGGAGAGCCCATCGAGCATCCTCTCTACATCCGGAAGTCCGGGGCTGTACTTCAATGTCCTCTGCAAAGTGGCCCGAGCACCGGTTGTATCGCCCATGGAACACTGTATCGTTGCAAGATTCTTCGCCAGGCCTACGATATTTTCGTTGCGCGCGAAAGCTGCTCGCAATAGCGCAAGAGCCGATGAAAGATCGCCGGATTTTGCATGAAGAATCCCAAGATTAAGCTGCGCAATCAGATTTTCTGGATCGATATGCTGTAACTGCTCAAATGCTTCCGTAGCTTCCTGATAGTTTCCGCGCTTTTCGCTCATCACGCCCAGCGCGGCCAAAGCGTCCTTGTCATTCAATATATTCGGCTTGATCTCCTCTAACATCTGGTACGCCTTTTGCTGCACTGCGAAATTTCCCTCGAGAACCGCGTTGTAGTACGCCATCGCTAAATCGCGCTTATCCGCATGTGGAGAAAATATTGCGTTTAACGTTTCGCCTTCGCCCAGGTCCTCGATTTTGTCTTCTGTATCCGGCGTTTTCCGGATGCGATGGTCAGTCCACGCCACGTGAGGAATATTTTCCGCACCGTTGCGAGGCATATGGCAGCTCGTGCAATCAGGATTTTCCGGATGATGCGCTGCAACAAAAGACGCATCGCTGTGGCAGGCCAGGCATTTGCTGCGATAAAACGCAACTCGCTCCTGCGGCGGAGGCGTGTAGTGAGGATCATGGCAACTTGTGCACGACATGCGATCGCCGCTGGAGCGTTTGCACATGCTCATGCTCAGCTGCTCCACTTCACTCACGCCGCGACGCGTTGCATCTTTTCCCGCATAGACAAAATACGAAAGATAGTTTGAGATTGATTCCCCCGGCTTGTAATCAATCGCCGAGCGTCCCGGACGCTCAACCGAAATATCGCCTTCGAGATGACAACTGATGCAAACGGAATCGCGCAGTTCCGCATTCAGCTTTTGCGGATTTACAACCGCCGACTTGCCTCCGGTAGCGACATGCTGCTGCGTATTTCCATGGCATGCTTCGCAGGTAATACCGGAATGCAGAAAAGGCAGCCCCGCATAATGATTGGTTGTACCCGGATCACTCTGCTGAACTGCGCTCATATGGCAGCGCATGCAGTTGGCCTGCATTGGAAGCGCTGGCGGCGGAGTGCTCATCGATTCCAGCCCCGGCTTCATATCGTAACCGTGCGACGCCGCGTAATATGCAACCGGAGACTCGAAAAGATATCCCTGTATCGAGTACAGGTACGTTATGCCCAGATGGCCGGATCCCAGAAAATAATCCAGCCGGCGTTCTGCATGTATCTCCGGATTGCGCGAGCTCGTGAAACTGAGCATCGCATGTTGATCGCGCGCAAATAATTTGTAGGAAACGCCCGAAGGCTTGTGATCGAAGGCTCCGGGCTCAAACTTATCCATCGCCGATCCGCTCGCATTGGCCATCGGCGTGGCAAGATATTTTTCGAAAATATCGCGATGGCACTGCCCGCATGCTGCGTCGGCAATGCGCGGCGGCGTTGCTATGGATATGCCCTGCGCATTGCAGAAAGTCATCGCCGCCAGCATAAGAGCCGAATAAAGCGAAAACCCAAGCGCGCGCTTAATTCTGCAACATCTGTTTTTCATCTGTACAACAGGAATCAATAATGTCCTTGCCTTCTTCAATGGTATAGATATGATCTACCGCTGGAACTTTGACTTTCTCCTGCTTGCCATCCGGCCAGTGAATCTCCAGGCTGTCGACTGAAGTTGCATCGCCCAATCCAAAATGCACGCGTGGATCGTTGGAAGAAGCGAAGCTTCCGCCACTGAGCACATCGCCGCGCTGGGCCAGTTTGCCGGTGGATAAAAAGACTGCGGCGCCTACAGCGTCACGCGGACTTTTCGGCCCGCCGATCAGCTTGTATTCCACCCAGTGATGTCGATTCTTGCTGACATTGCGCAATAGTGTTGGAGGCCCATCCACATTGTTTATGACAACATCGATGTGGCCGTCATTCCATAGATCGCCGAATGCGGCCCCGCGCGCGGCAATCACATCAGCAAGCCCACTTCCCTTCACGGGCGGCACTGCTTCAAATCTTCCCCCATGAATATTTCTGAACAGCACAGGCCGCTCCGCATAACTTGTGCCCCAGTCCTGCTTATCTACTTGAGGATAGACATGGCCACTGGCAATGAAGATATCCTTCCATCCGTCATTGTCGAAATCGAGAAAGCCGTCTCCCCAGCTCAAAAATGGAATCGTCGACACAGCAATTCCTGCGTCGTAGCTCACATCTGTAAAATCAAAGTCTCCGTTATTGCGATACAGCACCTTGTAGTCATCGGAGAATGTTGTATTGAGGATGCTCAATCGCCCATTGTTCTGGTAGTCACCCACAGCAATTCCCATGCTGGCCGTTTCGCGTCCATCATGATTGACCGCATAGCCGGACTCGAAGCTGAGATCCTCGAACGTGCCGTCGCCTTTATTGCGATAGAGATAATTCGGCGTTGAATCATTCGCGATCAGCAGATCGGGATAACCATCCCCATTGAGATCGACAAACAGCGAAACTAATCCGTAGTACCCAGGCACGTCAGAAACGCCTGCTCTTGCGCTTACATCTGTAAAAGTGCCGTCGCCGTTATTGCGAAACAGATGATCGTACTCGCCCTTCAGCCCGCGCGGCCCGCAAAAAACAGGCACGCCGCGGTAAAGGCAACTGTTGGAGACCACTGACTTCGAGCCGACTACCGGCGGATCATGGAAATCATATCGCGTATACCCAGGCACAAAAAGATCGAGCTTTCCATCCCTGTCGTAATCGCCGAAAGTGGGGCTCGTAGACCATGTTCCCAGCTCTACACCGGCTTTTTCTGCAACATCGGTAAATGTGCCATTGTGATTATTATGGTAGAGGCGATTTTTACCAACATTCGTTACATATAAATCCGGCCAGCCGTCGTTGTCGTAATCGCCTACAGCAACACCCACACCCCAGCGTTCATTCGTCACTCCGGCTTTTTCAGCAACATTCGTAAAAGTCCCGTTGTGATTATTGTGAAAGAGCGCAGCATGCGGAGCAGGCGCGCTGCCGCTCATCGCCTCATACGTCATCCCGTTCACCAGGTAGATGTCGAGCCAGCCATCGTTGTCATAATCCAATAGCCCAACACCGCCGCCAAGTGATTCAACAATGTATTTCCCCGTTGATCCTCTTGTGTAGCTCCATCCTCCCAGGCCGGATGGGCGCGTCACATCTTCAAAAATCACCGGGCCTTGCTCCACAAATCCGCCGGCTGTAATAGGGCGATGTTCGGCATCGTGAACAGCGGCAAACGCGCCGCCTGTAATGACGCCGCTCTGTTGCGAAGACATCTGCTCCTGAGCAAATATTTGCTCCCCGCTCCATGGGAAAGAAGACATGGGCAGCACAAGAATAGAAATCTGAAAAACGGATTTAGTGAGACGTGCTTTTGATCGAAACGGCATCGCTTGCCTGACTTGCTACGGCTTCGCTTGCAGCCCGCTGCAGTCGCCCGTATGTGTGCATTTCCTGCTGTGCTTCAGCACTCTTGCCCTGCGCCCTGTATACGGTGGACAGCAGGAAGTGGATCGAAGGCTCGTCGGGATTTTCCTTTAAAGCCATTTGCAGATCAGGGAGAGCTTCGTCATCCTTGTTCAGCTTTACCAGCGCGCGCGCGCGATCGACTCGCGCCTGCATCAACGTGGGGCATAGTTCTATCGCGCGATTTAATTCAGTAAGCGCATCCTGCGGCGAGCCATTCGCCTCCAGCATGGCATTGGCCAGCTTCCATCGCGCGGTGCAGTTGTTCGGATCATTCGCCAGTTCTGCCTTGAACTCGCTCTGCGCCGAATCCCACTTTGCTGTCAGCCAGAATGTGTTGCCCATATGCTCGTGAGAGCCCGGCAGCTGCGGATTGATATCAATCGCTTTCTTATACTCCACCAGCGCGCCGTCATAATTATGCATGCTCTCATCGATCTCGCCGGCAACAATATGAGCCGTAGCCGAATTCGGATCGATCTGGTTGATGCGCCCCAACGCCTCTTCCGACATCTGCAGATATGTCTTGCCCAGCAGATACCACGCCTGCTGATCCTTCGGATTGCGATCGAGAAAGCTCTTCAAATACGGCACCGCTTCATCGAACTTCTTCAGGTGAATAAGCGTGCGTGCCAGCGCCATCGTGAAAGCGTCATCGGTTGGATTGGCGCGAACAGCGGCTTCCAGTAATGGTTCAGCCTTATCGCTCTCTCCCAGCTGCGCATAACTTAATCCCAGCAATGCAGAAGCCGTCGGCATATCCGGATTCAGCTTTAATCCCTGCTCAAGCGTTTCTACGGCATGCGCATAATCATGCTGATTCACATAAAGCCTGCCCAGATTGTTATAAGCAGGCGCCAGATGCGGAGCCAGCTTCAGCATGTCGCGATACTTCTCGATGGCAGCCGCATTATCGCCGCGCTGTTGCGCCGCCTTTGCCTGCGCATACAACGCCTGCACCTGCGGAGTAACCTCCTGATTGCCTGCCTGCCCAGACATGCTTGCGGAAAAACTAAATAAAAAAATGGAAAACAGGATAGCGCGCAGAACCACTCTTGACATGACCTAATTCCCGGAAAAAGCCATTATTTCGGAGCACGAAACAGATGGCAATCAAGAAAAAACCGGATTGCTGTAAAGCAATCCGGCATGGAGGCATATATTGACTCATCTATTTTTACTCAAGAGATATGCCGATCCTGGGGCCGGCATATCTCAAGCTGGCCGCTAGAACTCGATTCGGACGCTGATCTGTCCTTGTCGATTTACAGGCGCATTCGATTGCGCATTTTTGTTTGTAACCTGACCGAATGTACTGTTGCTGGCATTCGTATCGGGACCATTCAGCTGCGTGCGGTTGAACAGGTTGAAGTAATCGAATTGCAGAATCGCCTGGAAGCGCTCGCCCAGATAGAAGTGCTTCCGGATATTCGCATTCTCGTTGTAGAAGGCCGGGTTCCTCATCTCAGAATAAGTTCTGGTCGCGTTACCCAGAACAAACTGGCTGGTCGGCGTAAAGCTGTTAGCCTGCCATACCTGTGCGGGACCTGTCTTCCCTTCAAACTGGTCTTTTACCTTCTGATAAGAAGCAGTAGAGAGCTTCACAGAAGTATTGCGATCCGGACGGTTGCCTCCGTTCGGCGGGAACGGCGTGCCGTTCTCGCCTGGGCCATTCGCAGTACCGGCTTCGTAGTCGAGAATCCAGCTCAGCTGCCAGCCACCAAGCAGCTGCCCTGAAACTCCTTTGTTATTCAGGAATGTCTTGCCGGGACCGATTGGCAATTCATACGTACCGCTTACCTTCAGAGTATTCGGCTCATCGGAGGTCGATACGCCCCATTCAGGCTTCTGGTTGTATTTATTGACAGCACCCGCAGTAAAGCTTGTGAATCCGCTGCTGGTGTTATCCCACAGCCGCGACAAAGTCCATCCGGCAAGGAAAGACAATCCGTTGCTGAACCGCTTTTCCGCTTCCACCTGAAGGCCCTCATAATACGTCGTGCCCGAGCCTTCAAAGTTATTCATGATGTTTGAATACTGCGGGAACGGAGCCAGCGATTGCGCAACAGTCGCCGATCCGCCAAAGTCCTGCACAAACGTGGGATAAGGCAATGCATATCCCTTTGCCTGCGCTGATCCATCTGCAAAGCTCAAATTCAGATCATTTCCAAGCGCCAGATACTTCGGATCGAACTGGTTAATTCGATTCAGATTGCTGGGAAGATGGATCACGCGGTTACCAACCCAGGCAGCCGTCAGGAAAACATTCCACGGAGCCTGATGCTGTATGTTGACGTTCCACTGTTGCGAGTATGGAGCAAATCCGTCCTTCGTCTTGCTGAACGCATTGATCTGCGTTCCGATACCGAGGCCCTGGCTATAAGGTGTGGGCTGCGGATTCGGCATCGTGTTCACATCCCAGCTGCCGAATGAGGACTGCTGGGAGCCGCTCTGGCCTTGGGTATAAGAACCAACCAGCAGGTTGCCGTAATTGACTGCAACCTTGTTCGTTCCATATTCATAGGCGCCGCCATTCAGGAAGGCAACCGCGAAGCCGGCCTGAACCACCGTCTTGTCGCTTACCTGGTAAGCAAATCCAAGGCGTGGACCGACATGGCCCCAATGGATATCGGCGCGATTATACCCGGCGCAGCTGCTGCAAGTACCGAGCTGTTGGGCAATACCGGGAATATTGCCGGCAAAGGGATTGGGCGCTGTGTTGTCAGGATCAAAGAAGACAACATGATTATTGACTTCCGTAAATGGAACCTGAATGTCCCAGCGCAGGCCGACGTTCAGAGTCAATTTGCGAGTAAGCTTGATGTCGTCCTGAATATAAGGTGACAGATCAAGGTTGCGCAGGCGCAACTCTTGCGAATTGCTGCGGTTTGCCGAGTTAGGCATGCCCAGCATGTAGCTGGCGAAGGCGCTGCCTCCATCGTTGATGTTGGCAGGATTGGAGGTCTGCTTCTGACTGAAGGCAAACTGGCCGCCTTCTGTCTGGTCCTCGTTGTCATCCTGGTAGGAGCGGCGGAACTCGCCACCGATGTTGAAAGTGTTCCGTCCCTTCGTCCACAGATAATTGTTGACGATAGCAATACCGAGCTTACGGTTGATCGATTGCAGCCATGAGCCCTGCGTGCCCCAATCGGTCAGTGAATGGTTTCCGTCCCAGGTGATGTACGGCATGATGATTCCCTGCTGAATGGCGGGGAAGCTATACCGGGTCTGGTTGAACTGGTTGTTGATCTCGCCAATCCAGCCAAAACCCGCGGTAGCTACCAGGTTCGGCGTAATTGCGTTGTCGTAGGTAAGCAGGAAACCGCTGCCCAGAGCCGGCTCATATTTCATACTGTTGAGCGGGTTCGGAGCGATGACGAACGGATTGTTATCGAAGCTGTAGTTGCTGAAGCTGTTGCGCCATTGGCTGTAATGGATGTTCTGCTTTGGCGTCAGCACCTGGTCAACCGTGAATCCCCAAACATGCTGGATATGCGGATTGACGAAGGGCGCGTAGCTCCGGTTGCTGTCCAGGCCCGGAAGATCCGGATCAGGTAGATATTGCAACAGCGATTGCGAAGTTGGGCTCAACATGCTCGGCGGAATTACGTTCAGCTTGCCGTTGTAGGAAAACTGCTGCCCATATTCCGGAGTGCCGGGAATATTGTCGTAGATAGGAATAATGTGGCCGTCGCTATCGACAAAGTCGCTGAAGTCGCCGGTCTTTTCCAGCGCCGTCGGCACAGTGGACGAGTTGGTGTTGAGATTGTTCTGCTTATACCATTCCTGGCTATAGTGGCCGAAAGTGCGGTTGCGGCCATCATAGAGCTTCGGAATCGAAATCGGCCCGCCGATGGTGAAACCGTAGTTGTTTTCGTGATCCGTCGGCGGAGTGTTATGGACATTTGAAGGCACCCAGTCCTTGCCGTTGAAGAAGCCCACCGAGTCAAAGAAGCTGTTACGGTTGATCTCAAACAGATCGCCGTGATACTTGTTCGTGCCCGAAGCCATCTGGTAGGTCAGCACGCCCTGTCCCAATCCAAACTGAGCGGCAAACGTAGTGCGCTCCACGCGGAACTCATCCACCATTTCGTATGGCGGATTGAAGTTCGTCGTGTAACCTTCCGTCTCAGGCTGAGGAGCAGGCACGCCGTTATAAACAATTTCCTGTTCGAAGTCGACGCCGCCGCTGATGCGGTGCGAGAAGGCACTGCCGGTCGTTCCCGGAACCATGAACTGTAGCGTATCGATCTGTCTGCCGCGTCCGGAAACTTCAGCCGGAAGTGCTTTCACCACGGTCGGTTCAATCGTGCTCCCCAACTGAGGAGCAGTCGTGTTCAGAGCGATGGCGCTGGCGGTTACCTGCACTGTTTCCGATGTCGAACCGGTGGAAAGCGTAACCGGAATTGTGGCAATTGTGCTGACTTCGACGTGCACGCCGTTCTGCACGTTCTTTTTGAAGCCTGCCGCATCCACCGTTATCGAATAAATTCCCGGAATCAGGCCCGTGACTGCATACGTTCCAGCCGAGCTCGTTACCGTGTGGTTCTGCACTCCTGTGCTTTGATTTGTGATGGTGACATTAGCGCCGGCAACCACCGCCCCACTGGCATCTGTAATCGTGCCTGTAATACCCGCATTCGCCTGGGCATGAAGTTTTGCCGATGAGAACAACGCTAGAAGGAAGACAAACGTGGCAATCACGGTACAGACAGGCATACGCCTGCTGACGTGGATCAATCGTCGCATCAAACCTCTCCTGAAAGTAAACCTGCGTAAATCCAGCTCCGGCCCAGCATTTTCACATCGTCTGGCCGGTAATGTATTGGCTCTTGAATCTGGAAACGATACCACGGCATCTACTTGGAATTGTTGGTATCGTTTCCAACAGTCGCTAACTATAGGGAGCGGGATAAAAGACTGTCAAGCGGATTTTTTATAGTTGGCGGAATTTCAGTTAAGCCGTTCCCGTTCCGGTGCTAAACGAGATAACATCCAGGCAAAACGTTTGTTTGTTGATAATCACTGCGGACGATATGGAGTCGTCGCCAGCCTGCGCCCTTCATCCTTGCGCGCATTCGCTGCATCCGCCAGTTGCACGGAAATCGCCAATTCCTTCTCCGACTCATCTTTCCGCCCAAGCTTTGCCAACGTAAGACCGTGATAATAGCGGGCGGTTTGGAAATTCGGCGCGTCTTTCACTGCCTCTTCCAGGTAGCCCTCTGCCTCGTCGTATTGCTTCTGCCGATAGGCAATCATCGCTAAGCCCGTAAGCGCCCCTGCATGCTTCGCATCATTCGCCAGGGCTTGCTTATAGTACTGCTCTGCCTGCTGCAATTCTCCAGCCTCGCGCGCGATTTCTCCCAGGCGATAGTACGACTCTGCCTGTCGCGGCATCAGCTCCACCGATTTCTGGAACTGCGCCTTTGCCTCATCGCGGCGCTGCAGCATCTGCAATAGCAGGCCATACCCATAGTGCGCGGAAGCATCCTCGGGACGTTGCGAAAGATACGCTTTCCATGCTGCCTCGGAAGCCTCTGTCTGGCTCAGATCCATCTTCACCCGCGCAATCGCATACAGCGTCTTCAGGTCTCCAGGCCGCAGTCGCTGCGCCTCCGCCAAAGTCGCATCCGCGTCATGCGCCAGCTTCATCGATTCTTCCTGAACGCCGGTATCGAGCAGCAGATCAGGGTCATCAGGGACCCAATATTTCCCGCGCAGCAAAAATGCCAAAGCCAATTCGTTATTGCCCGATCGGCGCGCAGCTAATGCCTCCTGAATAGCAGTATCGACTTCGCCTTTTCGCGCCGCCGCATCCTTCGGATTTGCCTTCAAAGCCGCCTCGTAGGAGTCCATTTGCGCGCTCTGCGCATCGGCAGGCGCTCCCGTTTGCGCTCCGGCAAAGCCTCCTCCCCCAAAAAGGAGCAGCAGAAAAATCGCAACACCCGGGAATCGGCGAATTGGAAGGAGCGAAAGCATGGGTCTTCCCATATTATGACTAAGTGAAGCGCTTCCATTCAGACCTGACCGGCTCGCTGATTCTTGCAGCCGCTTTCCTGGCAGCCTCCTCTCTCGCCGCGCAAGACGAGCAAACCCTCCAGGCCATGCGCAGCGGCGCGGCAGCCATGCACGAGGGAAATGCCGCCGAAGCAGAAAAGGATTTCCGCCAGGCCATTGCAGCCTCTCCGCAATTTGCTCCGGCACATCTCGATCTCGGGCTTGCGCTTCTGCGCGAAGGCAAGCCTGAAGAGGCAGCGAAATCGCTGAGTCGCGCCGTCGAGCTCGATCCTTCCGCGCCCGGCGCTCACCTCTTTCTCGGTATCGCCGAATATCAGCGCAACCATCTCGATGCAGCCATCGCAGCCCTGAAACGGGAGATCGCGCAAAATCCCAAAAATACCGAAGCGCTCACCTGGCTGGGCATCGTGGAGCTTGCCGCCGGTAATCCCGAAGCTGCTACCGCGCCGCTCGATCAGGCAGCCCAGCTTTCTCCCAGCGATATCGATGTGCTCGACTACCGCGCCCGCGCCCACAGCCTGGTAGCAAGCCAAAGCTATGCCCGCATGCGCGAGCTCGACCCCGATTCCTGGCACGTCCACCGCGCGCTGGGCCAGAGCTTTTCCGACATGGGCAAGCCCGAAGACGCTATCCGCGAATACGAAGCTGCCATCGCCAAACAACCAAACAACGCCGATCTCTACGAGGCTCTCGGCGCCGAGTATCAAAAGATCAGCCAATTCCCGAAAGCGGCAGAGGCCTATCAGCAGGAGCTGAAGCTGAGCCCGAACAATCCCGTGGCGCTCTACAATTTAGGACGCCTCAATGTCGAGCATGCAAATCCCGAAGAGGCAATTCCCCTTCTGCAAAAAGCCGTGCCCCTCCTGCAACATCCATCAGCAGGCTACTTTTACCTGGGGCTCGCCCTCGCAAAGACAAATCGTGACGAAGAAGCCGTCCCCTGGCTGGAAAAAAGCCTCGCCGACCATCCTTCCGACTTTATCCAGCAAGGAGCCTATTTCCATCTGGCACGCCTCTATCAGCGTCTTCATCGCCCGCAGGATGCCCAACGCGCCCTCACGTTACTGCAAAAACTCAAAGATAAAAAAGGGCCGGCAACAACCGATACCAGTCAGGAGTAAAAGAGAAATACGATATCGTTCCCCCGCTCCCCGGGCGGCTGCGATTTCCATCCATCTCAGCGACGAAAACTTTTCCGGCAAATACAGATTTGAAATAGAATTCCTATTGAAAAAAGCAGCGCGAAATATTTTGTCGGCTGTCATCGCAAAAGTCTCGTTCCGGGAAGGCGACAATGCACATCGATGATCGTTTTGAAATGGTCATGGCCCAGGTCGACCAGTTTTCTATTGAGCTCCCCTCCTGGGGCTTTGCCAATACCGGCACCCGCTTCGGCAAGTTTCTTCAGCCGGGAGCAGCCGGAACACTGGAAGAAAAATTCGCCGATGCCGCGCAGGTCCGAGCTCTCACCGGCGCCACTCCCAGCATGGCCCTCCATGTTCTGTGGGACCTACCCGAAGGCATCGAAGATGCCCCAGAAGTCAGCCGTCTCGCCGAGCGCTACGGAGTGCGCCCCGGCTCCATCAATCCCAATCTCTTTCAGGACCAGGAATACAAATTCGGCTCCATCTGCAATCCCGATCCCGGCATTCGCCGCCGCGCCATCGATCATCTCGTCGACTCTGCCAACATCGCCAAAGCACTCGGCTCGCAGGACCTCTCTCTCTGGATCGCCGACGGTTCGAATTATCCCGGCGCGCAAAGCATTCGCAACCGCATAGCCTGGGCCGAAGAAGCCATGCAGGCTACGCACGCGGCATTAGACGGACACCAGCGCATGCTCATCGAGTACAAGCCCTTCGAGCCGGCCTTCTACTTTACCGATTTCGCCGACTGGGGCATGGCCGCATCGCTGGCGCGCATCTCCGGCCCAAAAGCATTTGTGCTGGTCGACACCGGCCATCATTATCAATCGCAAAACATCGAGCAGATCGTAGCCTGGCTGCTGCATCTTCGCCTGCTCGGCGGCTTCCACTTCAACGATCGCCGTTACGCCGACGATGACCTTACCATCGGCTCCATCGACCCCTATCAGATATTCCGTATCTTTCACGAAATCCTCAACGAGCGCGACAACCGCTTCGCCCACAGCGTGGCGTACATGATCGATCAAAGCCACAACATCAAGCCTAAAATCGAGGCCATGGTGCAAACCGTCGTCGCCGCGCAGGAGCTATTTGCCAAAGCGCTTCTCGTAGACCGGGAGCGCCTCGCCGAGCTGCAAGCGGCAACCGACACCGTGGCCGCCGAAGAGTGCCTGCGCGAAGCCTTCTGGAGCGATGTGCGCCCCATACTAGAAGAGTGGCGGAAACGACACGGCCTGCCCGCCGATCCGCTCAAGGCGCTGCGCGAGAGCGGGTATCTCGAAAAAATTGAGCGCGAGCGGAAGGATCGGAATCAGTCCCTATCCGTCAGCTATGCATGATATTTCGTATTGGAAATAGTTTTATAATCGATATTGCCGTTTCCCCTTAACGCATCAAGCCCGGATACAGAACTGGAGCAGAATCCCATGCCATCGATCACTGCCACCGACAAAAAAACAAGCCTGAAATACCTGGAAGACCGCTGGAATGACAGCGAAATATCGCAAATGGATGAGCCCGAGCTGCTCCGCTATCGCTCGAACCTGCTCGGCTCTGACCTTCGCATCACCAACTTCGGCGGCGGCAACACCAGCTCCAAAATTACGGCCTCCGATCCGCTCGATGGCAAAGACCGCAAAGTGCTCTGGGTCAAAGGCAGCGGCGGCGATCTCGGCAGCATCAAGCGCGGCGGTTTCGCGACATTATATGTAGATAAGCTTCTTGCCCTCGAAACCATCTACAAAGGCGCGGAACACGAAGATGAAATGGTGGATTACTACCCGCTCTGCACCTTTGGCATCAATCCTGTCGCCGCTTCCATCGACACGCCGCTCCACGGCTTCCTGCCCTTCCCCCACGTCGACCATCTTCATCCCGACTGCGCCATCGCTTTAGCTGCCGCCGCAAACGGCCGCGACAAGATGGAAGAATTCAATCGCAGCTATAGACACAACCTCGTATGGCTCCCCTGGCAGCGCCCCGGCTTTGAATTGGGCATGATGCTCAAGCGCGCCGTCGAAGCAAACCCCGCCTGCGACGGTATTATCCTCGGCGGCCACGGCCTCTTCACTTGGGGCGGCACGCAGCGCGAGTGCTACCGCAACACCATCACCATCATCGACGAGCTGACCGACTTCATCGAGAAGCACATCGCGCAAAAAGGCTCGAGCATCTTCGGCGGCGCAAAACGCAAAGCCCTCGACGCCCGCAAAGACATCGCCCTCGACATTCTTCCCTTCCTGCGCGGACGCGTCTCGCAGCAGAAGCGTCTCATCGGCAGCTACAACGATCTGCCCGAAGTGCTCGAATTTGTGAACTCCGCCAATGCCGCCAGGCTCGCCTATCTCGGTACAAGCTGCCCCGACCACTTCATCCGCACTAAGATTCGTCCGCTCTTCGTCGATTGGAACCCGGAAAGCGGCATCGATGCGCTGAAGCAGCAAATCGAAGCCGGCCTCGAAAAGTACCGCGCCGACTACGCCTCTTATTACGAATCGCATCGCGAGCCGTCCTCGCCTGCCATGCGCGACCCAAATCCCACCGTCGTCCTCATCCCCGGCGTCGGCATGTTCAGCTTCGGCAAGAACAAGCCCGAATCCCGCGTCACCGGCGAGTTTTATGTGAACGCCATCCACGTTATGAAAGGCGCAGCCGCTCTCGAAGCTGGAAAGATTTCCGGCCCTGTGCCGCAATGCGGCTCGGCTTCTCTCGCGGGCGACTTCAAAATCGAAGACAACTACGTCGCGCTTCCCGCATCCGAAGCCTTCCGCATCGAATACTGGAAGCTCGAAGAAGCCAAGATTCGCCGCCAGCCACCCGAAAAAGAACTGAGCCGCCAGATCGCTCTCATCGTCGGCGGAGGCAGCGGCATTGGTCGTGAAGTCGTTCTGCTAGCAGCCGAGCGCGGCGCCCATGTCATCGTGGCCGATCGCGATGAGGCAGGCGCACAGCGCGTCGCCGAAGAAGCAAAAGCCATCGCCGGCAAAGAAGCAGCCGTCTCCGTCGCGGTCGATATCCGCAGCCGCGACTCCATCCGCGCCGCCATGCATGCAGCCGTCGAAGCCTTCGGCGGCATCGACATCCTCGTCAACACCGCTGCGCTTTTCCCGTCATCGCCGGATGGAGTCATCTCCGACGCGCAATGGGCGCTCACGCTCGAAGTCAACGTCACCGCCAACTATTTGCTCGTCGAAGAAATCGGCAAGCTCCTCCGCGATCAGAATCTCTCAACCAACATCGTCCTCACCAGCTCCGCCAACGCCGTCGTGCCCAAAAAAGGTAGCGAAGCCTATGACGTCAGCAAGGCCGCGCTCAGTCATCTCGTCCGCGAACTGGCTGTCTCGCAAGCGCCGCTCATCCGCGTCAACGGTATCAGCCCGGCTACCGTCGTCAAAGGCTCGACCATGTTTCCGCGCGACCGCGTCATCGCTTCGCTCAAAAAATATGAGATCCCCTTCGACGCAGATTCCAGCGACGATGATCTGCGCACGCTCCTCGCCCGCTTCTACGCCAGGCGCACGCTCACGCATCAGCCCATCGATCCCCGCATCTGCGCAGAAGCAATTCTCTTTCTCGCCGGACCGAAAGCGCCCTGCACCACCGGGCACATGATCCCCGTCGATGGCGGCCTGACCGACGCCTTCCTGCGCTAAGGACATCCATAAGAATGAGCGGCGAACTCCCTTCAGCAGTAGCCATCGATCTGGGCGCAGAAAGCTGCCGCATCTCGCTGCTCACCTGGGAAAACCGGAAGCCGATCATCTCCCTGGTGCATCGCTTCAGCAACGCGCCCATCGCGCAAAACAATTCGCTTCACTGGCCCCTCGACCACATCTGCAGCGAACTTGAAACCGCTCTGCGCCAATGCGCCTCCACCGCAACCAGGCCCATCGCCTCCATTGGAGTCGATGGCTGGGCCGTCGATTACGTCCGCCTCAAAGAGGACGGCACGCCGCTCGCGCTTCCTCATTGCTACCGCGATCCCCGCACCGAAGCCGCCGAAGCCGAAGTAGAAAAGCGCATCTCCCGCGAAGAGCTGTTTACGCTCAGCGGCGTACAGCCTCTGCGCATCAACACGCTGTATCAGCTTGTAGCCGACAATCTCGCAGGCATACCTTCCCATGCTCCGTGGATCAATCTGCCCGAGTACATCCTCATGCGTCTCGGCGGCAAGCGCATCGCCGAGTTCACCAACGCCACCCACACCGGCCTCGTCGATGCCAAAACACCATCATGGAATAAGGAGATTCTCACCCCCTGCGGCCTCGACGCAGCCGCCGCACCTGTTATCGAACACACCAGCGCAAAAATCGGCCGGCTCAGCGGACCCTTATCCGAAGCAAGCGCCTTCAAAAACACTGCGCTCATCGCCCCCTGCTGTCACGACACCGCATCCGCCGTTGCCGGAATCCCGCTCCACGGCGATGACTGGGCATACATAAGCTCCGGCACCTGGTCACTCGTCGGCATGCTGCTCGATCACTCCATCTGCACGCCGCAAGCCTTCCACGCGGGCTTCACCAACTTCGGAGCAGCCGGCAATGGCGTCTGCTTCCACAAAAACGTAAACGGCATGTGGCTGCTCAGGCAATGCCTCGACCATCTCAGCCCCGGCCACTCCATACTCGAACTCATCGCCGCCGCCGAGCGTCTGCCCGCCCCGAGGCATCTTCTCGATGTAGACGATCCCGACCTGCTCCTGCATGGCGAAATGGCTTCGCGCATCAACGCGCAGCGTATCCGCAAAGGGCTCTCGCC
>DASZUU010000007.1:0-40140 GCA_035547425.1 Alloacidobacterium sp. | reverse complement strand
GCCGGAATCTCCCTTAGGATCGGCATTAACGCGGATAATTCTCTTCTTATCACGCTGCTGGAATGAAAGAAGCTGAAGGCCGAAACCATACACTGTTTCGTTTGCCTGCAAAGGCAAAGCAAGCCTGCAGCCTCTCGCGGTCAATTTGCCGCTTATATTTGCGAGCGGTGGAGTAGAGACAGCCGGCAATGCGCCGATTGCGTTCTTTAAAGGATCAACGGCGCGCATGTTTACGGGCGTATGTGCCTCAGGAGTGCCAAGGGTTGCTTTCCAAATGCCGGGAAGCACGGTTTGCCATTCCAACTGCTGCTCAGTCTCTAAAGGCATGGTTTGAGCAGATACTGTCTTTTGATTCAGACCGGCAATTGCAAGTCCCGCAGTGAGTCCTTTTGCAAGTTCTCTTCGGTTTATGTGCGGCATCTTATTACCCTTTAAGTAGCAGTCCAGAAAAAAACTGCGAAAAATGAAAAGCATTACGACAACGCCGATATTACCTCAGTGAAGTCTATAAGTAATAATTTGCAGGCAGCTACTCTAAGCCCTAGTGATGCCGATGAGGCAAATCATTCAAGATCGAGGTACCAGGGAACGTTGATAATGATGATCCTACGATTGCCTTGAAGAAGAAGCAGGGCTTTTAAAACTGTAGAGCGGTGGTTATGCAGAAGATATTGATACCAGCGCGTTGTTACTAATTCCGGGAAAATCACAGCTATCTTGCGATGTGGAAACTGTTTCTCTATTTCCAATGTGTACTCAAGAATTGGCGAGGTTATGAACCGGAATGGTGACGTCAGCGTAATGATTTTAGGAATGGCTATACTTGAGTCTTTTGCCGCGGTATTAAGCTGCTTTTGCCAGTCTTTTGAAGTGACCTCGCCTTTTTCGTCAAGACAGTATATGCGATGAGCCGCGTACATGGCTACTACAACCGCGTCGACGTGCAATCAAAGGCGAAAGGATTCGACCTTAAAAAAATATCGCCCCCACTTGCCCTCCTCCCCGTCTTGCTGGGATCGAGCCTCGGAGGATGCGCTGCAGTTTGCCTGCTCCCTCACGCCCGACGTACAGGTGCTTCATATTGCTGCCCATTTGCGAATTTCATCGTGATCCCGTGTTGTTTTAGAAAGCGCCATAATCACACCCCAGAAAGTTTTGGGCTTTCTCTACGGTGAGATATCCCTCTTACAATAACAGGTTGTATGCTTGCGGGACCCCATTTAAAAGCAGTGAGCGCATCGTTACATACAACGAGAAAGATTCAGATAGGTACGTCATTTAACGCCAAAAGCCGTCGTAACCATAAAGCTTGCAACTCCAACCTTCTTTGTACCTTCTGACTTGAAAGTTACCAAAAGCGTTTATAGCGCATGGAGATGCTCTGTGGTAGAGGCTATCGTACTTTGGAACGAACCCAATAACTTATCGCATTGGAACTTTCATCTCGACCCTGACTGGGCGCGATTCAGCGATATGGTGAAGCGGGCTGCTGCAGGCATCCGTTCTGTGAGAGATAATCTGCCCATTGTTCTCGGCGGTGTTTCCTCATGCGACTGCGATTTTCTTCGCCTGATGGCGAGCTATCAAGTGATGGATTCCATCGATGTAGTCGGCGTGCATGGTTTTCCTTTGGACTGGAATCACTGGCAAATTTCTGAATGGCCCGATCGCATCATGGAAGCTCAAGATATCGCCGGCAAGCCTGTGTGGGTATTGGAGGTAGGGGCATCTTCTTTTGGCGCTGAAGAAGTGCAGGCATTTGGCCTGCAGAAAACTCTGGAATTAATTCGAGGAAAAACGGAGCGCATTCATTGGTACAGCCTCTTTGATCTGCCGCCGAGCTGGCCGGCTGAGACCCGCCATAAAGAAGCTGAAGGTTCTGCTTATTATAGGCATTACTATCTTGGGCTTTTAAAGCATGACGGCACGCCAAAACTTTCATCCAATATTTTCCCTCAAGATGGTTCGGTAGGGCTGTGCCAGTGGTTTCATTTTGAAGACCCGCGCTTGGATGCAGCCACGTTGTGGATGAAAGAGCACGGGATTCGGCACATTCGGACCGGTCTAAGCTGGGCAGACTCATATCGGCCAAATGCGATGGATTGGTTCGACCGCATGATGACAGCGCTGGAGCCGTTTGAGGTTTCGCTTACGCTTTGTTTTACGCCTGCGCATCTGGGAATGGAAGAACATCATACGAGCCCCCCGAAAGATAATCAGCAGTTTGCCGATTTTGCGCAATGGGCCGTCGAGCGATATGCGCGACCGTTCAAGAAAATGGAATTTCTTCAGGAAGAGGAGTCCTCGACGCTATGGGCAAGCAAATTCTAATTACTGGTGGAGCAGGATTTGTAGGATCGCACCTTTGCGATGGACTTCTTCGCCGTGGACATAATGTGCGGATACTCGATCATCTGACGCCTCAGGTACACCCGTCGGGGCGTCCCACATATCTTTCACGCGATATCGAGTTCATAGCCGGAGATGTTCGCGATGCGAGCCGGCTCAAGAAGGTTCTTACCGGAGTGGACGTTGTTTTTCATTTTGCGGCGAATGTGGGTGTAGGGCAGTCTATGTATGAGATCAGCCGCTATATCAGCGTCAATACGCAAGGAACTGCAGAACTGTTACAAGCGATCCTTGATTCGA
Source organism: Alloacidobacterium sp. (assembly GCA_035547425.1). Lineage (GTDB taxonomy): Bacteria > Acidobacteriota > Terriglobia > Terriglobales > Acidobacteriaceae > Alloacidobacterium. The sequence continues at coordinate 37,491 of DASZUU010000007.1, read as the reverse complement.
AAAGCGCTTTAGAGAAGATTATTGTGGCATCTTCGATGTCTATCTATGGAGAAGGCCGCTACATCTGCTCGCAATGTGGTAAGCGCGCTGCTCCGCCTGTACGCTCCGTGACCCGGCTCAAGGCGGGAGTCTGGGACTTATTTTGTGATGTGTGTGATGGCGTGCTTAAACCGCAGCCGACTGATGAGAGTAAGCCTTCTGAAATTAATTCTATTTATGCGCTTTCTAAGCGCGATCAGGAAGAGATGTGTCTTATCTACGGACGAACTTATGGCATTTCGGTAACAGCTCTGCGCTTTTTTAATATCTATGGAACACGCCAGTCGCTTTCCAATCCTTATACGGGTGTGGCAGCGATTTTTGCTTCGCGGATGCTAAACGGGCAAGCGCCGCTCGTCTTCGAAGATGGAGAGCAGATGCGTGATTTTGTGAGCATTCATGACATTGTGCGCGCCAACATTCTCGCAATGGAGCGCCCGGGATCGGATGGCGAGGTAATCAATGTAGGTTGCGGCAAGCCAATTTCAATCCGGCAAGTAGCAGAGATTTTAGCGAAATCGCTTGGCGTCAATATGGAGCCGGTGATTACTCATAAATATCGCGCAGGGGATATTCGTCATTGCTATGCAGATTTAACCAAGGCGCGCAGATTGCTTGGATATGAGCCGCAAGTTACGCACGAAAGCGGATTTCAGGAATTAGCAGAGTGGCTGCGTGAGCAGGAGGCAGAAGACAAAGCTGAAACGATGCTCAACGAACTGAGCGCCTACGGTCTGACTGCATAAGGTTAGATCACCACTTTGAAACATGGCAGGAAAGGAAGAGGATCGATGAAAAATGTAGCTAACCGCACGATTCTCATTACCGGGGGAGCAGGATTCATTGGCTCTAATTTGGCCGAACGCCTGCTTGCTGAACCGGATACCAAGGTGCGAATTTTCGATAATCTGTCACGCGGAGGTGTAAGCCACAATGTAAAGTGGCTGCGCTCCTTGCCTGGCAGTAAACGGCTGGAATTCGTAAAAGGTGACGTGCGGGATGCAAAGGCTGTACTGCAGGCGGTGTTGGGCCAAGACAGTTTGGCAATGAAGATCAAGGATGGGTCGCGCATTTTCTATATTCTGTACTGGCGGATAAACCTATTACTGTGTATGGCAATGGCTATCAGGTGCGTGATGTGCTTCATGTGCACGATCTGATTGATGCCATGATCGCGGTCCGCAACAATATAAATCGTGCTGGTGGGCAGGTATTTAATTTGGGCGGCGGATTAGAACGCGCCATTTCGGTTATCGAAATGTTGAAAGGAATCGAAAATAAGACAAAGCGCCCACTGCATTTGCGATACAGCGAAGTCAGACCAGGAGATTAACCTTTATATATCTCGGATACTTCAAAGATCGAGAAGATGACAGGATGGCGCGCGCGGCGTTCCATTGAGCAGATATTAGGTGATATCTACCAATTTTGGTCACAGAATCAGGAAAAAATTCCAAGCGCAACCACTCACTCGACTCAAGCGCCTGAACTGCTGGCGATGGAGGTGGCATGAGGTACGCGCTGGTAAATCCCCGATGGAGTTTTGAAGGATCAACATATTTCGGATGCCCACATCCACATTTTCCATTGGAACTGCTGTCGGCGCGTGAAATGCTTCGCATTGCCGGTCACGATGTGCTCCTGGTGGATGCTTTCATGGAAGATTTGACAATCGATCAGGTGCGGGAGCGGTTGGAAGCCTTCGATGAAGATTTTTTAGTTATACCTACCGCGCCGTCTTATCTGTTTTGGCGTTGTCCGCAGCCGGAATTGCGAATTCCAAGGTTATGGATTGCAGGACTTCATCGATTATCCAGGAAGGTGATAATCGGTCCTCATGGCTCAGCAACACCACATGCCACTCTACTTAAAACCGGCGCCGATATCGTATTGCGAGGCGAGCCCGATCGAACATTAGCTCTTCTGTCGTCTACTCCGTGGGAAATGATCGATGGGTGCTGCTGGATGGACCAAGGCACATTTCGCGCAAGCCAGGGATTAGGCGTGATGGATATGAGAGCGCTCCCGATGCTCGATTATTCGGACTATCCTGTCGAGCATCATGCGCATTGCCACCATATTTTTCCCGGTAATGGAGCCGATCACTTAAAAATAGGAGCAGAGGTTGAGTTTGCTCGAGGGTGTCCTTATTCCTGCACATTTTGTAATAAAACATTAGAGCCGCCTTGCAGATTCCAGAACTCGCAGTCTTGATTTTGCAGGATCGGCTCCAATAAATGAAAAGGAATGGAGCGTGCTGGATTCCATTCACCTGCTTGCCATACAAGGCCGATACGCGGCATGGATCGTTGATCCATTTGATTGGCAATAGAGTAAAGTGCCTGGTCAGGAAGCTGGATATAGTTTTCAGTCAACGGGAGATCTTCGATAGTGGTACGAAACAGATAGGGCAAGTCCATAACTTCAAGCTGGACATCCCAATCTGTGCCATAACATAGATGGTTATTCCAAGTAATGAAATTGCGGATGCCATAAAAGTATGGCGCCATCTCCATCAATGCCGGCTGAAGTTCCCATATAACGTTCGCTGCCGTTTTCTCCAGGCAGGAAGCATAGCGGAGAAACTGTACAGTGTCGCCAAAGCCGTGCAGGCACCGAACTATGATCTTCTTTCCTGCTATTGCGTTGCTATCCAAAAACTTGTCGGCATCGCGGAATTTGCGCTCCTCTATTGCATCACTTTCCCTCCATGCTGCCGCAAAATCTCCCAGAAGCATATATGCCATCCATCTACCGGCGGAACAGCAGTCGGGATTGGCTCCAGCCTGTTCCGCTCGATAGAACATGCCGATGGCAGCATGAAGCTGCCTGTTGGCTAAGGATTTTTCTGCCTCGAGCAATAGCTCGTCACAAGAAGCTGCGGCTGAAGTAATTGTGCTCACCGGCTTATATATTTCCTTTGGATGGATATACGCAGTGTGGACCATCAGGGGGAATTTCGATAGGTTGCCAGCGACAGAGATAGACTTCTTCCTCAGGCTGCGCTTCAATGGAAAAACCTGAGGAGCGCAGCATGGCTTCTACACAAGAGCGATTGGGAATCCACCAGTTTGTCTCATCGTGAGAGTAGCGCTTTTCAACAAAATGCATCTTCGGAAATCCGGGATGATCGAAAGGCGCCTTGGCATTGAATTCGTAATCCATATCTACATCAAGAACTTCACGGCTCCCACGCTGCATGCTTTGGAATAGCAGCAGGTCTTTAGCAACATGCTCATGAATCAGATCAAGCGCCAGAAGCGGATGTCTAAGGTGGTAAAAGACACCCATAAAGATGACAAGGTCAAATTTTTCTTCCAGGCTTGCGATATCCCATACCGGCATCTGCAGAAATTCAATATCCAATTCTTCTACTTCAGCTGCAAAACGCGCCTGTCGAAGATAGCGCTCATCCGTATCGATTCCAAGCACGCGTTTTGCTCCGCGGCGCTTCATTTCCTGAGAGTAGAAGCCGGCATTACAGCCAATATCGAGCACGGTTTTGCCTGTCAGGCTTGACGGAACAGCATGGCGAAAGTGAGCAAACTTGATCTGTGGATAATCGCCCAGAAAGTGATTCGGCGCTGTCTCGATTCCATGCAGGCGGAGATTATGGAACCATGGCCCAAGCTCAGAGATATCTCTGGTTAATTTTTGCTCTTCAATGCTGGATTGCTGCAGTGAACTCATGGGATGCATTTATCTCCGATTGTGAGTTTTCTATTCGATCTTTATCGTCCATTTCTTTTTCAAGCAGGTGAATTGCAGAGCGATAGCCATGCAAAGTTCCTACATCCACGTACTGCTGCCCGGCGCGAACTCCTAATGCCTGGCCGCCTTCCGCCAGCCATGCGTTGATCAATGTGCCGAAGTACTCATCGCGCCGCTCACTTCTACACCACAATGCGTGCAGGATGCGAAAAGTTGTGGCCGGCATTTTGATAGCTCCCCATATCCAATGAGAAGATGGATTGTTTTTCTTTACTTGCACCTGCTGTACATAACCCTGTTGATTTGTGATGACAGCATCAAAAAACTCAGGATGTTCTACGGGAAAAAGCAGGAAAGACAATATATCTTCAGGAAGATGGCGAAGGGCATCTTCAGGCGACCATATCGTATCGGGAAGACCCACAATCACTGATTCATCGTTGCTTATAAATGGTAAGGCGCGGAAAACGGCATCGCACAAACCACCAGGATTCGGTTGAACAACATAAGCAATGTCGACACCCCAAATCCGTGATCCGTAGTATTCCAAAATATCGGTTTTTCCCGGAGCAATTACAAAGCAAAGCCTGCTTGCTCCTCCGCGAATCATACGTTCTACAAGATATTCGCTTACAGCTCGTGGGCGTTCGGTTCCATTTTCAATATGGCATCCTACCGGAAGCAATTCTTTAGAAAATGCAAGTGGCTGGATTCTGCTGCCTGCGCCAGCCGCTGGAATAATGCCCCACATAAGATTTCTCCTGATATCTTCAAGCCGTCATCAGCAGATACTGCGATCGCTCTTTAACCTGTTCGCATATAGATTCCAGTTCCAGGACGCGCTGTAGTGCCGTGTGTTTCTCCAGAGTGTGTTGCCGCGATGATTCTCCAATAGCCTTTAATTCCTTATCTGCAAGTGACAACGCATTACACACATCTGCTGCCGTTGCGACGTAAAGAATTTCCGTTGTTGGAGTAAAAAAGTTTCAAGTCCTTCCCACCAATCACTAAGCATTGCGACGCCGCACGCAGCTGCCTCAAATAGGCGCCCGGAAGGACAATCGCCGTACTCTGTCATTGCGCCGCGGGTTATGTTCAATGTTGCACGCGTAGAACAAAACAGCGTCGCGTGCAAAGATGGTGGGAGATGTCTTAAGAAGAAGATATTTCGGCGCCAGAGAAAGTTTGCAGGATATTGAGCCCCTCCCAAAATGAACTTTTCTTCGCCCATCAGATCAGCCGGTTTTAAAAACAGCTCTTCCAGAGACTTCTGTCGATCTTCCGCATACGTTCCGAGATAACATAAAGCACCGCTAAATTCTTTTTGGCAAGTAACGGGGCAATGAGTTTCCGGATCGACGGAACCATACAACGGCGCAACTTTTTTCGCGCCTAAGCGTGTTTGCAATTCTTCTAAAGCTCGTCCGCCTGTATACCTAAGCACCAAATCAAATCCGCCCAGCCCTCCTGCAGGTAAATAGGGAACAGTTTCTCCGGATCGGAGCGAGCCTAATGTGACAGGAGTGTCCAGATCGTAAAAGGCCTTGATGGCCGCATTGGAATTCAGGATTAACTCTGAAGCGGCAGGTCCGTCAGGGCAATAGCTGGTCGATAGGGCAAGATCGGCATGATTGAGTTCGAGCGCTGCTTTTTTCTGAATAGCTTCGAAGAAATCATAAAGATGTATGCCGGCGCCATAAGGGCACAACCAGTTATCACGCGTTGCAGCGTAATAAGGGACATCTTTTTCGTAAAAAGAGACTGTATGTCCTCTTTTCACCATAGCTTTTACTAAGCCGCGCCACAAGTAGCGTGTCCGTTGCCCCAGGCGGAAGAGATCGACAGGCCGAAAATAACGATATGCATTCTCTAACTCCACCGAACTGTCGATCGTTGTATAAGGAGGTGTAAATCTCTAATTACTTCTGATTCATGCATGGACATTTCTTGTTGCCACATACTCATTTTTAATGAGTACCTGTTGCATAATTGCAGTTCAACTTTTACTCGCGTCATATAGCGTCATGCCATGCAAAACTAGAAATAAGTAGATAATCGTTGACAACTACGAAGAACTTCGTATATATCGGACAAGAACTATCAATAGCGAATTTCCAGCTATAGTACGAAGTCCTAAGTACGAGTAGTGCTCTCAAACGAATGCCGGAGGTAGAGAATGCGCGTTCTGTTGCAAGATTTGGAGTATGCGTTTCGCCAATTGCGCAAGACGCCGGGATTCACTTTTACAGTGTTGCTCACGCTTGCCCTCGGCATTGGAGCCAACTCGGCTATCTTTACGCTGGTAAACGCTATATTGCTGCATAACTTGCCGGTAGTCGATCCCAGCGCGCTTGTGCGCATTGGCGACAATGATGAATGTTGCGTCAATAGCGGATGGAGTGATAACGGCGATTACTCGCTTTTCTCCACAGACGCCTACTATATGTTCAAAAAGAACTTGCCGGAGTTCCAGGAGCTAGCAGCAATGGAATCCGGCTATGCCTGGCGGCCCATTACCGTCCGTCGAGCGGGACCGCAAACAGTTGCAAAATCCGTCACAGCGACATTTGTCTCCGGCAACTACTTCCGTGTTTTCGGCCTTGCGCCGGCAATAGGCCGCCTCTTTTCAGACGCCGATGACCAGAAGGGCGCATCCCTCACTGCCATTATGAGCTACGAAGCCTGGCAGCAGGACTATGCAGGTGATCCGAGCGTGGTGGGAAGCGCGTTTTACATCAACACCAAGCCGGCTACGATCATTGGAGTTGCCCCTAAGGGGTTTTATGGTGATCGCATCGACACCAATCCGCCTAAGTATTTTCTACCTATGGCTACGATGGATGCTGTTATCGGCGCGCCGTACTTCCATGATCCGGATACTCAGTGGGCCTATATCATCGGACGGATAAAACCGGGAACTTCTGTTCCCGCGCTTCAGGCAAAGGCCAGCGCGCTGCTCAAACAGCAATTCGCGTCTCTCAAGACGTTCAGCGATCAGCGCGCCCAGAAGGCTCTTCCCCGCACACATGTCGTGCTTTCCCCGGGGGGCGGGGGAATCCAAAATATGCAGGAGGACTACAAGGACCACCTGCATCTGCTGCAGTGGATTGCAGCGCTTGTCCTTCTCGTGGCCTGCGCCAATATTGCTAATTTATTGCTGGTGCGCGGCATGAGTCGCAAAGCGGAACTGTCTATTCGCTCGGCGTTAGGCGCGCAGCGCAGTCGCATTGTTCGCCAGCTGCTGACAGAAAGCATACTTCTCTCCGGCACAGGGGGCTTGCTCGGCCTAGCAGTTTCTTATCTTGGAGCACATGCGTTGTTAGCGCTCGCTTTTCCTAATCAACAAAACATGCCGGTTCATGCAGCGCCTTCGCTGCTTGTCATTGGCTTTGCCTTTGCACTCTCTTTGGTTACGGGTGTTCTCTTTGGCCTTGCTCCAGCGGTAATGGCGGCGCATACGCAACCCATTGAAGCCCTGCGTGCTAATGCGCGCACAACCGCTCACGGTGCATCTCTCCTGCAGCGTGGGCTCGTTGTTCTGCAGGCAGCGCTTTCCCTTGTGCTTCTCGTAGTTGCGGGCCTGTTTGCCCAGAGTCTCAACAAAGCCGAGAACGTCGATATGAAGCTCGATGCAACGAACCGCTACATCGCGCACATCAACCCGCAAGCGGCTGGTTACAAGAACACGGAGGTTGAGCCTCTCTACCAGACCATCGTAGACCGCTTTCACGCCATTCCCGGTGTTCTGAAAGTTGGTCTTGCCACGTATACGCCAATGGAACAGAACAACTGGGGTTCCGGAGTAAAAATTCAAGGCGAGCCGGACTTGAATAAGGGCGCTTCCTGGGTGAAAGGTACCCCGGAGTATTTTGACTCTGTCGGCACTCGCGTTGTCATGGGCCGCGGCTTCACGTCGCAGGATACGCTGAATTCCGCTCCCGTTGCTGTCGTCAACCAGGAATTCGTTAAGCAGTTCTTCGGCAAGCGCAATCCAATTGGCCATCGCTTCGGTTATCCCGGTTCAACGAATGGCCCTCAGGACGGGGCGCATGAAATCGTCGGAGTGGTCGAAGACACCACGTATACCAGCGTCTATTGGAAAAACCACGCCATGTACTTTCTGCCGCTTACACAGCGCGCGCGCGGCGCCAATGACCCCAACACCCATATCGAGGATGACATGTCCCTGTACGCGGGAGCCATCGTCATCCAAACTTCTCATCCCATTATCGGGTTCGAAAAAATCGTTGGCGATACTCTGGCGAGCATCAACCCTAACCTGACTATCGTGAAGTTCCAGACATTTCAGCAGCAAATTGACGACCGCTTCATTGAAGAACGCCTGATTGCGCGCCTCACCTCTCTGTTCGGTCTGCTGGCTCTTCTGCTTGCCGCAATCGGTCTTTATGGTGTCACGTCCTATACCGTTGTTCGTCGCACTCCGGAAATAGGCATTCGCATGGCACTGGGCGCAGCACGCAGCCGTGTTATCGGAACGGTCATGCGCGGAGCCATGATGCAGACCATCATCGGCCTCGCTATCGGTATCCCGGTAGCCATTTTTTGCGTGCGGTATGTCAAATCACAACTTTATGAAACCACAAGCGTGAATATGCCGGTGATGGCGATTGCCATCGGAGTACTGGTGATTGCGACTGCCATTGCCGGGATTATCCCGGCGCGTCGCGCTGCCTCCATTGACCCGGTACGAGCACTGCGCGTTGAGTAAGCTCCAAACATTTTGAACAGATTAAGTTTTCCAGTTCCTCCTTGACATTCCCTCCGATATGTTGATATCAACATAAATTGCAGTGATATTCCACCGCATCCTGCATTTTCGCGGTGTGAGCAAGCATACTCACAGCGAATCATCGTGGAGCGCCTGGAGAAATGAAGGAGCACTATGTCATTCCTGCGTGATTTGAAAATCGCTACCCGCTCTCTATGGCGTGTGCGCACTCTATGGTTCACCGTTGCTATCACGCTGGCTCTCGGCATCGGTGCGAATGCCGCCATCTTCAGCGTAGTGCGTGCAGTGCTGCTACGTCCGCTCGCAAATCGCGATGAAGACCGGCTGCTCTATATCCGGCAGAGCGCGCCGGGGGTCGGCGTACAGAACACAACCTTCTCCATCCCGGAAATCGATGATCTGGGCAAGGACCTCAAGACCATTACGGAACTCGGAACCTTCTCTACCGTAAGCTTCACAATGATCGGCCTCGGTACGCCACGGGAAATTCCAGCTGGCGTTGTCGATGGCCACTATTTTGAGGTCATGGGATTGCGCCCGGTACTGGGCCGTCTCCTGACGACTTCCGATGATGGTCCCAATGCGGCTGGGGCCATTGTGCTGACCTATCGTTTCTGGAAAGAGTCCCTTCATGGAGACCCGGGCGCGCTCGGCAAGCAGGTACACCTTGAAAGCTTCGGTGGCCCGCGCAATGCAACCATCGTCGGCGTGCTTGAGCCTTCGGTCCCTTATCCGGCTGCTACCGAAATTATCGCCAACGTTGTAACCAGCCCTCACCATCTTTCCGCGACCATGGTTACCGGTCGCGAGCACCGCATGACGGAGGTTTTTGCCCGTCTAGCCCCCGGCGCTACGCTCGACGCTGCGCGTTCGGAGTTGCGCACGCGCTACGCGGCTATCCTTGCTGCGCATCCTGATGTATACAAGCCCGACAATCATTATCAGATCGATGTGAAGCGCATACATGATCAGATCAATGCGCGGGCCAATGCCGTCTTATGGATACTCTTTGCTGCCGCCGGTCTGCTTTTTGTCATCGCTTGCTCCAACGTCGCTAACCTTGTGCTCGCCCGCACAGTTCGGCGCGAGTCCGAGCTTGCTATACGTTCCGCGCTCGGGGCGACTACCGCATCACTGCGGCGTTCTTTATTAGCCGAAGGCCTAGTGCTTTGTGGCAGTGGAGTGATGGCGGCGCTGCTTTTAGCGTGGCCGATGGTCTACATCCTTGGACGTTATGCCGCGCGATTCTCTGTGCGCGCCGATGGCTTGACACTGGACTTCAATCTTGTATGGTTCGGTATCGCGCTGGCATTTTTCGCAGCGGTTTTTCTTGCATATGTTCCCCATTTGCCGTCAGCCGGGGCACAACTTGGCGCAAGCCTCGCCGGCGGTGGATCGCGCAGCAGCACTGGAAGCAGCAATCGGCGGTTGCGCATATTCGCAGTCATGCAGATCATGGCTTCGTTTTTGCTGCTGACAGGTGCGGCTGTTCTGATGCGCACACTCTATACTCTCGAAAACACGCGTCCGCCTTTTGACACCTCGCGCGTTCTCGCGGTGAATTTGCCGGTGCTCACGTATGGTAGAACTCCCGAACAGATTCAGAATTTTTATCACGATGTTGTCCGGCGCGTTGGCGCTCTGCCTGGTGTTGCTCAGGTTTCCACCGGCTTCAGTGTTCCATGGCGCGATGATCAGGGGCTGGACATCAGCTTTGCCTTTGCTGCCCAGGGTGAAGCGGTACGCAAAAATGGTATCGATGACTGGCGCGCAAAGTTTCGCTCGATCTCGCCAGGTTACTTCGAAACACTGGGCGTGCCCCTCCTTGCAGGCCGGGACTTCAGAGACACGGATAAAGCCGGTTCCGAACGCGTCGTCATTGTAAGTCAAAGTCTTGCCAAAACACTTTTCCCCAATGGAGATGCGCTGAATCGCGAGTTGCATTGGACCGACGGCGTAATGAAGTTTGTTGGCATCAGCATGGAACCCCGCCGCATAGTTGGGGTTGTGCCCGACATCGATGATGAAAATATTATCCCCGCGCCTGTCATGACCGTCTATCAACCAACTGACCAGGAAGGGTGGCAGGGCCGTCTCTTCGTGCGCACCAAGAATGACGATCCGTATGCGCTTGCGCCGGCGATCACGCGTACAATTCATCAGATTTCAGCTGAACAGCCGGTAGAGAAGGCTAGTACTCTGAGTGACATTCGCGCCGAAGTCATGACACCTGACAAACTCAACGCCATTGTCTTCGGTGGATTTGCAGCTGTAGCCCTCTTAATTTCGGTTGTAGGTGTGGCGGGCGTGCTTGCATTTTCAGTAAGCGGTCGCACGCGCGAATTTGGAATCCGCATGGCATTAGGCGCCCAGCCTCGAAATATACTCACCGACGTTATGTTGCAAGGGCTTACGATTGCCGGTATCGGCGTAGGCGCAGGCATCGTGTTCGGTATCGCTTTTGCGCGTGGCATCACCCGCTATATAGCGGAAGTGCGTCAGCCCGGGATGCTGACATTTATTTTGTCCGCCTTCGTTATTCTGGCCGCAGCGATGGTTGCATCAGCCGTGCCGGCCGCTCGCGCGGCTCGAGTTAATGCAGTAGAGGCGCTACGTTCAGAATAGCAACGGCTTCCTTAACTTTCTCGCGCAGAGTCGATGGTGATATTCCGACTTATTACCCTTATACTGGCTTCGCCGGTTGAACTTGGTATCCCCGTGAGGAAAGAACGATGGTCATCTCGAACGCTCGCCGCCTGGTATTCTGCGTAGCTCTCATCGCGATTGTTACGCAAGCTGCATCTGCCGCCGACATTTTGATTGCCAATGCGAACTCGCAGCCTGAAAGTATGACCGTGGCGCCCGGAGGCATATTGATCGTCGGCAGCGCCAGCTCGCCATTCGTGTATAAGGTGCGGCCGGGTTCGTCTACAGCTGAGAAATTTATCGATGTCAGCGCAGAAGGCCCGGGCACGTTTTTCCTGGGTATGCTGGCAGACGCTGCCACGAACACGTTGTGGACATGTCAGTTGACCCCGGTGCCGAATACCACTCCCGCGCAACGGCATTCCGCACTGCGGAGCTTCGATCTCACATCTGGAGCGCCAAAGATTCGCTGGAACCTGCCCGGAGACAATACGACATGCAACGATTTTACGATCGGGCCGGATAAAGCCCTCTACATTACGGATACCTCGACAGGCAGAATCTACCGGCTTCCCGCGGGAGCTTCCACTCCAGAGCTTTACCTGGAGCATCGAACATTGATGGGAGTCGATGGCATCACTTTCCTCGACGGCACGCTCTATGTGAATAACGTAATTTTCAATAAGCTTTACCGCATTCCCGTGGATGCGACCGGCAAGCCGGGAGCGCCTGTCGATATCTGGATAGATCAGCCGATAAAAGGACCGGACGGTATGCGCGCTGCAAATGGCAAGCTTTTCGTTGCAGAAAACGCTGCCGGCAAAATCTCCGCGATCACCGTAAATGGCGACAAAGCAAGCCTGACTGTACTCAAAGAAGGATTGAAAACGCCTACGGCAATAGAACCCGCGGGCAACACCCTTTGGTTCTCAGAGCGCGCCATCGGCAAAGCCGAATCAATGCCCCTGCCAAAATAATTCATCCAAAAAAGCACGATCAATAACCCATGCCGCGGTGAAGTGGGGTCTAGCGTTGGGTAGCCACGTTTACCCCATTGAAGTCCGCCAAAACACCTTTGCAACACAATAGACGTTGCTCCGAAACATCGTTAATCGCTGCATTACCTGTACAATGCCGTCAGACGATTGCCGCACCAGTGCAGACCATGCTGATACATGGTGTATAGCGGAGTGTCCGCTATACAATAAGCACAATTAGTAAGCGAGTGTTAGGATACCGTCTGCACCGTTGTAATGAAAAATGCAGCCTGCGAGAACATCTCTCCCTATGAGCACATGAATGCCTTGTCCTGCGTAAAGATCAGAGGCCATGACCTGAATTGTGCTGGAGATGTAGTGAAGATCATTTGGGCGACCAGCAAATATGCCGATTTGAACATCATAGGTAAACGCGTTTTGAGGCGTACTTCCGGTGCTTGGAGTGAGCATCAACGCTTCACCTGTAGGTGAGAGGCCCAATGCTTTCAAAACCATTGGGTCAACACAGGTTCCGGCTGCGCCTGTATCCAAAAGTGCCCGAACTCGCTGAGGACTAGCAGCGGATTGCCCCATCTGCTTCAGAACAGCAAGCCGGGGAACACTTACTAATACCGCCGCGTCCACAATTGGCCCTTGCGGTGAAATCGGAATCGTGAAATGTGGCAACTTACGATGCTTTCACAAAGACATTTGGAATGATGTGACGAGTGATACAAAAAACTGGTTCAATCGTCTGTATTTGCTTTACCAAAAAGGGGGCAAGATTGAATTTCTGGTAGCCAGCCTTAATTGCATCATCGTATGTGCTGAAAAAGTCCACAACTTCGTTCCCATGTATGAGAACAAACTTCCCCTCATGCTGCTTGAGTTCGGGTAGCTTCTCCTGATATGTTGCGAGTTCTTTTTCAAGTGTCATACGCAATACCTTCTCTCTGCTTAATAGACGCGGCCAAATGGCAAAGTGCTGCTAAACATCACCAGTGCAATTCATCGGCCTTTTTCACTAAGTCAATAGTCAAAAGGCTCAAATTATTTGTATCGTGTTGATTTGCAAGGCTTCGTTTTCACCACTGCAACAAAGCACACAACAGGGGAAGTACAATTTTGCCAGATACCGAACATAATTGTCTATAAATCTTAGTTTATCTCAAGTGCAGCTCTTGCTGTTGCTACAGCAAAGTATCAGGAATGGGCGCGGAAGAATCCCCGGAAGGGGTATCTGTGAAGGCACTTTAAGTACAGTTTAAAGTACCGTTGCTGCTTCCGCAGTTGAGTTGTTGATTTGATTTGGCGTCCCCGACGGGATTCGAACCCGTGTTGTCGCCGTGAAAGGGCTTTTGGAGCACTTTTAGGCCAGTTTGCACAGACTTGCAAAGGCTTGGTAAATCGCTGTAAATACGCATAAATAAAGGAGATTTACAACTTGTTGCAGCTTGGCATGGTTTGGGCCAGTTTGTAGGGGCAAATGCTACCAATTTGCTACCAAGATTCTACCCAGTAAATACGCGGCTTTAGTGCATATTTAGCGATTTGGAATGGGCCGGGGCAGCCGCTAGGCGGGCGGTGCCGGATCGTAGGCGGAGCACCACGGCGCTGCCGGACGGCGAGGCAGGGGTTGGGTCGGCGGAAATCTGCCAGATGCGCCTGCGAGCAGTTTTATGCGTAGCCGGGCTTGCGCCAAAGGTATGCTTATTCTGTATGAACGTAGAAAGACCAACCCTATACGCGACCCTTGTTAAGCCATCCCCAAGAGAAGTGCGCCACCTGCTCCTCGAATCCGTAGATGGCTACAGCGTGGTTAATCTGGTGCAACTAAGCGCCGGGATCGCAAGCCAAATAGCAACGGGTACGCATTACGAGGTAAGCCAACAAGCCGATGCCCTTGTGCAGCAGTGGGTGGAAGGGGAGGGCTTCGAGCGCCGGGCCACAGACAAGCCTGCATACGAGCCATTGGCGGCAACTGTTGCTCTCGCCTTAAGACTGGGCCACGAGATTGTCTACGATAACCGCTTTAAGAAGCTGGATCGCCCGCCCCTAAATGCAACCGGCACTGTGCGCCTCTCCGACTGGCCGGGCATGACACCTAAGAATGGCGGCGGCTATGAATATGCTCTTCTGCCAACGAGTATCCATGCGCGGCCAACATTGCCGCCAACAGGTAAACCGCTGGTGGTTCCAACGGGTGGCCAAGAACTCGCGGCCTTTCTTCTTGAAGTAAAAGCATTACAGGATACAGTAGGGCCGTCCGCGGAATTTCTCCTTGCTGGCCGCCTCTTTTAGCTGGCGGAGCTATTCGTCGATTGTATTGTTACCAATAACGCGGATAGGGTTCGGCAGCTTGCCAAAGCCGGTGCGTATCCCTAACTCCTGCTCGATCTCTTCCCGCGTCCAGCCTTGCTCCACCCGATCCAGGGCGGTCTGGTAGGCATACGTGCCGGTAATTGTTCGCTTCTGCGTTTCCTGCCAATCGGGCGCTGTCTTTACGCGCTCCGCTTCCGATTTAAGGCCGGTCTTTAGCTCTTCGATGTATTCGTCTGTAACACTTGGGTGCCGTGGCATAGGCATAGAATATCGCTCCCGCCGCTGCGGGCATAGAAAATCCCATCTTGCGCCGGAAAACTTCTTGGATGCAGTCGGACGCTGGAACTAAGCTGCTCAAGCAGTCGGACACCCGACCCAAGGAGAAGCCACCATGCCAGCCAAGAAAGCACCTGCAAAACGCCACGATTACAACGCAGACACACGCCGCATAAAGATCGTTGTTAAAGAGAACCCGCACCGCGAGGGCACCGCACGACATGCCGCCTTCGAGGCAGTTCGCTCCGCTAAGACCATAGCGGACTATGCGGCCACGGGGAGCAAGCCCAAGTACCTCGACCGCTGGAAGAAGAGCGGCCACATCGAAATTGTGCGGCAGCCGGTGAAGCCGAAGGCGGCAGCACCAGCCCAGTAGCAGCACGCCGCCCTAACAACCCGGCCCCGGCACGCGCCGGGGCTTTGTTTTGCCTGCTGTGTTCTCTGGCAGGCTGCGACCTAAAACCGCTCGGCATGGGTATCCGCACAATGCTCGCTGTGCGCTGGTGCTCCGCCCTGCGTCCGCCGCACTCCGCTACAAAGCAAAACGGGCGCACCGGCCTACCAGCACACCCGCCTGCCACCAATGGCTTGGTGGCCACAGCTTACCGTATTAACTTGTCGCGTAGAAAGGAGCGGCGCTGCCGGTTAAGGCACGCGCCGCTTTGTACACCGCATCAAGGAGTAGTTACAGCCTACCGCATAACTTACCCCGGCGACTAGGAAATGCCCTATCAGTATGTTTAAGTGAAAACAACACTCTATGTTAGTTACAGAGTATTGCACCGTTCCGCATACCTGTAGTTAACTATGCCTGCCTTGGTAGTTATCGTAACTAAGGCAGAGGTTATAGCTACTATGACTAAGAGCGTTGCACCCAACCCAAGCCAGCTACACACGGTAAGCACGACAGCCAAGCGCCTTGGCCTTAGCACGCACGGAGTACGCCGCGCCGTGCGGGAAGGCCGTATCGCCAGCTATAAGGTGTTAAGCCGCGTAATGATTAGCGAAGAAGAGATTAACCGCATTCTGCGCGACGGCGCACGTCCACGCATTGCAGTGTAAGGAAGTAAAAGGTGACCACTATGAAGTTGCTTAAGTATCTGATACTCGCACTTACAACTATGGTCGGCATGGGCACAGCCCGCGCACAACTGGGCAACCTTGCCACCATGACTCCCAACTATGCGTACAGCGGCGGATCGTTTACGGCGGCCAGCCAGAACGGCCCGACCATTAACCTTGGCGGCCTTGCCTATGCCACTGTGCAGGTAAAGGGCACGGCCACGGCGTTCGGTGGCGTTGTCCAAGGCAGTAACGACGGCGGCGCAACGTGGTATGCACTGCCGTATGTGTCCTACGCCAGTAGCACTCCAACAACTGTGATTGCGCCCAGCACTACGGCCATTACGGCTACTGGCCTATACGGCGTAGCGCTGGCCGGGTTAACGAATGTTCGTTTCGCCACTACCAGCGCAACGTATACGGGCGGCAGCATTACTGTGAACATTGTCGCCAGCGCTAATACGAGAGTGTTCTAACAAAAAATAAGCCCGGCTTAGTTATAGCCGGGCCACCGCATACAAGGAGTTAACTATGAAAAGCACTGGTAAGGCAAGTATAGCACGTACTAACCTTGTAGTTACAGAAAGCCACCACGCAGATGTAATAGGGCTGCTTATGCAGTCGTCCGACTTACGCTCCCGTCTTTCTATATGGGTAAGAGAGAATGTAAGCCATGCTGGAAGAACTTATCCGGAAACAAGTTATGGCCTAAAGCACCGTTTTAGCTCGGACTGCCACGCCTACATAACCAACAACGTGTTTAAGGCCGCCATGCTGCTTGAGGGCTATCTTCCAGTAGACACGAAGGAGCAGAACTGGCGCTATCGCATAAAGCTGAAAGAGCAGCGCAAAGCGTGGCCCAGCAAAGAGCGTGCACAGTTTGTATGGTCGCAGAGCGTAACGGATACCGAGCAGCAGCTTGACGGGCTGATTGGCTATTGGTCTGCGCTGCTGGTAAACAATCCGAACAACGTACTCGCTGTGCAACAGGTAGGGCTTTACACACAAACGCTTGAACTACTGCGCGGCGAAGAACTTACTTATCCGGCCACTGACCCTATTGATGTACGGGTAAAAGCCCGCATTATCTCTGAGGTTCGACGTGCGGAGGCCATGCTATATGCTGCATAGCCATCTCATAAGCCTGCTGTGGCAACACTGCCATGCAATCCTTGCCCGCGACCCCAACTGCCTGTTTATGGCGGGGCTGGTAGCTGACCAGTTTTCCCTTCCAACACGCCGCCAAGCGGCTATAACCACAAAGGAGAGCACGCAATGAGCACCGCACACGAAATCCAATTGCCGGTACTTAGCGAAGAGGAACAGTCTCTTGAGTCTTTGTTGCAGGATACACAGACTCGCCTGTTCGCACTTCGGAAGCAGAAAGAACAGCACGCCAGCGCCGCCAGCCGCGCCGGGCAGCTCGAACGGCTGAAGGAACAGCTTGCCGCCAGCGAAAAGGAACTGCATACCTTCGAGCACACTACTATCCCGGAAGCCCTAGCCGCACTCGACGCCGAAATTCTGGCCCGGTATGAAGCCTGCAACGGTCGTACCGGCCTTTACGGGCAGCCAGAGAAAAGCAACCGCGTGAATCTGGCCTCGACGCGGCTGGTGCAGCTAAAAGACAACCTGCTCCAGCGGAAGCGGCAGCTTGAAGAATTGCGCCACCGCGTTGCAGGTCTGCAATCGCAGGTCGATGCAGATATCGCCCGTACCAAGAATGCAGAGAAAGAGTAATTGAGATGCGGCGGGGCTGTTCCTAGCTTCGGCCACTGCCGCCAGCGCACAGAGTGGATGGCCTCCCCGCTCTGTGCGCCCACGCCCGGCGCTGTGCCCCGGCAGTGCGCAGCGTCGGGCCAAACAGTTTGATTAAAGATCCGCTGACATTGAGCGGAGAACTATGTACGGAGTACTACGGCCCATGAAGAAAGCACCGCAAATCCTGTCGCCCACCAAAGAACGCAGACCTCCGAGCAATGCCTTTAAGCCCGGCAACAAGTTCGCATTCCAGAAAGGGCAGAGCGGCAACCCCGGTGGTGAGGGCCGCCCACGTGATCCATACCGGCTGGTAAGCAAGGCCATGCGCAACCGTCTTAATTCACGGGCCACGGATGCGGCTGCAATCGAAGCGGGACTTGAGCGCGGCGCAAGCTGGGCACAGGTGCTCGGAGTCTCGCTGATAAACCTCGCCATTGCGGGCGACGTCCATGCGGCGCGAACCGTGCTCGAATATACCGACCAACCCATGCCGCGTGTTGCGAAGCTGGAACTCACTGGTGCAGACGGCGAACCGCTACAACCACCGTCCCTGAACATCGTGGTGGTGCCGGGCGGCGCTCCACAGGCACTTGGCCCGCAGCCCGTCGCCATGAAGCTGCCCGCACGCGGACGGCAAAGCAGCGAGATGCTTTCCCCTGATGCTGCCGAACGTGCTGCTGGCGCAATCGTGGTCGCAGTGAAGCAAGGCGCATCGCGCTCCATTGAAACTGTGAATGCCTGTCTGCCGTCCGGCTGGGTGTTAGGGCCAGATGCAGACGTTACCGGGCTTGAGCAGGCAGACGGCAACGCCGCGCACTGGGAGCAACTGATTCGCGCCGGAGCTGTACCAAAACAGTAGCGGTACACGGCGCACGGCCCGGCTACAATCGAAGGGACTTTATGTGGCATCCCTTTCCAGGCTTTAGTGGCGCAGTCACATCGGCAGCAATTTGCGCGGTGCTTGGCGCATATTTGCGATTGACCAAAAAGCACAAGACGTACAACCTTGGCCCCGGTGGAAATCCCCGCGAATACGAGCCTATTATGAATCGCTATATCCGCTTGGCCGAATTTATGATTGGCGCTGCATCCGGCTCGATAGTGCTTGTGGTTGGCTCGTCTGCCCTGCATGGCAACGGCGGGCGGCTGGCTTGGTTCTATGCTTCTCCGCTTCTGCTTATCGCAGCAAGCGTTGTCTATGGAATCGGTTTTATGGCATGCCAGATTCTAACCTTCGAGGACGTGCTGCACGGCAACCCACACACCGCGAACAGTTATGCGCTAAACGAAACACTGGGCTTTAGCGCCCTACTCTGCTTTGTGATCGGCTATATCTGGCTGGTTATTGCAACAACCAACCTATAAGGATGCTGTGTACCGATTCGCTGGCCGATCTATGCGACCCGTAGGCGCGGCGGCGAGGGCTGGGCCGATACTTGGGGCCGAGCAGGTTTGGGTCTGCTTACTGGTTGGACTTCTGTGCAGGAACTTGAAGCCGTTCGTAGTTGTACCCTTTTTCGCTTTCGCCATACATATCGGGCGACAGCACATGGATAAAGCCAATTTCGGCCAAGTGCTGCTTCTGC
Organism: Alloacidobacterium sp.; assembly: GCA_035547425.1. GTDB lineage: Bacteria > Acidobacteriota > Terriglobia > Terriglobales > Acidobacteriaceae > Alloacidobacterium. The sequence continues at coordinate 18,361 of DASZUU010000007.1, read as the reverse complement.
GCGTTGTACACCTTTAGAGCGTCCTCGTAATCGTCGAAGCCGTCTTCTGGACTAAGCACAACGATATTGTGGCGAGCCTGTTTTGCCTGCTCGTCCCACCAACCATGATGTTCCTTTACAAAATAGCGACCAGTGCCATTGGGATCGCTTAGAAGAGACAGTTCGTAATACTCTGCATCCAGTGCAGAAGCGGCTTGCGGGTTATCTGTTTTATAGAATGTCTCGACCATAGCGACCATCTTACAAGGTTGGCAGCCGCCTGCCCGATTTCTTCCTTTCGCAGTTCTCCGCACGACTTGTAGCGTTTACCACAACGGTGGTTGTGGTTTCGTTACGAGTGGGGAGAATAGCATGGCGGCAGGAAAATTCGTTAGCTATTTGCGAGTGAGCACACAGCGGCAGGGCCGCAGTGGGTTGGGACTTGAAGCCCAGCGGCAGGCCGTGGCCACGTACTTGAACGGCGGCGGCAGATGGACGCTGGTGGAGGAAGTGGTCGAGGTCGAGAGCGGCAAGCGCAACGACCGGCCCGCGCTGGCAAAGGCGCTGGCGCTGTGCCGCGTCCATCGCGCGACGCTGCTGGTAGCCAAGCTGGACAGGCTGGCCCGGAACGTGGCGTTTATCTCCGCGCTGATGGAAAGCGGTGTCGAGTTCTCCGCCGTAGACTTCCCGCAAGCAAACCGTCTGACCGTGCATGTTCTCGCCGCCGTTGCCGAGCACGAGGCCACCATGATCTCCGAACGGACACGGGCTGCGCTGGCGGCGGCAAAGGCACGCGGCACAAAGCTGGGCGGCCTACGCTGGCAGGTCGGCACCGTCGCCCGGCAGGGAGCCGTGGCGAGCTCGATGGTGCGCCGGGCTAGGGCAGCCGAGCGCCGGGCCGATCTGTTGCCTGTAATCCGCAGCATTCGGGAGAGCGGGGCCGTAACGCTGCGACAGGTGGCGGCGGCATTAAACCGGCAGGGCGTTCCGGCGATGCGCGGCGATCTGTGGACGGCGGGGCAGGTGCGGCGGGTGGTGGGGTAGAAAGATAGAATAGAGCCATGGGACGAGTCCGAAAACAACCAACACGCCCGGAAACTGTCCAGCTTGAGATAAATGGAAAGCTACATACAGGGACATACACTGTTGATTCGGATGGCACGGTAACTGTGAATTATGGCCTTCGTTCGAAGTCTGCTCACAATGGTTCCATTGAGCCTTATCACTATGCGAAATTTCTGCTTGCCGAGTTGATCCCTACCGAGGAATAAAGCGACATCTCCAGTTGGGTCACGCCAACAATGGGAAAGACCGCCGGTGGGATCAGCCTCCGGCGATTTTGACGGTAAGGGATTGGCGTAGGCAGCATCTTTACACGCTATGGTGCCTATGCTGCCTATGGTAGGTAGCATAGGCACCATACACAGCATAGGCAGTAAAAGTGTGTATAGAGGGGTGTGGCCCTTACTCACTCTCATATCCCACCTTCTTTCTGGCGAATTTTACTTCCTTCAGGCCCCATATCCATGCACCGCCCTCGCCATCGCGGGATTTCGCAAGTCCCAGTTCTTTCCCCGCTTTCTGCAGAACTTGTAGAGAGAACTCCCCATCGCTGCCTTCCACCAGAGCGGTCACGGGATGCGGACCATCAGCCAGAGCGGTAAGCAGGTACTTCTGAGCTCGTCCTATCTGTGTCTCTCGCCGCTTGCCGGTGTCCGGCGCGGTCAGGTCGGCGGCAGTTAACTCCGATGGCCCGCGCCAAACGATCTTCGCAGCATTGCCCTTGCCTTCGATGGAGAAGCGCAGCGATTCCGCCAGCGGGCCAATGTTGCTTTTCGTGTGGACGAGAGCGCGGTTCTGCGGCTCGTCGGGAGCGGTGCCCACCATCATCACGGAGCGCATGGCTCCTGTAATGTCGATGCTGCCAAGCCCCTTGTGGACAGACCGCCCACCGGAAGACTTGGCAAGATGCCGGATGATCAAGATACAGACATTAAGCCGTTCCGCGACTTTCGCCAATGCGTCAAGCAGCGGGCGCGTCTCGTTTGCCTTGTGGCTGTCCACATTCGCTCCCATGTAGCTCTGGAGCGGGTCAATAATTACGAGGCGAGCATGCGTCTTTTTAATGGCTGCCTCAATGGTTCCCACGTCAGCCAGCGTAATGGGCCTTTCCGTGCCATCAGGGTTTCGAGCACCATTAAGAACAAATAGTTTTTTCTGCTCGCCTCCCATCGCTGCAAATCGCTGCTTCGTCGTAATGGCGGTGATGTTTTCGTAGCTCATATACAGCGTGCTAAAAGGCTGGCATTTCGTCTTCGAGTACGGTTGTCGCCCCTTCGATCCTTGGGCAGCAATTTCCAAAGCGATAAAGGTTTTGCCATCGCCGGGGTTACCCTCCAGGCCAGAGAGCATTGCAACCGGGAGACGCTGGTCCCACAGGTACTCGACCTCGCGGGCTTCCACATCCGCAACACATTCGATAACAGGAACGGCAGCAGCTTCAGAGTTGTAGGGCTGTGCGGCATCCAACACCAACTGGAGACCGGCATCGCCGCTACGCCCGATCAAGTCGTCCAGACCGGCGCGTGGGGCGAATCGAGGGATGCAAACGATATAGACCACCGCGCCCAGCGTCGCCAGCTTCCGCGCCAGTGCTTGCTCGTGGTGTCGAACATCCGGGTTGCTTTCGGCATCCGCGTCGAAGCAGATATAGACTCTGCGCCCCTTCCATACGATTCGCCGGAGAGAAGCGTGTAGCTCGTCGCCGGAGCCGTGGCCGTTCACGCCGGGGAGCGCGATTACATATCGATCGTGCTTTGCTCCGGCCAAACTGCGCGTCGGGCCTTCGCTCAGAATCATGTCAACCTTCGCGTCCTTAAAGGCGCGTTTCCAGTCCATGCTGGGCGCGAAATATGGCTCATAGGGCGAATCCTTACGCTGGGTAAATTTGCGTTCCTTCGCCTTTCCCTTTTCTGTGTATGGAATAGGGTGCTGGTGGCGGAGCGGGCCGCTGGTAAGGCGCTGGTGTGTTATCGGATCGTTCGAGTGGAAGATAATGCCGCCCCTGCGGGCATAGCCATGCCGACCTGCACCGGCATCGTCCACCCGTTCGCAATCGCTCTTCTTTGCAAATTCCCAGTCGAAACCGCGCTCGGTGCAGTAGCGTGCTGCCCATGTTTCGGGCGACTCGATGGCTGGTGCTATGTGTTTTGTCTTTGACTTATCCTGCGACTTAGACGACTTAGATTTTTTTGATAACTTAGCGCGTGGTATACTAGCCATAGTAACTAACCTTCCAGGGCATCTCTTCTAGGCATAAGGCGGCGCTATCTGCCCGGCAGCGTCGCCTTTCTTATTACAGTTAGGCGACGATTGCAGGCCGGGTTCCTTCGGCAATCAAACGCTGCACTTCGGACAAAGGGATGAGCAGGCGAGACTGCGGGCCTCCCATCTTCACGCTGGCAACAATGCCTTTGTAGGCGCGTTCTCTCCACGTCCAAGGGCTTTCGCCGGAAACACGTCCACACTCTTGAACTGTCAAGAGTCGGACCATTTCTAGGTCTTGGTTTTGGGTTGCGTAAACGATGCTGCGGACAGCTACAGGGGTGGGGCTGGCATCCTGCGATGCGGCGCGGGACGCATGACGGGCGCGGTTCTGCTTTGGGCTGCGCATTCGGCAATCCTTAAAGTTCTAGAATTTGCCAGTTGGTAGGCTTCGCAGGGCTGTCGACGGGAGCTAACCCTCCCTACGGAACCAGCGTCCCGTATACGACTGATCGCAGTAATTGCTAGTAGGTGCCTCCCTTGCGTGCCGACCCTTTATCGGCGAAGGCTTCCTGCGACCACTTCCCTGTACCCCTGCAAGCGTCGAAAGACCTTTGTTCCGGCTTTCCGCTTACAGGCTGCGCTATAGGATGTACTAAGTTTACCAAACTACATTGGCTTAGGCAATACAGCAGAATAATCGCGCCATTATTGGATATTTGGCATAAGTGTAAAACTAATCACTTATAACTGGACAGTTACGAATGGAATAGTCATAGGACATAGAACGAAGCGGCGTTATGCTTTGTACGAGGGAACTCCGTAATGGCGAAAAAGGCAAAGCAGCAGTGGGACGGCATTTATCAACGTAAGGACAGGCCGGGTTGGTGGGGCAGTTGGAAGGACGCACAGGGCCGCCGCCGTACACGGAAGTTTAACGTCTACACATTGCAGCAGGCGCAGACGGCGCTGGCAGCAGAGAAGCTGCGCGTCGAGGAAGAGATAAAGTTCGGCAAGCCGTTACTGTCCGAGGACACGTTCAACACCTTCGCAGACGAGTTCCTTAAATTCCAGAAGAAGCGCATCGCTCCCAAAGTGGTAAAAGGCAAAATGTCCCAAGTGGAATACGACCGCCAAAGCGGCATCGTTGAGCGCCACCTAAAGCCATTCTTCGGGACAATGCAGTTAGCCAAGATTCGCCGCAAGGATGTGGCTGCATACATCCACAGCCGCATGGGCGAGGTTGGAGACGGCACGATCATTAAAGAGGTGAACACGCTTAAGCGCCTGTTTAATATCGCCCTCGAACTGGAGAAGGTCGGAACCAATCCCGCGCATCGGGCACCTGTGCCGAAAGCCCCGGAGGGTCGTGTCCGCTACCTGCAACCGAAGGAACTGGGGGAAGTGCTGGCCGCCTGCCCGGAGTGGCTGCGCCCCATTGCGGGGCTGGCCGTGGCGCTGGGCACCCGGCGCGGCGAACTACTGGCCGCACGCTGGGAGGATGTAGACCTAAAGGCAGGCACTATCCTGCTCCGCAAAACCAAAAACGGAAAGGAGCGCCCGGCCTTTATTAACGATCTGGCGCGGCAGGTGCTCACCTCTATGGAAGCTGGCACCCGAAAGCTAAAGGGGCCGCTGTTCCCGGACGTAACCCCGGCGCAGGTAAGCGTCGCCTTTATCCGAGCATGCGAAGCCGCCGGAGTAAAGGACTTCTCTCTGCACGATCTGCGGCACACGTTTGCCAGCCATCTACGGATGCACGGGGCCGACCTGCACGACCTGCAAAAGCTACTGGGCCACAGCGACCCACGCATGACTGATCGTTACGCCCACCTTAGCGCCGAGCACTTGGGCAATGCGGCAAAGCGCCTGGATAATGTGCTCTCGCTAGCTCCGGCAGCAGCCCCGGCCACCGATGGCGCAGAAGCGCCCAACAGCGATAATTAGCCACTTTTACGCAGGGCAATTGCTACCAATTTGCTACCGAGTAATTTTAGAATTTTGCTGTTTGGAGTGTAAGTGCTTTGCTTTGTTTGGCGTCCCCGACGGGATTCGAACCCGTGTTATCGCCGTGAAAGGGCGGTGTCCTAGGCCGGGCTAGACGACGGGGACGCTGATAAGGGTGCAGCAGAATGCTGCCAACCCGAAAAGTACCTTATTGAGGGTATCAACTGGGCTGTTGAATGTCAAAAGCTCATATCTTGGTTGCGAAATCTTTACACGTCAATGTGGCTGAGTACCCGGCAACACACGACATGCCTCTATATTGATGCTGGTAGGAGAACCTGCCATCATGCTAAGTCGAAGCAAAATTTCGAAGTGTTGAAGCGTATCTGAGGAAGAAATGCCGCATTTTTTTAGCGCGCTCGATATCCGCGATAGATCCGTCACCAATTTAGCTGCAGCTTCCGTTCCTTCGGCATTAGCTCCGGCAAGCAGGAGAACCTGACCATTTTGATCAGGATTATGCACGAAAGCCACCACCGCGTAAGACTGCCCGGTTGCCCATCCCAGCGCCGTAGGAACATATTCTGCCTGCTCGTGCGGGCCCGGATGAATATTGCGAATAATTTCTTGCCCGGAGGCACTGTCATAGACAAAACGGAAATTTAATTGATCGCTGAAAAGTGCGGTCCATGGGTTGGAACGCGGGCTTCCTAAAAATATAAAGTCATCATCTGTTTGCAGATTTGCAAGCTGGATCGTACGGGCTGCATGCACCTCGATTTTTTTCCCGCTTGAGTGAGCCAGTTCGGCGATGTTCACAGCTATCGGAGCATCGACCAGCGCAGCTTTATTGCCCCGCAATAAAATTTGGCTGATCTGCTTCATCTCCGGGGTCAATTTATCCGGATTGAGAATGTAGTTGTGATTTGCGTAATCAGAAACAGAGATCGACTGACCCGTGTACCCCTGAATCTCGGCGATATCTGGATCGCTGGTAATAATTTGTAAGGCATGGGGAGACTTTAAAAGCACGGACCAAGGAAGCGTAGAAGTGGCAGCATCCGTTTTGTGATCGAAGTGATACCAGGCGAAATAGCAAAATATGGCATTGCCCAAGATCGCTAGTAAGCCGATTATGATCCAGCGATAGGACTTGGGGCGAAACTGAACATTGGGCTCAGGGCTGGGAGTAGATGTAATCGGAGCCGATATTTCGGGAACAGCCTCAGAAGCCTTTGTATCCAGAACAGTCTTCGTGAAAGCAGGTTCGGGCGCAAGATCACGGGATATTTCCGGGACATAGGATCCTGGCGGTAGACTGATGCGGAATTCAGAAGTCGCCCCGTAACGGCCATAATGCTGCAAAAGACGCTTCCGTACATCGCTCGCCGTGACCCGCACAATTGCATCGTCGCCCGTGTCATATGTGGGGGAGCGCCCAAAAAGCTCCACCCCGATGACCCGTTCTTTAAGTGCCTCGAAATGTCCGGCAATGGCCTGGTCGACTACATACTTAAGAAATTGACCGCTGCGCTGGCTGCCTCGGAAGGCAGACCCTTCGATGACTTCCTTTACATGCTGCTGAATGAGTGCAATGTCTTCCTCGGTACCCGCAATCTTTGCCAGCTCTATGGTGCGGGCATCATTCTGATGAGCCTGTGACATATAGATGATTCAGCGAAAGCAATTTTAACACTCCATGGAAGGGGTGTACTCACTGCTGCTCCGTGGGCTTCGGCCATTCTCATGTTTCTACGGTTATGTTTTCGTTTCCAGATAACTCTTTTATTTTCTGTTATGTCTGCGGACGTTAGGAGCTTCTCCTAACGTTGCGATCTTACCTGGAAATAATTAGGGTTTATCTGTCATTAAAGATTATTGGATTGGAGCACCAAATGCGCGCGTGGGATTTTGCAGTTTTCCTGAGAAGAAAGAAGAAGCGAACGGTTGCATGCTGCTGCATTGCTATGCTCGCGGGATGTTTGGACCACTCCTTCGCTCAAGCCGGCCGCCCGGTTCTGTATCGACAGGCAAACGCCCCCATCGAGCAACGTGTCGATGATCTCCTGCGGCGTATGACCTTAGAAGAAAAAGTGCGTCAGCTGGATATGTATGCCGGCGCGAAGGATATCGTCAGTAAGCATACAGACGACACGCATGCGGCAACCGATGCGGTCTTTCTTCCGGAAAAAGCACAGGCGCTATGGGGAAATCTGGGCGTAGGCAGCATTCACGATCTATATCCCACCCCCGAGCAGTCAAACGCTATACAAAAGTGGGTCATCGAGCACAATCGGCTTGGGATTCCGGCAATCTTCATTGAAGAAGGATTGCACGGTTTTAATACAGGAACGGTTTTCCCCACGCCGCTGAATCTGGCCGCAACCTGGAATCCGGCCATTGCTCAGCAAACGGGTGCAGCCATCGCAGCTGAAGCGCGCGCTACGGGCGTCGATATGATCCTCGGGCCGGTGCTCGATCTGGCGCGTGAGCCGCGATGGGGCCGTATCGAGGAGGATATGGGTGAAGACCCGTATCTAACCGGCCAAATGGGGCTAGCCTATGTCCGTGGCGCCCAGGGTGAAAGCCTGAACACTGACCATACGGTGATTGCTGAGCCAAAGCATTTTGCCGGTCACGGCTCCCCTGAAGGCGGTACAAACACATCGCCGGTGCACATTGGAGAACGCGAATTACGCACAGTCATGCTGAAATCCTTCGAGCCGGCATTTCGCGAAGGACATGCCATGTCTACGATGGCCGCTTATCACGAGATCGATGGCATTCCCGTCACGGCAGACCCGTTTCTATTGAAAGACATTCTTCGTGGAGAATGGGGCTTTCAGGGCTTTGTGCTCTCCGATCTCGGCGCGATTCAGCGCTTGTATAAGGTGCATCATGTGGCAGGTTCCCCCAAAGATGCCGTCTGCATGGCAATCCGCTCAGGCGTAGATATGCAGTTTTATGATTTTGACCACGATGTTTTTCAGAACGCACTGATAGATTGCGTGCACGAAGGTTCGCTATCGCAATCGGATCTCGATCGCGCCGTGCGGTCTGTGCTGCGTGTGAAGTTTATGCTGGGGCTTTTCGATCATCCTTATATAGATACCAAACTCAATCGGCAGGTCTATCGCTCGCAGCAGCATCTGGCGCTTTCGCTGGAATCGGCGCGGGAATCGATGACACTGCTGAAGAATGAAGGAAATCTGCTACCGCTTGCAAAAACGTTGAAGAAGATTGCAGTAATCGGCCCGAATGCTGCTGTGGCCCGTTACGGAGATTACGAAAAAGAGGAAAACGGCGAGCACATCAGTCTGCTTGACGGTATTCGAGCTGCTGCTCCACAGGCAGTCGTCGCCTTCGACGAGGGGAAAGACATTTCCGCCGCCGTCGAGAAAGCGAGAAATGCAGACGTAGTCATTCTGGGGCTGGGAGAATGGCAAGGTATTTCAGGCGAAAGCTTCGACCGCTCCAAGCTCGGTTTGCCCGGAAATCAGGAACAGCTTCTGGAAGCTGTGGCAAGTGTCGGCAAGCCGGTAGTATTGGTATTGGAAAACGGCAGGCCGCTAACAATCGGCTGGGCAAAGCAGCATGTGCCTGCAATTCTGGAAGCGTGGTATCCCGGAGAGTTTGGAGGCAAAGCAATTGCTCAAACTCTTTTTGGAGATAACAATCCCGCCGGACGGCTAACGATCACATTCCCCGCAAGCGTAGGCCAATTACCGATGTTCTATAACAGCGACCCGTCGCGCATGTACAAATATGTAGATAACGACGGGAAGCCGCTTTTTCCCTTTGGATTTGGTCTTAGCTATACCACTTTCCGCTATGACCATCTCAAAGCACAGGCTCCCGTTGCGGGCAGTCAGAATGATGTGACGATCACTGTCGATGTAACGAATACAGGCGAGCGCGAAGGCGATGAAGTCGCCCAGCTCTATCTACGGCAGGACGTTAGCAGCGTGGAAACTCCTTCTCGCTCACTCAAAGGCTTTGAGCGTATCCATCTAAACCCGCACGAAACAAAAACTGTCAGCTTCCACATTCCACAATCGCAGCTCGCGGTATGGAATGCGGAAAGGAAGTGGGCGGTTGAGCCGGGAAGCTATACCGTCTGGGTCGGAGGCTCATCTGAGGCTTCTCTCAGCAGTCAATTTGTATTGACGAAGGCTGTCGGTGCTCCTTCAGCTCGATAACTACCGTTACACAAGCAAATCGTTGCTAAATAATTGATTTCTTTGAAGGATGCTCTGACTGTTAAGCCGCTTCCTAACGTTGCCAAAACCCCTTTACGCCCTCATAGCGTTGTGAACGTTGGGCCGGAGTACAACAACCGGCCCTCCCACAACAAAAAATTAGATAGGGGGCGATATGAGAGAAAGGCGATTGCAAAATCAATACGCATCTCTACCCGCATTTTCAGTTTCAGGGAAAAGGCAGACGCAAAATAACAAGGCACTTTTCTTAGTCGTTCTTGTTTTGTGTGTCGCAATCCTGTTCCAGCCGAAGGCTTTTGGGCAGGCGGAACAGGGCACAATTACTGGCGCGGTGAGAGATACTTCGGGAGCGGTTATTCCCGGGGCAAAAATTCACGCAACCAATGTAGCTACCAATACGGACAGTGTTACGCTCTCCGATAGCAATGGCTACTACACGATTCCTTATTTAGCGCCGGGCACATATAACGTTACCGCGGAGGCCTCGGGATTTGCTGTGACGACAGTTTCCAGCGTCCATATCACGGTGAATCTCTCTACGAGCGTCAACCTGACGCTCAAGATCGGCTCCGTGTCGCAGAACATCAGCGTGAAGGCCAATGCCATCCAGCTTGAAACTGAAAATTCTGAATTGGGCGGTACCGTATCCCGTCAGCAAATCATCGAATTGCCTCAGCTCGGGCGCAATCCCTACAACCTGCTTTCCCTCCAGCCGGGGGTATTGCCGGTTTATTCCAATGCAGGCATCCAGGCGGAAATCAACGGCGGCATGGCCAACACCAGCAACGTCCTGCTGGATGGCGCTACACAGGTGAATGCCTCTTCCGGCGATCTGGCCTACACGCCTCCGCTCGAATCGGTAGGCGAGCTAAAACTCATCACCAATAACTATTCGGCGGAATACGGCATGTCCGGTGGCGGCGTCGTAACGGCTGCTTCTCAATCCGGAACCAATACCTATCATGGCAGCGCATACGAGTATGTCCGCAATACCGATTTCAATGCGAACGGATGGTATCCCAACCACGTAGGGCAGCAACGCAGCACCTATCACGAAAACAATTTCGGATTCAGCATCGGCGGGCCGTTGTCTATTCCGAAGGTCTACAATGCAAAAAATCGCACATTCTTTTTCTTAAACCTGGAATGGGACCCACAAAGCACACCATCGTTGATTACGGGCAGCGTGCCGACTCCCGCCATGCGGACAGGCGACTTCTCCGGGCTGGTCGATCAAAATGGAAACAAGATCACCATCTATGATCCGAATACGACGATCCTGGTTCCGGGAACGGCCAATACCTGGACGCGCAGTCCTTTTCCCGGCAACATAATTCCTGCCGATCGAATGAACAATCCGATTGTGCAGAATGTACTGAGCTACTATCCGCTGCCGAATACGACCGGCGTGGAAGGCATCTATAACAATTACGTCATCACCAGAACGCGGAAGACTTCACAGGACACATTCCTGGCACGCGTCGATCAGAACTTCGGCAATAGCAATAAATTCTTCGTCTCCGTCGGACGCCATGCTTACACGGGCGTTACGCCGCTGGTAAATATCGCCTTCCCCCAAACAGATACCAATGGAAATCCGGGTGGAGCAACCAATACAGCATGGACAGGAACGATCAGCGACACCTGGACCATCAAGCCCAATTTGTTGATGGAATTTCGCGGGAATTTTGTTCATAGCTTCTATGGAACGCTTGTGCCGAGCCAGGGATTTGACGTGGCCAGCCTCGGCCTCCCGCAGTCCTTTGTCGAACAGACCGAAAGCAAAGTCTTTCCGCAATTCCAGATTGGAGACGAAAGCAGTCTCGGGCTCGCCAACTCTGCAGTCGATTCCGATGCAGAAGGCAGCAATCAGGGACAGGCTCACCTGACCTGGGTAACGGGGCCACATACGGTAAAAGCCGGTTTTGAGTACAGGTTCGTTTACTTCAACCAGTTTCGGCCGCTGAACCCCGCAGGCTATTTCACCTTTGGCAGAGGCTATACACAGGGACCTGACCCGGCAAGCGCAACATCGGATGCCGGCTTCGGTTTTGCATCGTTTTTGCTCGGCGCGCCCGATGGCGGTTACACCACGAAAGACGCATCGGCAACGTCATCGCAGAAAAATATCGACGCCTATGTGAACGATGACTACAAGGTGACCGATAACCTCACTTTGAATCTCGGCCTTCGCTACGATGTGTTGACTGGATGGACAGACCGCTACAACAAGCTGACGTGGTTTAATCCGACCGCTTCCGATCCTGTCACAGGTCTTCCCGGTGTAGTCGAATTCGCCGATGTCAATGGAAATCCGCGAGCGGAAAATGATACCGATTGGACCAACTTTGCTCCTCGCGTGGGCTTTGCTTATAAGCTCGGCGACAAGACAGCAATACGCGGAGGATATGGCCTCTTCTGGGTAACCAACAGCGACGGCAATGTTGCAGGCACCGGCTGGCAGGTAAGCACAAATGTATATACCGGCCCGCCCTCGCCTGCTCCAAATACTCCTCCCGCAGGAGCCTCCCTCTCCAATCCATTCGTAGCGGGCTATCTGCCATATCCCGCTCCCGCCAGTTCGCTGGTCGGGCAGGGAATTGGCGCTCCGTATCGCCCCGGTACACTCCCCAATCATCAGGACTGGAACCTGAGCGTCCAGCGTTCGCTCTCCAGCGGCACAGTGCTCACTGTTGCTTATGCGGGATCGCGAGGCGAGCATATCTGGTACAACCTTGATCGCAACTCTGCGCCGATCGGCGATCTGAGCCTGGGATCGAAATTGACGCAGCAGGTGGCAAATCCTTTTGCCGGGGAGTTGCAGGGACAATTGGGCGCGCCAACTGTGGCCTATAGCCAGTTGTTACGGCCTTTCCCGCAATATACGGGCGTGAGCTGGTATCACGATCCTGTAGGCGACTCGTATTACGATGCTTTTACAGCACAATTGCAACATCGCGATGATGCGCATGGGCTTTTCCTGCAGGCATCGTATTCGTATAGCAAAAACATTAACGACATACCTGAGCGATACGCCGGACGTGGTGGCTCGATTATTGATCCTACGAACCTGGGGCTTTCACGCGCAGTGTCGGAATATGATCGAACCCATTACGTAATCTTCAACTATATCTATCAGCTTCCCTTCGGCCATGGTCATCAGGTGCTGGGCAAGGGAATTATCGGCAATGTAATTGGGAACTGGCAATGGGCGGGCGTCACTACGTATGGCTCCGGTCTTCCGGTAGTAATTACAGTACCGAACAATACAAACCTTCCCGGCATTGGCGCCGTTGCGGATAGGCTGCATGATCCGCAATTGCAACATGGTCAGAGCCCGGATAAATGGTTCGACACCTCGGCCTATGCAATTCCCGCTGCTTACACAACCGGAAATGGAAATCGCAATGAGCCGCGCCTTCGCGGTCCGGCTTTGGGCAACTGGGATATGAGCTTGAACCGCAAACAGCAATTTGGTGAGCGCGTAAGCTTTGAACTTCGCTTTGAAGCTTTCAACGCGTTCAATAACCGCAATCTCGGCGCGCCCGACGGTTCGATTACAGATGGCACCTTCGGTCAGATTACAAGCAGTGGCCAGCCGCGGAATCTGCAAATCGGCGCTCGTCTGGCTTTCTGATTTTCCAACCCACGCGGGCGGCTTGGATACGCGCCCGCATGCATTCATCTAAACTGGAACCTCACCGCAATCAGACCACAATTGAGAGTAGAGGAATGAAGCACATCTTAAAGTATGGGCAGGCATGCCTGTTGATAGCGTTTGTATGCGCTTTCCCAATGGAAGGGCAACAAACAAAAACTCCGGTCAATTATGTTTCACCGAATATCGGTGGCATAGGCCAGTTGCTGCAGCCAACGGTTCCCTTTGTTCAGTATCCGCACGGCATGATGCGGGTCGCTCCTGTAACAACGCCGGGAATCACAGACAGATATCTCGCGGATAAAATTTTCGGTTTCCCCGTCGGGCCTGCGATGTTGATGGCATCTACTGGGAATAGCAGCGCAAATCCGCGAGATTACGCTTCCGATTTCGATCATGACTTTGAGATTGCCACGCCCTATTACTACGAAGCCGACCTGCAGACATGGAATATCAAAGCCGAACTGACGACCACCGCGCAGGCGGCCTATTATCGGTTTACTTTTCCCGGCAACGCGCATGCTCATCTGGCTTTGAGCACCAAAGACCATGCCGACCTTGCGGTCGTCGGCGACAATGCTGTCGAAGGAAGCGAAAAAGTCGTTGGCCCCGTCGGTGAAATCTCCGGAGCGGGAGAGACGCGGGAGTATTTTTATGTCGAATTCTCCCGCCCGTTCTCAAGCTATTCCACCTGGCAGGAAAATGGCGATCTCTCGCATGAGCCAAAGCGCTCCGGCGATAATCTCGGATTTGTAACCGATGCAGCGACAAAATCCGGTGAACAGGTAGAAGTGCGTGTCGGAATCTCTTACATCAGCGCAGATCAGGCGCGTCGCAATCTTCAACGCGAAATTCCAGGCTGGAAATTCGATCAGGTGAAGGCCCAATCGCGCGCTGTCTGGAATAAAGCATTGGGCGCAATTGATGTGACAGGCGGCACCGAAAAGCAGCGGACAATTTTTTATACCGCGCTCTACCGCTCGCTGGGCCGCATGACAGACATCACCGAAGACGGCAAGTATTTCAGCGGATACGATCACAAAATCCACGATGCCGAGGGCCACGATTTCTATATTGACGATGGCCTCTGGGATACCTATCGTTCGCTGCATCCGTTACAGATGCTGCTCGATCCGAAACAGCAGGAAGATATGATTCGCTCGTATCTGCGCATGTATGAGCAGAGCGGCTGGCTTCCTTCCTTTCCTTCAGTTGCGGGCGACCAGGCAGTCATGATTGGACACCATGCCGCTTCGCTGATTGAAGATGCGTATGCAAAAGGCTATCGGGACTTCGATCTCAACCTTGCTTATGCTGCTATGCGGAAGAACGCCACCGAAGCAAGCATGATTCCTTGGTATCGGGGGCCGCTCACCAGTATCGACAAAGTGTATTTTGAAAAAGGATTTTTCCCGGCGCTGGCCAAAGGCGAGCCGGAAACTGTCTCGGAAGTGACTGGAGAAAGACGGCAGGCCACATCCGTTACTCTCGAAAATTCTTATGACGACTGGTGCGTTGCACAATTCGCAAAAGCATTGGGCAAAACATCCGATGCGGCCTATTTCACAAAGCTCGCTCATAACTATGAGAACGTCTTCAATAAGAAGATCGGCTTCATGGCTCCAAAGAGCGCCGATGGAGAATGGGTAGCCGACTTTGATCCCAAACTTGGGGGCGGCCAGGGTGGGCGCGATTACTTCACCGAAGTAAACTCGTGGCTTTACACGTTCAACGTGCAGCATGATGTTGCCGGGCTCATCCATCTCATGGGTGGGCGTGATGCCTTCAATGCCAAACTCGACCGCCTCTTTGTAGAGCAGTATGGAACATCGAAGTATCAGTTCCTCGGCCAGTTTCCGGATGCAACAGGATTGGTCGGCCTCTACGCCCAGGGCAACGAGCCCAGCTTCCACATCCCGTATCTCTACATCTTCTCCGGCCAGCCGTGGAAGACACAGAAGCGCGTGCGTCAATTAATGGATGTCTGGTATGGCGATGGTCCGCTCGGCATTCCCGGCGACGATGATGGCGGCGCCACATCTTCCTGGTACGTTCTCAGTGCGCTCGGCTTTTATCCCGTATGTCCCGGCGCTCCGGAGTATGAGATCGGAAGCCCTCTCTTCACACAGAGCACAATTCGGCTGGGCAATGGAAAGTTATTCACAATCATTGCCCATCACGCATCGGCGCAGAACAAATATATCCAGTCCGCCGAGCTGAACGGCAAGCCTTTGAATAAGGCATGGTTTCAGCATGCCGACATCGCCAACGGTGGAACTCTCGTTTTGGAAATGGCCAACAAGCCCAACACCCAATGGGGCAGTGCGCCTGATGACGCGCCACCCTCTATGTCAACCATGAATTAGCCGGAGATAAAAATGAATATGTGGAAAGATGCGGCGCCTTCGCGCCGCCGTCTTCTCTCCCTTGGCGCTGCCGCAGGACTCGGCGCATGGATGGAAGCCCCCGTCTCAGCCGCCTCGGTGCAGGAAAAGAAATCAGCCGGATTTTATATCGACGTAAAAAATCACGGAGCGCGCGGAGATGCATCGACGGACGATACCGCGGCATTTCAACGCGCTTTGGACGCGGCGCATCGTGCGGGTGGAGGAACAGTCTATGCTCCGCCCGGACGCTATCTCTTTCACGAAACGCTTACCATGCCTGAGGGAGTAACTTTGCGGGGCTCTTTCAGTTGTGTGCCGTCGCACAATGGTATTCGCGATAAAGATCAACCAAAGCCCGGCGATGACGGCACAGCTCTCTTCGTTGATGTAGGCCGCGGAAACGAGGATGGGAAGCCCTTCCTTACGTTAAGCACCAACAGCTCGTTATGTGGGCTCTCCATTTATTATCCTGAGCAAAAGATTGATGCCGAGCCCGCTCCATATCCCTGGACCATTGCCATGCGCGGCAAGAACCCTGCCGTATTCGATGTGGAGTTGCTGAATCCATATCAAGGCATTGACGCTAGCCAGAATGAGCGTCACAACATCCGCAATGTGACCGGGCAGCCTCTGCGCCGCGGTATCTGGGTAGATGCCATCTATGACATTGGGCGCATCGAAAATGTCCACTTCAATCCCTGGTGGAATTCACATGACGCCGTGTATCAATGGCAGACACGCAATGGCGAAGCGTTTATCTTCGGGCGCTCCGATTGGGAATATGTGCTGAATACGTTTTGTTATGGCTATCGAGTTGGTTACAAATTTGTCGAAACATCGACCGGCGGCTGTAATGGAAATTTTCTCGGCATCGGTGCAGACGACTGCAACCGCGCCATTTTAGTAGAGCAGGCTGCTGCTTATGGTCTTCTCATCACAAACGGAGAATTTACCTCCTTCCACGGAGACGATCCGACCATGGTGGAAGTCCGTTCAATGAATAAAGGAGTGGTCCGCATCAACAACAGCGCATTCTGGGGCCCATGCAACCAGATTGCGAAGATTGATGGCAGCGGCACCGTCGGCTTCAGTGATTGCACATTCGTGCAGTGGGGGAAAGAAGGCCCTCGCGCCGCCATCCAGGCTGCCAACGGCTCCATCTTGATTCAAGGCTGTGAGTTCCGTGAGAACAAGCCTCACGTTCAATTGGCAAATGGAGTGGAGCGCGCAGTGATCACCGGAAATCTTTTCACCGGGCCGGCGCAAATTGAAAACAAATCAGGCAAAGACGTGCAGATAGGATTCAATGCTTCGTCATAAATCCATTCATGAGAGTACCGGAATAGTGTCCGAGCGCCCGGCGCGGTAACATAACCGATGCAAAAAAGACTGCTGTTTGCGAGCAGTCTTTTTTGTAACCGTTGCAGTAGCAAATTATTGTTGTGGCTGTGCCGGAGGCGTAGCTGCCTGTCCTCCGCCTCTCTGCTGCATGCGTTCCTGCATCTTCTGCTGCATGGCTTCGTACTTTTGCTTTTGCTGATCGTTCAACACTGCTTCAATCTTGCTGGTGGTGTCTTCGTGCAGGCTCTTTGCCTTCGCCATCTTGTCGTCGCGCGAAAGCGAGGTGTCCTGGTGTATCTGCATCATCTGCTGCTGTTGGTCCTGCAGAATTGGCTTGATCTGGTTTTGCTGATCGGAAGAGAGATTGAGAGCCTTGGTCAGATGCTCAAGTTGTCTATCGGGATCCATTCTCTGGTGCCGTGGGCCGTGCATCGGCGGGGGAGTTGTTGTTGTGGCTGACTGGTCCTGGGCAAAGGCTGTCATTCCCAGGCCAAGTAGGCCCGTCAGTGCGAGACTACAAAGCGTTTTCCGCATATCGTGTTTATCCTCCAACACACTTCTTCAGAACACCGTCTGGTGTGCTGGGTTGCGCTCGTCCTGGAAGAGGAGCGTATCCAATGCAGATAGACGCTGAATTCTGCATCTGGGACCACGTATGAAGAAAACTTTTCTCTGCCTCCGGTTCGCGGCAGAGTTACTTTGCGCCGCGAAACGGAGGCATCACTACCGGCTCCGATCTCAGTCCGCAAGGCAGCAGCCCCTCTGCATGTTCCTGAGCATGCGGCACATAGGCGTACGCAAAAACCGCGCGATACTCATGTTCGCCGGGATTATTGCAGATAGCGCAGCTCGGTCGGTAAGTCAAAGACGGATGGTTGCGCACCGTCTCCGTCCACTCCTGCGAAGTGTGTGCTGGAATTGTCAGATATTCCGGGTGAGTCGGTGCCGTCTTGGGTTGATAGGCAAAAACCTGGCCTTTCTCGTTGTACGCATCCACAAAACTTCCCCCCGATCCGCTCGATGCTCTCCACAGCCATTTGCTGCCCACATGCGCGTACCAGTGCGCGCTTGATGGAACAGGCTTTGCCAGCTTGATTTCCTTGTTCGTATCGTTCTTGATCGTAAATACAAATCCCGGCCCCTCGCCCGGCGCTGCTTCCGCCAGGTAGCTGGCCGTAAAGGTGATTCGCGTGCACAAAGGCACAAACGGGCCGGGATGAGAGACCGCGGCGCCTGTAGAAAGAGCACCAGGAAAAAACGCAGTGATAGCAGTAAGAAAAAGAGCCCGGCAGGTAAGCATCAGCTTTAGACTATCGTGCCCAGAAGTGTAAATGAGAGTAACCACCCAC
Source organism: Alloacidobacterium sp. (assembly GCA_035547425.1). Lineage (GTDB taxonomy): Bacteria > Acidobacteriota > Terriglobia > Terriglobales > Acidobacteriaceae > Alloacidobacterium. Next base: position 216 of record DASZUU010000007.1, on the reverse strand, counting down.
AATGTCATCCCGAGCCTGTCGAATCACCCGCAGTGCAGTCGCTTTCATTCCAGAACACGATGAACATTTCCCACATGTCATCCTTGTATCTCTAAAAGAGGCTATTGTCTTTTTGTTTTGCGACAGTAGTCGGTGAGGTCCCGACGCTAGCGCCGGGACCTCGCGGGCGCGCGTCACCCGATCATCCTGTGGTGGTTTTGCCACCGTCGCTCAGTC
>DASZUU010000006.1:0-28179 GCA_035547425.1 Alloacidobacterium sp. | reverse complement strand
GGCGTCCGCGCATCATCCTGCTTACGCTTGCCTTTGGATTCACCGCCGCCGCACACGTTTCGGCTTTTATTCTAGGGCTGATTCTGGCGATTGCCTTCATGGCCTATGTGGCGGAGGGCAGACGCGCTTATCTTCCCACGCTGCTGATTCTGTGGGTGCTTGGCGGATTGTTTTTGCTCTTTGCCTCGTATGCTTTTCGTCCGGATGCCTTCAGCTATGTCTTCCGCAGCGAAGCCGGCAAGCTGTGGTTTTCTTTCAGCCAGGCGCCGGCTCTTTTTTCGAATGTAGCGAATGCGGGCATTACGATTGCCGCGGCTGGAGCACTTGGTCTTTACTGCGTCTTCCGGCGCTCGCGCTATTTTGGCAACACGACGCCGCTGATCGTCGCCGCGCTCCTGCTGGTGCTGATAACTCCGGGCGCGCAAAGCGAACCGTGGCTCTGGGCGCTTCCTTTTTTGCTGGCATTTACCGGCGGAGTTTTTGCCGATGTGCTGGAGACGAAATACAGGAAGATTTTCCTTTGGACTACCGGAGCGGTGCTGCTGGCGCAAGCGGCGCTCTGCATTGCCGGATTGCCTTTGCTGACGCAGTAGGAAGATGATGAGAGCGATCCCGTTTCTTCGAAACTGCTACACTCCGAGTGAATGGCTGTGAAAGACGACCCCGAACGCCTGGTGAGCGCGGCGCGCGCCGAGGATGAAAATAGCTTCGAGCTGAAGCTGCGCCCACGCCGCCTGCAGGAATTTATCGGTCAGCAGAAGGCAAAGGAACAGCTTGCGATTGCTCTGGAAGCGGCTAAAAGCCGCGGCGAAGCGCTGGATCACGTCCTGCTCTTTGGGCCGCCGGGACTGGGCAAAACAACGCTGGCCTCGATCATTGCCAACGAGCTTAATGTGGGCTTCCAGCAGACCTCCGGTCCGGCGCTGCAGATTCAGGGCGACCTGACGGCAATCCTCACCAACCTGCGAGAGCGACAGGTTTTGTTTTTGGATGAAATACACCGCCTGCAGCCTGTACTGGAAGAAAAGCTCTACACCGCGCTCGAGGACTACAAGCTCGACATCATCATTGGCCAGGGTCCGGCGGCGCGCACGCATGTGATGGACATTAAGCCGTTCACTTTTGTTGCGGCGACAACGCGTCCAGGGCTGCTGTCGTCTCCGCTGCGGTCGCGCTTCGGTATTCTGCTGCGGCTTGAGTTTTATACGGATGACGATCTGCGCTTTATCGTGGAACGGTCGGCGGAGGTGCTGAATGTCCCCATCGATCAGGATGGCGCTGCCGAGATTGCCATGCGCTCGCGCGGGACACCGCGTATTGCGAATCGCCTGCTGCGGCGCGTGCGTGACTTTGCGCAGGTGCGAGGATCGGGAAAGATCGATCGGGCAACAGCCGAGCAGGCATTGAAGCTGCTGGAAGTGGATGCGCATGGCTTCGATGAGCTGGATCGCCGCCTGCTGCGGACCATCATTGAAAAATATGACGGCGGCCCTGTAGGACTGAACACGCTAGCAGCTACGCTTGCGGAAGAAGAAGATGCGCTCGAAGAAGTATATGAGCCATTTCTGATTCAGATTGGTTTTCTGGATCGCACTCCGCGCGGGCGTGTTGCCACGCGTTTGGCGTATGAGCACTTCGGGCTGCCGCTTCCGCGCAAACAGAATTCCCTCTTTTAAGGAGATCGCCATGGCCCGCACTGAATCTGCCATGCTTCCGCTTGGCACGGTTGCACCGAACTTTTCTCTAACTGACGTTGTGACTGGAAAGACAGTCGAGCTTGCGTCGGCACGCGGCCCTGAAGGGCTGCTTGTCATGTTCATCTGCCGCCATTGCCCGTTTGTGAAGCATCTTGAAAAAAGCCTGGCGAAGCTGGGGCGGGATTACGCGAAAAAAGGCGTCGGCATTGTCGCCATCAGCAGCAACGACGCGGTGAATTATCCCGATGACGCACCGGAAAGTCTTGCGCAACAGGCTCGCGACCTGGGCTTCAACTTTCCTTATCTGTATGACGAATCGCAAGGCGTGGCGCGTGCCTACGATGCGACCTGCACTCCGGATTTCTTTCTTTTCGACAAGGATTTGAGGCTTGCCTATCGCGGGCAATTCGATGACAGCCGCCCAGGGAATGATGTTCCGGTTACGGGAAAAGATTTGCGGGGCGCAATCGACGCCTTATTAAAAGGCGAGCCGATATCGGAAGCGCAGAAGCCGAGCCTCGGCTGCAATATCAAGTGGAAATAATTCCTGAAAGCGCGAAGCGAAAAACCTCGACTATTTCGCCTTTGTCGAGATTCTTCGCTTCGCTCAGATGACGCTTAATTACAAATTCAATGACTTGAGATACTCGCTGAACTGCGGGCCAAGGTCTTCGCGCTTGAGAGCGAAATCCACAGTGGCCTTCAGCATGCCGAATTTGTCACCGGCATCGTGACGAATCCCGTCAAAGGTATATCCATAGACTTTTTCGGTTTCAAGCAGCATCTTGATGCCGTCGGTGAGCTGCAATTCTCCGCCTGCTCCCAGCGGCGTTTTTTCAAGCAGCTCGAAGATTTTCGACGTGAGAATGTAGCGCCCGATGATCGCATTCTTCGATGGAGCTTCCGATTGTTTCGGCTTTTCTACCATGCCGCGCACATCCATTACACGCGGATTTTTTGCCACCGGCGAGCCGTCAAGGACGCCATAGGCTGAGATCGCAGGCCCTTCCACGATCTGTGTTGCCAGCACCGAGCCGTGCAGCTGGTCGTAGACATCGATCATCTGCTTCAGGCATGGCACCTGCGCATCAATCACATCGTCCGGCAGGATAACGGCAAAAGGCTCGTCGCCTACCAGCTCGCGCGCCATCAGTACCGCGTGACCTAATCCGCGGGCCTCCTTCTGCCGCACATACGCAAGCTCCACCATGTTGGAAACACCACGCGCAACTGCAAGCAGCTCTTTTTTGCCGCGACGCTCCAGGTTGGCTTCCAGCTCAAAGCTGACATCGAAATGATCTTCAATGGCGGTTTTGCCGCGACCGGTAACGATGATGATCTGCTCGATGCCGGAGGCGAGAGCTTCTTCCACGCCGTATTGAATGATGGGCTTATCGACGAGCGCCAGCATCTCCTTGGGAATCGATTTCGTTGCGGGTAGAAAGCGGGTGCCGAGCCCGGCCGCGGGGAAGACTGCTTTGCGCACCTTCTTGTTCATGCGTGTCCTTTGTTCTCTTTCTGCTGCGAAGTTATCGACTGAATCATCCATGCGGCCCAAAGGCCACCGATATAAGATGCAGTTTTTGACTCAGAGTGTTGGTGAATTATCGCCTAACAGGGCTTGCCGGACAATTTTAATTGGCGCTCCGCCTTGACGCATAAACTCGTCGTGAAATCTCTGCAGCGAAAAACTCGATCCTTCTTTTTTCTGCAAGTCGCTGCGCAGCTTCATGATCTCAAGCTTGCCCAGCGTGTAATAGAGATATGTAGGATCAGAGGTGCCGCGCTTGGTTTCGACCTGTCCGATCGACCGCGACTGATACCCCTCTTTCACAAAGAAATCCACAGCTTCATCGAGGCTCATCTGTCCGGTGTGCATCTTGATGCCGACGATAAATCTCGCGTCGCGCAATAGCGCATCCTGCAACTGGCCAAGACGAATGAGGCGTGCTTCGCGCTCATCTTTCGCGCCGGTGCCGGGCTGTCCGAAGCCTTCATCGAGCATCATCTGCTCGCAGTAATGGGCCCAGCCTTCGACATTGGTGTTTGCGTAGATCAGTTTGCGCACTTTGCTCAACGGCGTGCTGTTTGTCCACAGGAACTGCACGTAATGACCGGGATATGCCTCATGCACCGAAGTGCTGATCACAGTGCCTACGTTGAAGGCGGCCATGTGCTCGGCGATATGCTCGGGTGTCCAGTCTTTCTCCGGCAGCGTGACATTGAAATAGGCGGTCTTCGAGTGCGTTTCAAATGGTCCGGGGGAATCCATCGATGCTTGCGTGGTTGCACGCATAAAGGGCGGCGTCTCTTCAAGTACCGGCCGCACGTCGGACGGAATGGTGATGATGTGTTTTGTGTTGATAAAAGAAATCAGCTCATCGAAAGTATTGCGGAAGCTTTGCAACAGCTGATCCGGCGCAGGATGGATCGTCGCCAATTCCGCTAAGACTTCCTGCGGAGTTTTGGATGAGTCTACTTCTTTGGCAACGCGTGCGAATTCAGCCTGATTCTTGCGCAAGTCGGCATAGGCAATTTCGAGCAGCTTTGGCAGCGGCGTATCGACCATCTCATCGTATTCGAGCTTCTTTGAGAAGGTGTCGGCGCCCAGCTTGAAGTCACCGTTGGAGCGCGGAAGCAGATCGTTCTTTAGCCATGCCTGATAGCTGTTCAGCTCGGCGATTACATGGGCGTTTGTCTCTTGAAATTCGGCTTTCGTTGCAGCGTCCTTTGCATCGGCAAAGGCTTCGGGAACATCGTTTTCAAAAAAGCTGATGATGCCCGGCAGCTGCTCGAGCGCAATTTCGGTATAGATGTGCGGAGGATTTTTTAAATTCTGCCGCGCTGCCGTAAAAACCGCGGGCATCTGTTTTTCACGAGCGATAAGTGAGCGCAGGCGCACATCCGGCGGAGCAAACTTGCGCTCCATCAGAACAAATGCGCTGTTCGTGATGCCGCTCGAGTAGTTATCCGGATTCTTCTCCCATGGCTTGATGACCTGCAGCGTCAGCAGCTTGCTGCGAATATCGTCCAGCACCATCTCGCGGTCAGCCTGCGTGGCCTGATCCATTTGGAAGGGCGGCAGGCCCTCGAATTTCTGCTCGAAGTCATCCAAGGCAACGATCTGCGCATCCACAGCAGCCTTGCTGTAATCTTCAAGTTTCGCGTCGTACTGATGCAGGCCCGCGCTGGTGCCGAAGGTGGGGTTGAAGGCGAAGGTTACTTTTTCAAAATACTGATCGGCCAAGGCGCGAAATTGAGCGTTCGCGTTCAGTCCCTGTGCGGTTGCCGTCATTACGCCTCCAAAAGCTAATACAAGAGAAATCAATTTCGTTCTCAAAGCGCCTCTTTTCTATGGATTCAACGAATTATCTGGCTGCGGCCTGTTCCACGGTCAGCTCATCCAGCAGCAGGCGAATTTCCATCAATACTTCATCGGGCTTTGTCTGCGAGAGCGGATATCGCAGCACGCCTTGTGGAGTAAACTGCGCTCCACGCTTTGCGTTCATGGCAACTAGTTTCATCAAGCGGCCCGGATCGATGCCTGCATTTTCGGTAAAGCGAATATGCAGCTGATCGCGCTTGCGATCAATTTGCGCCACTCCCATGCGCTCGCATTCGGCACGCAACAGAGCGGCTTCCAGCAGCAGCTTGACGCCTTCCGGCACTGGCCCATAGCGATCTTCCAGCTCGGATTGCACATCGGCTACGGCGCCCTCTGTCTGTGCGCCGGCGATGCGCTTGTAAATACGCAGGCGTTGGTTTTCTTCCGCGATGTAGTTCTCGTCGATGCGCAGGCTGATGCCGAGATTCAGCTGCGTGACCGGCACTTCGACGCGCTCTTCGCCCTTCAGTTTGGCGACAGCTTCTTCGAGCATGCCGGTATACATTTCAAAGCCCACAGATTCAATATGGCCGCTCTGCTCGCCACCAAGCATATTGCCTGCGCCGCGCAGCTCCAGGTCGAGCGCTGCGATCTTGAAGCCGGCTCCCAGGTCTGAGAATTCTTTGAGCGCAGCGAGCCTGCGCCTGGCGATATCGGTCAGCTCCTGCTCCGGTGGAATCAGCAGATACGCGTAGGCTCGGCGATTCGAGCGGCCCACGCGCCCGCGCAATTGATACAGTTCGGAGAGGCCGTGGCGATCGGCGCGATTGATGATGATGGTGTTTGCCAGCGGAATATCGAGGCCGTTCTCGATGATGGTGGTGGCCACCAGAACATCGTGCTCATGATGCATGAAGGAGAGCATGACCTTTTCGAGCTCGCCTTCGCTCATCTGCCCGTGACCAACGGTGATACGCGCTGCAGGCACCAGTTCCTGAATCTTCGCAGCGATCTCATAGATCGTCTCTACGCGATTGTGGACGAAGTACACCTGCCCGCCGCGCTCCAGCTCAACTTCGACTGCCGACCGGATCAACTTCTCATCAAATTTTGCGACCACGGTCTGAATCGCCATGCGATCCTTGGGCGGCGTCTCGATCACGCTCATATCGCGCAGGCCAACGAGCGACATGTGCAGCGTGCGTGGAATGGGCGTGGCAGACATGGTGAGGACATCGATCGATTGCCGCATCTGCTTCAGCCGCTCTTTGTGGCGCACGCCGAAGCGCTGCTCTTCGTCGACGATCAACAGGCCGAGATCATGAAACTTGATGTCCTTGGAGAGCAGCCGGTGGGTGCCGATCAGGATATCGACCTTGCCGACTTCGACACGCTCGAGGATCGCCTTCTGCTCCTTCGGCGTGCGGAAGCGCGAGATCATTTCAATGGTGATGGGAAAAAGCTTGAAGCGCTTTTTGAATGTCTCGAAGTGCTGGAAGCTGAGAACCGTAGTCGGCGTGAGCACGGCAACCTGCTTGCCATCCTGAACCGCCTTGAAGGCTGCGCGCATGGCGACTTCTGTTTTGCCGTAACCTACGTCGCCGCAGAGCAGGCGATCCATCGGCATCTGCGATTCCATGTCGCGTTTGATGTCATTGATCGCGTTCAGCTGATCGTCGGTTTCGTTGTAATCGAAAGCGTCTTCAAATTCGCGCTGAAATTCGTTGTCCGGAGAAAACGCCAGGCCCTGCGCGGCCTTGCGCTGCGCGTACAGCTTAAGCAGCTCATCCGCCATGTCCTGCATGGCCTTCTTTACGCGCGCCTTGGTCTTCGCCCACTGCTGCGAACCAAGTTTATTCAAAATGGGCGCAGCGCCGGTTTCACTGGAGCGGTATTTCTGAATCAGATCGAGTCGCGTCAGCGGCACATAGAGTCGCGCCTGCTCGGCAAACTCAAGGATCATGAACTCAATATTGACGCCGTCCTGCGTAATTTCCTTGAGGCCCATGTAGCGGGCAATACCATGCTCTACGTGGACGACGTAATCGCCGACAGCAAGGTCGCGGAAATCGGAAACGAAGGCAGCGGTCTTTGATTTTTTCGGCGCCGGACGCGCCATGACATCGGCTTCATCAGAGAAATCGTTCGCGCCGAAGATGACGAGATTTGACTCCGGCAGGCTTACGCCGCTGGAGAGCTGCGAGCGCACCAGTATCGGCGTGCGCAGATCGCCTGCCAGATAGCTCGACTCATCGTAAACAGTCTCGCTGCCCGCATGCTGGATACGGCTGCCGAGACGATAAGGAATCTCATATTCGCGCAGAACGCTCGCCAGCCGCTCTACTTCTCCCTGATTGGGAGCGGCAAGCAGCATGCGCGTTTCCTGCTGCATCAGCGTGCGGATTTGCTCGATGAATGCCGGGATCGATCCATGAAAACGCAGCGTAGGCCGTGAAGAAATTTCTATCTCGCCGAGTGTTTTGTCTTCATCGAGAACATCGACTGCGCCCAGTTGATCGATGTCGAGGCCGGCATGCGAGCTCAACTGCGCAAGCAGCAACTCGGGGTGCAGATAAATATCATGCGGCTGAATGAGAGAGCCGATACCGCTGCGCTCATGCCGCTGCTCGACCTTATTCCACCAGCGGTCGAGCTGATTCTTGATCATCGCAGGCTCTTCGACAAACAGCGCGCAACGCGAGAAGAGATCGAGCAGAGTTTTATTTGCTCCGGCTACGGTTGCGAAAAATTCCCATCCGGGAAAAACGCTTACGCCTCCGGCAGCCAATGCGTTCGCCACCAGATCCGGCTCATCTGCCTCCTCCAGGCGCGCGCCGCTGAGCCGCGCATGCACGGCAGCGAGCAGATGTTCCGTGATGGGAGTTTCGGTCAGAGGCAACAGAACGGCTTCGTCGAGAGGAGTTGAGGACCGTTGCGATTCGGGATCAAACTTGCGGATCGAATCGATTTCGTCGCCAAAAAACTCAACCCGCACGGGGCGATCGGCTTCGGGCGAGTAGACATCGAGAATGCCGCCGCGGCGGGTGAACTGCCCCGGCATCTCAACGATATCCATCGAGGTGTAACCGATGCTCGAAAGATGCGACGTCAACGCATCGACATCGATCTCTTCTCCACGGCGCAGCGTGCGGGCCAGATTCGCATAGTATTCCGGCGCAAAGAATCTCATGGCCGCGGTTTCAACCGGAGCAATCACAACGGAAGCTGCGCCGGTTGCCATCTTCCACAGGGTGGCCGCGCGCTGCTCCTGCACTTCGGGGTGCGGCGAAAGGTTTTCGAACGGCAGCACGTCGTGCGCAGGCAATTTCAACACCCGCTCAGGAGGAATTGCTCCGGTCAATTCGCATCCGGCGCGGAGCGAAACCTGCAGCGTATCGGCGGCTTTGTTGTCGGCAACGATGATGACCACGGGAACATTCGCCGCCCGCGCAAAGAGCGGCAGATACAAGGCGCGAGCGGTGGAGGTGAGCCCGGAGATACGACGGCGCCCACGGGCAAGGGCGAGGTGCCTTCGTGCCTGTTCAAAGAAAGGAGAATGCTCCAAGTCCGCCAACAGTTCGCGGACAAACGGGAGGATCATGCTCTTTCCAGTCTACAGTGGAAGTTTTCCCTGCAGAAGTGGGGATCGACAGCGCTTCGCATACAATCCTAATGCGCAGTCAATCCGGGCTTTTCGAGACACTTATCATGCTCTTTCGCAGCCTGCTGTTTGTACTTGCTCTTGCACTGAGCCCGCTTCTGAGCGCGCAATCAGCGGACGTGAAGCCCGATGTGTGCGCGGGCAATCGCGCCGGAATCGCCGCCGGAGCTTCGCCATATTCTCTCTGGCAGCCCGATCCGCTCTGCCATTTGTTTGGACCGGTTGATATCAAGAATGCGCAGCTGCGTCGCGCGACGCATCTTGCGCTTCTTGCTTCCTATACATTCCTGGCGCAGTATGCGACCGTCGCGCCGGATATTCCACGACACACGGAATACAGCGGGCGCCTGGACTTTCAGGGGACATGGACTTTTAACACCCACGAGAAAGATTCCAGCTCCTTCACCATGCTGGTGCGGTCAGGAACAAACATTGGCCAGAGTCAGCAATGGAACCTCAGCGATCATCTTGGGTCCATCCTGGGCCTGAACTCGCTACAGGGCGGAGGCGCTCAGCGTCCGATTACGGTAAACCTGTTGTATTTCAAGCAGACATGGGATGCGCAGAAGGTCGCCCTTTACATTGGCAAGCTGCACCCCAACCAGCATATTGGGCTCAGCCCGGTCAATAATGATGAAACTTCGCAGTTCCTGGGCGGGCCGTTTGACGGCAATCCGACAGAACCGCGCCTCGGCAGCTATGCGCCCGGCGTGGCACTTGAACTTGGGCCGCCAAACGGTTTCTATACCCATGCGCTTCTGGTGGATGCGGAGGCCGGCGCGCCGTGGCAAGGAGCGCAGACACTCTTCGATGGCCACTACTAGACCTCCTGGGAAGTCGGCTGGAAGAATGACCTGCAAACGGAACAGGGCCGCGATATTCGCGCAGCCGTCTGGCATAACGATACGAAAGAGCTTGGCCGCGGCACCGGTGTCGGCATCGGCTCCGACTGGGAGTTCCACAACGGCTGGATGCCCTTTGGGCGCTGGGGCATCAACGCCGCTTCCGGGTCTACAACCAAGCAGGTGGAGACGATCGGCCTTGCTAACGTGGCGCCATTTGGTCGCAAAAAGGCGGATTTGTTAGGCATGGCTACTACATGGACCCGCCCCAGCAAGCCGGGCGAGCGGCAGGAAGAGTTGACGGAGTTCTTTTATCGCCTGAAGCTGAGCGACAGTCTGGAATTTTCGCCGGATGTGCAGTGGCTGAGGAATCCTTCGATTCAGAACAGCATCCATCAGACCGTGGCCATCCATGCACGGCTAAAGGTGATCTTCTAGCCGGCCCCGCTGCTAAAATCAAGCTATCTATGGCAACCACTGCGAGCATCTCGCCAGAAGTTCTGGCGAAGTACGAACCGGTCATCGGACTGGAAGTCCACGTTCAGCTTTTGACTAACACCAAGGCATTCTGCGGCTGCTCCAACAAGTTCGGCGCGCCTCCGAATACCAACGTCTGCCCTGTTTGCCTGGGGTTGCCGGGCGCACTGCCGGTCCTGAATGAACGAGCTGTCGAATTCGCCACGCTCGCGTCGCTGGCGCTCAATTGCCAGGTGAATGAACGCTCGATCTTTGCCCGCAAGAACTACTTCTATCCCGACCTGCCCAAGGGATACCAGATTTCGCAGTTCGACAAGCCGCTGGCCGAGCATGGCTGGATTGAAGTGCCTACGCCGAACGGCGTGAAGCGCATCGGCATCACGCGCCTCCATATGGAAGAGGATGCCGGCAAAAGCATCCATGACGGCTTTGCCGATTCGGCAACGCGCACTTACGTCGACTTGAACCGCTGCGGCACGCCGCTGATCGAGATTGTCAGCGAGCCGGATATTCGCACACCGGATGAGGCTTACGAATACCTTACGCGCCTGAAGGAAATCCTGCTCTACACCGCCGTCAGCGATTGCAACATGGAAGAAGGCTCGCTGCGATGCGATGCCAACGTGAGTGTTCGCCCGCGCGGACAGGAAAAGTTCGGCACCAAGGCTGAGGTCAAGAACGTTAACAGCTTCCGCTTCATTCGCGCGGCACTCGAATACGAGATCGAGCGCCAGATTGAAGTGATTGAGAGCGGCAATCGTGTCGTGCAGGAGACGCGCCTGTGGAACGCAAACGAAGGCCGTACCTACTCGATGCGCTCCAAAGAGCAGGCCCATGATTATCGCTACTTCCCGGAGCCGGACCTGCCCCCGCTTATCGTTACTGCCGAACGCAAGGCGGAGATTGCCAAGCAGATGCCGGAGCTGCCCGAGGCGCGCCGCAAGCGCATGATTGCCGAGTACGAGATCAGCGAGCAGGACGCACAGACGCTCACCGCGACGCAGGCTTTTGCGGATCAGTTTGAGGCTGCGGCCAAGGCGGCAAAAAGCCCGAAGCGCGTGGCGAACCTGGTACAGAGCGAGCTCACCAGCCGCCTCAAAGCCAATGGGCTTGAGCTGGAGCAGTCGCCGATCACGATGAAGGGCATCGCGCTTGCTGCCGATCTTGCCGAAGAAGGCAAGCTCTCAAGCAAGCAACTCAAACAGCTGTTCGATACGGCCTTTGAGAAGGGCGAAGATTTCGGCGTCGTCTACGAGCGCGAAAAACCGCAGCAGATCACCGATCCGGCGGCGATTGAAAAAATGATTGACGAGGTAATCGCGGCCAACCCCAAGCAGGTGGAGCAGTATCGCGGCGGCAAGAAGACGGTAGCGGCGTTCTTTGTCGGCCAGGTGATGCGATTGTCCAAGGGGCAGGCGAATCCGGCTCTGTTGAATGAGCTGGTGACCAAGAAGCTGGATAGCTGAGGGAGTGCCTCATCCTGAATGCAGTGAAGGGTGGGAAATGCTTCTCAAGAGCCATCCTTCTTCATTTTAAGAGGTTCGCAGATGCTCCATACAATGAAAAATGCCCGCACTTTTGCGGGCATTTTCTACGACTTATATCTTTCCACCCTTCACTGCGTTCAGGATGGAGCACCCGATTGTATTCTTAATGCCTCAGTTTGAGAGGCAACGATGGAAAAGCGACAGCACCCATCCCTTGCATAGATATTCCAGCTCGGGGTCGTAGCGGTAGCCTTCGTCGCGCATGAATGCGTGCGCACCATTCACTTCCAGCCATTGGTAATTGGCGCCGATCTCATCCAGGCGCGCTTTGATTTTCATCCGGCCTTCGAGCGGAACGTGCGGATCCTGTCGTCCCCAGATGTGCAGCAGTTCGCCTTTGATTTCCGAGGCGCGGGCCAGCGAATCATCCTGCTTGCCTTTGCCCAGCGTTCCGCAGTGGATATCTGTCGCATAAAAGCATGCGGCGGCGAGAATCTTCCGGTTCATGGCTGCGCGGAAGGCGAGATGTCCGCCGAGACAAATGCCGATGGTTCCCAGCTTTCCGTTGCACTGCGACATGCTGGACAGATAATCGATCAGCACTCGCGCATCGTCGTCGTAGGAGGCCAGTTCCTTCGCGTACTTGTCTTCATTTCCTTTGTCGGCACCTGCCTGGTCGTAAGCGAGAACCGTGCCTGTCGGCTCCAGCTCATGATAGATTTCCGGGACCGCGACGACATATCCATGTCCGGCGAGAAAGGATGCGAATCGCCGGATAGGGCCGGTGAGTTGGAATATCTCCGAATAAAAGAGGATGCCGGGATAACGGCCTTCCTGTGCTGGGTGAAACAAGTACGTCCGCATCGGGCCCGTTTTTGTCGGTATGTCGATCACGAGATCGTCTTTGATAATCATCTATGCCTTCCTTTTCAGTGCTCGGTGGCCAATGTCGCGGCGATAATACATGCCGTCGAAATGGATTTTCTGAATGCCTTCATAAGCCAGCCCCAGCGCATTCTGGAGCGAATCGGCGGCGGCGGTTACCGCCAGCACGCGACCGCCATTGGTCAGGTAATGGCCGTCAAGCAGCGATGTGCCGGCATGGAAGACTTCGACACCGGGAATTTTGGCCGCATCTTCCAGCCCTGTGATGCGATGGCCGGTGGTGTAGCTGCCGGGATATCCCTGCGATGCGGCGATGACGCAGGCGGATGCGCCGGGATGCCAGCGGAATTCGGCTTCGCTGAGACGGCCATGAACACAGGCCTCCAGTCCGTCCAGTAGATCGGATTCCAACCGCACGAGAATGGCCTGGGTTTCCGGATCGCCAAAGCGGGTGTTGTATTCCAGCACCATGGGGCCGCGGGCAGTCATCATGAGCCCGCAATAGAGGACGCCGACGAACGGTGTATCCTCGGCGGCCATGCCGTCGATGGTGGGCTGCACGATGTGATGCATGATCCAGTCGCGCATCTGCGGATCGAGCATCGCGTCGGTGGAATAGACGCCCATGCCGCCGGTGTTCGGGCCGGTATCGCCTTCGCCGATGCGCTTGTGGTCCTGGGCGGACACAAGCGGCACGCCGTGCTTGCCGTCGCTGAGGACAAGGAAGGAAAGCTCTTCGCCTTCGAGAAATTCTTCGACCACGACATTGGTTTCGACTGTGCCCAGCAACTTGCCGCTGAAGAGCCCGGCAATGCCGTCCTGGGCTTCTTTTTTGGTATTGCAGATGAGGACGCCTTTCCCCGCGGCAAGGCCATCGGCCTTGATAACCACGGGCAAGTGGAAGAGGTCGAGCGCGGCAAGGGCTTCTTCTGCCGTGGAGCAGACAGCGTAATTCGCCGTGGGAATTTTGTGGCGCTGCATAAAGCGCTTGGCGAAAGACTTGCTCGTTTCCAGCATGGCTGCGGCCTGCGTGGGACCAAAGACAGCAAGGCTGCGACGTTGCATCTCGTCGACCAGGCCCAGCGCGAGTGGAACTTCCGGGCCGACGATGGTCAGGTCAGGATTTTCAGCAACGACAGCGCGAAGAATATCGTTCACATCCTTCTGATTGGCGTTAACGAGGCGCGCCACTTGCGCCATGCCGCCGTTTCCGGGAGCGCATACAACCTCGGAAATGCGCGGCGATCTGCGAATTGCCCAAGCCAGGGCGTGTTCCCGGCCTCCCGAACCAACCACAAGAACTTTCATGCCTGCAGAATTTCTCCCTCTTCTTAACAAAAGGCTATCTTACGGCTGGCAAGTCGCCAAGTTCCCTCGAAGGCCGACCAGCGCAGATCAGTGGCATGCTTCCGTCCGCTGCTGCTCCTTATAATGGAGCTCTCTTATGCGCTCCCTGTCCTGCCGGCTTAGGTTGGGCTGCCTCTTCAGGCGGAAAGATTCGGAAGGCTTTCTGCATCCATTTGTTTCGCTTTGCCACGTTTCAGGCCGCTTCATTCCGGTAAATTGGCGCGTTAAAATACTCTCAGGACCATGAACATCCTCGTCCCACCCCGCCTCAAGCGCTTTCGTCGCGGCCACCCGGACCGTGGACGAATCCTTTGCATCTGATTAAGCTTTTTTGTTGACGACACTCGCGCCCCATTTGAAATTTTTGCGCGGGGAGAAGACGTATGCCACCTCGATGGCCTCAGCACATATAAGGAAGGACCCAATGAGCCAGCCTGGAAACAGCTTTGGTAGCCAATCCCAATTGAAATCCGGCAATCGCACCTACGAAATTTTCCGCCTCGACGCGCTGGAGAAGAAAGGCATCAGGCTTTCCCGCCTGCCTTTCAGCCTGCGCATTCTGCTTGAAAACCTGCTGCGGCAGGAAGACGGCAAGAGCGTGACTGCCGACGATATCGAATTTCTCGCCAAGTGGGACCCGAAGGCCGAGCCTTCACGCGAAATTGCCTATATGCCCGCGCGCGTCCTGATGCAGGACTTTACCGGCGTTCCTGCGATTGTGGACCTTGCAGCGATGCGCGACGCCATGAAGCAGCTTGGCGGCGATCCCGAGAAGATCAATCCGCTGCAGCCCGCGGAATTGGTCATCGACCACTCCGTGCAGGTGGATGAGTACGGCACCGGCAATTCGTACTCACTCAACGCGATGCTGGAGTTCCAGCGCAACCGCGAGCGCTACGCCTTTCTGAAGTGGGGACAGTCGGCCTTCCGGAATTTCTCAGCCGTGCCTCCAGGCATGGGCATCTGCCACCAGGTGAATCTTGAGTATCTGGCCCGCGTCGTCTTCACCACAGAAGGCGAAAATCCGCGCGCATATCCCGACACGCTGGTCGGCACCGATTCGCACACCACGATGATTAACGGCCTTGGCGTTCTGGGTTGGGGCGTGGGCGGCATTGAAGCGGAAGCGGCCATGCTGGGCCAGCCGGTTTCGATGCTCGTGCCACAGGTTGTCGGCTTTAAACTCACCGGCAAGCTGCGTGAAGGCGCTACCGCTACCGATCTGGTTCTCACCGTGACCGAGATGCTGCGCAAGCTGGGCGTTGTGGGCAAGTTTGTCGAGTTCTACGGTTCGGGCATCAGCGAGCTGGCATTGGCCGATCGCGCCACGATTGCCAACATGGCCCCGGAATACGGCGCGACGTGCGGCATCTTCCCGGTCGACGCGGAGACGTTGCGTTACTTGAAGCTCACTGGCCGCAGCGAAGAGCAGATTCAGCTTGTCGAGGCTTATTACAAGGAGCAGGGTCTCTTCCACACAGCCGATTCACCGGAAGCGGAATATTCGCAGACCATCTCGCTCGATCTCTCCACTGTTGAGCCGAGCGTTGCCGGACCGAAGCGTCCGCAGGACCGCGTGCTGTTAAAGGAAGCAGGAACCAGCTTCAAGAAGCAGCTTCCGAATCTGCTTGGACCGGACGCGAACAAGAATGGCGTTCGCCAGGTGGTTCGCTGGGAAGGTGAGGGTGGCCATCCGGCAGAAACCGTGGATGCCGCACAGGGCGTGCACGAGTCGGGACCAACCACGAGCGTCAAAGAGCGCTTTGGCGTCGATGTGGACAAGTATATCGATAACGGATCGATTGTGATTGCGGCGATCACGAGCTGCACCAACACTTCGAACCCGTCGGTGATGGTCGCTGCCGGAATTCTGGCAAAGAAAGCGGTCGAAAAAGGCTTGAGTGTTCCGCCGTGGGTGAAGACGTCGCTGGCTCCGGGCTCGCGCGTGGTGACCGATTACTACGAGAAGGCGGGATTGTTGCCGTATCTCGATAAGCTGCGCTTTAACGTGGTCGGCTACGGTTGCACGACCTGCATCGGAAACTCCGGCCCCCTGCCTTCGGATATCTCGAAGTCGATTGAGGATCACGGGCTGGTTGCGGTTTCTGTACTGAGCGGCAATCGCAATTTTGAAGGCCGCATCAACTCCGACGTGCGCGCAAATTACCTGATGTCACCGCCGCTGGTGGTTGCGTATGCGCTGGCGGGACGCATCGACCATGATCTTGAAAATGAGCCGCTGGGCAAGGACAAGGATGGCCAGGCGATTTATCTGAAGGACATCTGGCCGACGCAGAAGGAAGTTTCCGACGTGATCGCTTCATCGATCGATTCGGAAATTTTCCGCAAGGAATACGCAACGGTTGCCGCCGGCGACAGCAACTGGCAGGGGCTCAAGTTCCCGACCGGCGACGTCTACCAATGGGAAGCTGATTCAACCTATATCCGCAAGGCTCCGTATTTTGACGGCATGCCTGCGAAACCGGCTCCGGTGGAGGATATTCATGGAGCGCGTGTGCTGGCAGTATTGGGCGACAGCGTGACCACGGACCATATTTCTCCAGCCGGCTCGATCAAGCAGAATGGCCCGGCTGGAAAGTACCTGACCGAGCATGGCGTGAAGCCTGCTGACTTCAATTCCTATGGCTCGCGCCGCGGCAACCATGAAGTGATGGTGCGTGGAACGTTTGCCAATGTTCGCCTGCGCAACAAGCTCGCGCCGGGAACGGAGGGCGGCGTCACCCGCCTGCTGCCCGAGGGCGAGCAGATGAGTATCTTCGACGCCAGCGTGAAGTATGCCGAGCGTAAGACTCCGCTTGTGATCCTTGCAGGCAAGGAATACGGCTCCGGCTCTTCGCGCGACTGGGCGGCCAAAGGCCCTCGTTTGCTGGGTGTGCGCGCGGTCATCGCTGAGAGCTACGAGCGCATTCACCGCTCGAACCTGGTAGGCATGGGCATTCTGCCGCTGCAGTTTGCGGATGGCCAGAACGCCGAAAGCCTGGGGCTGACGGGCGAGGAAGTCTTCGATTTCCTCGGTCTGAAGGCGCTTCTCGATGCGAAATTCGCCAATGGAAAGACGCTGAAGGTGAAAGCAACGGCGGCTGACGGCAAGGTGAAGGAGTTCGAAACCAAGGTGCGCATCGATACACCGCAGGAGATTCTCTATTACGAGAATGGCGGCATTCTGCAGTATGTGCTGCGGCAGCTTGCGGGGAAGTAGGCTAAAGAACGCTGAAAAGCGTGGCAATAAAAAACTCCAGACTTTGTCTGGAGTTTTTTATTTTGACGAATGTGCATATGTGTGGTGATGCAATTGAGCCGTCACCGTTGAGATTCTTCGTCCCTTTGATCGTCAGGATGACGAGGCTATTGGGACTATGAAACAACAATGAATTTTTGCTGCTATCCGGTTTTTAGCCATCCGCTTTTCAGCGTTCTTAAGCGACTAAATCCCCATCCCATATTCAGCCGACTGAATCTCGTCGCCCGCATGCGAGTAAAAGTCATACGGCGTGCGGCGGTTAAACTTGTAGCGCAGACGCAGCTCGCGTCCGACGTATACACCAAGGGCGACCACGCCTAATGCTACGGAACTCCAGCCAATCGCCTTGAGGGCGACGTTGGATTCTTCTTTTTTCTTCAGACCTGGCAGAACAATCACAGCAGCCTTCTTTCCCGACCGAAAAAGCTTACGCTTCCGAAGCGGCTCCATGCGGACATGATAGCGCAAATTGCTTGCGCTTTGCCCATATGGTGCACATCGGTGGTAACGCGTATCTCTTTAGACGCAATTCTCAATCTGATGCAACCACCGAATCTTTTGTTCCGGTGAAAGGAAACTTGCCTCTATGGAATTCGCCGCAAGCTCGCGCAGGTGCTCTTCGGTGAATTCAAATTTTTCCTCAGCCAGCCGGTACTCGCCTTCAAGGTCGCTGCCGAACATGGCAGGATCGTCGGAATTCAGGGTGACCATTAATCCTGCGTCAAAATAGCGGCGAACTGGATGGTCTTCGAGACGCGTGCAGCAGCCGGTCTTGAGGTTTGAGGTAATGCAAATCTCCAAGGGAACCTGCCGCTCGGCGAGGATGTGCATCAATTCCTGATCGTGGATAGCGGTCAAAGCATGGCCCAGGCGTTCGGCTCCTATGTTGAGCGCGCCCCAGATGCTTTCCGGGCCAACGGCTTCACCCGCGTGGACAGTGAGGCGTAGACCGGCGTCACGGGCTTCGCTGTAAAGATCGCGGAACATCTCGGCAGGACCATTACGCTCGTCGCCGCCAATGCCAATACCGATGACGCTGGGATGCTCCTGCCGCATTTCGGCGGCCTTGCGGAAAACGCGGGCGGCGGGCTCGACGCCGAAATGCCGGACGGCATCGAAGATCCAGAGAGCGGTGATGCCGAAGTCTTTTTCTGCACGCAAACGGCCGCGCTCCATGCCCGCGAAGAGCGGCTCAAACTCGGAGCGTCCCCAGAAATAGACCACACCGACAGCGACGTAGACCTCGGCATGAACAACGCCCTGCGCTGCGAGTTTTTCCAGCATTTTGTAGGTAATCAGCTCGTAGTCGTCGGCAGTTTGCAGGCGCTCGGTCACGGCTTTGAAGGCCATGAGGAAACCGTGGAAATCTTTGTATTGGTAGAGAGTCTCCGCCTGAACGTGTGTCAGTGGCTCGGCATCATGCCGACGGCTTAGTTCTACCAAAGTTTCGGGAGCGACCGCGCCCTCCACATGCAGATGCAATTCTGCTTTAGGAAGGCGATCAATGAAATGCAGCAAATCTCTGCTCACATTTGAGATTTATCGCAAAATGAGCCGTTCACCAAGCCCGAGGCACCCAAGCGGGAATTCCTGCAGCGAAAAGCGCAATTTACCTCTTCTCGCCGCAGCAAACCCTATGATGCTTTTTTCACCGAGTGTCTGGAACTACTCTTACTCGAAATGTCTTTACCTTCAAATTCGAACGGCGGATTCACCACGTGCAAACCGTTCTGCTTGATCCAGGAACCTACCCCATCCTTACCCAGTTCGCCTTCTCCGGTAGAGTCATTGAAATACTCATCCACCAGGCCGGGGGTCGGGGGCAGCTTCCCAATCGAGAACGGGTCTTTGCCCATGCTGTCCAGCGCTGCCGAAAAGGCTTTCATATGAGTAATTTCCCGCGTCATAAGGAACTGTAGAGCATCTTTTGTGCCGCGATCATCAGTGAGGTGCATCAGGCGTTCATATGTAATTTTGGCGCGTGCCTCAGCCGCAATATTGTTGCGCAGGTCTACATCCAATTCGCCGGAAATCTTCAGATAGTCGGCAGTCCATGGATTTCCCTGAGAATTGAAGAGGTTCAGGCCGCCTCCACCCGTCACCGCCACCAGTGGATCGGCCTCAGCGTCTTCGAGCTTTTTCTTCATTGGCATCAGGTGCATACGGATCAGGGCTCCGACAACCTCGAGGTGGCTGATCTCCTCCGTGCCGATATCCATGAGCAGGTCGCGGCGCTCAGGATCGTCGCAGGACCAGCCCTGGATGGTGTATTGCATGGCCGCGGCCAGTTCGCCATTCGCGCCGCCAAACTGCTCCAGCAGCATGGACCCGAATCGCACATCGGGTTCGCCTACATTCACGCTGTACATCAACTTTTTGACGTGATGATACATAGAAATTCCCCTCATCTCACTTCAGGTTGGTTGCCCGTAGGCGTGCAAGGGCGGGCAATAGATGTAGATTGCTACCACCTATCGGGACAGGACAAGTAGCCGGAATAGAGGCAGCACTGCCTCCTACACAGACTAGGATGCAGCCTTTCCTGAGGAAATTACCTAGCGTGCGCGATGCGGGGGGCAGAACTCGCTGCGGCGGCGGCTATAGAAGAAGTAAATCAGCAGCCCGATGCCCAGCCAGATAAAGAAACGCAGCCATGTGACGATAGGCAACCCAGCCATCAGCAAGATACAGAAGAAGATACTTAATATTGGGAATATAGGGCCGCCGGGACAGCGGAAGCTGCGGTGGCGGTCCGGATCTTTGTAGCGCAGCACCAGCACACCTGCCGACACCAGCACAAAGGCGAATAGAGTACCGATATTCGATAGATCGGAGAAAGTGCCGATATCCAGCAGCCCGGCAGGAAGCGCGACAACAAAGCCCGCAACCCAGGTGGATACGGCGGGGGTGCGGTACCGGGGGTGCACTTTCGAAAATACCGAGGGCAGCAGGCGGTCGCGCGACATGGCGAACCATACGCGCGCCTGTCCGATCTGGAAGACCAGAATCGAAGAGATCATCCCCAGGATGGCGCCTATCAGGATGACCAACCGCACCCAATGCAAGGTCACATTGCCGTGCATGGAAAGCTTGCGCAGCGTATTGACGACCGGAGCGGCATCCCCGACAAGCTGGTCCCATTTAATGAGCCCGGTCAAAACGACGGCCACGCCGATGTAAAGAATGGTGCAGATGACCAGCGTGGCAATAATGCCGATGGGCACATCCCGTTGCGGATTCTTACACTCTTCGGCTGCGGTTGATACGGAATCGAAGCCGATATAAGTGAAGAAAATAATGGAGCCGCCGGTCAGAAGGCCGGACCAACCGTTGGGATAAAACGGATGCCAGTTTGAAGGATGAATAAAGTGCGCGCCGAAGGCGACGAAAATCAGAATCGCCAGAATCTTCAGCAGCACCATAATGTTATTGGTTTCCGCCGATTCCCGAATACCGCGCACCAGCACCACTGTCAGCAGCAGGACGATGAGGAATGCGGGCCAGTTGAAGCCGAAATGCCATCCCGGCGCATAGAGCATGTTGCCGTGGAAATCCTGCAATCCGCTGGGCAGGTAGGCCGGAGAAATCCATCGGGCAGAGGGGTGTATGCCCAGCCAGTCGAGCAAATCGACGACATGCGCGGCAAACCCGACAGAAACCGCCATGTTGGAAAAGGCATATTCGAGGATCAGGTCCCAGCCGATAATCCAGGCAATCAGCTCGCCCAGTGTCGCATAGGTATAGGTGTACGCCGATCCGGCGATAGGGATCATCGAAGCCAGTTCGGCATAACAAAGGCCGGTGAAGGCGCACACAATCGCCACCAGCACCAGCGACAATGCCAGCGCCGGGCCAGCGCCCGGACGACCGGCCAAAGCCGTGTGATGGACGAGATAATCGAGCACAGGCGTGTTGAGGATCGATGAAGTATCGAACTGCTCGCCGGCAATTGCCGTGCCGATGACGGTGAAAATGCCGGAGCCGATGACTGCGCCGATGCCAAGTGCTGTCAGCGATACCGGGCCGAGCGTTTTTTTGAGGCTGTGCTCGGGCGATTCGGAATCGCTAATAAGTTTGTCGATCGATTTTCTGGCGAAGACTTGGTACGACAGAGTGCTGGCTCCTGCAGGCTTAATGAGGGGAGTGTAGCCGCTCAGGGCCTGTCCCGCGAAGCAAAATCCGCCGGACAGGCCGGAAAGCCTTAGCGCTTGCTCTGTCCGCGAGCCAGTTTGCGAACCTTCTTCTTATTCGAGCCGCGGGGAGTGGTCCGCTTTGCCTTCGGGGCCGCCTTCTTGCGCGCTGCCCGCTTCACTTTTTTGCGTTCTTCTGTGCTTTCAATCTTTTTGGTATTTGCCATATCTCTCCTTCAATTCCTTCGTCCTCGAATCTTCCGCAAACCAGTTGTCATCCTGAGCGGAGCAACGCGGAGTCGAAGGACCTGCTTTTTCTTCGGGTGCCGGGTTTCAAATCCGTTCCAGCTGGGCAAACTTCTCTACCAGCTTTTTCACACCGAACCTTGTAAATTGTACCGTGATCTTGGCATCTTCACCGTCTCCTTCGCGCCGGAAGACCACGCCTTCCCCGTATTTCGGATGACGGACGCGCTGACCGCTCTTGAATCCAACGGCTCCCTTCGATTCGGCCACTTCGATTTTTGGCCGCGAAGTGCCGGCTGCGCCTCGCCCTCCGAAGAACTGCGCGATGTTGTCCAGCGATTCGCCTCCAGCCTTCCGGGTTGAGTATGCGGCGTTTCGCTGGCCGCGTGCGGGACGCTGGTCTTCGTCTTCGTAGCTGTAATGGCGGCTGGTCTCGAAACCGTCGTCATACTCGCGGCGCTGGAAGCGCGAAGGCTGCTGCGTATAGGCCGCAGCGTAGCCGCCCCAGCTTGCTGCCGGACGCATGCCGCCGCTCAGGTCTTCGAGCAGCGCCGGAGGCACTTCCTCAAGAAAGCGTGAAGGCATGGAGGCCTCCGGCATATCGTTGCCGTAGCGCCTGCGATAACGCGCCCGCGTAAGCACCAGCGTGTCCATGGCGCGGGTCATGCCGACGTAGGCCAGGCGCCGCTCTTCTTCCATCTGCTCGGGATCGTTCAGCGTCCGCGAATGCGGGAATAAGCCTTCCTCCAGCCCTGCCAGCAGGACAAGCGGAAATTCGAGGCCCTTGGCCGCGTGCAAGGTCATCAGGGTCACGCGCGAATTCGCATCATACTTATCGGTATCGCTCACCAGCGCCGCGTGGTCCAGGAACTCGTCCAAAGTCTCGCCGCGTTCCTGCGCATCCTGCGCTGCGTTGGCAAGCTCCTTCAGGTTCTCAATACGCGAGAAGGCTTCGGGCGTTCCTTCTTCTTCGAGCGCGCGGATGTAGCCGCTGCGATCGTTGATAAAGCGAATCAGCTCCGGCAAGGTTGCCGCGTCTCCCGGCGCCCGGAAGCCTTCGACAGGTTTTTCTCCTTTTTCTTCGGAAGCAGACTCCTGGGTGCCCCATCCTGAGCTAGGCGAAGGGTGGGGTCTTTCCTTCTTCGGAGCAGCTTCCGCAAACGGATTGAATTCCGCGGCATCGAAGGCCACATCATCATCATCGGAGAAGGCAAATCCGTGCTGCTCATCGTTGCCGAAATCGAAGCTGACATCCTCGTCTTCGGCATTCGTGGAACTCGCTTCGACATCAAACGAAGTATCGTCTTCTGCGGGAGCAACATCGGCTGCCAGTTTCTCGGCAAAGCCGGGAGCCAGCATTGCCCGCGCATCTTCAATCAGCTTGCGGAATGCATCGAGCGCGATGCAGGCGCGGGTGGGTAATAGCCGCTCGGTCAACGCGCGGCCAATGGCCGACCAGGTGCTCATGCCGGTTTCGAGCGCGATGCGCTCCAGGGTTTCCAGCGTGGCCTTGCCGATGCCGCGCGCAGGCACATTGATGACGCGCTGCAGGGCAATGGAATCGTGCGGGTTCTGAACCAGCTTCAGATAGCTCAACAGGTCTTTGATTTCCGCCCGCTCGTAGAACGAAAAACCGCCGACCATGGTATAGCTGATGCCGTACCGGCGCAGCGCTTCTTCAATCAGGCGCGACTGCGAGTTGGTACGATAAAGCACGGCTACGCGCACCTCTTCGTGCTCGGAACCGGCCTTGCGCAGATATTTCTGAATATAGTCGGCAATAAAGAGCGCCTCGTTTTCGCCGTCAGGAGCTTCATAATAGCCAACCAGCGAGCCGCCTTCGCGCTCCGTCCACAGATGCTTGCCCTTACGTTGCGAATTGCGGGCAACCACGGCGCCCGCGGCCTCAAGAATGACCTGTGTCGAACGATAATTCTGTTCCAGCCGGATGACCTGCGCATTAGGAAAGTCCTTCTCAAATTCCAGAATGTTGCGGATATCCGCGCCGCGCCAGGAGTAAATGCTCTGGTCCTCATCGCCGACCACGCAGACATTCTTGTCTTCTCCCGCAAGCAGCTTCATCAGCTCATACTGCGGGCGATTGGTGTCCTGGTATTCATCGATCAGCAGATAGCGATAGCGCCGGTTGTATCGCTCCCGCACCTCGGCAGAAGACTTCAGCAGGCGCACCGCCTCCAGAAGCAGATCGTCGAAGTCGAGGGCGTTATTCTTGCGCAGCTCTTTGCGATACGCCTCGAATATTTGCGCGACCTTCTCGCTCATCGGATCGGCTGACTGCAGGTAATACTCCTGCGGATCGATCATGTGATTCTTGGCCCAGGAAATTTTGCCCAGAACAGTGCGCGGCGTCAGCTGCTTGTCGTCGAGGCCCATGCGCCGCATGATCTGCTTCACCAGCGACTGCTGATCGCTCTCGTCATAGATGGCAAAGGTTTTCGTCAGCCCTTCGTTGCCGATGCGCAATGCTTCGATATCGCGCCGCAGCATGCGCACGCAGAAGGAGTGGAACGTCGCAATCAGCGGCTTGGCCAGCGTGGTGTGGCCGATGAGCTTGTCGACGCGCTCCGCCATCTCCGCCGCCGCTTTGTTCGTGAAGGTAACGGCGAGAATGGCATCGGGAGCAACTCCCCGCTCCTGAATAAGATAGGCGATGCGGTGCGTAATGACGCGGGTCTTCCCCGATCCGGCTCCGGCCAGAATCAACACGGGGCCATCAACCGATTCAACCCCGGCCCGCTGCTGGGGATTCAACTTGTCGAGTAAATGCTGCAAAACAGGTGTCTCGGAACTCTTTCGGTGGGTGTCTGTTTCTATTTTATCGCTGATTACGGAGCCTGTTCTTTGGTCACGCTGGTGATGAGGCGTTGTACGAAAACAGCGCGGAAATTGATGCGACGCGCTAGATCGGGAACAAACTCGGTGATGAAGTTGTTAATGGGATCCGTGGCAAGAACAATGCCGTAGCGCGAGGCCGCTGCGCTCCATCCCGTATCGCTGTATGGAACATAGGCATCGCTGGCAGCTTCTTCAATCATGCCTCCCACAACAGTGGCATAGTTGAACATGCTCTTTCCGTTATCGCCCTGCGTCCACACCACCTGGTAGATGCAATGCGCGAAGCGGCGCTTGAATGAAGCGTTCGGCATGCGGTGGTAATGCGGGTCCTGATGTGCGATCGACGGAATCAGGAATGTACTGAAAAACTCATTCGTCATGTTCTCGGTAAATGAGACGCCCGACAGCTTTGCCCATCCGTTCATCCCCGGCCCGTAACCCGTATGCGAATTGGAGGCAATCGAGATGGCAGAAATGCCTCCAATCGTGATCAGGTTGAAGGGATCGATGACGTCTTTCCCGGCAAGAATTGCCTTTTCGCGCGGAGTCATCGGATGCGGCTCCGCTCCATTGATGAACTTTTGAAATGGGTCGTACATCGGGCCGCAGCTCATGGGAGGCGAAAGAGCCGGTTTGGACTGCGCCTGCGAGCATTCCGGCTGGATCGATGGAAATATGGGACTTTTTGCAAGCGCAGGACGCGCAGGCTCGGGCGCGGACGGAGGAAAGCTCTGGGCCAGTTCCATTGCCGCTGAAGGGGCGTCCGGCAGAAAAGGTTGTGTCTGCGCTACAACCGGCAGACAGAAAAAAAAGACAGTTCCTAAAAGCCCATACCTTTTCTGCCCTGTTTTTTTCTGCCTGAGTTGTGAAGCATGCATATTGTCTTGGACGTATGACAAACTCTTTTTTCTGACCCCGCAGCCCATCAAGGCTGATCGGGATGATGGCGATGAAAGAATTTATCCCGCACATCCGGCCAGAATTCCGACCAGAGATTCCCCCCGGCCTCGCCTAACATCGAGAAGCCCCATGTCTCAAAAACGACCGACGGCTTCGCGCTTTTATCCGGGTAATACGCCATGGTCAATGCCGATGCCATGCCATGCCCGACAATAACCGAAGTATTCAAGGTGATCCTGCCGGAATCCCTGGGACCGGCAACCGCGCGTGAGGCTGCATAGAAACCCCGCCGCAGAATTGTTCCGTCTCTCTTGCGGTAGTAGCGCGGGTCTTCGTGCAGCAACGCAGGCAGTACGCCATCGGAAAAGGTGCGCATGCTCAGGTCGCGAATCGCGGCAGCGCCCAATCGCTGTCCGTAAGCACCGGAATCGACGCCATAGCGCGGGTCGGAGTCGCGGAGCTGTTCCCATCCGGACGATAAAAATGTGGAGAACCAACCCGTCCAGCGCACTTCCTCATGCAGAGGGAAGAGGAGCTTATCGCCCGGGCTCAACTTCGGCACCTTCTCGCCCGGTTCCACAACATCTGTCCATCGTCTTTTCTCCACCGCAGTAGGTGAATTGTTCACGGGTGGAGCATCCGGCAAAGTATTCTGCTGTCCGGAAACTGGTAGGCTGCAAAGCGCAAGCAATGTAGAAAAGCCTGCCCGAAAAAATATCGATCTTACTTCCATGAAATAGGAGGTCTCCTTGCAGCCTCACTTACTTACTCTGTGCAATGAAATCATTCACTTTGACGGCGCGGCGAAATATATGGATGTATCGCTATTGCAGGGTAACGGCTTAGGCACCCTCTGGCGCAACAACCATTGACCCTGCCGAATGCGCCAAGCACACTGAAAAAGGCACAGGAGCGCATAGATGCCGGACAGCAACCCTTTTGAAGATTTTGGCCGCAAGGTCGATGAGCATATCAGGAATGTAACACCGCGCGTCGAAGAAGAACTCCGCAAAGTGATTGCATATCTCAATGACGAAGTCGTGCCCAAGGTGCGGCAGAACTCATCGGAAGGCTTGCGCATTGCCGCCGAGCAATTGCGCAAGCTCGCCGACCATCTGGAGAAATAACGGTGACGAAGAAACGGATTGCAGGCATGGCGATGATCACTTTGACGCTGGCTATGGGCTGCGGACATAAGCAGCAGGCAGCCTACGCACCGCCTCCGCCACCTGCGATCCACGCGCCGTCGCCGTCTGTGGCGCAAACACCGTCTGCTACCGGCAATCCTCCAGTAGCTGCTGAATCTCCTGCCAAATCAGAGGATGAAGCTTTTGTGGCCACGCATTCGCCCATCTACACGGAGACGGGGCTTGCCAGCTGGTATGGGCCGCCGTATCACAATCATCGCGGCGCAAATGGCCAGATATTCGATCAGAACGCTATCTCGGCTGCGCACCGCACGCTGCCGATGGGCTCGCTGATTCGAGTGACCAATCTTTCCACAGGACAATCCGAGGTGATGCGCATTACCGATCGCGGCCCTTTCGTGCCCAATCGCGTGCTCGATCTTTCCGTAGCCTCAGCAAAGGCCATCGGCGTCTGGCGTCCGGGCACAGCGCAGGTGCGCATCGATGTATACGCAGCGCCCAAGCCCATTGACGAGGGTGGCCGCTGGTGCGTGCAGATTGGCGCCTTCAGCAAAGAAAAGGAAGCCGTCAAGCTGGAAGAACACCTGGAGCGCAAATATCACACCGCCAACGTCATTGAATTTACTGGCCCGACCGGGCACTGGGTGCGCATCCGCCCCCTGAATGACGACAAGGGACGGGCTGTAGAAATCGCAAAAGAGCTTAAGCCGGAAGAAGGCGAAGCCTATCTCGTCCGGCTCGATTGATATCCGGATGACTGCTGCATTGCCCCTCACGCAATACACTCTTCCACCGGACAAGCTGGATAAAGCGATTCACCTGAACCATGCGCATGCCGCTCTGCACTTCGGCGGCGTGGCCTGGACGATTCTGCTTCTTTGGCTGCTGGTGCATCTGCGCGTCGGCAGGCACGTGAGCGACTGGGCTGCATCGCTTACGCCGCGGACATGGCTGCAGAGCCTGCTGATAATTTCCTTCTGGCTGATCGTGCTGTCGCTCATCGGATTGCCGGAGGCAGCGCTATCCCATGCTGTCTCGCTGCACTATGGACTGTCTGTGCAGCGCTGGCCGAGTTGGTTCGGCGACTGGACATTGGCATCTTTTCTGCTGCTGATTTTTGGCCTGATCGCGCTGAATTGTCTCTACGCTCTCATGCGGCACTCGCCACGCCGCTGGTGGCTGTGGTTCTGGATGCTCACGCTGCCGGTGGAGATTTTCGGCATGTTTGCCGTACCGATCGTTATCGATCCGCTCTTCAACCACTTCTCCCCGCTGGAAAAATGCGATCCGGTCCTGGTAATGCGCCTGGAAGAAATCGTTGCTCGCGGAGGCATTCAGATTCCACCATCGCGCATGTTTGTGATGGACGCGAGTGCAAAGTCAACCGGCATCAACGCCTACGTAACCGGCTTCGGTGCATCGAAACGCGTCGTCGTGTGGGACAACGCGCTCAAACTCGCATCGACTGACGATATCCTCTTTATCTATGGCCACGAGCAGGGCCACTATGCACTGCGGCATATTGTCAAAGGGCTGTTCTTTGTCGCCGCGCTTTTTTTGATCTTCTACTGTATTGCGTATCTGCTGTTGGGTTGGCTGGTGCGACGCACCGGTGATACGTGGGGCGTTCGCTCCGTCGATGATTGGGCATCGCTCGGGCTGATTCTGCTGTTGATGACAGTGCTGAGCTTTGCGGCGGAACCAATCGGCAATATCTTCAGTCGCATCATCGAGCATCAGGCAGATGTTTACGGGCAGGAAGTGATTCATGGCCTGGTAGCCGATCCACAGCAGGTGGCCACGCAGGACTTCCAGCGGCTGGGCGAGATATGGCTGGACGATCCCTCGCCGAACAAGTTCATCGTATGGTGGACGTACAACCATCCACCTACGAGTGAACGTCTACGCTTTGCCGC
>DASZUU010000005.1:0-37648 GCA_035547425.1 Alloacidobacterium sp. | reverse complement strand
ACATTGCTTATACCGAAGATGGAGCCGATGCGAAGACGCGTCCGGTGACTTTTCTTTATAACGGCGGACCGGGCTCGGCGACCCTGTGGTTGCACATGGGCTCGGTTGGGCCGGTGCGGGTGATGACATCCAGCCCGTCGGCTACCGGTTCGGCTCCATATCAGATAGTGCCGAACCAATACAGTTTGCTGGATAAGACGGATCTGGTGTTCATCGACGCGCCGTTGACAGGGTATTCGCGGGCTGTGGGCAAGGCTACGGCGAAGGATTTCGCCGGGGTCGATCAGGACCTGAAAGCGTTCGATAAATTTATTGAGCGCTATCTGACGGTGAATCAGCGCTGGAATTCACCGAAGATTCTGTTTGGTGAGTCCTACGGCACGACGCGTTCGGCGGGCCTTTCTGCTGTGCTGCAGGAGCATGGGGTAGCGCTGAACGGGATTGTGCTGCTGTCGTCGATTCTGAACTATGGCGAACTGGCTCCGGGCATGGACACGCAGTACATTGTGAACCTGCCGAGCTATGCGGCCATTGCGTGGTATCACAACAAGCTGCAGAACAAGCCTTCTGACTTGAAGGCATTTCTGGATGAAGTCCGCAACTTTGCGCGCGGAGATTATTCCGAGGCGCTGGCGGAAGGCGATCAGCTCTCCCCGTCAAAGCTGGACGCAATCGCGGCGAAGGTGAGCCAATATACCGGCTTGAGCACGCAGTATGTAAAGGATGCGAAGCTGCGTATTTCCCCAAGCCGTTTTCGCAAAGAGCTGATGCGTAACGAGGGCGATATTCTCGGTCGCTACGATGCCCGGTTTGAGGGCACGGACGTGGACGATGCCGGTGAGTATCCCGGCTATGATCCTTCCGATACCGGCATTGCAGGCGCGTTTGTTGCGGCGCAGCACGACTATCTTTCGCGCGAGCTGAAGTACGACACGACGGATGAATACAAACCGAGCGGCAACACCATTGGCGAATGGGACTGGAAGCATCGGGGAGCGGGATCGGGACGCGGCTTTGGCGGCCAGCAGGCGATGCCGTATGTGGCGGGCGACCTGGCGGATACGATCCGTAAAAATCCGAAGCTGAAGGTGCTGTCGGCGAATGGATATTTCGACCTGGCAACGCCGTTTTTTGCAACTGAATATGACCTTTCGCATATGATGTTGACGCCGGAACTTGCGAAGAATGTTGAGTTTACCTACTATCCTTCAGGCCATATGGTGTATCTGAACGTGGATGCGCTGAAGGATTTTAAGCGCGACCTCGATAATTTTTACGCGAATCTCGCAAAATAGTGCTACAACATAGGGAGCCAGAAGACTGGCTCCCCCCGGACGCTGCCGTTTCGATCCGCCGGTCGGAGATGCGATGATTAAATCGTATGGCCGTGCGCTTCGAAAGGAATACGAATATGGCAGATGTTGCCACCGCTGAAAAAACACACTTCATCCAGAATGTTGAAAACCGCACTACCCGCATTGGCGTTATCGGAATGGGGTACGTGGGATTGCCGCTCTCTCTTCTCTTCAGTGAAGAGCGTTTTGCCGTTACCGGGTTCGATATCGACGGGAAGAAGGTTTCCGCGCTGAATTCCGGCGGCTCATATATTGTCCGCATCCCAGGCACGGAGATTCAAGCGGCGCAAAAGCATGGTTTTCGCGCTACCTCTGACTATTCGGAAATCTCCAACGTGGATGTTGTCATTATCTGCGTACCGACTCCGTTGAATGAATACCAGGAGCCGGACCTCAGCTATATCCGCGAGACGGCAAAGGCGATTGCGCCGCACCTGCGCGAAGGGCAGCTTGTCATCCTGGAGAGCACAACGTATCCGGGCACGACGGAAGAGGTGCTGATTCCGATTCTCGAAGCAGGGAATAGCAAGGGATTGCGCGTGAACCGCGATGAAGCGACGGCAGGATTCTTTGTTGCGTTTTCTCCGGAGCGCGAAGATCCGGGCAATGACACAGTGGCGCGTCGCGATATTCCGAAGGTTGTGGGAGGAGTAGGGTCGGTAGCGCGTGATATGGCTTCGGCTGTGTATGGAAGCATCTTTAACCGCACGGTGCCGGTTTCTTCTCCGGCTGCGGCTGAGATGACAAAGCTCCTCGAAAACATCTACCGCTGCGTGAATATCGCGCTGGTGAACGAGCTGAAGCAGCTCTGTCACCGGATGAACATCGATATTTTTGAAGTGATCGACGCGGCGAAGACAAAGCCTTTCGGTTTCCAGGCATTTTATCCCGGTCCCGGCCTTGGCGGTCACTGCATTCCGATCGACCCGTTTTATCTTTCGTGGAAGGCGAAGCAGTATGACTTCCGCACCAAGTTTATTGAGCTGGCCGGCGAAGTGAACGAGGCTATGCCGTACTATGTCGTCGAGAAGACGGCAGAGGCGCTCAATGAGCAGTCGAAGGCGCTGAAAGGCTCGAAGGTGCTGATGCTGGGCCTGGCTTACAAGAAAGATATCGACGATCTG
Source organism: Alloacidobacterium sp. (assembly GCA_035547425.1). GTDB lineage: Bacteria > Acidobacteriota > Terriglobia > Terriglobales > Acidobacteriaceae > Alloacidobacterium. The sequence goes on along the minus strand of DASZUU010000005.1, from coordinate 35,169 downwards.
CGCGAGTCGCCTTCGTTGACGATTATCGAATTGCTGCGGCAGAAGGGTGCCATCGTTTCTTATAACGATCCGTTTTTCCCGCATGTGGGGCGCGGGCGGCATTACGCCCTGAATATGGACGGAGTTCCGCTGGAAAATCTGGGACAGTACGACTGCGTGCTGATTGTGACCGATCACTCGGACTACGATTATGAGCGCATTGTGCGCGAATCACAGCTGGTTGTGGATTCGCGCAATGCGACCAAAGGGCTCAAGTCGGAGAAGATTGTTCACTGCTAGTTATCAGACGGTGTCTGCTGCGAATATAAAACGTGCCAGGCACCGTCTTTCCATACGTAGACATCGGAGAAGCGGGTACTCTGCGATTTTCCATCGGGCGCAGTAAACGTAAATAAACCGTGCGCGACGGCCACGTCGCCATGCAGTAGGACATCCACCTTCGGCAGTTGCGGAACAGAGAGATTCTTTCCCTGATTTCGCGCCGTGCCTGCGAGCTCGTCAGATAGCTCGCGCCACTTTCCGCTTCGTGATACTTCGGCATAGTTCGGCAGGAGCAGGCATTTCTCGAAATCGGTATCGCCCTTGAGGAATGCGGCGGTGAAAGCTGTCTCCAGCTTTTGTACCGTCTCGGCATCGCGCTGCTGATTGGCGAATTCGGGAGCTGTGCAGCCCTCTGCCAATGAGGGAATGGAGTGCGAAGCAAGAATAAGTCCAGCGGCAAGCGCAAGCGGCTTGAAAGATTGGAAACGCAACGGGGCCTCCGTGAAAATTGTTTTTCTGAAAGATACGCGTGCTATGGGAGAGAAATAGAAGCGATGCGTTTACTGATGGGTAATGAGCGATGAACAGCCGGCAGTATGCGGCTAATCGTGCGGTGTGATGCTCGATCGGTAAGATGTTGTCGTATCAAGTTTACGTTACAACGATTGGGGAAAGACATTGGGAATGGATGTGAAGCGCCGGGATGTACTCAAAGGCGTGGTTGCGTTGGGAGCTCTTTCTTCAGTGCATGGCATGGCACAGGCATCGGCATTGGGTGCGGCTGGAAGTGATCGGCAGTATTGGGTTGAGAGACTGACAAAGGTTTCGTGGCCTGTGCTGCATGCATTGAGCGAACACAAGCTGAAGACAACGATGCCGGTGGAGGCTCCGCATGGCAATGTGCAGGAGCGGAAGCAGTTCACCTATCTGGAAGCATTAGGACGTCTGCTGACCGGGATTGCTCCGTGGCTGGAATCAGGTGCGACATCCGGTGCGGAAGGGCAACTTCGGCAGCAGTATGCGGAGCTTTCGCGTGCTGCGATAGCGGCTGCAACGGATCCACAGTCGCCGGATTTTATGAACTTCAACAAGGGATCACAGCCGGTGGTGGATGCGGCGTTTCTGGCGCTTGCGATTTTGCGTGCTCCAACGGAGTTGTGGCAGAAGCTGGACAAGGCGACGCAGGAGAATCTTGTTCATGCATTGGAGTCGACGCGTGTAATCAAGCCGGGATACAACAACTGGCTGCTGTTTTCGGCCATGGTGGAAACGGCGCTGGCTTTCATGGGTAGATGGTGGGACCCGATGCGCGTCGATTACGCGGTGCGAGCGATGGATTCGTTTTATAAAGGCGATGGCGTGTATGGAGATGGGCCGCATTTCCATTGGGATTACTACAACAGTTTTGTGATTCACCCGTTTCTGCTGCATGTTCTGGAGTCGATTGGGAAGGTGTCTTCTGATTGGTCATCGTTCTGGCCGAATGCGTTGGCGCGTGCGCAGCGCTATGCGGAGATTCAGGAACGAATGATTGCTCCGGATGGTACATTTCCGCCGATTGGGCGCTCGTTGCCATATCGATTTGGGGTGTTTCATCTGCTGGCGGAGATGTCGCTGCGGAAACAGCTACCCGAGACGGTGACTCCCGCGCAGGTTCGGTGCGCGCTCACGGCAGTGATGCGCAGGATGATGGAGGCTCCGGGAACATTCGATGAGCATGGGTGGCTGCGGATCGGCTTCTGCGGGCATCAGCCGGAGATTGCGGAAGCATATATTTCGACCGGGAGCAGTTATCTGTGTTCGGCGGTGTGGCTTCCGTTGGGACTGTCGGAGACAGATGCTTTCTGGTCGGGAGGGGCGGAAAAGTGGACTTCGCAAAAAGCATGGAGTGGTTTGAATTTGAAGGCGGATCATGCGATTTCAGTATGAGTGTGATGGTTGATGGACGCGCTATCTATCGCGGATATACCATCATTAGCAGAGCGCCGCTTCCCAATTGAATCATGAGCCTTTCGCAGACCAGCCAGCCTGGCGAAGAGATAGTAAATTACGCATACGATGCCACGTTCTACCAGTATCTGCAAAAGGGAGCTTTGCGCTCGGCGCAGATTGTGGTTCCGCTGGTGATGGATTGGTTGAAGATCAAGAGCATTCTGGATGTGGGCTGCGGAGCGGGCGCGTGGCTTTCGGTATATCAACGGCAGGGCATCGCGGCTTCGTATGGAGTGGATGGCGATTATGTAAGGCCGGAGTCGCTGCTGATTCCTCAAGCTTCGTTTATTCCGCGCGATGTGAGCCAGCCGTTCGATCTGGGTGAGCGTTTCGACTTGGTGCAGTGTCTCGAGGTGGGCGAGCATATTCCGAACGCGTCCAGCAAGACGCTGGTGGCGAACCTTGTAAAGCATAGTGACCGCGTGCTGTTTTCCGCGGCGGTTCCGGGGCAGGGCGGCGAAAATCATATCAACGAGCAGACCTACGAGTTCTGGCGCGCTCACTTTGCCGCGCATGGATATGTGCCTTACGATTTTCTGCGTCCTTTGCTGCGCGGGACGGATGTAGAAAGCTGGTATCGGTATAATTCTGTTCTTTATATAGCGAAAGATGCGCAGATGAATTTGCCGGCGGACATAGCGCGGACGCGCATTCCCGACCATGCGCCGATACCGAATATTGCTGGGTTGCCGTATCGATTGCGGACGCGTGTGCTGGCAATGCTTCCGGTTCGCTGGTTGACGCGGCTGGCAGTGTTGAAGCATCAATCTCTGTTGCTGACTCGTAAAATTACAGGACGTTAGCTTGGCCCATCCTTTCATTCGCGTGCCCGCATCTGTATTGAAGCTGGCGATCGTTGTTCCCTGCTACAACGAGCAGGAAGTATTGCCGCAAACGGTGAGCAGGCTGGATGAGCTTGTGCGCGAGTTGATTGCTGCCGGGCAGATCGCAGAGGGGAGCCTCTATTTCGTAGATGACGGCTCGGATGATGCGACGTGGGCGCTGATTGAAAATTTTGCTGCTGAGAACAGCTGCGTTCATGGCATGAAGCTGTCGCGCAATTACGGCCATCAGCGCGCGCTGCTGGCCGGACTGCTGACGGTGCCGGGCGATGTGGTTGTGAGCATCGATGCCGATCTGCAGGATGACCCTGCGGCCATTAAGGACATGATTGCCGCCTATATTGCTGGAGCGGAGATTGTGTATGGCGTGCGCCGCGAAAGGAAAGTGGATACGCCTTTTAAACGAGTGACGGCTGAAGCGTACTACTCCGCGCTGCGAACGATTGGCGTGCAGCTGATTTTTAATCATGCCGATTATCGCCTGTTGAGCCGGACGGTGATTGAAACGTTGCGAACGTATAAGGAGACGAATATTTTTCTGCGCGGATTGATTCCGCAGCTGGGGTTTCAGGCGGCATTGGTGTATTACGATCGGCAGGAGCGGCTTGCCGGCGTATCGAAATATCCCATTTCAAAGATGCTGGCGCTGGCCATTGAAGGCGTTACTTCGTTCTCGGATGTTCCTCTCAGGATTATTACCTGGCTTGGATTGGTGATCTCGATTTTTAGTTTTGGGATGGGCATCTGGGCACTGTGTATTCGAATATTTGATCCGTCGGCTGTGCCTGGATGGGCTTCGACGGTGATCCCGCTGTATATGCTGGGGGGCGTGCAGTTGCTCTCGATGGGCGTGATTGGGCAATACCTCGCCAAGATTTATGCGGAAACCAAAGCGAGGCCACGCTTCATTATTGAGCGGGAGCTGTGAGGTCGGGATCGACATATTCGTATAGCCACCAATCATCCTGATGGAAGAGCAGCTTGACCGGATGCGGCGCCTGCGCAAATAGCGTGGCGCTTTTATCTTCGCCGGAGCGAACAACGAAATAGCGATACTGCTCGCCGGAGTAGTCGTCCCATACAAATTCTTCCGGGTCCCACTCGAAATCCCACAAGACTGCTTCCGGCGCTTCACCTTTGCGGAAGATGACGAGCTCGGGGTGCATCATGGCCGCGCTCGGATCGACGAAGCCCTGCTTTTGCGCGGCATACCACTGCGGAAAGTGAAGAAATGTAGGCGCGATGGAGATGCCGTCTTCATGATCGAAGGCGAGAGAAAGAACACGCTCGCCGGGCTGCATGTAAGCGAGCGCATGTTGAAACCCTTCTGTCTCGCGCGAAAAGGCGCGTGCTTTTTGTGTAGCGGAGGCGATACATCCGAGTACAAGAAGCAGGGCTGCGAGTCGCGTTAAAATCTGTGTCGTTTGCTTTGTGGAGGATTCGCGCAGCAGAAAGAGAAAGAGCGGAACAGCGAACATGGTGAATCGTTGATAAACAAATTCTGTTCCGAAGACGGCGTGAGGGCACCAGAGCAAAACCACAGCACATAGGAAGAAGGGAATCCAGCGAATGCGCTTTTGCTGCAGCCGCATGCCGGCGAGCAACGGCAGCAGGAAGAGCGCTGTACCCAGGAAAATGCAATACCATGAAGGATGCAGCCCGAGCAGGCGAGGGAAGAATCCGGTGATGCGGCCCCAGCCTGCGTGGGCCATATGCAATTCGTCGCTTAACGATTGATAGTAGGATTCGACGGTATTCTGCCAGTTCAGGTCCCAGATCATAGGCCTGCGCGCTGCTGCGTTGCGGTCGAGAGTAGTTCGCATCCAGAGGAGCGCCACCGGCACGACAGCACTGAGAGGAAGAATTTGCAGGATCGCGGATTTTAGCGGACGTTTCCCGGCAAGCAGGCACAGCACGGCACAGAGGCCGAAGAAAGCGCAGATGAGGGCATGGCAGAAGAAGAGCCCGATCGCAAAAACGGCGAGCAGCAGCGCGGTGCGCATCGTTAATTTTTGCGAAGAGCGGAGAACGTACCAGAGAAAGAGAATGCCTAATGGCGCGGCGATCAGAAAATTGAGAAAGCCCCATTGATAGGTGAATCCGTAGGCGCCGGGAATACACAGAATGGCCCAGAAAATATCGGTTCCGGCGGATTCCAGTAAAAGCGCCGTAGAGAGCGGCAAACCTGCGATATATAGCGAAATTACCAGCTTGCAGGCGGCAACAATGCCGAGCAAAGGCGTGATTGCGTAGATCAGCAGATAGCCGAGCAGGTAAGGCGTGAACCAGTTGAGCTGAAAAAGTTTAGCGTAAGCGAAATGCGAATTCTGCAGATCGCGCAGCAGCGCCACCTGCGCGGCATGCTGCGGTAGATCGGACATGGGCGGATAAGCCGGAACCCATACGGGTATCGTGGCCAGCAAGCTGACCAGCAGCAATATCCAGAAACTGAGCGCGCTTCCGGATGGCTGCGAAGTGATCCTATTTTCTGTTTCGATTCTGGAAGAAACCTGACTCTTGCCCAAGCTATGTCCCTTATCGTCGGATTTTATCGCAACGTAAGGGCTCTTCCATCAGGATGCGTTATCGCGCAGGAATGGGCGTGACTCCTTTGCGCAGAATGAGATTTCCGTACGCGCGTAGTTCGCCGGTCATCAATACGGCATAGGCCGATCGGGCGCGGTTGTAAAAGTCATCGCGCGCAACTTGTACAGGCGGCTTTGCAGAATGTGCGTGCCGATGGATGGCCTGAAGGTAATCGTAGGTGAGCGCAGGATCGATAGAGTCGCCGCCATCCGGCTGCATCATAATAAGCGGATCGGAGTGCTGATCCAGTTCAAAGAGCGGCAGAATGGCGTCGAGCATTTGGGTGACGCTCAGGCCATCGGCGCGCAGCAGCCGCTTTGCCATGGTGCCGCCGGGAAAATGCGCATCGGCGAGCAGCAGTTCATCTCCATGCCCCATTTCGCATAGAGTCTTGAGCAGGTCAGGGCTGAGATACGGAGAAATCCCTTTCAGCATGATTACGTCTCCTGTTTAAGAATGAAGAGGGCCAACGCGATATCCATTGGCAAGCAGATCGCGTCCGGATACGATGCGCTCAGGGCCGTTATTCCATGAGATTCGATATTGCTGCGAGGCCGCGATGCCTGCGAAGTGAACCATGAAGGCGCGCTGTTGCGCAGGAGATTCGATCTGGAATGAAATGCGGTTGCCTTCCACATGAACATTGCCGATGGTGCATTCGTCGAAGCCGACGCCTTTTTGCTCTTTGACGTCGATGTAGGCGTCAGCTAGAAATGGCGCCATCATTTCGACCGAAGTCATGGCGCTTCCGGTTCCCCAGTGAAAGCCTGTCAGCGCGCCGGGCTCATCGATGTAGCCGGTATGCGCCCAGTTCTCCCATGGAGCAACGGCGAAAGTGGAGCGTGCGGCGGCAACGGCGCGTTCGAGATACTCAAAGTTGTGCGTCTCGCGGAAGTAGTCAAAGAGAACGACAGCGGCATATCCCTGGCGTGCGTCGCTCCATTCGGCATCGGTATTTTGTGTGGTGAATCCGCCGAGCAGCTTTGGAGAAAATAATGGATTGTTCCAAACCTGTTGCGTGAGCAGCAGATAATCCAGCGATCGAATTCCGCTATCCAGGTATTCCTGCTTGTGGGTCGCGTGGAAGAGTGCAAGCCATGCTTCGGGAGCCTGAATCTCTGCGAGATTGTTCTGCGGAAACTGCGCAGTCCATTTGTCATAAAAGTCATAATCTTTGCGCGCGCAGGAGAGATAGGTTTCGAAATCGAACCAGCGCTGGCGGGGAAGCACTTCCTGCGTGATGAAGCGCATGGCGCGCTCAGCGGCTTCTGTATAGCGATGATCTCCGGTGGCTGTCGCCAAGGTGATGAGGAAAAGCGCGGAGGGCGCGGTTTCGGCATTGAAGTCGCGGAACTCCGCGCGCGGCTTGAGCGTGGATGCGTTATACCAGGAAGGGATGACGCCGCTCGGCAATTGTTCGCGCAGCAGGAAGTCTCCGTATGGCTTTACGAAGTTGAGTATCTCGGCCTTGCGCTGCGGCGTCAGGTCCTCTGCCCAGCGCAGCATCCAGTAAGCAGTCCATGACATGCAGAAGGCATGGTAGTCGTCGGAGTAGCCCGCCCATCCATCGTCAGCGAACCATTGTTTGCGGTTGAGCATATAGATGGTTGGGAAGGCGCCGTCTTTTTGCGGCGCGGTGAGAGCGAGGTTGAGCACGCTTTCCGCTTTCGCCATCATGGCGGCGTCATGGACCTTTTGACCGTGCAGATACCAGCCATACGCGGTGCGCAAGGTTTGGAACCATGCATTAAACCAGGCATCCGGCTCAACATGTTTCCACTCACCGGCCACGTTGCGATTGCTGGTGAGAGTACCGCATTGCTTTCCTCCGCAATCGAAGGAGTGGTAGACGCGGTTGGCATAATCGCCCCAGGCATCTTCACGCCATGATGCGAAAGAGCGCAGCTCCGGGCGGATGATGTTCTGCTGCGCATCCGGGGAGCTGAGTAATGCAGGATGGCCGTATTCGCTCCAAAGCTCACGTACAACGCGACGGTAGCCCTGCTTTAAAGGCTGTTTCGAGGCGATGATCGAGTAGGAATACTGCACCGTGTTGTCCAGAATTTTCGGCTGGCCATCAGCAGCGCGGCGAAAATAGCTGTGATTATGAGGCTGCGAGGGAACGGCGCCGTAAGAAATCCATGGATGTTTTTCCGAGGTCACATCGAGATCCATGGCTAATGGTTCAGCGCGGCGATTGCTTAAGTGGGGAATCAATGCGGCGAAGACTTCTCCCTGTTGCAGCATGACGGCGGGCGATTTGAACGCATTTATCGGGATGAGATCGTCTTTTTCGCTCTTGATGTTCTGTGACCAGATGAAATCGAGCGGGCCTGTCTGCGCATCGTCTGTCGATCGACGCTCGGGCATAAAGTCGTAGCGATCTTCCATGGATCGAATAGCTGTGCCGGGCTTGAGCCTGAGGCGAGTATCGACGTGCAGCAGATCGGCTTCGGAAGAGTGAAGGATGCGTTGCTCGTACTGTCCGATACCGCAGTCTCCGGTGAGCAGAAGACCTTCCGGTATCGGCGAGACATTTTGCAGGGTGCAGGTGGTTGTTTCCGTCGCGGTTGTTACGCGTACAGCAGATGAAGTCGCTGCGAGGGCAGGAGCCCATCCATTGCTGGTTCTGACGAAGATGGTTTCTTCGGCGGAAGGCCCGGAGCCATGAACATCGACGCGGATATTAGATTGAGGGCTATCCAGCGTAGCAGCAGAGATGCATGGAGCCACGGCGGTGAAGAATAATCCTGCGAGATGATGGAGTCGCATTATTGCCCTGCCTTTCCGTCTGATGCCGGCTTCGCCTCAAGCGCATTTTTCAATGACGCAAGACGCGTGTCGAGAATCCAGGGTTCGTATTCGGAGATGCCGAAGATGAATGTCTGGCCCGGAACATATCGCTGGCGCACCTCGAAATTTTCAAAGGCGATGCCGCCGAGCACTGGAGCCGTAGAGGCCCAGTAAACGCGGCGAGCGTTGACTCTTACGCGAAGGTCCGGCTGAATATCGTGAGCGGGGACGCGCCAATATTGCGTCAGCTTGGGCAAGGTGTATTTCCAGTGAGCTGTATCGTTGCCTGCTGTTGTATTGGGAGACGCTTCATTGGAAGTGCAGTAGACGATGGCGTCTCCGTCCGCATTGTGCAGCATTTCATCGAGCGGATAATTGTACTGCTCGGCGAAAGCATCGCCTGTGTAGTAAGAGAAGAGCTCGCGGCTATCGACTACATGGTTTTTCAACCACAGCCAGCGCAAGCGCTCATAGTTGCCCATGGTAGCGGTTGCGGTGAGCTCTTCGAGTTGTGGGCCGTCGCTTTCGTTGAACACGGATAGGCGAAGCTCCTGCGGATGATCGCTGTCAATGGAGGCGATGAGATACACATGCGCTCCATTGGCGGTGAACTGTTCCACATCGATTCGTACAGCAAGGCGTTCGACATTGGCGTGTCCTGCATGGAGAGTCTCAAGCCTGCCGGCTATGTCGTCGCCGCTGTGAACCCAGAGCCGCTTGCCGCGTTCTCCGGGATCAAGCGTGCTGGGCTCAAGCTCGCTGAATGCCATGCGGCTGAAGCGCGTTCCAGGGCCGGGCACTACAGGCTCGATTGCGATGTAATTCAGCAGCTGCGGTTTTCCGTCGGCTCCCATAATGCCGACGCGGATCAGTCCACGCGGGCCTTTCATGCCGCCGGGTGAGGGAAGGCCGAAGATAATCCCGTCGCGGCGGCCCCAGATGAGAGCGTCGCTGGAATGCTGCGGCTGAATCCAGGCGGAATCAAGAGCTGACGCCGGGGCGGCGAAGAGCGCGCTGAGGAGAATGCAGCTAAGTGCGTTGCGCAAGACAGAAGGAAATCTGTAAAAGGCACAGAAGATTTTCATGGCAAATCCGGCAAAGAGAAGTCCTATAATCTTTAATCGTTTAAATATACTTTTGGCAAGTTATATAATCGAATTCGAGCAAATTCCGCTCGCGTGGAATTGCTTATATTGCGCAGTTCAAACCATCTCAGGAAGCGATTCTAAGCACACTCAATGGCCACTATCGTGGAAGTAGCGGAGCTGGCACAGGTTTCGATTGCGACTGTCTCGAATGTTATCCGCGGCACACGACGCGTGAGCCCAAAGCTGGCAGAACGTGTGCAGGCAGCAATTCGAGAGCTGAATTATTCGCCCAACGAGATTGCCCGCAGCCTGAAAGTGAAACAGACGCGCATGCTGGGCATGGTTTTGCCTGATATTACGAACCCGTTCTTCCCGGAGATCATTCGCGGCGCGGAAGACAGCGCATTTGAGCGCGGGTACTTCCTTGTCACTGCCAATACAGACGAGCAGATTGGGCGCGAGCGGCGCATCGTTTCAGCGCTTCGCTCCTATCGCGTGGATGGGATTCTGCTGGCTTCGGCGAGCGGCACGGATACAAGCCATTTAAAAAGCACGATGGATGCGGGGATGGCTCTTGTCTGCCTGGATCGTACAGTGCCCGGAATTAAGACCGATGCGGTGCTGCTGGACAATGTGCGCGGGGCGCGCGAATGCGTGCGCCACCTGATCCAGAAAGGCCACCGGCGTATTGCCATCATCACCGGGGCGCTGAATCTGCAGACAGGCCGGGAGCGGCTTCGCGGCTATGAAGATGCTCTCCGCGAGGCCGATATCGAAATCGACCAGCGGCTGGTGCTGGAAGGCGATTTTCGCCACGATTCCGGCTACAAGCTGGGCAAGCAGATCATAGAACGCAAAGACAGGCCCACAGGGCTCTTTGTCTGCAACGGCGTCATGACGCTGGGCGTTTTGAAGGCATTTGAGGAAATGGGAATTCAATGCCCGGGCGACGTTGCGCTGGCCACGTTTGATGACCTGGCAGTCGATAGCCCGTTCCATCCGCATCTGACGACGGTTGTGCAGCCGAGCTATGAGATGGGCGCGCGAGCAGCGACGATTTTGATGGACAGAATCGAAGGCCGTCTGAATAAAGATCCGTTCATTGTCCGGGTGGCGCCTACGCTGATTGTGCGCGAATCGACGGATGCCAGGCCGCGCCTGACGACAAGACGCAGATAAATCAATCCCCAAAAAATAAAGTTGACAACTTTCCTTACAGCGTGTTTTTATAGCCAAGCTTTTAAAGGTTTAAATTTTTGAGGCGCTGTATGAAAAATTTGAGGTATTTCCTTCTGCCTGCGTTATGCATTGCTTTGCTGACCCCTATGCAAAGCTGGGCGCAGGCGGATCGCGGTGTTGTCAGAGGGCAGGTTCAAGACACACAGGACGCAATTGTTCCGAATGCTCAGCTCACGCTGAAAAACGAGGCGACGGGAGTCGTCGTAACCACGACATCGGGAACATCCGGCCAGTTCAATTTCCTGAGCCTGTCTCCGGGCGCTTACACGCTCACGATTGAGGCCCCGGGATTCAGCAAGTCGGTGCAGCAGCACATCGAAGTTGGCGTGGGCACTACGGTGGCTCTTACTGAAACGCTGCAGCCGGGCCAGGTGGAGCAGACGGTGACGGTTTCGAGTGCGGCTGCAACGATCGAGACGCAGACCTCGGACATCGGCACTACCATTACACCGCAGGAGATCAAGGACCTTCCCGTCTCATTGAATGCGGACATGCGCAACCCGCTGAACTTCGTGATTCTCACGCCGGGCGTGGCCGGTTCGGTACCGGGTGCAAGCCCCGATTATCGTTTGCACATCAGCGGCTCGGTCAGCTACTCGAATGAAACCTATATCGACGGCATTCCGATCATGAATACCGATCAGGGCGGCGCCATCGGTTACAACCATCCGCCGATCGATGCCATTGGGCAGTTCAAGCTCATCAACAACAATCAGAGCGCGCAATATGGCCTTTCCAGCGGCGTGGTTTCCTTTGCATTTAACTCGGGCACGAATTCGTTTCACGGCAGCCTCTTCGACTACCTGCAAAACGACGCGCTGAATGCCGCGGGATTCACGACGAACTATCTGGGCCTGAAGAAAGCGCCGCTCAAGCAGAATGAGTTTGGCGGCACGTTTGGCGGACCGGTTTGGATTCCAAAGCTTTACAACGGACGCGACAGAACCTTCTTCTTCGTTGACTGGACGGGGTTCGCGTATCGCCCCAGTTCGAACAATGCCACGCTGACAACGCTGCCTAATTCATTTCGGAATGGCGATTTTTCGCAGCAGCTTGGCGGGCAGCTAACGGATCCGACGTCCGGCGCCCCGATCTTCGACCCTGCGGGCCGTCCGGTATATGCCGGTGCAGTCTACGATCCTTTTTCTGTACACACGGTTACTGGCCCGGATGGAAAGAGCTACCAGGTTCGCGATCCCTTTCCGGGAAACATCGTTCCCAGTGGCTATACGGGATATAGCAGCGTTTCGCAGAAGGTCGTACAAAGCTTCCCCGAAGCGAGCAATAACGATCTACAAAACAACTTTTATCGACTGCAAAGTTCCAAGATCGATGAGCATCGGCTGGTGGTGAAGCTCGATGAGCACATCAATGAAAATCATTCCCTTTCCGGCAGTATTTTTACCGGCGGCTACCAGAATTCCAACAACGGCGGCTTAAACCTGCTGGACGCAGCGACAACAACGGCGCCGACCAAACAGTTCCGCATTACCTGGAACTGGACGCATTCGCCTACGCTGCTGAATAACGTCAACATCGGTTATATTCGCGATAATTTTTTTAACGGCCCGCTCGAGCCTGGTCCGGGACTGGAGGCGCTTGGAATTTCGGGAATGCCTCCGTTGGATAAGGACAGCTCATATCCCGGCATTGGCATCGGCACAGTGCAGAATGGTATCGGCGGCGTTGGCGTAGGAAAAGTGACGGAAAATCGTTACATCATTAACGACAATCTGTCCCTGATTCGCGGAAAGCATACCTTTACCATGGGCGGCGAAGTGCGCTGGCTGCAGCGCAACGAAGGCGGCGCTCCGGGCGGCAGCTTTACTTTTGAGCCGACGCAAACTGCGCTGAACGGCACTGGTTTTGCCGATGGCAAGCCGGTTACGATTCCGGTGGGCACAGGTGCTCCGGCAGCAAGCTTCCTCTTTGGTGGCGTGGATTTCGTCAACTTCGGTTATCCGATTGAGTCGGCTTTCCGCTGGTGGCAGACCGGGCTCTTCTTCCAGGACGACTGGAGAGTGACACCAAACTTAACGCTCAACCTGGGATTGCGCTGGGATCTGCAGATTCCGCGCACGGACGCGCATGGCGAAGTTTCCACCATGGATCCGACACTGCCGAATCCGGGCGCAGGCAATATTCCGGGCGCCATGACCTATTACGGTAATGGCCCGGGCCGCAACGGCAAGCCTCGTATTGGCGATATCGACTACAAGGGCTGGCAGCCGCGCATCGGCTTTGCCTATTCTCCGGGTGATCACAAGACAGCGTTCCGCGGCGGCTTTGCAATCACTCGTCCGCTGGGCAACGACAACCTGGAAGGCGATATCAGCGGCAATCAATACACCAGCGGCTTTTCCGGCGCTGCCGTGTTAAGCCGCCCGCAGGACTATGTGGGTTCGCCGGCGTATTATTGGCAGAATACCTATCCGTCCAGCGGCGTGGTTCAGCCGAACTCGAATCTCGATCCGACCGCGTGGCTGGGCAATACCAATCCGCCTATGATTCACCCCAGCGCCGGTATTCCGCCCACGCAGTTGTACTGGTCAGCACAAGTGCAGCAGCAATTTTCCAGCAGCCTGATCGGCACCATTGGCTACGTCGGCATGCATACCTATCATGTGGGTGTATGGTCAAAGCCGAATGAAGTGAATCCAACCATGGCTCAACAGAAGTACGGTCCGATTGCCGCGGCGGACGGACTGCCTCTGAACGAATTTCTGACTCTGCCGATTGATGATCCACGAGTCGCTGCTGCCGGTATTCTGCCGCCGTGGCCGGGATTTCAGTCGGTGTTTCCTGGAGGCACAGCGGCGCAGGCTCTGCGTCCGTGGCCGCAGTATGGTGATGTGGACAACCCGATCAACCCCATCGGCAGCGTTTCTTACAACGGCTTGCAAAGCAGCCTGCAGAAGCGCTTCTCTCAGGGGCTTACCTTTCTGCTCTCCTATACATTCTCCAAGACCATCGGAAACGTCGATTCCAATAGCGGACCGTCAGCAGGCGCAGAGAACGCTATCTACGCAGGTTCGTTTGCACAGGATTACTACAATCCGAAGGGTGAGCGCTCAGTTACCAGCTCCGATATTCCGCACGTCGTTTCTTTGACCTACACGTATGAACTGCCCTTCGGCCCGAGAAAGAAATTTCTGAATCACGGCGGAATTGTAGGCACGGCTGTGGGCGGATGGTCTGTCTCCGGAATTCACCATTACCAGAGTGGCCGTCCAATCCACATTGAGTACGATGCTTCCGGTTCTTCCAATCCATATTTCGCGGCGGGCGATGGCTTTAGCTTCCGTCCCAATATCGTTCCTCACCAACCGTTCAAGAACCCCGCTTATCGCAAGAGCTGCTCGCATCCGACGATAGGATCGGGGCGCGACGCTTGCCAGTTCTACATCAATCCAGCAGCCTTTTCGCTTCCTGCTCCCGGCGAATTTGGTAATGCTCCGAATCTGATTTCGGCGTTACGCATGCCGGCGTATATCAACGAAGACTTGTCTATTTCCAAACGCACAACCATTCATGAGAACCTGAATCTTCAGTTCCAGGCCAACTTCTTCAATGCTTTCAACCGGGTGATCTTCTCCTCAGGGGGAAATGCGCAGACATTCATTATCAATGCTGCGCCGCCCAATCTGAGTACGGCCTCTCTGGCGAACTCGAACACAGTTTTCGGAATCATGACATCGCAACAAAATGCTCCGAGAATCATTCAGTTCGGTATGAGATTGGAGTTTTAACTTGGCAGCCACACTCGTCAAAGTCGTACTTGTGACGTGTGTGGCTGTTAGCTCCATGTTTGGGCAGGTATCTTCATCCGATTTGGAAAAGCATACAGCTGCCGCTCAGGAGGCGCAGGCAAAACAGGATTTTAAGACGGCTATCGCGGAGTATGAACTTCTGTTGCGCTCCATGCCACGCAGCGCTGAGCTCATGAGCAACCTGGGAGTGGCATACTATTTCGATCAGCAATTTGATAAAGCAGCCGCCGTTTGCCGCAAGGCGATTGCACTGAAGCCTCAATTGGAGGCTCCGCACCTTTTTCTAGGACTTGCCATGTATCACTTGTCGAACCCGGATGCCGCAGGAAAAGAGTTGAAAGAGGCTGTGCATTTGCAGCCATCGGATATTCTGGCGCATCTCTGGCTGGGATATTCCTATGTAGCGCAGTCGCGCTACGAGGATGCGCGTGCGGAGTTTCAGGAAGCAACAAAGCTTCAACCGGAAAATATCGATGCCTGGTACGCACTGGGTCAAACAAATTTTGAGATAGGAAAAGAAAAGGCACAAAAATTGTTGGAGGTTGCGCCCAATGGAGGGCGCGTATGGCAGCTTGCCGGAGAGCAATTTGCGATGAATGGGGATGCTCAGAAAGCTTCCAATGCATTTGCTGAAGCGCATCACCGGCGTGCTGATATTCCGGCGGATGGGAAAGCCGACTTCAATAATGGAAGCGTGGAAGATGCGTTGTATTTCGATGCGCATGGCGCGGAACAGGAGGCGAAGGATGCTTTTCAGCATGTGCTGGAGCAGGCGCCGGATTCAGCGCGCGCTCACCAGATTGCCGCAGATGCTTATTTCGCCCAGCAGCAGTTCGGCAAAGCAGTTGAAGAGTATCGCCGTGTGCTCGCGTCCGATCCGGCGTTGCCCGGCATTCATTTACAAATCAGCAATAGCTTGATGATTGAGGGACAATTCGCGCAGGCTTTGCATGAGTGCCGGCAGGAAGAAAAGTTGCAGCCCCGTTCATCGCAGGTGCAGATGGCTTTGGGGCGTATTCTGCTGGCTATGGGGCAGGACGCTGCTGCTGCCACAGCATTGCAGCGAAGCCTAAGCCTGGATCGGCCTTCGCTGGAAACCTATTTCCTACTTGCAAAAGCAGAACTAAGGACAGGCAGAGAAAGAGAGGCGATTCCGCTGCTGCAGCACTATATTGCGTCGCAACCGGACGATTCGAACGGCTACTATTTGTTAAGCCGCGCATATCGCGCTGCAGGAGATACAGAACAGATGGAGCATGCGCTGGCTCTCTATCAAAAAACATCAAAGGATGTGAAAGAGCGGAATGTGGCGCAGGCTGCGTTGCGGAGCCAAGGCAGCGAAAAAGCACTTCAGCAATTGGATGAAGCAGACGCTTCTGAACAACCATGAACGAAATAGTTCCGGCTTGATGAAAGAGGCCGGTGGTCATTATCGATTGAAACTGTGAAGGGAAATAAATGGAACCGATGAAGGAAGCAGTGCTGATTACCAGCGGAGATTTGCGGGAGTCTGCAAACGCGACGTGCTGGCCGGCCCAGGAAGAACTGGAACGGAAGCTGACTGAGTGCTTTCTAAAAGAAGGTGTGACGCTGCGCCGTGCTTTTCCGGTAGATGAAAAGCGCGGCCATGGATTTATTCGCAGCCAGCGCATGGGCATGGATATTTTTGCGGATATTAATCCGAATGCCAATCTCGTTTTTGCAACGGCTGCATGGCAATACACGCATCACGTTTTACCGGGATTACGCAATCATCAAGGACCTATTCTGACAGTGGCGAACTGGTCGGGGCAATGGCCTGGGTTAGTAGGGTTGCTCAACCTGAACGGCTCTTTAGTAAAAGCGGGGAAGAAGTTTCATACGTTATGGAGCGAAAGATTTAACGACGCGTATTTTCTCGACAGACTGCATGAGTGGATTACCGAGGGTACGGTGACGCATGATCTCAGCCATGTGCGAAAACTGGATCCGATGCTATTGCCCGGGGAACAGGCGAAGATTGGTGAGCGGCTGGCGAAAAACCTGCTTAGAAAGAAAGTCATCATGGGCGTCTTCGATGAAGGTTGCATGGGAATGTACAACGCCATCGTCGATGATGAGCAATTGAATCGTTCAGGCTTTTTCAAGGAGCGGTTGAGCCAGTCGGCATTGGTAGCAAAAATGCGCACTGTCAGCGATGAGGACGCAACCGCTGTAAGGCGCTGGTTGGATGATCGCGGCGTTAAGTTCAACACCGGCAAAGATTCAAAGACCGAACTGACGGACGAGCAGATTCATGAACAGTGCAAGATGTATATTGCCGCTATCCGTATAGCTGACGATTTTGGCTGCGATGCTATCGGCATTCAGTATCAGCAGGGATTGAAGGATATGGTTCCGGCTTCTGATCTGGTTGAGGGGTTACTGAACAATCAGGAGCGGCCGCCGGTGTTTCACGAAGGCACAAAGCAAGAGCTGTATGCCGGCGGACCGCTTCCGCACTTCAACGAAGTCGATGAGTGCGCCGGGGTCGATGCCGTTGTGACGAATCGCTGCTGGAGAGAGCTTGGGCTTGATCCTTCGACGACGCTGCATGATGTGCGTTGGGGCGAGCCTTACGCCATCGATGGAAAATCAGAGTATGTTTGGGTGCTGCAGATTTCCGGCGCAGCGCCTGCCAACCATTTTGTGAATGGGTATGCAGGATCGGAGAGCGATCGCCAGCCCCCTATGTATTTCCCGCTGGGCGGTGGAACTTTGAAGGGAATAGGCCGAGCCGGAAAGATCGTGTGGAGCCGAGTGTTTGTGGAAGATGGCGCATTGCACGTCGATATGGGCCTGGGCTCTGTCGTGGAGCTTCCGCGCGAAGAAACAGAGCGCCGCTGGCAGCAGACAACGATACAGTGGCCGATGGTAAGCGCGATTTTCGATGGCGTTACGAGAGACTCTTTCATGGCGCGCCATCGCGCGAATCACGTAAGCATTGCATACGCCGCGAATGCGCAGAAAGCGACAGAAGCGCTCGCAGTCAAAGCTGCCATGTTCCATCATCTGGGTATTCAGGTTCACCTGTGTGGAGCAGTCAATGTTGGATAAACGGATGCGCCAGCCTGCCGCGCAGCGAGAGATTGCATGAGTATATCGGGCCACGTAGTAAAAAGCACGGTTGTGGGAGCCCTGGGCGGCCTTCTGTTTGGATTTGATACTGCCGTCATTTCCGGCACTACTCAGGCACTTACATCGCAATTTCATTTATCGCCGGGCATGCTTGGTTTTACAGTCGCCAGCGCATTGTGGGGCACTGTTCTGGGTGCAATCACCGCCGGCATACCTGGCCAGAAATATGGACGAAGAGACAGCTTGCGCGTAATGGCGCTCTTCTATGTTATTTCGGCAATCGGCTGCGCATTTGCCTGGAACATCGAATCGCTGATTGTATTCCGCTTTATCGGAGGATTGGGTATCGGCGGTTCTTCCGTGCTGGGACCAATGTACATCGCGGAGATTGCGCCGCCGCGCTGGCGAGGCAGGCTGGTTGGATTCTTCCAGGTGAATATCGTGATCGGCATTCTGCTGGCATATATTTCGAACTACCTGATCGGCACGATGCATCTTGGACTTGTAGAGTGGCGCTGGCAACTGGGTGTTTCCGCTGTGCCCGCGCTGCTTTTCATGATCATGCTGTTCGCTATTCCGCGCAGCCCGCGCTGGCTCACCACGCAGTCGCGGCTCTCGGAAGCTTATGACGTGCTCGTATTAACCGGCGTCGAAGATCCGCAAAAAGAATTGGACGAGATACGCAAGTCGCTTCATCTCGAATCGGGAGCGAAGGAAGACTCGTTGTGGTCGCGCCAGTATCGCTTGCCGGTTTTTCTTGCTCTTACGGTCGGCGCTTTTTGCCAACTGACCGGAATCAATGCCGTTCTCTATTACCTGAACGACATTTTTGCCTTAGCCGGTGCCAGCAATCTCTCCGGAAGCTTGCAGGCCGTGGCTGTCGGCGCGACGAACCTTGTGGCAACACTGCTGGCCATGTCTGTCATCGATAAACTCGGACGCAAAAAGTTGCTGTTGTTCGGCACCGTAGGGCTGGCCGTTTGTCTCAGCGTAATTGGCTACGTATTTCTGACCCATAGTCACTTGAACTGGCTCGTCTGGCTGCTGATGGCTTATGTTGCGCTCTTTGCCGTTTCGCACGGAGCAGTAGTGTGGGTGTATATCAGTGAAGTATTTCCGAATCGCGTTCGCGCGAAAGGGCAGAGCCTCGGCAGTTCATCGCATTGGGTATCGAATGCAATTATTTCGCTGATCTTTCCTATCTTCGCCAAGTCATCCGGTTCTGCACCCTTCATATTTTTTGCGGTGATGATGGTGCTGGACTTCTTTATCGTTCTTTTTTATTACCCGGAGACTGCCGGAGTTTCTTTAGAACAGATGCAGCTCCGCATTGAATCGATCGAGTCCACTTCAGAAAAAATTACGAGGTAAGTACATGCGTTCTATGATTGCTTTCTGTCTCTTTGCTGCCACTGCCGCAGCAGGGGTCGCGCAAACCACCGAATGGCAGCCTGACATCACTCGCCAGCAGACATATACGCTTCATCGCGAGTCCAGCACTGATCCAACAGGCAGAAATGCAGACATGCGGGTTGTTGCTCCCGGCGCCACGCAGACTGTGCTCGATGTGGATGGCCCAGGCGTTATCTCGCATATCTGGTTTACGATTGCGAGCCCGGAGCAGTATCACCTGAAGCGCATAGTTTTGCGCATTTACTGGGATGGTGAGTCGTCTCCCAGTGTTGAAGCTCCCATCGGTGATTTCTTTGGGCTGGGGCTGGGCGTTTATCACAACTGGCAATCGCAGATGCTTTCAGTTGGCAGCGATAAGGCATTGAACAGCTTTTTCCCTATGCCTTTCCAGCATCATGCGCGCATCACCGTAACCAATGAAGGCGAGCGAAAGATCGATGCGCTCTACTACAACATTGACTATCGCAAACTGGCGTCCAAGCTGCCTGCTGACACGCTCTACTTCCACGCACAATACCGCCAGGCCCAGCCCAATCATGGATGGACTTCAGATTGGAAAGATAACGGCGCGAAGAATGTACTGGATAAGGCGAACCTGGATGGAAAAGACAACTATGTCTGGTTCGATGCCAAAGGGCACGGACAATATGTAGGCGTCACCATGTCTGTCTTGCAGAACCAGGATTCGTGGTGGGGTGAAGGCGATGACATGTTCTTCATCGACGACGATACCAAGCCGGCCATCGTAGGCACCGGATCAGAAGATTATTTCCTCGGCGCGTGGGACTTTGGTGGTCATCCATTCTCCTATCAGCTTTATGGAGCACCCGTGCTGCAGGATGAGCTCGCAGGCGCGCGGGCAAGCGTGTATCGCTTCCATCTTGACTCCCCGATCCCGTTCAAGAAGTCTTTCAAGGCGACAATTGAGCATGGCCACGCCAATGCGCGGTCCGACAATTTCTACTCTGTTGCGTATTGGTATCAGGCCGAGCCCCATGCGCCATTCCCGACGCTGCCTCCTGTAGAGGAGCGTTTGCCGGCGCTGCAGCAGGTCGGTGGCCCGGGTAACGGACCTGCAAATAAATAACGATGCGTGTATAACGGAGACAATCTGCACGCAAATTATTCGTTGGAGGCATGAGGTTCATTGGCGGTCAATCTGGTTCGAGGTCCTCATGTCTCTCGACGAAAATTTATCCAGGGCAGCGCGCTGGCTGCTTTGTCTCCCGTCTCTTTTCTTCATGCGTTTGATCGGTCCGACAGACGAGGTTCGGCGCAACGCATCTTTTCCTTGGATGACAACTGGCAATTCAGCAGGAAGGCGCAGCCGGCAGATTTCTCCAGCGTCGCTCTGCCGCATACAGTAACGCAGCTTTCGTGGCAGAAATGGGAGCCATCGGCGTGGGAAGATGTGTGGATTTATCGTCGTGGCTTTGACGTTCCCTCAGCGTTCAAGGGAATGCGGATATTTCTGCACTTTGACCGGGTGATGACGGGCGCGACTCCGATAATCAACGGTCATGCTTTGCCGCAGCATCTTGGCGGCTTTCTGCCGTTCGAATACGAAATCACCGATCTCATCAAAGAAGAAGGGAATGAGCTTTCCATCGAGGTAGACTCGCGCTGGATCAATGTTCCTCCCGGTGGATCGCCGCATGGCCCTACTTCCGTCGATTATCTTTTGCCCGGCGGTATTACGGGTTCCGTCAGTCTTCGTGCTGTGCCGTCTGCTTTTATCAGCGATGTTTTTGCCAAGCCGGTGCGTGTGCTTGAGCGAGATCGGCGGCTGGACATTACCTGCCAAATCCATAGCAGGCTTGCGTCGCCATCGCGTCTCTGGGTAAAGGCAACGCTAAAAAGCGGCTCGCATGTAGTGACAGAGATTTCAGAATCGATCACCTTAAACAAGGAAGCGCAGGAGTGCAGCCTGTCGCTGACGCATCTGGAAAATATCCATCTGTGGGATGTTAAAAATCCGGTTCTTTACGATCTTACGGTTACGCTCTTGCAGGATGGGCGACCACTCCATGATTACAAAACGCGAGTTGGTTTTCGTGATGCGCGATTCGAACTGGATGGTTTTTATCTGAATGGCAAACGGCTGCAGCTTTTCGGGCTGAATCGCCATGAACTGTATCCTTATGTCGGCTTTGCTGCATCGCCGCGCGCATTGCGTAAAGATGCAGAGATACTGCGCCATACGTTCAACTGCAATATGGTGCGCTGCTCGCATTATCCGCAGGCAGAAGCTTTTCTGGACGCATGCGATGAACTAGGGCTGCTTGTATGGGAAGAGATTCCAGGTTGGCAATACATCGGCGATGAAAGCTGGCAGCAGCTTGCGATTCGCGATGTGGAAACGATGATTCGGCGCGACCGCAATCATCCATCGATCGTGATCTGGGGCGTTCGCATCAATGAGTCTCCGAATCAACCTGATCTCTATCGCCGCACGCGCGAGCTGGCGAAATCACTTGACGACTCGCGGCCTACATCGGGAACGATGACGCCATCTTCGCGAAAAAATTGGCAGGCAGAGTGGCATCAGGATGTCTTCGCATTCGACGACTATCATGCCGAGTCCGATGGGAGCGTCGGCATCGATGATCCGCTGCCTGGTGTTCCATATATGCTGGCGGAAACAGTAGGGCAGTTCAATTACGGCGCGAAGAAGGGATTCAACAATAAGTATCGTCGCGCGGGAGACGTCAATCTCCAGATGCAGCAGGCTTTGTATCATGCGCAGGCTCATGATCGCGTCGCGGCAAAGCCTCGGTGCGCAGGAGCGATCGCATGGTGCGCCTTCGACTATGCCAGTTTGATGAATGCGTATGATGCGGTAAAGTGCCCCGGCATCGCCGATGTATTTCGCATTCCCAAATTAGGCGCCGCCTTTTATAAGGCGCAGGCGGACCCTTATGTGCAGCCGGTGATTGAGCCTGCTTTTTATTGGGATTTCGGAGCGCATACGCCTTCCGGGCCGGGCGCGCATGCGTTAATTTTTTCCAATTGCAGCCGCCTCGAAGTGTTTATTGGCGGCAAGCAGCACTCTTTGTTGCAACCGGAGAAAAGCAGCTTTCCTCATCTCAAATATCCGCCATTTCTCGCCGATCTGAACATCGATGGATCGAGCAAGCCGGAGCTTCGCATCGATGGATACGTTGGCAGCAAGCTTGTAGTGTCGCGCTCCTTTTCTGCCGATCCTGCTGGCGACAGGCTATCGTTACAGGCTGACGATACTGAGCTTGATGCCAATGGCTCCGATACGACTCGCCTCGTCTTCGGTGTTGTCGATAAATATGGCTCACTGCGAGCATTTGCAGATGGCGAGGTCACGCTGGCCATTGAAGGTCCGGGAGTTCTCATCGGAGACAATCCGTTCTCTCTGGGCGCTGCCGGCGGCGCAGGCGCGGTATGGGTTAAAACCGTTTCAGGCAAGGCTGGCCGAATCGTGATCCGGGCGAAGCATTCTCAACTAGGGGAAACCTCGGTAACCATTCGCAGCGTAAAAACGCAAACTATTTTGCGGTAGGGACGCGCCCATCGCGTTGCTATACTGCCAGCACTTATGTCGATTTGGAAAAAGCTGAAGCATAAGATTTTTGTTGGCTCTCCCTGCCGCGGGGTTTACTCGTCCCTCGAGGAGGCGCGCAAGGCGCTTCCGGCCACCGCAAAGGTGGGCTATGACCATGCCGAATCGGCGAACCTGTATCCTTATCTTTTTGAGTACACCAAGATCAGCGACTTTGCGGCTCTGTTCTACTTCACGCAATTAGTGACAAACACTACGCGGCTCTTCGATTTCGGCGGCAACGTGGGCGTGCTTTACTATGCCTATCAGCGGCGCTGGCCCTGGCCCAAAGGCGCAACATGGATGGTTTGCGATGTAAAAGCTGTGATTGAAGCCGGCCGCGAAGTTGCTAAAACGAAACCGAGCGAGGGACTGCAATTCACAACAGAGTTCGCCGACTGCGCTGGAGCCGATATTCTGCTTACTTCCGGCACGCTGCAATATGTCGATGAGCCTCTGGCAAAGCTGCTGGGCGCGCTGGGCGATGCAGCGCCGCGGCATCTGCTGCTGAACCGCGTGGCTATGTGGGAGAAGCAACCCTTCGTTACTTTGCAAAATCTTGGGGCCGTCGTTTGCCCGTATCAGGTTTTCAATGAGAACGAGCTGATTTCAAGCCTGCAGGCGCTTGGTTACCGTCTGGTAGATTCATGGGATTGCCCGGAGAGCGGGCTTTCGGTGCGCTTTCGCCCCACGATGCGCCTGAAAAAATATCGCGGAGCTTACTTGGTTCGCGAGTAGCCGAATGGGTCTCCGGTGGCCTAAAATTGCTGTTGGTTATGCCGTCGAAACCCCAAGCTCCGTTTGAAGTGTCCTGCCCCGATTGCGGTGCAGTGCTCAAGATCGACCCGCAAACCCGCGCGGTGATTGCGCACACGCCTGCCCCGCGCAAGCGCACCTTTGAAGATTTCGAAACCGCAGCCCGCGCAATGCGCGAGCAGGAAGAGCGCAAGGAAAGCCTCTTTCGCCAGGCCGTGGATGCGGAGAAGAACAAGAATGATCTTCTGGAAAAGAAATTTGCCGAGGCACTGCGCAAGGCGAAAGAGACGCCTGATACAGGCAAGCCGTTGCGCGATTTCGATCTTGATTAAGCTAATCTGCATCTCACACAGAAAAGGAGTTCTTCATGGGCCTTACCCAGCTTTCTCATGAAATTCAGGAGCGCCTCCCTGAGAATCTTCCGGAGTTTTCCTGGCAGCGAACGGTTGCCGCCGGATCTCTTGTAGCGGGTGCTTTGTTGTTTCTTTCGGGGCGTAGAAAAGCAGCGCTGGCAGTCGCTGCGGCAGGAGCCGCAGTAGGCCTGCTGGAACATCCGGAAGCGGCGCGAGAGCTATGGGAAAGCCTGCCCGGTTATCTGCAAAAAGGCCAGGATGTCCTGGTGCGTATCGAAGATTTTGTCAATGAAGTAGCCAAGCAGGGAAACAAGATTCGCAGTTCGCTGAACTAAACCTAGCCTATGCCCAGCTGCTTGCGGGCCGCTTCGCTGATGCGCTCCGGCCCCCAGGTGGGTTCCCATACAAGATTTACCTGCGTTTCTCCCACTTCCTGCATGCAGGCAAGCCGATTTCGCACGTTATCCATTATCATTCCATGTGCTGGGCATCCGGGCGAGGTCATCGACATGTCAACTTCCACGCGATGCTTTGGAATCATGCCGGGAGCATCGGGGTCCGGCGTAACAGCAACGCGATAGACCAGTCCAAGATCAACAATATTTACAGGAATTTCCGGATCATAGACGTCGCGCAACGCGGTAAGAACGTTCTCTTCGGTGAGTGCCATCGTTTTCTCCATCAGTGCGTCCGCTCAACCAGGTATTGCGCTACGGACTTCAAACCATTTGCAGCGTCGCCATAAGGAGCAAGCTGCTCAAAGGCTTCTTTTATAAGCTTGTCCGCGTGCTGGCGCGAAGCCTCGATACCGAAGACCGCTGGCCACGTTGCTTTATCGCTGGCCACATCTTTGCCGGCAGTCTTGCCTAACTGTACGGAGTCCTGCGTCATATCGAGAACATCGTCGACGATCTGGAAGGCCAGTCCTGCTTTGCGGCCGAATTCGGTAAGCCTCTGCACATCTTCCTGCGTTGCTCCGGCGTAAATGCCGCCGGTTACGACGCTCACGCGAATCAGGGCGCCGGTTTTTGCGCGATGAATCGCGTCGACGGATTCAGCGGTCGGTTTTGTGCCTTCTCCTTCGAGATCGAGCACCTGACCGCCGATCATGCCTTCTACTGTTCCCGTAGCCTGGGCAATCAGGCGGATAATCTCCACGGTTGCAGGCGCCGGGCAGCGAAGCCCCGCCAGTACTTCGTAGGCTGTGGTCTGCAGCGCATCTCCGGCAAGAATAGCGATGGCCTCGCCGAAAACTACGTGGCAGGTAGGCTTGCCGCGACGCAGGTCATCATTGTCGAGCGCGGGAAGATCATCGTGGATCAAAGAATAGGTATGCAGCATCTCGATCGCCGCGCCAAGATTTTCAATGCCTTCCGGCAAGCTGCCATCGCCGCGAATCATCCGTGCAGATTCTATCGCCAGCACCGGGCGAAGACGTTTTCCTCCGGCGAAAGTACTGTGGCGCATGGCTTTATGAATGGAAACAGGAACCTGGGTGGCAGGCGGGAGCAGGCGTTCTAAAGCGGCATCGGTCAGCTCCTGACCGGCGAGCAGCAGATCTTTGACTTCGGCTT
Organism: Alloacidobacterium sp.; assembly: GCA_035547425.1. Taxonomy (GTDB): domain Bacteria; phylum Acidobacteriota; class Terriglobia; order Terriglobales; family Acidobacteriaceae; genus Alloacidobacterium. Next base: position 9,835 of record DASZUU010000005.1, on the reverse strand, counting down.
GCATTCTGTATTCATGATAACTGAAGATTTCGCCGTCTCTTCGTTCGCAGATACGACCAAAAGGCGACACAAAGTGACAAGAACGAGAGCCCGCGCCCTGCTTCTACATCTCTGGTCGCCGCATATCGAATGGAAATGAGGGAGCGCCCGGCCGCGAGTGGAATTACCAGCAATCCGTCATCCCGATGGAGCGTTGTGGAAATGATCCTGTCGTTCACTTCAATGCGCCATGCGGGGTAGTGTATCAGCTGGAAAACTGCATAGGCCGAAGATGGCGTTTGGATGGTGACAGCTTTTTCTTCTGACTTCCAGCGCAGAATCTTCACTTGCGAGGAAATAGCGGTGGCCCCGTTTGATTGCCACTGCGGATTTGGTGTCACCGAACTGTCGGCCTGATCGGAGTCCGGCGCGTTAAGAACGCGTACCTTTGGCAACTGCTGTTGAATGTCTTCATTATCGGCAGGCGCGGGCGTGTACTCGTCCGTGCCTTTAAAGCCGTTGCTGCGCAGGGTGGCGCGTTGTGCCGCTATGTTGTCTTCATCATCGCATGCCTGCCAGAAACGAAAGCCGGACACGGAGGCCATCACCCCCGCCAATAGCAGCATGGTAATGGCGCGGACCAGGATGGTTTTGCGCGTATCTGCCTGCAGGAAGCTGCCGCGTAACGCCAGCCCGATCAGCGACGCCATGACTAAGCCGAGCACCAGCAGCCAGCGCCATGGAAACTGGAGAAACTTCAGCTCCGGGGCGTGTCTCCAGACCATGTCGCTGAAAGGCAGCAGCAGAATGGCGATTGCACACAAAGATGCGATCAGTGGAGCACGAAGCGCATTCGGCCTTTGATTTTTCAGCGAAGCAAGAATCGCAAGGACGGCAGCAACAAGCATGATCACGGCAATCCATGACGCGGTGTGCAGCACCTGGTCGTGAAAAGCCTCGCCCGTGTGCCCAAAGAGGAAGCTGTCTTCGACGCGCATATCAGGCCCGATAGCGCGTGCAATCTCCACCCAGCGCTCTTCGTAAGCAGCCGGAAGAATATAAAAGGCAGCCAGTCCTAATCCAAGCGTCACAGCGCCAACAGCGCGTCCTGCGAGCGCATAGCTTCGCTGCCGCATTGTCACTACAAAGACAAGCAATGCAAGCAGGTAGCATCCCATGACTGCCGAGGGTGCATTGGTGAGCCAAAGCGCAGCGATTACGCATGACAATGGCAGCAGGCCACGCTGTTGTCGTAGACCATACAGCACAAGCAACGGTAAGAGCGTAGCTGCAAGAAGCTCCCCATATGCGGTGCGCTCGCATGCTACGAACATCAAGTACGGATTGAGCAGATAGACGCAGGCCGCGACTGCAGCTGCATCTTCAGGCATCCACTCCCTGGCCATAGCGAAGAAGCTGAGCCCGCAGCCCATAAGCGCAAGCAGCGTAAAGGCAACCGGCGTCCAGGTCCAGGGCAGGAGCGCGCCCAGCAGAGCCCCCAGCAGCCACGTTGTCGGCGGGTAAAAAACAAAACGTGGTTCTCCGGCTCCATAGTTGGCTGACGCATCCCAATGCGGATACAGAACCCCCTCACGCCAATGGTGAGCCACCTCGAGCCATGACTGCAGGTGGAAATCGAAGTCATGCCCGCAGGAAGTGCCGCGCCATGCCAGTGGCAGCACAGCGATCATCGCGCAAGCCAGAATCAATGAGCGGCGACGATGATGGCGCGTGGCATTACTTGACAGTCCTTGCGAAAATCGAAACGAAACCCTCACGGTAGCAGCCGTAATGTATGCGTAGTGACCGCCTCAATCGCCGCATCTGTAAAGGGCAGCGCAAAAGTTTTACCGTTGTACCAGTATTGCCATTGGTCACGGTAGTATGCGCTGAGCGGATTGCCCGATTGTCCCATCACAATATTTTCCGTCGCGCCATCCACACTGCTCCAATCCATGGTGAAGCGCTGCGACGGCCCGAAAGTGTGGTTGACTTGCTTTACCGTGGTCGTATCGCCGGATTGCGGCTGTACGCCGGTGCCGGTCCATTTTTTGAACCAGGGAAGCAGGCGATACAGCGGATGTTCTATCTCCACCGGATGCCCGTATCCGTAGCGCCACTTGCGCAGGTCCGATGGCGCATGGTCTTCGCTGAGTCCGCGCTCTACGCATGCCGCAAGAAAATCGTCCCATGTAGCATATTCTTTTGGCAGCCATTGCGGCGGAGCGTGAGCAATGATTTCTTCCTGCGCGAAGGCGCTTGATGCCCATTGGTAAAGCCGCCATTCATCGCCTAGCTTGGGTTTCAGCAGCATCGGCCAGAAGGCATGCTTTGCCGCATCCACAATTGCTGCTGGAGCCGAGTTGATCTCAACTGTGCCGTCCCATGAACGTAGAAGATCGGCCGCCTGTCGCAGTTGCGGCGTTGTTTTTTTTGCGTGGTCAATGGCGTAGGCGAAACGCTGCGCAAACTCCTGGTCTAAATCGGAATAAATGTCCGTTTGCAGTGTCAGCATGTCTGCCGGCGTAAGCTTCTCGCGGCTGGAAAGCCATTTCCAGATGCGCTCATTCCGATATGGGCTGGCCCACTCCAGCGTGAGCTGGAATGGATAATTATCGGGCGTAACGCGTGAGTTCGCAGTAGCCAGAATTCCATTTGCCGGATCGAATGTGCTCGGCATCTGGTCGAAGGGAATAAAGCCTTGCCAGTCGTGCTGCGTGTCGTTGATAGGCGTGCCTGCAATGCCCGTTGGACGGTTAGGAATGAACCCCACTGACTGATAGCCGATATGTCCCTGATCGTCTGCGTAAACAACGTTGAGCGTGGGCGCCCACCATGTGCTCAGCGATTGCCGGAAGGACTGCCAGTCTGTGGCGCTATCCAGATCGAAAAGTGGGATGCCGCGGGAAGCAGGATCATAAGCAGCCCATCGCAACAGCAGCGTGCGCTTTTCATGGGGCAGCACAGGGTTGAGCACCACGCCGTGATCGGTTCGCTCCACGTCTACGACAACATCGCTGCCACCGCGCACGTGAATCGTTTCCTTTGCATGTTCGAACGGATGCCAGCCATCGGCGCGACGATATTCGTTCTGCGCGTTGACCTGCTGCACGTAAATATCCTGCGTATCGCCGTAGAGTGCTGTATAGCCCCATGCAATATGGTCATTACGTCCGGCTGTCACAAACGGCAATCCCGCAACCGAAACACCTGCCGCATGAAAGCTTCCGGATTTAAGATCGATCTCATACCAGGTGTTTGGGATGTTGTGTCCCAGGTGCATGTCATTCGAGAGCAGAGGCTTTCCGGAAGCAGTGTGCAAGCCCGCAATCACCCATTCATTCGAGCCGGGGATGCACTCGCGGCATACATCCTGCGTGCCCTGAATCAGCTCGCGCAGATGCAAGAGGTCATGCAGCGAAGTCTGCGATTCATCCAGCGGCACATCCGGAATCACCGGCTGCGGCGCTGTCAAATCAGGAAGCGCAACTGTGGGCGGATGATCGCGCCAGGAACCGGTCGGATACAAATCGGCAGCCAGTGTCGGGCCAATCCGCTCCTGCACCTTTTCGCGGTCCAGTTTGTCCGGCCAATGCTCATCCAGAATCTGCACCATATTTAAGCCGATCAGGATCGAATCTACCGGTTGCCACGGCTTCGGCTCGTACATCAGTAACCGGAATTCAGCGGGAAGATGATCGCGATGGCTATCGATATAAGCGTTCACGCCGCGCGCATAATCCTCAAAATAGCGACGGTCGCGGTCGGACAAACTGGCGGCCATGCGTTCAGCCGTGGCGCGCATTTGCAGCACGCGCTGCATGCGGTCATGGTCGACCATGGATTTGCCTAGAACTTCAGCAAGCTCACCCGCAGCCAGACGGCGAGCCATGTCCATCTGCCACAGGCGGTCCTGGGCTGTCACATAGCCCTGTGCCTCAAAAAGATCGTCGAGGGTTGCTGCTTCAATGTGGGGAACGCCATGCTGGTCGCGACGCACTAAAACCGCAGCGGATAAACCGGAGATGCGCGCCTGTCCGTCGAGTTGGGGCAGGGAGTCGCGCATGGCATGCTTCAACCACCATGCTCCGCCAAATACAACTGCAACCAGGGCAACCATTACCAGAACTGCAAGGCCAAGAAAGAGGCGCAGCACCGGATGCCGTCGTTTTTCCTCTTCCAATTGCACGCTTCTTCCGAGAGTCATGTCGAGGACATTGTCTCATCGGTGACGGGGGCAATACCAAATTACGGAATGGCTGAAAAATTATTCGGCCAGCTTGAAGATGCGGATCTGTACCAGTTTCGCAATGGTCAGGTTATTCATGCCGCGGTCCTGCATGCGATGGATAAAGTCGGGAGTCACCTTGAAGATGCGCATCTGAATCAGCTCGTCAGCGGTAGGCTGATAGCCCATCGCTCGGAGCTGTTTCACTTCCTCCGCATTGACGCCGTGGATTTTGAAAGCAATCAGCTTGCCTGCGGAAAGATCGGGATAGCCGAGGGCATCCATATTCTTCACAAAAGCGGCATCGATTTTAAAGATGCGCATTGCCAGCAGCTTGTCCGAGTCAAGACCTTTGACCCCGGCGCTCTGCAACGATTGAACCCATGAAGTCTCGATGTGGAAAAGCGTATATGCCTGAAGCTTGTTTGAATCGAGGTTGCTGAAACCCATCTGGCGCATGCGCGCAACGAATGCGGGATCGGGAACGAACGTGTAATCTCCGCGCAACGCTAAATCGTGTACGGTGCCGGCGCATGTCAGCTTGCCGGCCTCAGCAGCAACCACGGCATCTATGTGAGCGCCATCGCGTTTCAGATCGGTGAGCGAAAAGCCGGAGAAGTCACCGAGCGACATCTCACTATCATCCATATTGCAATGATGCTGATTCTCTTCGCAGGTGTCGCTTTCCAGCTTGAACTGGACGTGATCAGGCTCTGTGGCGGGGGCGATGCTGCATTTCCCATGCAGAGTCTGCAAAGTATCGTCTGCGCGCGCGTAAGCACAGCCGGACAGAAGAAGGGCGCAGAGAAAAACTGTAGAGATTCGCATTAGTTACTCGCTTTCGAGTCGTTGTCGTCCAGAATTCCGGAGATACGCAGCTTCACCAGCTTCTGCACCGTAAGCGGAGTAAAGCCATGGCGCTTTGCTGATGCGATGAAATCGGAGTCGATGTTGAAGATCTTCATCTGAACCAGATCATCTACCGTCGCTTCGGGGAACTGCGCTTTTGTCGCCCGCGCATATTCCGGACCGACTCCCTGCACCCTTAATGCAAGCAATTGTTTGGAAGGGATGGAGCTGAATCCAGCATCCTTCATTCCCGCAATAAATTCGGGCGACACGTTGAAGATGCGATACGAGATGACATCGTGAAAGTTATTGACTTCAATGCCGTCGGCTCGCAGCTTGGCAACATAATCCGGATTCACGCCCTGCACTTTCATGGCAATCAGGTCATCGACATTTGGCTTGCCGAAGCCTGCCTTTGCCATCTGATCGGCGTATTCCGGGGTTACATTCTGTACTTTCATCGCAATGTATTTATCGATGGAAGTGTCATACCCATCGGCACGCATCTTTGCAACGTAATCGGGTGTAATGTCCTGCACCTTCATGGCGATCAGCTCATCTGCTGTCGGCTTTCTGCCTGCGAGCTTTGCCATATCGGCTGCGTATTCCGGAGTAATGTCCTGGATTTTCATGGCTACGTACTTATCCAGATCAACGTCATAGCCTGCTGCCCGCATGTCGTCGATGTAATCCGATTTCCCCTGTGGCGCTGGCTCCGGCTTTGCAGCCTGCGCAATGAGAGGCGTTGGCCTTGCCTCCGGCGCTGCCACGGCGGGATGAACCGCGGCAACTTTTATCGCTGGACGGGAATGAACCGTGCGACGCGCTACCTGGGTGATGGAAGCCGATACCTTTTTCGGTACAGCTTTAAAGCTGGCGAAGACCTGCGGCAACGGGCAAATGAATAGCAGGAGCATCGCCGCCATCCCTGCCAGGGACAAGGGCTTGAAGTTGCGAGGCTGCTCTTCCGGATCGCCCAGGATGCGGAGAATGCGTGCCCGCAGGCTGACTCGCGACTCGTTGCCGTCGAGCGCCATTGCCAGATGCAGATGGAGGCGGCGTTCTTCCTCAAGGCGGAGCAGCGCTGAGGCATAAACCGCCGGGTCCTGGCAGGTGGCCACGGCGATATCGTCGCAGCAAAGCTCCCGCTGTTCGCGCAGGCGATGGCTGATCCACCATACCGCCGGGTGAAAGAAGAAGAGCGTTTCGATCATCGTCTGCAAAAGATTCCAGAAGTAATCCGCGCGTCGAATATGCGCCAGTTCATGCGCCAGTATTACTTCCAGCTGTTCAGGGCTGAGGCTGGTGAGCGCGGTGACCGGCAACAGAATCAGCGGGCGGATAACTCCGACTGTCAGAGGACCTGCGACACGATGGGAAAGCCGCAGATCGACAAATCGTGGAATCCCCATCTGCAGGCGGATGCGGTCCAGCCCGATGCGCAGCGTATGCGGAGCTTTCTTCAACGCGCTATGACGTAAGCGCCGAATCAGCCACCATCCGCCAAGCGTGCGCAGCGAGAGGCAAACTACGCCCGCCAGCCAGAAAAAATCCAGGTATGGCAAAACATCGCTGGCCAATAGTTTTACTGCGTGCCTTGGCATGGAAGGCATATCGATCACCGCCTCAGGCCGAGGGATAATTTGCAGAGTAGGAGTTGCAACTATATGTGGAGCATTGCCTGCAGACAGCGCGGCTGCTTGTCGTGCGATATTCTCTTCATATACCAGCGTGCCGACAGAGAGAGCAAACATGCTCAGCAGCGCAGTGAGCGCCAGTACATAGCGCGCCTGGGTGCGGGTTCGCATCATCGCCATGTCTGCCAGCTTGTAAACCACGGCAATGGCTGTGGCTTGCCAGCAGAAGTGAACCAATGTCCAGCCTAAGGCTTCCCAGTGATGTGTCATCGCATTTGCCTCTTTCGCTCGATCAGAGTACGAATTTCATCCAGTTCTTCTGCGCTCGCCGGCTCCATGGCAAGGGCGTGCATGGCCAGCTGTGCCGCTGAGCCGGAAAATAAACGCGTGCTCAAATCGCGCAGTAGCTGGCGCTGCGTCTCTTCTTGGCTGGCCGCGGCGGTATAAATGTGGGCTTTCCCCGATTCTTCACGGAGCACCAGCCCTTTCTCGGTCATGATCTGCAGAATCTTCAGAACCGAGGTATAGCCGACTGCGCGCTGCCGGTTTACCTCATCGTGCAGCTCGCGAACTGTGGCCTGACCCTTCTCCCACAAAACGCGCAATAATTCCAGCTCGCCTTCCGTTGGTTTTGGCAGAGATTCATGTCTTGACTTCATGGGCCGAAATCTATACGAAGACATTCGTAGTTGTCAACGAAAATTTTCGTAGATTCAATTTGTCATCTTTCATACGCCTTATTGCCCCGTAACAGCTCCTTATCGGACTTCGGCAGCGGTTGCTTCCGGCTTCCGAAAAGGAGAGATCGCGCGCCGTCCCCACCAGAGCCACATCAGCAACGCCATGAGCGCCAGCAGCGGAATAATCAGCAGGCTGCCCTCAGGCCCGGTTGCGCCTCCGGTCCACAGCAGGGCGCCGGTGGGATGTTCGCTCAGCAGATGGCCTTTGGCTATCATGCCGCTGTCAGGCGTGCCGTAGAAGTAGGTCTGTCCCCAGTCCCATGCGGCGTGAAATCCGACCGCCCACCATAGCGAACCGGTGTACCAGAGGCTCAGGCAGAAAACCAGTCCGACTGCCCCGGCGGAGAATAATCCCACGGGAGATTCTCCTGCGTTTCCCTTGTGCGCCAGGCCGAAGAGTACGGAAAGAAGCAATGCGGCCCACCAGAAACCTATGCCGCGCGCCAGCGTGAATTGGAGGTAGCCGCGCAGCAGCGATTCCTCAAAAAATCCAACACAGATAAAAACCAGCGCCCATCCCGCCGCATATTTCAAGGCGATCAGGCCATGCAGCGGGGAGCCGTCAAACGCCAATAAATGCGTTTTCCATAGAACGCCGACCAATATGGAGATGGCGACGAAGCCCCAGATCAGCCCAAAGAGAAATCGAGCTAATTTTGCCGAGCCGGCATATCCATAGGCGTCTACCCGCTTTTTTTCGATTGCCGCCATGATTCCGGTTGCGACCAGCAACAGGACAAACTGGCAGAATTCCTGCAACAGCGCGATGCCCGGACCTACGGCGGCCTTGGGCTTCATGTGTTGCCGCAAATAATGCCCGGCAACCAGCATAAAGAGCGTTTCCAGCGCAGCAAAAATCAGGAGGAAGATCAGGATGCTCCAGCCTGCGCGAATCCCGTCTTTACCAACAAAGACCCGGCGGATGCCGCGGGTTTCTTCCGAAGGCGTAGTTTCCGGAAAATTATCCATTTCTATATCCCCTCGCAATCCACTGATAATAAGCGAAAGAATTTACGAATAGGCATTTGTTTTTTGCGCAAAAGGTGCCGGAACCGACATTTTCGGTACTTGTTCCATGCATAATCAAATGGTTGGCTGCTTGACACCGGAAGCAGTCCCGGCAATCCTAAGAGATTCCTGCTTTTAGCAGGTTTTCCTGAACAAGTGAAAAGACTAAGCCGAAGTTCGGTAAAAGAACGAAGATTCTCAACTCACGGGAGTGGTTACCATTTTGAAGGTACGTGTTTTTTATCACGACAAATGTTTTGACGGGGCGTGCTCGGCCTCGCTTTTTACGCGATTTCACCGCGAATGCGTTGTCCCTGACGCCGAATATTCCTATCACGGCCTCGTGCATCGCGCCGGCGCTCTTTTTAATGAAGCTGACTTTATCGGCGACGAAAACGCCATCGTAGACTTTAAATACTCTGCGTCCCCAAAAATCACCTGGTGGTTCGACCATCATCTGAGCGCATTCCTGACTCCGCAGGATCACGAAGATTATTTACGCGGCATGGAAGACGGCAAATATGCTTCCCGCCGTTTTTATGATCCGGATTACACCTCGTGCACCAGCTTTCTGGCGCACATTGCGGAAACGCGCTTTGGTTTTAACGCGGCGCCGGTAGCTGAGTTGGTCAAGTGGGCCGACATTGTGGATGGCGCGCTCTATGAAAGCCCTGAAGCTGCTGTGGAGATGGCAGCGCCTGCCATGAAGCTGACTCTCATTATCGAGTCTACGCAGGACCCGGCATTTATTCCGCGCCTCATTCCGCTGCTGACCGAAATGCCGCTTGCCGAAGTGCTGGAACAGCCCTTTGTTGCCGAATTACTGCCTCCCTTGCTCGAACGCCATCAGGAAGCGCTGAAACTGATCGGAGAGCGCTCCGAAGAGCGCGACGGCACGATTTATTTCGACATCACGGATCATCAGCTCGAGGGTTACAACAAATTCATTCCATACTATCTGCATCCGGAAGCTACCTATTCCATTGGCCTGTCGAAATCGAGCTTCCGCACCAAGGTTGCCGTTGGCTCAAATCCCTGGACCAAGGCGAAGCCGGAAGAGATGGTGAATCTTGCCACAATCTGTGAGCGTTATGGCGGCGGCGGGCATGCTCGTGTGGGCGCCATCAGCTTTCCGCCCGATCGAAGCGACGAAGCCCGCAAGGCCGCGGCTGAAATCGTAGCTGAATTGCGCGAACATAATCCGATGAAGTGAGAGATGATGCTGCGAGTGAGACTTGCGATTGTGACGGTAATTGTCTGCGCCGCTGTCACGGCCGTTGCGCAGCAGCCAGCGTGGACGATTGGCCCATTCACGCGGCCATCGAGCGGCAATCCCGTCATCACGCCGAACCCCGCATCCACATTTAACGATCCCCTTACCAAAAATGCTGTGC
>DASZUU010000004.1:0-32464 GCA_035547425.1 Alloacidobacterium sp. | reverse complement strand
GCAGGACTCACGACATGGAAGCACCAGATGGGCGTGCCCAATAAGCAGTTCATTATTGAGACGAACGGCTCGGGCGTAGGGCTGATCGACTACAACAACGACGGCTGGCTCGACATCTATATGGTGAACGGCTCCACGTATGAAGCGGAGCAAGGCAAGGCGCCTGCTCCGCATGCCGCGCTCTTTCGCAACAATCACGACGGCACTTTTACCAACATCGCAGAAAAAGCGGGCGTAACCAACGACCGCTGGGGATTTGGCGTAGCCATTGGCGATTATGACAACGACGGCTGGCCGGATATTTTCGTCGGCAATTTTGGGAAAAATCGCCTGTATCGCAACAACCACGACGGCACCTTTACCGACGTTGCAGAAAAAGCCGGCGTAACGCTGGGCAACTGGTCTACGGGGGCAAGTTTTGGCGATTACGATGGCGACGGACGCCTCGATCTTTTTGTCCCCGGCTATATTCATTACGACATCAACAATCCCCCGGTGCCCGGCACCAAGGCTGTGGCCTTTGCCGGATGTCACTTCCGCGGCGTCGATACGATGTGCGGTCCGCGCGGGTTGCAGGGCGAACACGACCATCTGTTCCACAACAACGGGGACGGCACCTTTACCGATGTGAGTGAAAAGGCCGGTGTCACCGATCCAAACGCGTATTACGGATTTACCTCGATCTTTGTGGACCTCAACAACGACGGTAAAGTGGACCTGATTGTCGCCGATGATTCGACGCCGAATTATCTCTATATCAACAAGGGAAACGGCACGTTTGAAGACGACAGTTATGCTTCCGGCTTCGCGCTCAATCAGGATGGGCGAGAAATCGCGGGCATGGGTCTTGCTGTCGGCGATTATCAGAACAATGGATGGCTCGACATTGTGGCCACCGATTTCTCTGACGACTACAAAGTGCTGTTTCACAATGATGGCGACGCCAACTTTACCGATGTGAGCTACCATGCAGGCATTGCCCAGGAGGGCATACCGTTCCTCGGCTGGGGTGTCGGTTTTCCCGACTACGACAATGACGGATGGCGGGACATCTTCATGGTGAATGGGCATGTTTATCCGCAGGTGGATAAGTACGACTGGGGCACCAGCTTCGCGCAGCGGCCATTGCTCTTTCATAACCAGAAGGGACAGAAGTTCGAGTACATTCCACCGGTAAAAGGAACCGGGCTTGCCGATGTTATCGCCGGTCGTGGCGCGGCTTTCGGCGATTTGTTTAATGACGGCAAGATCGATGTTGTCATCAACGTGATGGATGATCATCCGGTGCTGCTGCGGAATGTGAATCCCGACAATCATCACTGGGTTGAGATGAAATTGATTGGCGGCACGAAAGGGCCGCGAGATGCTGTCGGCGCGACGGTCTACCTGACTGCAGGCGGCGTGAAGCGGCGCGATGATGTACTGAGCGGCGGAAGCTATATCTCTTCCAATGATCAGCGCGTGCATTTCGGGCTTGGCGATGTTACGAAGGTCGATCAGGTGGAAATCCACTGGCCCGGCGGCCCGGTGGAGAAAGTAACACTGCCGAATGTGGATCGCATTTACACCATTGAGCAAGGCAAAGGAATAGTAGGCGAGTTGTGCACCGCCTGCGAAAAGAAAGCAAAATGATGGGTTGCCGCCGTATCCTGCCTTGTCTTTTGTTATTGCTGCCGGGGCTGTGCAACGCGCAGGCTCCCGCTGCGAATCCTGCCGCTGTCCCTGGTAATTTTGTCGAGGTTACCGATGCGGTCGGCGTGCATTTTCTGCACCAGGCTCCGCATACGTCAAAAAAATATCTAATCGAGACGATGGGCTCCGGAGCCGCGCTGTTTGATTACGACAACGATGGGAAGCTCGACTTGTTCCTCGTCAATGGAGCACCGTTTGGTGATCCCACACCAAAGGGCACGATACCGCAGAAGACCGGACCACAATACTGGAACAGGCTCTACCACCAGAAAACTGACGGCACCTTTGAAGACGTAACCGAAAAAGCCGGACTACAAGGCGTTGGCTATGGCATGGGAGCCGCAGTCGGCGACTATGACAACGACGGCTATGAAGACTTGTATGTCACAGCCTATGGCGGCAACAAGCTCTATCACAATAATCACGACGGCACCTTTACCGATGTGACGGCAAAGGCCGGAGTCGCAGCCGGCGGCTGGTCAACCAGCGCAGCATGGGTCGACCTTGATGGCGACGGCCTTCTCGATCTGGTTGTGCCGCGCTATATCCAGTGGGACTGGGATGATTTGTGGTGCGGGGAGCATCGCGAGGGATATCGCGGCTATTGCCATCCGGACGTGTTCCAGCCCATCTCGATGCTGGTCTACCACAACAACGGAGACGGGACGTTCACGGAAGAAGCGCACAAGCTTGGTCTGGACAAGCCTGCAAAGGCTCTCGGTATTGCTATTGCCGATTACGACCATGATGGCCATCCCGATATTTTTATCGCGAATGATTCGATGGTGGAGTTTCTCTTCCATAACAAGGGCGATGGAACGTTTGAGGAAGTTGGGCTCGATACGGAAGTTGCTGTCGATGGCGAAGGACGCACCTATGCAGGCATGGGTGTGGACTTCTCGGACTACAACAATGATGGCCTGCCGGATATTGTTGTCACCAATCTCGCAAATCAAAAATATGCGCTTTACCAGAACGGCGGTGATGGATCATTTACTTATTCCAGCTATACGTCGGGCGTAGCCGGAATCACGCTGCTGCATTCCGGATGGGGGATTCGCTTTCTTGATTACGATAACGACGGCTGGAAAGACCTTCTGATTGCGCAGGGACACGATCTCGACACGATTGAAAAGACCTTCCCGCAACTGCACTATCGCGAGCCGATTCTGCTGGCGCGCAATGTGGACGGTAAAAAGTTTGTCGATGTCTCAGCAGCTTCCGGTGATGTATTTACGAAGCGATGGGTCGGGCGCGGCATGGCCATCGGGGATATCAATAACGACGGCCTGCTCGATGCAGTGGTTACAGAGAATGGCGGCCCTGCGCATATCCTGCTCAACAAGACGCAGACGAGCAATCACTGGCTGGGCATCAGACTTATCGGACACAAGAGCAATCGCGACGGCATTGGCGCGGTCATCAAAGTCACGACCTCAGCCGGGCCATCGCAATGGCAGACGGTGACAACGGTTGTCGGTTATCTCTCGTCGAGTGATCCCCGGGCACATTTTGGATTAGGCAAAGACACCGCGGCCAAAAGCGTGGAGATTCGCTGGCCCAGCGGCATTGTGCAGACACTACAGAATGTGAAGGGCGATCAATACGTGACCGTCGACGAACCTGCGAAATAAAAATAACTATTTGGCTGGATCGCATCACTGACTTCTGGACACGGGCGCAGTTAAGCGGCGCCCGCGTCCAGAAGTTAATTGCCTGTGGCCACAGGAAGAATCAGGTGCGAAGGATGCTCGGCTGATCCATAGATATGCTGTGTGGCGGCTTTGTAGTCAGACGGAGTGGCAGTCATGATATTCGACACATAGGTTTGGGGATTTCGGTCATAAAGTGGAAACCATGTGCTCTGCACCTGCACCATGATGCGATGGCCTTTGAGGAAGGCATGATCGGCTCCATGCAGGCTAAATTTGTATTCTTCGGGCTGATTTGCCGGAATCGCCTCCGGATGCTCATAACTTTTGCGATACCGGCCACGAAAGATTTCATCTACGATCATTAGCTCTGCTCCAGACATTTTTCCGAGGGATGGGTCATCGGGGTAAACGTCGATGAGCTTTACTACCCAGTCGGAATCGGTGCCGGAGGTCGAAGCGAAGAGGTCAGCAACAATATCGCCGGTGATCGTTACGGGCTGATCGAGGACTGGAGTTGTCCAGGTGGCGATATCTTTACGATTGCCGAGAAACTTCTGATCTTCAACCAGCCATGTATACCAGTGCGATCCAGGCGCATATGTCGCCTCAATCGGGCGCTTGCGATAAGGAACAGGATTCGCAGGATCAGAAACATATGTCGTAAAGCTGGAAGCATCCTTACCGGAAGGCTTTTTGAAACTGAGCGAGCCATCGCTATCCAGATAAAGATTGCGCTCGGTAATGCCTTCTTTGGGCGGCCATGCATCGTAACGCATCCAGCGGTTGGTGCCGGTCTGGAAGCTGGCTGCATCTTTCAGGTCGAAGTTTCCTTCATCTTTCAGATAGTGGGCGAAAAATGGCGCTTCTATCTGCGCGCGAAACTGATCTCCGGTGGCAGCGCCAAACCCCACATTGCCCAGATAGCGCGTCGTGCGCGCCCATTGGCCGTGGTTCCACGGGCCGAGAACAATGTAAACTTCGCTGTTTTTGTCATGCGGTTTCAGTGCCGCATATTCAGCCTGCGGACCCCACATATCTTCCTGGTCCCACCAGCCTCCTACTTCCAGTGTTGGCACAGTGACTTTCGTGAGGTGCGTCTCCACCGCGCGAACCTGCCAATACTGGTCGTAGCTGGGATGATCGATGAAGCCCTTCCATGTGGGCAACACCCCCACGCCTGCTTTCTTGATGTCACCGGTTAATGATCCCGCTTCGAGGAAAAAATTGTATGCGTCTTCGTCGAGTTTGCTGAAGGCGTTTTCCTTGCTGGTTTCGAGGCCAATGGCATAGTCATAGCCGTAGCTCTGCCTCCATGCGCCGTTGTGGAAGAAGTCGTCACCCAACCAGAGGTTCGTCATCGGCGCCTGCGGTGATATGGCCTTCACTGCCGGGTTCGGATCGATGCCCGACTCAATTGCCAGAAAACCCGGATACGATATGCCGACAACTCCAACGCGGCCATTGTTGTTCGGCACATTCTTCACGAGCCAGCCCACTGTGTCGTAGGCATCGGTAGTTTCGTCGATGTTATTCGGATCGGAGGAATTTGGATCGTGATGCGCGACAATGGGCCGGTTCATAAAGAACTGGCCCTCGGATCCGTAGCGGCCGCGAATGTCTTCCATCGCAAAGATGTAGCCGCTCTGCGCCAACTCTGTGTAATGCGCGTTGATCGTATCGGAGTTGGAATCATTGACGCCATAAGGAGTGCGCTGCATCAGGATCGGCAGCGGCTCATTCGTATCCGTGGGGCGCAGGATCACCGCATGCAGCTTCACGCCGTCACGCATCGGGATCATCACTTCTCTGCGATCATACGGACGAAAATGATTGTGCTGCGGTTGGTCGCTGATGCGCGTAGCGTCGGCTTCATCCTTGCCCACGATGCGCTTCATGCCTGTGACTTTACCGGCGGCATCGGTGACAAAAACGTAGCGGACATTGCTGTTCTGCGCGGCAAACGAGCCCGGCGCCGAAACATGCAGAGGCGTATGAGGGATGCGAGCCGATTCGAGCGCAAGCCCATTGCCGTCCTGAAAGAAAGAGAGCGTGATATCCGGCTCGTCATTCAAACGATATTGGCCGACATACTTCTCGAGATCAGATGCCGTGGAGGGTAAAGCCTGATGTGCAGCCGCCAGGAGCGGGAAAGGAAGGCATAAAGCAAAAACTACACAATGGCGAAGAATGCGATGGTTCATTCGTTTTTCCTTAATTCGGCATCATGCCGGAAGAATTGACCTTAGCAGAACATGCGAGATGGCGGCGAAACTTTCTTTCCCGGGAGTTTCCGGCGCTATCCCATGGACCCCGAGGAGTACAACCAATACTTATCGCGGTCATAAGTATTTTTAATATGAAAGCAAATATGTAAATGCCATTGTTTAATTTAAGACAATGCTTGTCCCTTAATCTCTCTATTCCATGTCATGAAGGCAATGTGCGTAGAAAAGCATTGTATTCAGCAGGATTGAGAGGGAAAATAAACAATCCTTAATTGTTCCCGGCCAATAGATTCTCCTTAAGGCCGTACTGGATGCACTAAGAAAATGGACCGCCTGCATTGAGCGGCCCCTGCTGTATTTTTTGGAGGAACCCGTGATCAAGCGATATGCCTGTTGCATCGCCCTGCTCTTCTTGTTGATTCCAACCCTGCTTCATGCCCAGACAGCAAATACGTCTTTGCGCGGAACCATCACCGACCCCAGCGGCGCGGTAGTTCCCGGTGCAACCATCACGCTGACGGACAGCGCCACCGGCAAGGTACTCGAGACAACCTCAGGAAGCAGCGGCGAATATCAATTCAATCAGATTGCCCCTGCCAAATACACCATTAAAGTCTCCGTGTCCGGCTTCGCCGACCAGACAAAAGTGGCAGAGCTGCTCGTAAATCAGCCTGCGACGATTCCCTTCATCATGTCAGTGCAAGCCAGCGCGGAAGTCGTCAACGTGAGCGCGGAAGCGCAGACGTTGAACGTAACAGATGCTTCGATGGGCGATTCAGTCAACAATACAATGATTCAGGCACTGCCCAGCGAAGCGCGTAATGTTCCCGACCTGCTCTCACTCCAGCCTGGTGTGCTTTATCTGGGACAAGATTTGACCAAGAGCGGGGATAGCCGTACAGGCTCGGTGAACGGAGCTCGCTCGGACCAGGGCAATGTCACAATCGATGGTCTCGATG
Organism: Alloacidobacterium sp.; assembly: GCA_035547425.1. GTDB lineage: Bacteria > Acidobacteriota > Terriglobia > Terriglobales > Acidobacteriaceae > Alloacidobacterium. The sequence goes on along the minus strand of DASZUU010000004.1, from coordinate 25,933 downwards.
ACAATGATCAGGTAGGTGGATACGCCTTTACCGGCGTTCTGCGGGAAACGCAGGATTCGGTAGAGGAGTTCCGCGTTACCACGGGCAGTGCCAATGCTGATGCCGGGCGCTCTTCAGGCGCACAGGTCAGCCTGGTTACAAAATCGGGAACAAACAAATTTCACGGCTCGGCATATGAATATCACCGCCCTACATTTACCGTAGCGAATGACTGGTTTAATAAACAGGCCGAATTATCAAGCGGCTTGCCCAATATTCCTGGAAAAGTAATTCGCAATACGTTTGGCGGGGCAGTGGGCGGCCCCATCTGGAAAGACAAGCTCTTCTTCTTCGGCAATTATGAAGGAGAGCGCAAAGCGGAAAATACGCAGGTAACGCGTGAAGTGCCGACAGCTGCCTATCGGTCAGGAATTTTGACATACGTCGATACGTCAGGAAAAGCAGTCACGCTTTCTTCCGCTCAAGTCGCGCAACTGGATGGAGGCTGCAGCACTACCTGCCCATGGGGACCGGGACCAGATCCGAATGCTTTGGCATATTTTAATCAGTTCCCTGTGAATAACGGCTTCGCTGAAGGTGATGGTTACAATACTGGCTCCTATTCGTTTTCATCACCCACACCCTCCACTCTGAATACGTCGATTGGGCGAATCGACTTTAACCCGTCCGCTTCGCATCGCATCCTCGTACGCGGCAATTTGCAAAAAGACACGCAGGCATTTGCAGAGCAGTTCCCCGGACAGGCTCCTTCGATTTTGCTGGAAGACAATACAAAGGGATTGGCTGCCGGCGATACCTGGTCGATCTCACCGAATCTGGTTAATGACATTCGTTATGGATATATACGCCAGGGATACAGCACCCGAGGAGTGGGCCAGGGTGATTATGTCAGCTTCCGATTCATGGACACGATTACGGCGCATACCCGCACAACCATAGTGAATGTGCCGGTACATAACATTGTCGATAATCTGACACTCACGAAAAAAACGCACACCATCGGTCTGGGGGTCAACTGGCGATTGATTCACAACAATCGCGGCACCGACAGCAATTCTTATAACAATGCGAGTAGCAATCCTTACTGGCTGGGCGGGAATCCTCCCGATCCAACTTCTATTGGCGCAACAGAAGTTGACGATGGTTTCGCAAATTCTTATCAGATTGCCTATGCCAACCTGATTGGCACCATCCCATCCGTCACCAGTGTCTATAACTATGCCGTTTCAAACGCAACCAGCGGTACGCTTTTGAATGATGGCGCATTTATTAATCGGCATTTCAAAGCAAATGAGTTTGAATATTACCTGCAGGACTCGTGGAAGATTAAGCCGAATCTCACGCTAACCTATGGAATTCGGCATACGATTCTGCAAACGCCGTACGAAACCTCAGGACAGCAGGTTGCCCCTACAATCGATACGCATCAGTGGTTTATGCAGCGTCAGATTGCGGCATCGCAGGGTGCGGTGTATGAACCTGAGCTATCCTTTGCTCCCAATGGAAAGTTCTACGGCAAGCCCGCTTACTGGCCGAAATCGAAGGTCGATTTTGCGCCACGCATTGCCATCGCTTATTCGCCGGATGCTAAAACGTCGATTCGTGCAGGATTTGGCCTCTTTTATGACCATTATGGCCAGGGAATCGTAGACTCTTTCGATCAGCTGGGCTCTTTTGGTCTTTCCACCAGCCTCACTAACCCTGCGGGCGTACAGAAATACAACACGGCCCCTCGTTTTACCGGCGAGCACAATATCCCTTCGATCGGCGGGGGAACACCTGCTCCGACAACGACAGCATTTCCTTACACTCCTCCCTCGGGACCGGATGGCGGCTTCCAGATTACGAACGGTATTGATAGTCACTTGAAAACTCCCTATTCAGAGACTTTCAATCTCTCGGTTCAGCGTGAGACGCCAGGCGGATTTACAGTCGAGGTTGCATATGTAGGTCGCCTTGGACGCCGTTTGCTGCAACAGCTTGATCTTGCTGAGCCTGTAGATTACGTCGATCCATTGGGAGCTGGAGACTACTTCCACGCTGGATCGCAGCTTTCGCAGCTGGTTGACATACATGGCGGAGACGCGAGCGCTTCCGTTCCAACAATTCAGTATTTTGAAGATGTCTTCCCGTATATGGCGAACTATGACTATATGGGTGAGAGCGCGACTCAGGCCATTTATTCCAATGAATGGGCGCCGTATCGTTCGAACCTTGGAGCTACATCGGCGCTGGCAGATATCGATTTCTACAGTTGCACGCCGATTGAACCTGCCTATCCATGCCCCGCTGGACAAGCACCGAAATTCTGGCAAGGCCAATTTTCATCACTGTATTCATGGGCATCGATTGGATCGAGCTATTACAACGCCGGGCAGCTCATCATACGGCATCCGAGCAGTCACGGATTGACGTTCGATTTTGCCTACACCCTATCGAAAGCTATCGATCTGGGCTCTGACGCTGAACGCAGCCAGATCGATAGCTCTAACAACTCCACGCCCGGCGGTCTTTTCAGCTGGGTGCTCAATACCTGGAATCCAGGCTTGAATCGCGCGCCTGCAGACTTTGATACCCGGCACATCATTACGCTGGACTGGGTATACCAAGTGCCCTTTGGACGAGGCCAGAAATACGGACACGATATCAATCATTTTGAAGATGCATTTCTTGGCGGGTGGCAGTGGTCAGGCCTGAGCCGCTGGTCAAGCGCGCTTCCATTTAGCCTGTTTGAGCCCGGCTGGACAACCAACTGGGAGGAAGAAAGCTACGGCGTTGTGACCGGAAAAGTGAAAATGCGGAAGCACCTGCAAAATGGAGTGCCGGAGGTGTTTGACGATCCTGATGCCATCAATGCCGGTACTACTGTTGGCTCGCCTATCCGGCTGCCCTATCCGGGTGAAGCGGGCCAGCGCAACAACTTCCGTGGTGACGGTGTCTTTGGCATCGATTCCGGAATTTCAAAGACCTGGGGCCTGGAAAAATATGGCGCTCTGAAGTTTGCCTGGGAGGTCTTCAACGTGACCAACTCGGTTCGCTTTGATGACAGCCCCTATACCCAGAATCAGGGACTTACCAGCGGGCCCACGCTTGGCGTTTACAGCGCCACGATGTCCACTCCGCGTCGTATGCAGTTCTCTTTGCGCTACGACTTCTAACCGCATCAAAAAAGAAAGCCCCGGCAGCAAGTGCATTGCTGCCGGGGCTTTCTTTGTCCTTTTATTTCTTCTTACGCCGGATCGGCTTTGCGCTCTGCCGGATACTTTTCCCGGCCAGAGCTCGACTGTGCGGCGAATTTGGACGTTCCGCCGCCTTTGCTTTTGAAGCCGACGCCACCGCTCTTCCGCTCTGACGTTGCACTGCCTTGCGCAGCGCGTCCACTTCCCTGTCCGACAATTCGCGCACTTCGCCGGGAGGCACATCGAGCACCAATGGTCCATATTCGACGCGCCGGATTTTTTCTACGTGATGCCCGATCTCTTCGAACATCTTGCGAATCTCGCGATTGCGGCCTTCGATGAGTGCCATCTCGTACCAGGGATTTTCCGCATCGCGCACAAGCTTGATATCGGCGGGAGCGGTCATCACGCGGCCTTCGCGCGAGCCCGGCTTGCCGCGCTCGATCATGATGCCGGAGCGCAGCTGGTTCAGGCCCGACTCGCTTGGCTTCCCGCTGACTTTGACCAGGTAAACCTTCTTCACCTTTGCCGCTGCACGCGTCAGGGCATTGGCTAACTCCCCATCGTTGGTCAACAGCAGCAGGCCCTCGCTTTGGTAATCGAGGCGTCCTACCGGAAAAACTCGCACTCCGGCCCGCTCAACGAACTGCATGACCGTCGGACGGCCCTCCGGATCACTGGCTGTCGTCACGTAGCCGCGCGGCTTATTCAGCATGAAGTAGCGATGCTGCTGCGCACCGTGCAACAATTTGCCATCGACTCGGATATGGTCGCGCTCCGGATCAGCTTTCGTGCCTAATTCGGTAATGGTCTGACCGTTAACCTGAACACGCCCGCCAAGGATCAACTCCTCAGCCTTGCGGCGGGAAACGATGCCCGCCTGAGCGATAATTTTCTGCAGCCGGACAGGCTCGCTCATGGCTCACGTTCCGTAGCTGCTTCCGACACGACTTCTGTCTCTTCAATCTCTACGTCGGCCTCAGCAATCTCGACCGCGACACCGGGAAAATCCGCCGTCTCCTCTGCCGTCTCGTCTGTAATCTCAACCGCTGCCTGCGCACGCGCCGCTTCCTCGGCTTCGGATTCTTCGTCGTCCGCTTCAGCTTCGCCGGCATCGACAACGGGATGTTCTGCTGCTTCACCCTGTTCCTGGAAGGGTAATTCCTCGGTTTCAGAAAGCTCGCCCGCTGCCATCTTTTCAAACTCTTCCAAGGACGGCAGCTCGTTCAGGTCGCTCAGGCCGAAGCGCAGCAAAAATTCCTTCGTCGTCTTATAGAGAATTGGCCGGCCAATCACCTGCTTGCGGCCTGCGGTTGTAATGAGCTTGCGGGTAATAAGCGATCCAATCACGCCCGCCGAATCTACGCCGCGAATCTCGCTTACTTCCGGGGCGGTGATTGGCTGCTTATAGGCAATGACGGCCAATGTCTCCAACGCCTGCAGAGAGAGCTTCATCGGCGGCTTCAGGCTTTTCACAAAACTGCGCACCGCATCGTGATATTCCGGCTTGGTGCCTACGCGGTAGCCGCCGGCAATCTCGCGGATTTCCATACCGCGATCGCTCTCGGCATATTCCTTTATCAGCTCGTCAACAATGCGGCGCAGTTCCTCGCGAACCTCGCGGTCGCGCTGCCGGGCCGCTTTCTTCTCGTCTTCCGGCGAAGCAGACGCAGTCGTCGTCTCCTCAGTGGAAGCCTGTTCAGGCTCTTCGTCCGGCAATGGCTGCGTTTCTTCCGGAATCGCATCTGCGGGTTCCACCGGAACTACTCCATCGTCCGGCGAGATATTTTCAGCGCCGACAACACCTTCCGGCTCGGGACGAAGCTCTTCCTGCTGCGCTGCGACGGCAGCCTCTCTCTCGCGCTTTTCCTCGAGCGCTTCCTCGGAAAACAATCCGGCAAGCTGCGCCAGCGTTACCGGTTCTTCTGCGGCATAAATGACCGCTTCAATTTTCGCTTTTAGACTCATGCTTTAGGGGACAGGATACGCCGGGAACAGAAAACGGCGCTCCGGTTTCTCTTTGATACTACCGAAGCGCCGTCGATTTCGTCAGGTTTCAGGCCGGAATCAGTGGATAAACTGCCGTAATCCCCAGAAAATGACCCCGGCCAGCAACGCCGCCGCAGGAAGGGTAAATACCCATGCCAGGGCGATATTCCGGATGGTTGAAAGCTGCAATCCGGAGCCGTTGGCCATCATCGTTCCGGCAATGCCCGACGACAGGACATGCGTCGTAGAAACCGGCATTTTGAATTGATCGGCAGCTATAATCGTCGCCGCGGCCACGATTTCCGCTGAAGCTCCCTGCGCATAGGTCAGGTGCTCCTTGCCGATCTTTTCGCCTACGGTAACCACAATCCGCTTCCAGCCGACCATCGTACCCAGACCGAGTGCCAGCGCCACAGCCACCTTCACCCAGGTCGGGATGAATTTCGTTGCGGCATCCAGATGCTTTTTGTAGTTGGTTAATACAACGGTTTCTGCCGGTCTGAAGGCAGGCGTATTGTTCTTCGCCATCAGCCGAAGCGCTTCGCTTTCGACATACATGTCATTGCGGACGTTCTGCTGCTGGTTGGCCGGAACCCCTGCCAGGGACTTGTACTGCTGCACTTCGTGTTCAATTTCAATCGCAAGCTGCCGGGCCGAAAGTGCCGTATTCGGGGTGAACTGTTTTGTACGGATATATTCCGTCAGATCGCTGCGGGCATCACCCATCACGGCGTCCGGAGAGACGTACCCGCTCAATACACTGGCTGCCTGCTGCGAAACAGCCGCGAAATCCGGCACCTGAGTGAATCCGATGGCATGGTTCAATGCGTAAGCTGTGGGCACTGTACCAATCAGAATCAGCATGATGAGCCCCATGCCCTTCTGCCCGTCATTTGACCCATGACCGAAGCTCACGCCCGTGCAGGTAAGAATCAGCAGGCCGCGAATCCAGAATGGGGGCGGCTCATTGCCTTTTGGAGATTCATAAAGAGCCGGATCCTTGATGACGAACTTCAGGATCAATAAAAGCAGCGCAGCGCAAATAAAGCCAACCAGGGGCGAAATCAGCAAAACGCGGAACACGTTGGAGACCTGCGTCCAATCCACGCCGCTGGTTCCGTTGTGGCCGCCCATTAACTGGTTTGCGAGTCCTACGCCGATAATCGAACCGATCAGTGTATGCGAGCTGGAAGCGGGCAATCCGAGTGCCCAGGTGCTCAGGTTCCATAGAATGGCCGAGATCAACAGCGAAAAAACCATGGCAAAACCGGCGCCTTTGCCCACTTGCAAGATCAACTCCACCGGCAGTAGAGAGAGGATGGAAAAGGCAACGCCACCCGAGGATGTAAGAACGCCGATCAGATTCCACATTCCCGACCACACCACGGCAACGTGCGGCTCCAGCGAATGAGTATAGATGACGGTTGCGACGGCGTTAGCCGTGTCGTGAAAGCCGTTAACAAACTCAAAACCTAATGCAATCAGCAGTGCTACGCCCAGCAGCACATAGGGCCATGCGCTTTCCAGGTGTGTGTTGGCCAGGTCGTTGGCAAGATGAAATCCTGCATAGCCAAGACCGACAAGTAAAACCGCGCCAAATACCACCGAGCCGATCAGCCCCGGTGATTTCTTCAATTTCTGGTCAAGGATACTTCCGGTTGGCGCAGATCCAGGGGGAATAGCAACAGATGCGGCATCGTTCATAATGAATTAGCTCCGGTTGGTAGTGCGTTCATGCACGTTATCAGGGCTAATGGACACTATGTGTAAAAATACGGGCGAAACTTCCGTTAATTTTTAGTGAATCTGTGACATTTTTTTCGCAGGATTCAAGAGAATCGCGTTCGTTTCCAAAGCAGCCATCCGCAACCGAGTGCGGCAAAAAGCAGCACTACACATAACGCGCCAGTCCAGGCGAAGTTCATTACCAGTGGAGGCGTCTTTACCTGCAGGCCCAGCCAGAGAAAAACGGCCACAGCACAGGCAACAATCGCATAGTCCCACCAGGGGCGAGGTCGTTTTTCATCATCTCCATGCATCGATCCCAGCTGCGCCGCCACACAATCCTCAAAGCGCAATCCATACTTCTCGCATTCGCGGGAGATCGCATCGCGCCCTGATTGCTGTTCCCGCGCAGGAGCCGCCGCTGTGCTGATGAAGACCGCGCCCGCAATCATCAGCAGCGAGCCTAGAAGAATCAGCCAGCGCCCCTCATCGCTTACATGCGCCAGCTCGCCGAACACAAGCGCTCCCCATGCCAATCCCCATAACTGATTGGTATTCGAGAGAGGGATGCCGCGTCCGATTCCTATATATTTGGTCGCGTATTGCTGGAAGAGATCGCCGATGACCCAGCAGAAGCCGCCGAGGAAAATCCAGAAAACGACATGACGGGCTGCGGTTAACTCCGCATGCAGCGGGGCTACCCCGCCTCCAAACACCACCGCCAGGAGCGCCATGGATCCCAGTTCGCCGATGGTAAATACCGTTACGAATGACAGCGGATTCATGCCGCTTAGATATGCCTTCCGGTAGGGCACATACATCGTGCCCCACAGCAAACTGGCTCCGAGCGCGGCTAGAATTCCGTGCATTGCCTGTGCATGCACCATACTGGTATGTTGCACTGTTACATACGCCAGCAGGATGGCGCCGCCTACGATGGCCAGCGCGCCGCCCAGCACGCGTGAGCCGATACGAAAGCCTGCTCCCCGCATCTCCTGAAAGAGCAGCCATCCCCAGAAGATGCCGACCAGGCTATTGGTATTCCAGAGCGGAAAGGCGATTGCCAGGCCTACGTCACGAATGGCAAAGACGGTCAGCGTATTGGCCACGGCCCAGAGAGCACCGGCAAGCACAGCCCATACGATTAAATGCGGCTTGGCAAAAAGATCGCTGAAGACGAAATCGGTGCCCTTTAACAGGGTTGGCAGCGTCCACCGCGCCACAAAAACCCCGAGCACCATGGCCAGTGAGATCGCAAACGGCGAGAGTCCTGTGGTCACCAGCTTCGTAGGAGCCTCGGCTCCGCCGAGCCATACGCCGGCAGCCAATCCGCATACGACTCCAAGGCCGTGCATCGAGGCCGGCTGAAATCTGTGCCCTGCGGCCTGTCCTTTATTCATCAATGCAGCCACGCCAGCAGTACCACGCCCACCGCTAAAACCCCGACAGGAATCCAGAACTGCACATCAGTCAAAATTGCTTTCAGCATCTCGATAAACCTAACGGCACGGCTCGCGCGCTGTCAAAGAAAACCAACTGAAAGGGCTTTCTTCCCCGGCTAACTCCTTCCTCCGAGATGGCATCGCTACCACCCTTGTAAACAGCGACAAATTTTGCGTGACCACCGTTTCCGCCGAGGACTATAATCGCATCCGATAGTGGAGGAGTCTTCCTTTATGCACATGATTACGCCTGAAAAGCCAATGGAACATCTCGATGATTGGGATGATTTTGTTGCCAGCCGCTATAAGGAAGGCAAGGCGGAGGAAGAGTTCCGCAATTATGACGCGCAGGCGAACCCCGGCGTAGCCGAGTTCTATCGGCTGAATCATAAAAACCAAACCCTCAACTTTGTGCTCGGAAAAGAGCGCGAGTTTCTTACGCTGGAGCGCGGAAAGAAGAGCATCTGGGAAGCAGCCGACTATCTCAACACTCTCGTCGATGACAGCGACCCCGACACTGACCTTACTCAGATTGAGCATCTGCTACAGACTTCCGAAGCCATTCGCAGCGACGGACATCCCCGCTGGATGGTCCTTACAGGTTTCATCCATGATCTCGGCAAAGTTCTATGCCTCTACGGCGAGCCCCAGTGGGCGGTCGTAGGTGACACATTCCCGGTGGGTTGTGCCTGGTCGGACGAAATTGTCTTCCGCGAATATTTCGATGCTAACCCGGACAGCAAAATCCCCGAGTTCCAGACCAAATACGGCATTTATGAGCCGAATTGCGGCCTCGATAAAGTGCACATGTCCTGGGGACACGACGAGTACATCTATATCGTAGCCAAGCCCTATCTGCCGGAGTCCGCGCTCTACATGCTGCGCTATCACTCCTTCTATCCTGCTCATAAGCATGGCGCATACAAGCATCTCATGACGCCGCATGACGAAGAGATGTTCGAGTGGGTACGTAAATTCAATCCGTACGATCTTTACTCCAAGGGCGCGGCCAAGCCGAACCTGAAGGAGCTGAAGCCGTACTACGACGATCTCATCGCAGAATATTTCCCCGAGAAGATCGCCTGGTAAATGCGCCCACTTTGCATAAAAAAGCGCGCCTTTAAGACGCGCTTTTTACTTCTGCAGGAGAATTCTGTTGGCCAAGTTCTTTCAATCCATTAGTGAAGTACATCGCGATTTCATTCTCAAGCAGCACATTTTCTTCAATGCCTCCGCCGCGCCCGATGGCCGCGTAAATGTCTCCCCACGCGATACGGCGGCTCTGCGTGTGCTCGATGAACATACCGTCGTCTACCTCGATCGCACCGGAAGCGGCAACGAAACGGCGGCGCATCTTCGTTTAAACGCCCGCCTCACGCTTATGTTTTGTGCCTTTGAAGGCGCTCCGACAATTCTCCGCCTTTATGGAAAAGGCCGTATCCTGCATCGCGGCACGCTGGAATATGCCGCCATGCTGGCTTCCGCCTTCGATAACACAGAGCCCCCGGGCGCGCGGCAGATGATGATGCTGAATGTCGATCTTGTCCAGACATCCTGTGGTTACGGCGTTCCGTTATATGAATATGTTGGCGAGCGCAACACGCTCACGCGTTGGGCGGAAGCCAAGGGAGAAGATGGCCTCGATGCATATCGACGCCTGAAAAATGTGCAGAGCATCGACGGCTTCCCTACCGGCCTATTTGAGAATGAGCAGGCATAGACAGGCATAAAACGTCAGTGGAGTCCGAATCGAATTTTTAAAAGCCGATTCAAGTCTGCTGGAGCTTTTCCAGAAAACGGCGATCCGCTGCTGTTAGCTCGGCTTTTTCCAGTAGATCGGGACGGTTCCGCCATGTCTTTTCCAGCGCTTGTTCACGGCGCCAACGGCGAATCTGGTCGTGATTCCCGCCGCTCAACACCTCTGGAACGGCCAGGCCGCGAAACTCGGGCGGTCGGGTGTAGTGCGGATAGTCCAGCAAGCCGCCGGAGCCATGCGTAGAACGCGGCGGCCCATCTTCGCTTGCGGGAAAAGCCGCATCCGGCTGGCCAAAGCTCTCGTATGCGCTCGATGCCTCGTTCCCCAGTACGCCGGGAAGAAGCCGCATCGTCGCATCGAGAATCACGGCAGCGCCTAATTCGCCGCCGGAAAGCACATAGTCGCCAATGGAAAGCTCGCGATCGCAGAAAAGCTGATTTACGCGCTCGTCCACACCTTCATAACGCCCACAAATCAGTGCAACCCGGTCCAGGCCGGCTAATTCGCGCGCTGTCGACTGTGTAAACGGCGCTCCCTGCGCAGAAAGCAGGATGATGGTTTCCTTTTGTGGATCGCGATCTGCCTTAGGCGCCATTCCCAGCGATTCAATAGCGGCAGCAATCGGCTCCGGCTTCAGCACCATGCCCTCTCCACCCCCAAAAGGGCGATCGTCCACGGTGCGATGCCGGTCATGCGTAAAGTCGCGGAGATTATGCGTTTGCACGCGCAATAAGTCCGAAGCAAGCGCTCTCTTGAGCACTCCATGAGAAAGGATGCTGGTGAAAAAATCGGGAAAAATGGTAATGATGTCGAACTGCATCGTCATTCAGAATGCTGTATCTGCTGCTCGTCTTTCGTCAGCGGCGCATTGATGGATAAAAGGCCGTCTGGAAGCACCATTTCCAGCCGTTTTTGGGCAATATCAACCTTTTTCAGGTATGCCTTCACAAAAGGAATCAGCAATTCCTCCTTGCCTTTTCCTACAACCAGCAGTGGGGCGCTCGTCGACTCGCGGTCCACATCGGTAATAGCGCCAATATCGCCTCCACCGCTCAGGTCAAAAATATGGCAGCCGATCAGGTCATCGATGTAGACGGTATCTTCATCCAGAGGAGCGCGCTCGGCGCGGGAAATCGCCAGATCGAAGCCGCGGAGGGCCTCCGCATCCGAGATTGAGTCCATACCCTTGAATTTAAATACGATACGTCCTTTATGAAGCCAGTGATCTTCGACAGTGACGGCTCTCGGCGGCAATTTTCCCTGGGGATGAAGCAGGGTCAAATGGGGACGTTCGGCAAAGCGCTCCGGAAAATCGGTGAGAATCTCTGCCAGGACCTCGCCATTGCGGCCTTGCGGACGCACAAGATGCGCGACCAGGACCCATTGTGAATTGTTTTCTGCGGCGGTCATCACTCCGTGGCTTACCTGTTCTCGATTTTAACGAAAAGAAAGGAGCCATCCGGGAATTGAGGGTGAAATAAGGCAGGCCTACGGCGTGTTTGATTCGCCGGAAGCCTGTTTTTCTGCATGTTCTTCGAGGATATCGAGCGTGTAACGGTGGTGGTGCTTCATGCTGACTGCACCGAGGATTGTGCGCATGGAGCGCGCCGTCCGACCCTGTTTCCCAATTACCTTGCCCACGTCTCCGGGTGCCACACGAAGCCGCAGCACGGTGCTTTCCTCGCGCTCTACAGCCTCCACCTCGACGGCGGCCGGTTCATCGACCAGCGCCTTGGCAATCTCGGTGACCAATTCCTGCATGTTGTCCGGCATCTGCTCTTGCGTCATTCAAATCCCCCTCAGAGTCTTGCGTACTATCTCGCGGGTTGGCCAATACTAACAGCAACCTGAGGGGGAAGACAGTATTTTCTAGTGCCCTATTTTTGTATTACTTCCGGAACTTCAGGAAGGTAACTAGCCCGGGGAAGATGGAGTTACTTTCTGCGACTCCGAGGTAACTTTCGGATGTGCCGAGCTTACGCCGCAGCCGTTTTGAGCAGTTTCTGCACCGTATCGGAGAGCTGCGCGCCCTTGCTGGTCCAGTAGTCGATGCGCTCACGCTTCAGATCAACAGTAGCGGGATTGGTGCGGGGGTTATAGGTACCGACCACTTCAACGGAGCGACCATTGCGGGCGCGGTCCTTTTCGATCACGACAACACGGTAATACGGCTGCTTGCGGGCGCCAAAACGCGCCAAACGAATCATCAGCACAGGTAAATCTTCCTTTCAAAATCCTGATTGTAAGAAGGGGAGGCAGCGGCACAATGGCACACAATTCCCAACAACTAAGTATAGCAGGAGTTCCCGATGATGATGGCCTGGACCCGAATTGCGCGGAAATCGAATGCGCTTTTTAAATTTTCTTCTTTCTGTAACATCTCCGTAAACCGATTGACATGTAAGTGCTTTAGCCAGAGAGGTGGCCAGAAAAAATTCCCGTTCTGGCACTGGAGGAACGACGCAAATGCAAAAGCTTGTTGCTACCTCACTGGCAGCTCTGCTGGTATCAAGCCAGTTGGCCTGCCCCGTTGCCGCATCCGCGCAGCGGGATGGCGAGCCTGCGACCCCGATTCAGCATCTGGTTGTCATCTTTGGCGAGAATATCTCCTTCGATCACTACTTTGGCACCTATCCGAAAGCCTTGAACCCCGCTCATGAGCCTCGCTTTGTCGCTGCGCCCGATACGCCGCGCGTGAATGGCTATACCGATGCCCTGCTGTACAACAATCCGAATTCGCTCAATTCCGGTAATGGCAGCGGAGCCGTCAATCCTTTCCGCCTCGACCGTTCGCAAGCAGCAACGGCCGACCAAGACCATGACTATACGCCCGAACAGCAGGCCTTTCATGGCGGCCTGATGGATGCCTTTCCGCAGTACACCGGAACCCCGGGACCTCCGCCCAGCGGACAGACGACCAATGGACTCGTCATGGGCTACTACGACGGCAATACTGTAACCGCTCTCTGGAATTATGCGCAGCGTTACGCGCTCAATGACAACTCCTACGACACAAACTTTGGTCCTTCGACGCCCGGTGCTATCAACCTGATCTCCGGCCAGACGAACGGTATTACTGACCAGAGCAATGCCGGTGGCGACGTTATCGAAGACGGCGCAGGCGGATATACATTAATCAGCGATGCCGATCCCATTGGCGATGTATGCTCCACTACAACCGGCGCGCTCGTTCAGTTTGGCGGCCAGAATGTCGGCGATCTGCTCAACGCAAAGGGCGTCACCTGGGGCTTCTTTGAAGGCGGATTCGATCTGACGAAAACTAACCCGAACGGCACCACCGGTTGCAAGCGCTCGCACACTTCTACCATTACCAACACGGCCAAGGCGGACTACATCCCGCATCACCAGCCATTCCAGTACTATAAGTCGACAGCGAACCCGAAGCATCTTCGCCCATCTTCAGTTCGCCGCATTGGTTATACCGACCAGGCGAATCACCAGTACGACATGGACGATTTTTATGATGCTGTCCGCGCCGGCAATATGCCTGCCGTCAGCTTCCTGAAAGCTCCGGGTTACCAGGACGCGCATGCCGGTTATTCTGACCCGCTCGACGAGCAGACCTTTGTCGTGCAGGTTATCAACTTCCTGCAACAGCGCCCTGAGTGGAACTCGACCGCCGTCGTCATCGCCTATGACGATTCCGACGGATGGTACGACCACCAGATGAGCCCCATCGTGAATCAGTCTACGACCGCGGCCGATGCTCTCAACGGCACGGGACAGTGCGGCACCGGTACAACCTCGGCTCTCGCCGGCCCGAATGCCGATCACGTGCAGGGACGCTGCGGTTACGGCCCGCGCCTGCCCTTGCTGGTCATCTCTCCCTATGCCCGCAAGAACTACGTGGACCACACCATTACCGACCAGAGCTCGATTACGCGCTTTATCGAAGACAACTGGCTACACGGACAGCGTATTACAGGCTCTTTCGATGCTATTGCCGGGACGCTGAACGGCATGTTCGATTTTCGGAACGCGCCTAACCGCGGTCTTTACCTGCTTGATCCAAATTCCGGCCTGGTCAGCTTCGACCAGAACAACCATGGTCATGATGGCCGCTGGTAAACGGTAATATCTCTCCTGAGGGGTAGCGGCGATACTCGCTGCTACCCTTTCTTTTTGAGGATTGTTTTGATTTCGCGACGAAAGTTTCTTACCACGGGCAGCCTGATTGCAGCAAACGCAGTCATAGGCAGAGCTGACACAACAGCCAAGCCTCGCGCCCTTGATCCCTCAACGTTACAGCCTTTCGTAGATTCGCTGACGATTCCCGCCATCGCACTCCCTGACGGTACCCGTCCCAATCCTGAAAATACAACAGAACAAATTCCGTACTATCGCATGCCTATGCTGGAAGCGAGGATTCAAGTCCATCGCGACCTGCCTCCCACACGCATGTGGACGCTCGGCGGCAGTTTTCCCGGCCCGACGATAGATACTCCTATTGCGAAAGGCATCGTTGTTGAGTGGCAGAACCGCCTCCCCGCACGGCATTTTCTACCCATTGACCATGCATTGCACGGTGCAGGAAGAGATGTGCCTGAAGTGCGCTCCGTCATTCATCTCCATGGAGGACGCACGCCTGCGGAGAGTGACGGGTATCCGGAAGAATGGATCGTGCCGGGCAAATCGCAGACATGCTTCTATCCTTCGCTGCAGCAGGCAAGCATGCTTTTTTACCACGACCACACCATGGGCATTAACCGGCTCAATACATATGCCGGCATGATGGGACTCTTTCTGCTCCGGGATCAACGGGAAGATGTTTACAACCTGCCTTCGGGCAAGTACGAAATTCCCCTGCTCATCTGCGATCGCATGCTGAAGATCGATGGACAGCTGGAATATCCAGTTTCAGAAAAACCCGGAGAAGTCTGGGTGCCAGAGGTTTTCGGCAATGCCATTCTGGTCAATGGCAAGCTGCTTCCTTATTGCGATGTTGAGCCGCGTCTATATCGCTTCCGCATCATGAACGGCTCGAATGGCCGCTTCTTTCGATTTTCCTTGGAGAACAGCGCCGAGTTTTACCAGATCGGTTCCGATCAGGGCTTGCTCGCAGCGCCGGTAAAATTGAAGCGATTGTCGATGGCGCCCGGAGAGCGCGCCGACATACTCATCGATTACAGCACGATGGCGGGTGAACAAATCCAATGGGTGAGCGATAGCTTTTCTATTCTGCAATTTCGGGTAGGAAAGACCGGCGCTTCGTCTATTTCTATTCCGGAAAAGCTTCATCCGTTCGAGCGTCTCTCCGAATCGTCTGCTGTGAAAACTCGCCGTCTTACGCTCGACGAGCGTATGGATGACATTCAGCAATCCATGGGAATGCTTTTAAACAACACGCCATGGCATGCGCCCATTACAGAAAAACCCGTGCTGCACACTACAGAAATATGGGAACTCGTGAATCTCACTGACGATTCGCATCCCATCCATCTGCATCTGGTACGCTTCCAGATTCTCGATCGTCGACGCTTCGACGCATTTCATTTTCAGGAAAAAGGAGAGCTGCGTTTTACCGGCCCTGTAGTTCTGCCCGATGCGAATGAGATGGGGTGGAAAGATACTGTACGCGCCGATCCGAATATGGTCACGCGTATCATTGTTCCATTTGAAGGATATGCAGGACGCTATGTATGGCACTGCCATGTTCTCGAACACGAAGACAATGAAATGATGCGTCCGTTTGAGGTATTGCCCGCTACGTAATAATGGAAAGCTACTGCTTGCCTACGCGCGCCATCACTTCATCCAGCCTCTGCAGCAGCTTTAAGAAACTGGAGGCGCCGGGTATGGAAAATGACCACGGCGCTCAAATGATTACTGCTTCTGCGTCGTGCTCCGAGGCTGCGCACTGAATTCAAGCTCATTGGCCCAATGGGTCTTCCAGTCATCATGAAAGGTAAAAGAGTTCGTCGTGGAAACGCTGCGTCCTGTGGCCAGTTCATGAGCCGGACCTTTGTTATCGCTCACGCGACAGGTGAATTTGATAGTCTCACCATGCTGAATGCGGGCATACACTTCCGGCATTTCGCTCCACGGAATAGCGGCTTCTACGATCCGCATACCATTTTCCCGGCGTGTGATGAGCTTGCCGTTCACCGGGCCGCCATCAATCGGAGAATGCGGTTGGCGCGGGAAGAAATGTTTGCGCGGCATGCCCGGCGCTTGCAGCCGCCAGATTTCCGTACCGCCGCCAAACGCAGGAGCAACGGTATTCAATGCGAACTCATAATCAGTATCCCAATAAGTGATGAAATGCGGCATCACGCCGGGAGGATTCGGCAATAGCGGCTTTGCAGGCAAAACATTGAATGCAATTTGAACGTTGTCATGCTCACCGCTGCCTGAGGGAACATCGAAGTGGCGGCGATACGAATAATGCCGCACGCCGGAAGGCCATGTGAGATTTGTTCCATCCGGCGCTTGCACGTTTGTGGGATAAAAGTAAGAATCGTCATCGCGCTTTGCAAATCGGACCATGCCCTCATCCGGCGTGGCATCCGCTATCTTTGCTGCGAAATAAAAAAACTGATCATCATAGGCAAGATAAGCTGTCGCAAGATTGCTGCCTGGCCCCTGCGTGAAATTCTTGTATGGAAGCCATGCCTCTTCTGTGAGATTGGCGCCTATACCTGTGCCCGGAAGTATTTGCGGAAGCACTCCGGTCCAGTCCTTCAAATCTCCATCAACATGAATGGTGCGATAGGCGATGCGATTTACATGAATATTTTCATGATGTGTCACGGCGCCCAGCTTTCCTGCATCGGCTGACACTTCCAGCGGATAGATATTCTGCGATGAAGGTGAAACTGCAGGCACATGAAACGCTATTTCGCGTGTTTCATTTGCAGCGAGATGTACCTGCTGTGAAGCAATTGCAACAGAAAGATTCATAATGCGTGCCGAGACCTTTGCATCGACAGGGCGATTCAGCACATTGGTGAGCTTCAACCGTAGCGAAGAACCATCTTCAACAGGCGTAGTTAAATCATGAGCCTGAATTTCGATTGGCTCGATACCGTGAATCTCTGCCGACTTTACAGCTGACAGCAATGCAGCGAAGGAACCTGTGCGGCCATCACCGCGAAGGAAATAGCCGCTTCCATTGAGAGGAATGACGAGTATGCCATTCGCAAACGGCAGCGGATTTCCATTGCTATCGTAGGCACGCAGACGGTGCGCCGGATCACGAACGACAAGATGCGCATCCGGCGCTATACAGACAGAACGGAAGACTGTGCGATTCGGATCGTAGAGCGCCTTCAGATCGCCGAGCACCACCAGCGTTCCATCCTCACCTGGCTGGGCTGCTGTGGGCAATCCATCAAAAGTAAAGACCCAGGGGAGTCCATTGGGGAAAAGAAGTTTTTGAAATGCGCGCTGTCCAATGAATTTCTGCGTCGCTGCGACAGCCGCCGCGGGAGCCCAAGCCTGCACAATCGCTACTGGCTTTCCATCCACAGTGAGATTGTGACTGTTATACACATTTCCTGCATAAATACCAGCCGTGCGGCTCTGGCCCTGGGCGCGCATGGATGCAATCACTGCCGGGAAACGATCTTCTGAGTTAGCAATCCAGCTTTCGGTATCCCATACGCGAACCGGCCCATATGGGCTTTTACGATTTCTCCACGCCGGTTCTTCTGATGCATCCGCCGCTAGCGGTTGATAGTGCACGCTGATGAAGTCCAGCCATTTAAGAAATTTATCTGAGCCATCGGCAAAGAGCTTGTCGCGCGCATTCGAGGAAGAACACGTGCCGCCTATGAGCACTTGTACACCTGCTTTTTTACGCGCAACTTCTACGCCCTCCGCCATGCTGGTAAATATCTCCCGATAACGCGGAATGTCCGCGCCCCATCCGGAAATCGAAGTGCTCTCCCAAGGCTCATTCCACAACTCAACCGCATTCAGATTGCCGTTAGGCCAGCCATAGCGCGTGGCCAGCCGCTCTACCCAATGCTGAAAATCGTCGTCAAATTGCGGCATCCATGCTTCATCGGATTTCGATTTCAGCATCTTCCCTTCCAGCGTCAGCCATGGCCGCGGTCTTCCCAGAGGCTGCGTCTCCATCGAGCCGTTATCTAAAGTCAGCATGACGGATACGTCATGTTTTTTTGCCCATCCCATGTAGAGATCGAGATTGCTCTCCAATTTAGGCGCTTCCGGTGCGGACTCCGGCGCATAGGACGCCGGCAGACGCATAGCCTTCACGCCGAGTCGCTCAAATAATTCGAGGACCTTCTCATTCATGAATTGCGGCCATGTGGCATCGAGAGCATAGGTTGGGAATTGCACGCGTCCAGCGTCCGGCTTTGTAGAGCGAACAAGCGCAGCGGCAAAGGATCGACCTTTACTATGCACATCCGCTACAAGCGCATATCCGCCGAACCGCTCAGGCACGGAGGGCTTCACATAAACATCTTCTGTGCCCGACGGCAGAAGATCCAGCTGAAATGACGTCGAGCCCTCATCGGCAATTCTGGAAACATGCGGAGACCATACTTCTCCTGCCGGCACATGCGTCTTGTAACTGATGAGCTGCATGACACCCGAGGAATGTATCGGGTGATCTGTCAGATTTTTGAAGCGAAACGTAAATTCGATAGACTCGCCCGGCAGTACGATGTTTACCCCGCTCGAAGTGCCTGCTGCAACTGCAATCTCTTCTACAGAATATTCCGTCGCCTTCTGGTCAGCCGTCAGACCAAAGGCTTCAGCATAACCCGGCATGCGCGCACCGGTCACCATTTGCGCGGAGATGGCTGAGCTTATCACAAGGGCAGAAGCAAAAATGCAGATTGAGATGCAATGAGAACGCCGGAATCTATGTATTGTCATGAGAGCCTAATTTTTTCGATCAGATTTATCGCTCATTCCCAGCGTGAGCGTTGCGCCTTTCACAATGTCATCATGGCTTAATTCGAAATTATGAATGGGCTTGTCATTCAACTTTGCAGATCGCACATATAGCTTCTCTGCGGAGCTCTGCGGCGCGAGAATCGTGAAATTCTTTCCATTGTCCTGATGAATTACTACACGAGAAAAAAGCGGAGAGCCGATTGAATATACGGGCGTGCCCGGACACTCAGGATAAAAGCCCATCGCGCTGAGAACA
This sequence comes from Alloacidobacterium sp., assembly GCA_035547425.1. Classification (GTDB taxonomy): domain Bacteria; phylum Acidobacteriota; class Terriglobia; order Terriglobales; family Acidobacteriaceae; genus Alloacidobacterium. The sequence continues at coordinate 6,697 of DASZUU010000004.1, read as the reverse complement.
TACCAGGCTGACATTTGCCCGGCATCATCATTGCCCGGCAAGCCGCCTGGACCAGTGCGAAACTCCAAAGCCATGATCTGGCGCACACGCTCATCTGTTTTTCCCGGCTCGCCGGCATAGTTGTAGAGATATGCGATGCCGTGACTCGGCTCATTTCCCTGATCGTAGAGATGATTCGAGAAGAGTCCGTCGAGTTTCGCAACCAAATTTGCAGAGCCGCCACTTGCCTGGATAAGCCCTGGAATATCCTGCGGCACAAAAAATGTGTACTGCCACGGGATACCCTCGGTGATAGACTTGGCTGGCTCTGCAGGATCAAACGGTGTAATCCATCGCCCATCGGCATAACGTCCACGTACAAATTTCGTCGATGGATCAAATACATTGCGCCAGTTACTCGACCGCTTGCGCAGAATTTCAGCATCGCCCTTATGTCCCAGCGCAGCAGCAAAACGCGACACTACGAAATCGTCATAGGCATATTCAAGAGTTCGCGAAATCTGCTCGCGCTGATGGAACGAATCGCGAACTTCATCTTCCAGCGGAATATATCCATAGCGTTGATAAGAATCTAATGCGCGGCGACCTTTGCCTTCCACATATTCATCGCGCGGCGGCGTGACAAAAGCATTCTGACGAATCAGCCTCCATGCGCTTTCAATATCAAAATTACGCAATCCTTTAAAGTATGCGTCGACGATCACAGGTACTGCGTGATCACCAATCATTTCGGAAGTGTAGCTATTCCAGTTCGGAAAAATCGGGAGAAAGCCGCCTTGTTCACCCTTATCAATTAGGCTCTGTATCATTTGCTGATCGCGCTCAGGCTCTAGTATGGTCAGCAGCGGATGCAATGCGCGGAACGTATCCCAAAGCGAGAAGTCGTCGTAATAAGCAGTGCCCGCAATTGCGCGATGCAGCTTACCTTCCTGCGCAAAGCCGTTGTATGTGCCATCCGCATCGCTCACGATTCTTGGCGCGAGAAAAGAATGAAACAGCGCGGTATAAAAGATTATTTGTTGTTCCGCCGTACCGCCTTCAACTTCTATGCGATTAAAGATTTTTCTCCACGCCGCTTCAGCCGTATGATGTACTTTTTCAAAATCCCAGCCGCTCTCTTCTGCATCAAGGTTCTTTTCCGCCTCCTCAATACTCGTAAACGAAGTGCCAACTTTAACGATTACCGGTGCAGGCTGATCATTCGCAAAAGTGACAAACGCGCCCGGCTTTTGGCATGATTTATTGGCGCTTCGTGCATGGACTGAGACTTCTTCCCCGCACCATGTTCCAAAGCTCGCAATATTCTCTCGAAATCGGACAGCAAAATATCCATTAAAACCTGCCGATTTTCCAGCGCCCTGATATATCCGGAAAACCGGATTGTATCCGACAATCTCATGCTGTTCAGGGCGAACTTCGATAAATCCTTGGCCAAGCCTCACATTCGGTTGAATCACCAGATGCCGCATTCCTGTCGTCGGATATGTTATCCGAAGCATTCCAGTGCGTATTGTGCCGGTTAGCTCTACTTTTGTTCGATAATCCTGCAGCATGACAGAGTAATATGCAGGCGACACGACTTCCGAATTATGCGAAAACAGCGAAGCACGCGCCGTGGGCGAGACTTTCAGTTCGCCCGTAGCCGGCATGAGCGTCATACTGCCGTAGTCCTGCGTGCAACTGCCGCTCAACCAATGACTTCCTCGAAAGCCGGTCAGCTTATTGTCTTTGTAGTAGTAGGGCGATAAGCACTTGTCCTCGGTGGGCTGTGTTTCCGGTGTCCATCCCGTCATACCAAAAGGCATTCCAACAACGGGATACGTTTGCCCATCGTGCGCCGTGCCAATGTGAGGATCAACGAGATGGTATGGATCCTGCGCGCCTGCGTAGCTGCCGCAGAAAACCGTCAATAAAAGCACAGCAATCGGCGATAGATACTTTCCTGTTGACGAGCGTGGCACTTTTCTTCCCCCTTGGCGGCGATCAAAATATTTCTACACGATGCGAAGACACGCCAGTAATAATCAAGCGTGCCTTCGTAATCGGATTGTGCCGCTTAGAAGGTAAACTCGGCACCCACACGAATGATGCGCGACATACCAGCAGTCTGTGACTGATTGAATTGCCCAAAGCTCGCGGACTGGTTCGGAGTAACCGTACCGGTCACGTTGGAAGTTGTCACTGAGCTATCGAGCACATGATTGACTCCGTAATAGACAGGATGATTGAACACATTGTTGAAGGTTCCGGTAATATTCAATTTGTAGCGCTCGCCAAAGGCAATACCCTTGATAAATTGCATGTCGAAGAGTGCTTCGCGAGGGCTGCGCGCGCCAGCCAGCAGGCGTGGCGCATTACCGAATGCCGGGTTATTCAATGAGCCTGGAACAGCAAATGCCGCGGGATTAAGGTACGGCACGAAATTAGGGTTCAACGCATTCTTCTTCCAATTCTTATTGATCAGCGGAACACCCTTAACAATATTCGGACGAAGCGTGTAGCCGGAAGGAAGAGCATTGGCTGTGCAGTACTTCGCACTGCCGCTGGGAGTGCAGCCGTTTACGCCGGCCGGCGTAACAGAAACGAAGTAGCCGACCGTGCCAAGAGTAACTCCATTCGGCAGGCCATCTGCATAAGTTGCAATGCCCGCAGTGGAGATATTGCCTACCACTTGATTAACAAATCGATTATGCGTATCCAGCCACTTCCCGCTTCCGATCGGGAGCTCATACGTATAGCCCAGCTTAAGCTGGCTGGGCTGATCAAAGTTCGACACCGACCATTCCGCCCTCATATCGTAAGGATTTTGCGGAGGCGCAGAACCGAACCCGCCGGAATTGGCTCCCGTGTTCGTATCAGGAACGTTGTCCATCGTTTTCGACCATGTGTAATTCGCCAAAACTGAAAGTCCATATCCAAAACGCTGGTTCACGCTTAGATAAAGAGCGTTATATTCCATCGTGCCGTTGCGCGGATATATCTCAGGAAGATTCTGGTTGTAGAAATTTTGATATGGATTCAGGAGTTGGAGATTCGTTTCCGATACCAGCGCACCATTCTGCATGATCCCATATTGGTTTGGAGCCGAGGCGCCAAGATTCTGCTGCGTTCTTATCGCATTTATGAGAACGCCCAGGCCCGGAGTATTCAGTGCATTGGTAAAAGGGCCGATCAGATGCGTGCCCTTCGCTCCGTTGTAGGTGGCCTGCAGCACTGTGTATGCTGCCGGTTGATACTGCATCGTGAACGACCAGCTTTGCGTATAAGGGACGGTGGAGGTCTGCGAAACAAATACCGGGGCAAGGCCTGTGGAATACAGAATCGGGCCGCGATTCCCATTCAGCGCAGTATACGCAGAGATCAGCGAGCCAACTGGATTCGTAATGTAGTTCACCGTGGAATTCGGCGTGACCCCACCGCTTTGGCCGCCCACTGTCTGGGAAGCAACGTTGAAATTTGGATCGGGAATATTTTCATAACCCGTCAGTGGAAGACGCTGCAGCGTATAGGCCGCTCGTATTGTTGTACGTTCATTCGGCGCATACGCAAAGCCGATGCGAGGCTCGAAGCCTTTGTAGTTGATCGGCCACAGCGTATGTGGATTTCCGCATGCATCCGAGAAACAATACGCAGTCGTTGTAGGCAGCAGGCCATTCAAATTTCCGGGAGTATTGAGACGAATATATGCCTGGTTGTTGTACTTCTCTGCACGCGGTGTTTCCAGCTCATAGCGCAATCCGGCGTTGATGGTTAGCTTCGGAGTAACACGCCAGTCGTCCTGAAAGTAGCCAGCATAATAATGCCAACGGTAATAACCGGGAACCTCAACCGGTGTATTGCTGAACGCGGAGATCGATCCCAGAATGAAAGTTGCTAACGGCGCGCCGCCCGATGAGCCGTTGTTGGTCTGCGACCCGAGAAAGTTATATTTGCCGCCCGTGGCTCCGCTGAGATCGTATTGACTCGACTGAATCCAGCGAACATCTGCGCCGAACTGGAACAGATGATTGCCGTGTGTCCAGGTCACATCGTCGCCTGCAATGAAATTCTGATCTACCTGAATGGCGGCCGTTGCCGTTCCCATCTGCATCGTATAAGAAACGCCATTCTGATTGAGATTTCCGAGACTGGGAAAGCCGTAACCAAAGGATGCAGGAGTAAGCCCGTAAGCCGCGGCAAAATCTTTTGTGCGGGTAATGGGTGGAGGCAGCCGTTGCTGATTGACCCGCATAAACGAGTAATGAAAACTATTGACAATGTCATTGGTAAATACATGCGTATATCCAAGAGCAATGTCATGTGTATGTGCGGAATCCATCGGTACAATCGTCAATGGATTGGAGGCGTCGACCGCGAAAAACCTGTTCGCCGTGACCGGAATGACAGAGTATCGAGCAAAAATCTGGTCTGAATTACTGAACTGATGATCGATGCGTATGGAGTAACGATTATCTATGTTATTCACACCGCGCTGATAGGTGGCATTGGTACCGTCATTCTGTGAAGTAGCCTGCGCGTTGTCGAATTTAATGTAAGGTCCAGGATTTGTGGGCGTAGGAAATAATGAAAGCACATATTGCGCAAAAGGATTCTTTGCTAATTGCGCCGAGATATCGTCGTTAGGAATGGCGCGAATTTGCGAAGCATCATATGGGCCATTCGGAAATCCATCTGCATTCACTGTGGATTGATAATTGATGGAGCCAATACGCGGCGCAGCCAGCGCAGCATCATATCCGGAAGACTTCAGAATGTTCTGATTCAGCAGCGTCAGTGAATTGTGCAGATGGCCGCTTAACTCATCCGGCGTGGGAAATATGCCGCGGAAACCGAAAGAGTTATTCATGCGTGCCGGTTCAACCCCAACAAAGAAGAACGTCTTCTCACGATGTGGATAGATTTTCGGAATCCAGACTGGACCACCAACATAAAAGCCGTAATAGTTCTCATGCAATGCGTTCGGCGCAGTGTTGCCGTCAGGAAAGGCATTAAAGAATGGATCCGTGTGCCGATAAGTAACAGCTCCGTGGAAGTCTTTTGTGCCAGCCCTCGAGCTTTGCACGATCACACCGCCTCCGGTGCGACCATATTTTGCAGAGAGTCCTGTAACAATGGCTGTAGTCTCCTGCACTTCCTCGCCGGAGAGATTGACACCCGTGCGCGCATAACTGGCCTGCGTCACATCCGAGCCGTCCACCACAACCGAGCTGGTTCCTGGAGGCGCGCCACCCACCACCAGGCTGGCTCCCGGCACCACGTAGCTGGTATATGCATTCGGGTTTTCGGTGGCAATTCCGCCAGGCTGCAGCGCATCGCCTTTTATCCCCGGCGCAAGCAGTGCTGCTTCAAGAGAGCTACGTTCCGGATACGGCAAACTGGCAACAATCTTGTGATCGATGGTTGTCTTCACATCGGATTCGTTCTTCGTCAAAAGATCGGCACTCGCATTTACCGTAATTACTGCCGTGTTTTTTCCGACCGAAAGCAATATATCAAGCGTGGTGATGCCAACACCGGCAACGGTGACCGATTTCGTCGTTGTCTGCTCAAATCCAGGAGCCGAAACATTAACCGAGTATTTCCCTGGATTCAATGAAAGCACGCGATAAACGCCCTCATCATTTGTCACGGTACTAAGCCGCACACCCGTCGCTTCGTTGCTGATTTCGACATTTGCATGAGGAATCACAGCACCGCGAGGATCGTGAACCGTTCCCCCAATGGAGCCTTGGCCGGTTTGCGACTGTACAACAATGGGCAGCATGAGAATGCCCACGATTACGATTGACGCTGCATACTGGGCGCCTATGCGAAACCCGGCCCATAACAAATTCGATATTCTGCCGCCCTTTTTCATGGCGATCTTCTCTTTTCTTACAACGTGCATTCTGCCTCCTGCTCTCTGAAACGTGAATCTGGGATCACGTCCATAGCGGACAAACCTTTTATTGAATCACAACGGGCTTTTTAGGTTGCTGCCTTATATCATGTCAACGAAGAAAAGAATATTTGATAAGCAATGATAACTGTTTCATGTAATGAAACATCATGGGACTCCTTGCATGAGGCTATCGAATGCGAGGAGATTATGGAATTTCTATAATTTTTCTACTCTTTTGCGGAAACCAGAATCTCAAAAGAGTGAAGAATGGGGCTCGAGCATAATTCGTTGGTTGTTTCATAATGTGATACAAAATCCGGTTTCAGATGCGGTCCGGAGCCCTTTTCATCCAGGCATCATTCGGATAAATCTTGTTCACATTTTCGGGAGTAATCACCTCATGCTGAACAAACACTGCCGGCGCTACGGGCTTGTGTTTAAGGATATCGAGGGCTAATTGGATAATTCGAGCGCCATAGGTTTCGGGAAAATATGCGACTGAGCAAACGAGGCGCGAAGAGTGCCTCCTCATTTCTTCACGCGCAGCAAGGCTTCCGTCCTGCCCTGCTACAGCACAGGCGCGCTCAAGGCCGGCTTCACGAAAAGCATGTAAGGCAGCGAGCGCAGTCGAGTCATTCACTGCTCCCACCAGAGCACGCTCTGGCCGCTTCCGGCGTATATGTTTCCGCATAATATCCAGCGTTGCTTCAAACTGGCCGCCTTTGGTGTCGTAATGATGCGTGGGGATCGTACGTCCGTTCGGGAGCAGTTCTCCGATACCATCGGCAACGCCGGTAAGGCGTGCATTCAGCAACG
>DASZUU010000003.1:0-22029 GCA_035547425.1 Alloacidobacterium sp. | reverse complement strand
ACGGCCGAGTGATTGGTCCCTCCGGCGCGGGCGACAAGCTCAAGCACCGAAATCTTCCCTTCGTTATTCGTCATCGTATAGCCGCCGGGAGTCTTCACATCTCCAAGCATGTACACGATGCCCGCCTTGGGCACGATTACTGTGTCTCCAGGATAAACAGTAACTGCGGACTGAAATGCCACATTGGCGTCGTTTGACACAAAGTAAGGCACCAGTTCCTTCGTTCCGCGCCGCTGGATGAGAATTTTGCGATCAGCCGCACCCGTCAGGCCGCCAGCCATCGTAAGCACATCTATCACGGATAGAGGAGTCCGAATAGCACGAGCGCCCGGAGCTTTCACCTCGCCGGTGATATAGACACTCTGCGTCGCGTACTCTTCGACCAAAACCGCCACTCTGGGATAGTTCATGATGCCGCCGCTCTTCAATGCACTTTCAACACTGTGCGCGGCTTCGGCGGGAGTCTGACCAGCGACATGAACCTTACCGCCCAGGACAAGCACGATATCGCCCGCGTCGCTGACACGCACATGCTGCTCAAACTCCGGCGAGTCAAATACGGTGATATGGAGCATGTCTCCAGGCCCGATAAGCAGGCTCTCCTTCTGCTGGCCAAAGGCACGGCCAGCAAGCAAGAGCAGCAAAGCAAACGCCCCAAAGAGAATTTTCTTACCGTTAGGCATCTTTATCCTCCGCGTATGGGTATGCGTTTCCGCGATAGCCGTAGTATCCGTAATAGGAGCTATCGCTGGCGCTGAGGCCATTCAGAATCACACCGACAAATCGCTTTTGACCGGCCTTCAGCATGCCATAGCTGCGCTGCGCCTGTGGGCGCTCTGTCAACCGCGAACGCACAATGAGAAGCGTGGCATCGGCAAGCGTATTCAGAGTCACCGAGTCAGTGACAGGCAATATCGGGGCGCTGTCGAGAATCACGAAGTCGTACTCACTCCGGAACTGATGCAGCAGCCTCGTCATCGCTTCGGACTCCAGCAAATCGGTAGGTGTCGGCGGTCTCCTGCCTGCAACCAAGACAAAGAGGTTTGGAACCTCGGGAACAGGCTGGATCAGCGAAGTATCCTCCTGCCCGGTAAGAATGTCGCTAAGGCCCGGTCCACTCGGCAAATTCAGCCTGGCGCGAAGCGTTCCTCGCCTGAGGTCCGTATCGATGAGAAGAGTACGCTTGCCGCTTTGCGCGAGAATTGTCGCAAAGTTCAGCGAAAACAAGCTCTTGCCTTCTGCGGCTATGCTGCTGGTTACCAATATGAGCTTCGGCGGGGAATCACTCTGCGAAAGCAGCAGGGCTGTCCGGATGCTCCTCATTGCCTCCACGTAGTTGGATGCAGCGTCGGCAACTGCAAGCATGCCTCTGGCTTGAGCTACCTGCGTAGGAGTTGTTTCGGGGAGAACGCCCAGGATGGACTGCCGCACTGTCTCCTCGAGATCACGTACAGTATTGATTTTGTTATCCAGATTGTCGTAAAGGAATGCCCCTCCACAGCCGAGGACCCATCCGCCGATCAATGCGATAGTCATGTACAGCGGAATATTGGGAATCTTGGGCTTTGACGGCGCGCGACCCGGATCCACCACTGTGATATTGGAGGACTTCAGCCCTTCCATCACACCGGCTTCCTTCAAGTGCTTGAGAAGATCCTCGTACAACTCGCGGCTGTCCTCCGCCTCCTGGCGCACAATAACGTATTCGATCGCCTTGTTATTGAGGATGTCGGCCTGCTTTTTGGCATTCTCATAATTCCGGCGCATCTTTTCAACGGCATTGTCGGCGATCTGGTAATCGCTCTCGGCGCGGCCCCTTATGCGGCTGATTTCCTGATTGATCGATTGCCGGATCGCGGCCAGGCTACCCTCAAGCTCACCAATCTTGGGATACGTCGGACCATATTTGACCTGAGCTTCCTTCAGAGCAGCAGCAGCAGCGGCCTCTTGAGTCCGAAGCGATTGGATCAGGTTCAGGGAGTTACTCATTGTCTGCGAGGCCCCTACCATGCTGTTACCCGCAAGACTCGACAACATCTCTGCATCACCGGTCTCCGCGGCCTTGGCAATGGCTCCGCGAACGATTCGATTCTGCTCAGCAAGATTGAGCGCGGTGGTCGCCTGTTGCAGCTGATCCAGAACACCGGAGTAGGCCTGTTCGCGACCTTGAGCATCGGTAGTTCCCAGACTGTAGACTCCCGACTCACGCTGCAGGTTGACGACCTTGGCCTGCAGGTCTTCGGACTGCTTGCGCAGATCGCCCATTTGATCGCTGAGCCACTGGGAGGCCTGCGTAGTAGCATCGTAGCGCGTCTGATATGTGTAGTCCTGAAGCGATTTGATCAGCATATTCACTACCGCTGAAGTCAGCTTAGGATCAGGATTCGTGTAATGGATTTCGATAATTCTCGTACCGCTTACCGATTTGACGCTTAGATTCTTGTCAAACACTTCCAATACATGATGTCGCCGGGCGGGCGCATTTTCCAGAGTCGCCCCGGGCGGATCAGATACGCCCTTCGGAGCAAAGAGCCCGAGAACCCATGCGAGAGGATTCCAATGAGGCTTGAAATCCTGAGTGTTCTCCAGATTGAGCGCCTCAATTGTGCGCAGCGCAAGCGTATCCGATTGCAGAATGGCGACTTGCGTTTCAATCTCGATATTTTCGTCTAGCGGATCGCTGCCGCCGGTATCTCCACCTGCTCCGGCGCCGCTCATGAGGTCTTCAAGGCCCATATCGCCCAGGCCCTGTTTCTGAATATTTACTGTACCGACAACCTCATACCGGCGAGTGCAAAATATGCAGTAGAGCGCTGTCGCGATAAGAATCGCGGCGGTGACGCCATAAACAATAGCCCTTCTCCGCCGATAAATTTGAAGTAAATCACGTAACGTTGGCTCTGTATCCAACTTAACGGTCACCTATAGTACCTCATTTTCCTGTTAAATCGCGCATACCACCGTTGCACACCAAGATATCAATCCCGACATTCGGAACAGCAGCATGGACTCAGTCGAAGCTAAACATGTATTGCAGCTACTTCGATAATCACTTCAACATAAGAAGAGGAAGGTCGATTAAATACAGGCCATTTTCGCATCTCGCGTCAAGCGCTCCCAGCCATATGTCCTCATTATGCCATAGACATCTTCCGGGCAAGATTGTAGTAAACAGGACATACACAATTCGACGAAGCCATTTCATCATTTCTTAACTTGACGCTTTTCAGCACTTTGCACGTGGCTTCGCCGTTTCGGCTCAACAAAGTCTCTTCCCGCTTCCGGCCCGATAAAATCCTTATCTGACTGTTCGGGCCAGACCGGGACTATAAAAATAGAGTCTTATGTACACCTAGTATAAACAGCCGGCACCGTCCCGTGCAAGCGAGGGCTCGGTGCACGAAGCCGAGAAGCAAACCGGAATCATTTCTCTCCACTCTCCATCAGAACAGGCTCTGAGCCGATAGATAGTTCCGATGGCAGCGGATTGACGTTATTCTGCCAGTCGCGATAAACAGTCAGCCCCGCATCCGCTGAGATTGTGACCGGGACCGTGCCGCTCTTGCTGTTCCACGCCATCCATGCCGTGTAATTGCCGGAACGAGTTAGTTTGCACATCCAGAGACCGTTGTCGTAGCTGAGGCACTGGTTCAGAGTCGCGCCAATCAGCCAACTCTGCATCACCTGGTAGGCGTTGCCTGGATCCGTAAGCGTGTTCCCTACTCCGAGCGAACCGGCGCACGATGGATTCACATAGAGGCTTCCATAGATGCAGTCATCGTATGCATACCAGAAGAATCGGGAAACACCGGCGGCAATTTCTGCTGTATGAAATCGCATAAGCCACGAGGCCTCCTGCTGACCGTCGATCGGCGTGCCCGACGCCCAGTCTGCTTCAGTATCCCAGACCTCGAGATTGCCGAGCCCGTGCTTGGAGAGCACGCTTCGGAACGCGGCGACCTGGGCAATAGCATCCTCAGGCTGAACCAGATTGTACTGATGAAAGGCAGCGATGTCGGCATAAGGATAGGTGGCCCCGGCAGTAGAAAGAAATGTATCGAGCCAGGCAAGATTCTTCGCTTCCATGGTGCTGATCGGTGGCAGCAGAACGTAATTCGGGTTGACGCCTCCGCCCGGGGAACACACACCATTCGCGCAGCCGCAGTTTGCCGGATCCTTGACGATACGCGATATGTGCTGGGTAACCTCCAGAAGTTCCTCATTCGTTCCATCCCAGCCTGTAGTATTTGGCTCGTTCCATGGCTCGTAGTACTTTACAACTCCGCAGTAGCGCTTCACGACATCCGTGGCAAATTCATCTAGTGCCGCGAGAACGGGCGGCGCACATTCGCCCGGGTGCGCAAATCCGTTGCCGTAGATGCATGGATCGTCAGGCTTGGTCGATGCCCAGGGAGGCACATTGCCGAAAGTGAAGATGTAGTCTTCTACGCCGTTCTGTTTGCCGGCCGCGATGGTTTCGTCCATGCTCGACCAGTTGTATGCGCCTGCCGAAGGCTCGAGTATCTTCCAATCTGATATACCCCATAAGCGCATACCGGAGAGCGCGTAGCCGGGAAAGGGAGTCAGGCGTGGGGCTTTCGACGAGTAAGGCACCGCAATATATCGAATGGTCATCCCGAAAAAATTTTTCGAGACAGGCTGCGAAACGCCTGGCGTATAGGTGTTGATAATCGTTCCGCTGGTCGTCGTCGGAGGTGAAAGGGCCTGAACACTCCCGGAGGGGCTTGATGATGTACTGCTGCCCCCGATCTTAGTAGAAAAACATCCGGAAAAAAGCACTACGAACAAGACACTAATGGAAACCAGGCAAACCCGAAAGCACGAGGAAAATCTCTGGAGAAACACGACACAGCCCCCTTGAGCCTTCCGCGAGAAAGCGCTCATGCGGGCTATATCGGTATGAGAGATTACTTATGTGAGGGGGATATAACTGTGGCGAACTGGATGCGCCGCAGTTCATTCCTATATTGGTATGAAATTACCTATGCGAGAAGATTCGCGCGCGTTTTCCAACGCACGTAATGAGAGATGCTTGCCAACGCCATAACTTGGAATCCGTCGAATCAATGCCATGAAATCCAGACGCGATCCTAAATTTTGCAGAGTCTCAATTCCCATTATGTGTTCGGAAAAATTGGGAATGAGCATGTGGAATATGGATAAAATACTCGGAGATTGATATGATTATCCGAGGACTTTATCCAATGGCCGACCAGCCCAACATCCTCTCCTCCGCGGAGCGCGCACTCAGAATCTTTGAGACTCATGGAGGCATCCTGAGCACCAATCAGGCCCTCCAATTCGGAATTCACCCCCGGATACTCTATGCGCTTCGCGACGATGCGAGACTTGAACGAATGGAACGCGGCCTCTACCGGCTCGCCCATTCCAAACCCCTGGGCAATCCCGATCTGGTAACTGCCGCCCTGAAAGTCCCGCAGGGGGTCGTGTGCCTGATCTCGGCTCTCGCATTTCACCGCATGACGACGCAGATACCACATGCCGTTTATCTTGCTATTCCGGCTAACAGCCATGCCCCGGTCCTGCAATATCCACCTCTGCGGCTCTTCTGGTACTCCCAAGCCGTCTACGAGCACGGAATCATTGAGGAGAAGCTGGACAACACACAGGTTCGCCTATACTCGCCCGAAAAGACCCTTGCCGACTGTTTCAAATACCGCAACAAGCTCGGTATCGATGTCTGCGTGGAGGCTCTGAATCTCTATCGCCGGCGTGGCAGGATGAAAATGGACCTGATCGAACGCTATGCAAAGCTGTGCCGAGTAGAGCGCGTGATGCGGCCTTACCTGGAGGCGGTCCTATGACGGTTCCCGTTATCAAGAACATGGGCGCATCGGTTCGACAACGCCTGCTGAACTATGCACAAGCGAACGCCCGTCCCTTCGCAGAAATCCTCCAGTATTATGCGATGGAGCGTTTTCTCTATCGGCCTTCCGTATCCCCGCACGTTGAGCGATTCCTGCTGAAAGGCGCTCTGATGCTGACCGCCTGGCGCGCACCAACGACCCGGCCCACGATGGACATCGATCTTCTTGGAAGAACGACAAACGAGGTTGAAGCCATTGTCCGAATGATGCGGGAAGTGGCGCAGACTGAGGTTCCGAACGACGGTGTGACATCTGTCACGCCATCCTGAATTGAATCGAGCCACGCTGCGCGAGGCGATTCGACGCACGTTTCAAAATCGAAATACGGCGATTGAAGGAGCCCCGGTTGGGCTTTCCACGGAATTTTGCGCTGATCCAAGCAAGCAGGCACAATGGCGGGCCTTCCTAAAACGCTCCAACCTCACTGAAATGCCAAAGAGCCTGGTTGAGATCGGCGAGGATTTACGGAAATTCTTCGGGCCGATTCTTGAAGAGTTGGCGACGCAACAGCGTCTTTTGCCCTGAACCGCCTCGCGCATGATGCACATGACGCCGGCTTATATGAACGCAACGTAATGCCGAAAGACAGCTCTGACGACTGAATACCCACTCACTGATTCGTGCCGGTCGATTCTTGATCAGTGCGAGGATTGTTCCACCAGATAGAATCCTCTGAATGAATGAAAAGCAATTCCATAAGCGCTTCGTATTTTACGCAACGGTCTTTGTGAAGCTGCGGCGCTGCACTTGTGTTGAGTCGCACAAATAGACCTCATACAAGCGCGGATGATTGGGAAATTGCCTTTCGGCAGCGCGATGCGTGACCGACATCTGCGGCGGGAATCTGGTTTCGAGTAGGAATACGATCAACTCGGCAGCCGTCCGCCATGCGTGGACAAATACCTTTTCGGCCCAGGCAGATTCGTAGAACTTCTCCACCAGTGCTGCAACGTCGGCGTCCCGATGCTCCAAGTATTCGTTGCGGAACGTCTTCAGCTCTTGCTGCCACCCGTCGCGCTGTCTGGGCAGGAATTCAGCAACGTCGAGCAGAAGGTAATCCCGATTCTCTGTGATGAACGCCTCTAGTCCTGCCTTGAAGTTCCCGTCCCGCTGGAACAGGAAGCCAATGTCGTAGCCCAGCAGACGCAACACCTTGGGCATCAGGTCCTTGTATCCATGCCACAGAGCCCGCACGAAGTCGTCATAGTGCTTCTTGCGGTTGAGCACCGGGACTCGCGGGTTGTCCTTGAAGGCGCGGATGGCACGAAGGTCCTCATACGCAGGCAGGAATCCTTCCGTGACCATGACCATGATGGCGTCGCATAGTTCCTGCCGATCCTCATTGACAATGGTTGAGCTGTTGACCAGGTCGTGGATCTCGTCAAAGAAGAAGTCTGCAAACGGGCGGTCGGCGGGTGCAGCGGAGAAGTGCGCCTGGTCCCACTCGTTCGGCTCCTTGCCATTGTTCTTGAGTGTGTAGAGACCCTGCTCCCCGCGCACGTAGAGCTTCCCCTGAGCCGCCACCATTCCCTTGATTGTCTCGCCCATGCTGTCCTCCTAAAGCACCGGCGCCGGCCTGCGCGGGTCTGTGCCTTTCACGCTGTAGGTGCAAGTCTCGTGGAACTTGTCCAACAACGACTGCGGCAGCCTAGTCGCCGGGAGAGCGTGCGGGTTCGGATAGATGATGAACTCGTACTCCAGACCTGCACCAGACGAGGATGATCCGAAGATACCGAGGCCGCCAATGTTCTCGAAGCGGCTGGAATTGAAGTACCCGTTCTCCGGATACGGTGGTGCGGGACCGAACAGCGCAGCCTGGACGTGGATGAGCGAGAAGTGCAGCGGCACCTTCAAATCGTCCGCGATGATGAGCAAGTTCGGCTGGTTGTCGGTGAACTTCGGATATGTTTTGTCTGATTCTATACAGCGCTGGACGGGGTCCCAGTTGCCTACAGCGCCGCCTTCGATTTGGTTACGGTACTTCGGCTGATGCTGCCTGCCCACCGCGATTTCTTCTTTCGAGAGTTCGCTCTCCCAGCCCCGGCTCTTCAGTTCGACAAACACATTGGCTTTCTCTGGCGAGCCGAGCAGGTACTCGCCGATCTTGTTGTTTGCACCGGGCGGGTCCAGTTGCACAACAGGAAAGCCGTGTGGTCGAACAGATAGGCGAGACGCAGCTCATTGAGTGCCTCGTCCCGCTTGGTGTTCTTCGCCTCGATATTGGGCACGAACCGCTTGAGATAATTCCTCTTGCTTGCCCAGTCGAGTAGTACGTCAAGCTCTCTGCTGTATGCCACTGGCCCCGGATAGCCGTCGGTCCACCTGTCGGGTGAAATCAACCTCCGCGCAGCAGGCCCTAAACGCAATGCACCTGTTCCTGCCATCACTACCTCCTCGGTGTGGCAGGTCCTCCCTACCCAATCCACAGCCTCTTCGTATTATCTTCGCCTAGTGGGTAGCAAACGTCAATTCATGACGCAGTGGCATGGCGAGCGGAATATGCTGCGCCTGGCGCTAACGGGCCAACGCACTTATCCAGTCATCAAGCAACGCCGCTGCAATCCAGCCCAGCGGCCGACCTTAGCGCCTAAAAGGTTATCGTCAAAATCCAAAAAGTTATTGGACACGGAGCACAGAGCCGGCCTACGTTCGCGCCATAACGCGGCCTGAAATGGGCCGCCGGAGGTTGCCCGATGATTGCCCTTTCCTCGCCCTATCCACGGTGCTGCCTTGCTGCTTGGCAATGGCTGCGCCGAGTCCGCGAACCTGTCACCCGCTTTTCTCTGCTCGTTCTTTTTCCCACGCTGGCGCTTGCTCAGAGCGGGTCGCGCCTTTTTGTCTGTCAAGAAATAAATTATTTTCGACATCAGCATTCGCGTGACCACATGTAAATAATTTATTTTATGTTGATTACGAGATAGCCTTAATTCCTGAGTGCCCACAGGCTCAGTATCCACCAAGACGCAGGGTGTGCTTTCGCCTGTGTTGGTTCGGCCACTCAATTGGTGCGCACGGCTATGAGATCGTAGCTGGGCGCGGCTCTTCCGTGCGGCGCAGCTTGCCGGACTCGATTCCGTTCCCGTCGGCATCGTGGAACTGAACGATGCACAGGCCCCGAAGCCAGCATCCGTTGAAAACCTGCAACTACCTACGTCGCATTCAAGGCCGAGCAGGAAAAGCGCCTCCGTGAGGAAGCGTTAGCCCAGGTTACCGGGCTGTGCGTCCTGAAAGCCATTGGCGACGCCTTTCCGGTGCTGTTGATGAAGCGCGACTTGCTGTTTGCGCCCAGCAGCTCACCACGATGCTGAACGAACAGAAACTCGCCGTCCTCATCCGGCAACACGGCATCGGGAAACCAAAGGATAGGGAGGTGCAGACAAAGCTGCTGACAGCGTTTGCTCTAGCTAAGTTCGCGCGTGCTGTTAGTTTTGTCGGAGCAAAGTTCGTGCGAGAAGCCGTTTTTGGGGATTAGATTTAGCGACGATGCAACGTTCGGACTGACGACATTTTTTTGAAATGTGAGTTTCGGGGCATCGAAATATAACCAAGAAGCCACCTTTGTTGGAGGATTTCGCACAGATTTGGCAACTATTTATTGCTCGGGCAATGTATAGTTTTGCCATTGGGTGTTTGCTGGTTCGGCTGCAAAGCACTTTATTTTGAGGATGATGGGTTGCAGTTCCAAAAGTTCGATGAAAGTTACCTCGACAGTCTCCGTAACGGCGATCCGCGCACTGAGGAGCATTTTGTTCAATACTTCAGTGAATTAATTCACCTGAAGCTGCGCTCGCGAATCAACTCCAAAGATGCAATCGAGGACCTCCGACAGGAAACCTTTGCGCGTGTATTTGTGATTTTGCGCGGCAAGGAGGGCGTACGCAACGCGTCGGCGCTGGGAGCGCTGGTGAACTCGATCTGCAACCATGTTCTGCTGGAATATTACCGGTCGCACTCGCGGAGCGAGGCCATGGAAGATGCTTCGGAAATCGACATTCAGGCCGAAAATACCGATGTCCTGGACGAGATGATGACCAAGGACACGCAGAAGAGCGTTCGGCAGGTTCTGGAGAAGTTGAGCGAGCGTGATCGCCAGCTCCTTAAGAAAATTTTTCTCGAAGACAAGGACAAGGACGAGGTCTGCGCCGAGTTTCACGTGGACCGGGAATATCTGCGAGTGCTTTTGCATCGCGCCAAGCTTTCTTTTAAGTCTTTTTATGTGAAACAGATGGCTTCATCAGGATCATCTGGCGGGGGCGGCAGCCATTTCGGACGATACGTTTGGCTTTTCGCTGCACTATTCTGTTGAGGCTCGAATTCCATGGATCACACTGAAGCAGTCAATCAGTACGCGGTAGAGAAGTACCTATTGGGAGAACTGAGCCCGGAGGTGCGTGACGCTTTCGAAGAACATTACTTCGGATGCGAAGAGTGCGCTGCCGACCTACGCGCTGCTGCGGTCTTTATCGCACAGGCGAAAAAGGAACTGGCGCGCCCGGACATAATTTCCATGCCTGCGCCCGCAACAAAGGAAAAGGGGAAGCTGTTCCACTTCCCTGCCATATTGCGACCGGCATTCGCTGTGCCTGCCATGGCGGCGATGCTGGCAATTATTGCGTTCCAGAATGTTGTTACGGTTCCGCATCTGCGGCAGGAGGCTTCGATTGCATCGCAGCCGCAAATTTTGCCATCGGTGAATCTGGTCGATGGCGGAAGCCGCGGGGCGGAAATTCGCACAGTTGCGGCAACGGCGCATCAGCCATTTTTGCTGTTTGTGGATGTACCGACGGAAAGCCGTTTCACCGGTTACCTGTGCGCGCTGTATTCTCCTTCCGGCAAGATGGTTTGGCAGATTACGGTAACGCCATCGCAGGCGATCAATACTTTGCCTATCCAGGTACCGGCAGACAATGCAGAGGCGGGAGTCAATACCCTGGTTGTCCAGGGAATATCGTCAGAAGCGCCGGTGGAGCTGGTGAAGTACCGCTTTCTTTTGCAAATTCGTTAACTCTCTAAACAACAAACAAACCAAAAATGTGGAGATCTCATGGCAGGTGACCCAATCGAAAGAACACATTATTACCACGCCGATGCCAGCGCGATCGGCGGGTATATTACGCGGCCATTTACCGGCACCGTTCCCTCGCACGCTTCTGTTTCTCTACCCCTGGTAGGCGGCGTTCTGGAGAAAGAGCGCAAAGGACGCAAGTGGAAGAATACAGTCAGTTATGCGACCGCAAGCACCACCGTATCGGGTAAAAAGCAGGATGGCGTGGGGCCGTGGATCACGGATGTAACGGCGACGATCGACGATCTCAACATCCGCGAAATCATTACCGCCAAACGGATAGTTGCGCAGCTTTCCGTAGTGCATCCGCATGAGGGCTATACGCCGAAGATTTATTTAACCGGCTCACAATATGTAGATCTGCGCATCAGCGGGATTCCGGTCAACCCCATTCTCAATTACGACATTTTTGAAGATTTTGAGGCTGGACAGAATGGATATCCAGCGAAGCCATGGAGCGAGCAGGAGAGCCTGCGGAAGCATGTAGAGCGGCAGTACCGAGAAGCAGGCGGCGGCAAGGAAGAGACGCCGGATTGGGTGCGGCATCACTTTCACTGGATTGAATCGGGTGAGAAAAGCCATACTAATGATGGCTTAATATGCTCGATCGTCGACGGCTTCGAAGGAGTACCCAAAAACTTTCCCGGAAAAGTGTTCGCCCATTCCATTTATGTGCGCGACTTTGGCCGAATTTTCTTCGGAGAAGTCATTGTGCAGGGCGGAACGTATTCGCTGTCGATGCTTCGGGTAAAGCTGGGATCGCCAGTCGGTGGCGACGTTTCCGTGGCCACGGCTCGCTCCAACGGCAAAACTTATCCATAATACTGATTTTCGCTTTAGTTTTTGTTCAAGGCTGCCGAGCGCGAAAATATGAAAATCCGCAGGCAGCCTATGCAGATATTCAGAATCAATTGATGCAAGGAAATTTATCTGGAGCACAAAAAAATCTACAGGCGTTTCAACAATTTCCCTCTACGCATACCCAATTATGGGATTGGAAATTTCGGCTATTAGAAGCAAATCTCAAGCTTCTTCAGGGCTTGAATGCTGAAGCCCTCTCGCTCCTTTCAAACAATCTTCCGTCAAACAGTGCCGATCCAGAAATTGCGATTCAAAAAGCGACGATTCGTGCTATCGCTTATGCTCGCCTTGGGCAAGCCAGCCTCGCCGATCAGGAATTACAGGAAGCCCAAAAAATCTCCGCTGCACATCACGCATTACTTGCAGCGGAACTATTCCGAACACGAGGTGTAGTTGCCATCGAACAAAACGATCTTTCTCGGGCGGGGGAGATGTTTCACCAATCACTCGATATAGCTCGGCAACAGAAAGATCGTCATATGCAAGCCTCTGCACTCTTAAATCTCGGAGTCATCGCTTTGCAGCAAGAGCACTTCGACGAAGCATTTGAATGGTCAAAATCTGCCGCAGATGAAGCGCAATCTCTGGGCGACCGTCTCATTCAGGAAAAGTCGCAGGGCAATATTGCTTACGCGGACTATGCACTAGGAAATTATGAAGAGGCGCTAGATCGCTTTCGAGAAGCGCAACGGGAAGCAAACAATCTCGGCTCTCCCAATGATGAAGTAGAGTGGCTCAATAACGCCGGCTTGTCCTTCTATCGTTTAGGTGAATATCAGCAGGCGGAAGATTGTTATAAAGAGGCATTACGGATTGCTGAGACAATTCAATATCAAGAAGAAATCATAGAAGCGCATCTGGCACTCGGCTTTCTTTACCTTCAATTAGACCGATTGGATGCAGCGACTGAGCACGATCAAAAAGCATTAGCTTCAGCAAGAATCTCCGGAAGAAAAGGCGATACGAACGATGCTTTGTTCCTGCAAAGCATTATCCTTTTCAGGCAAAACGAAAATACTCAGGCTTTAAAAAATTTACATGTGCTGGAAATGCTCACTACGCTCCTTCCATCGCAGCGATGGCAGGTGGAAGGGGCATTAGCGAATGTGTATGCTGCCGGCAATCAATCGAATGCTGCGGACAAATGGTACCGGCAATCCATTACTACATTTGAGACGCAGCGGGAGACGATCAAGCAGGAAGAGTCGAAGCTGCCGTTTTCCACCAATGCGAACCAGCTTTATGACGACTACATTCGGTTTCTGATCGGCAAAAAAAGGACAGATGAGGCGTTGCAATGGCTCGATCTGGGGCGGGCGCGGACGCTCGAAGAAGGCCTGGGGATTGCGGCGGCGAACTTCAAGGCGGCGACACAGGCGAAATTGGACGCTCCGGCGATTGCGCGCAGGCTGCATGGGACGATTCTGGTCTACAGTCTTGGGGACCAGGCATCATACCTTTGGGCGGTTACTCCGGCGGGAACGCACTTCTTCACGCTGCCCGCTCAGGCGGAAATCAACGAGCACGTAAAGAACTACCAGCGGGCGATCCTGGATTCGCGGGACACGCTGGCCGACTCATATGCAGACGGCATGGCGCTCTACCGGATTCTGGTAGAACCGGCAGCTTCGCTGATTCCCAAAAATTCGCCGGTTTACATCGTTCCCGACGGCAGCCTGTCCACGCTGAATTTCGAGACTTTATTGGCTCCGGGCGGCGGGATTCATTACTGGATTGAAGATGCTATCGTGACCAACGCCAGTTCGCTGAAGCTGCTGGCGGCCTTTCATCCTGAGACACATACGAAAACGCCAAAGAAGCTGCTGCTGATTGGGAATCCCATTTCTCCGGATGAAAAATTTCCCGATTTGCTGAATGCTTCGTCGGAAGTTGCCGATGTGGCGCGGCATTTCCAATCGGCAGAAGAGACGGTTTTTACGCAGAAGCAAGCGCTTCCATCGGTATATACCGGCAGCGATCCGGGGCAGTTCTCTTATATTCATTTTGTGGCTCACGGAACCAGCAGCAGCGCCAGCCCGCTGGATTCGGCCATTGTATTGACACGAAATCCTGCAAATCCCGATGCATTTAAGCTCTACGCGCGCGATATTATCCGGCAGCCGCTGCAGGCCGACCTGGTGACCGTTTCCGCGTGTTATGGCTCGGGGTCGCGCGTTTACGGCGGAGAGGGATTGATCGGGCTTTCCTGGGCATTTTTGCGCGCGGGTGCACATTACGTTGTGGGCTCTCTGTGGGAGGTGAGCGATGCGGCCACGCCCCAACTGATGGATGGCATGTATAACGAACTTGCGTCGGGACATACACCGGCTTCCGCATTGCGGGATGCAAAACTCGCCATGCTGCATTCGCGGGGAGTCTTCCGGAAGCCGCTATACTGGGCTACATTTCAACTGTATGGCGGCACATAATAGGGCGTGGTTCAAAGTTTGACCCACAAGCCCTGATTTTTCCTAATTTGGGAATTTTCTTTGTAACGCTTACGTTACCTCAGTCACAATCCCTGTAAATGAAGTATCCCTTGTAGTCCTGGTAACCGATTTGAGGTTACTGCAATTTCTATTTCATGGTCCTGTTCGGGGTCCTGTTTCACGCATCGGCTTTCATCCCAATCGCAAACGCTCTCAGGAGGAGAAATGTCGCTCGGCGCAAGATATCTCACACCAGAAGACGATACATATCCTAATTTGCCTGTTTCTCGTATCCGTTACGACTCCAGCGAGGAATCGGATGCGGTAAGCGATCAAAACCATTCCACGCACAAAGAATCGCTGATTGAACAGATTTTAGAATTTCTGGAAAATTATCCCTGCTGCGGGTCGCGTCAGCATGTACTCACCGGCCAGGTTTATACGTGCTGATTATTCAGGCGAATGCGCCTGAGATAACAGCCGGCGAACGGTTTGGTCTTCGACCTGGGAAAAGTCCCGATAGAACCAGCTGACGGAGGGAAAGTACTCCGACAGGCGAAGATATACAAACTCATATCCAGCTGATGCAAATTCCCGCTGCGCAGCCGGGGGCGCCACGGGCACAGCCACAATTATCTTCGCAGCTCTCAGGCTGCCTAGCACTTGAACCGCCGCCCGCATGCTGGCTCCGGTGGCAATGCCGTCATCCACAACGATGACGGTACGGTTCTCCAGATTGTCGAGGAGAGCCGCCTTTCCGTAAAGTGCTTCCCGCGCTCGCAGTTCTGCTTCTTCCCTGGCCGTGATATCGTCCAGCTCTTCGGGGCTTATCTCCAGACGCTCTGCCAGCTTCCAATCCATTACTTTGGCGCCATTGGCGGCGACGGCGCCGATGGCCAGCTCAGGCTGCGATGGAGCGCCAATTTTACGCACCAGCAGAACGCCCAGGGGCAGGCGCAGAGCTTTTGCGATTTCATACGCGACGGGCACACCGCCGCGAGGCAACCCCAGGACGATCGCATCCGGGGAATCGGCATACGCTCGGAGTTTTTCGGACAGGAGCTGTCCAGCCTGGGCTCTGTCACGAAACATATCTGACTCCATTGTGGCGCTTATTTGTCACTTTGTTAAAGAAAAGGATTGCCAATCGGCTCATGAATGACTAACTTGGCTGCCGGAGGTTGGATGCCCGGGACCCTAGGAATTGTGCGCGAGACTTTTCCTCAGGAGCGGCGCGTGGCCCTCGTTCCCCGCCAGTGCGAGGCGCTGAAAAAAGCCGGTCTTGAGGTTGTAATCGAACAATCTGCCGGCATGGCTGCAGGTTTTCCCGATGAGCTGTATGTCGCTCGGGGAGCGCGTATCGGGAGCCGCGAAGATGTTTTCCGCGAGGCAGAGATTCTTGCCCAGGTGCGATGCCTGGGAGCGAACCCGGACGCGGGTCGCTCTGATCTTCCCTTGTTGCGGCAAGGACAAACTCTCATTGGATTCGGCGAGCCTTTGACGGCGCTCGAGGAATGCTCGCAGCTTGCCGCTGCGGGAGTTTCCATGCTGGCACTGGAGTTGGTGCCGCGTATCACGAGAGCTCAAAGCATGGATGCGCTGTCGTCGATGGCAACGATTGCGGGCTATCGCGCGGTGTTGATGGGCGCAATGCAGCTGCCGAAGATGTTTCCACTGCTCATGACGGCTGCCGGGACCATTACTCCGGCTAAAGTCTTTGTGCTGGGAGCGGGGGTTGCCGGACTGCAGGCGATTGCGACGGCGCGGCGGTTGGGCGCCGTGGTGTGCGCTTACGATGTGCGTCCTGCGGTGAAGGAGCAGGTGGAGAGCGTAGGCGCGAAGTTTGTGATGCTCGATGTGGATGCGAAGTCCTCTGAAGACAAGGGCGGATATGCCAAGGCGATGGACGAGGCTTTCTATCGCCGCCAGCGTGAGCTGCTGACCGAGGTGCTGCGGGAACAGGATGTTGTGATTACTACGGCAGCGGTGCCGGGGCGCAAGTCTCCCATTCTGATTACCGCGGAAATGGCTGCGGCTATGCCCGCGGGATCGGTGATTGTGGACATTGCCGCCGAGCGCGGCGGCAACTGTGAGCTGACGAAGCCGGGCGAGACTGTGGAGCACAACGGGGTGACGATTCTGGGACCGCTCAATCTGCCGTCGATGGTACCGCACCATGCGAGTCAGATGCTCTCGGCCAACATAACCGCGGTGGCAAAGCTGCTGATGCGCGAGGGCAGGATTTCGCTGGACCTGGAGGACGAGATTATCCGCGAGGCGCTGGTGACGCATGGAGGCAAGGTGGTGCATCCGCGGGTTGCGGAACTGCTGGCCTCGGCGGCTCATGCGTAGCGCGGCAGGAGTCAGGTAAAAGGCAGAACTTTAGGAGAGAGGAATGCCGGCGGACTTTATTTCGAATCTTTATGTATTCATCCTGGCGGGGTTTGTCGGGTTTGAGCTCATCAAGCGAGTATCGCCTCTTTTGCATACGCCATTGATGTCGCTGACCAACGCCCTGGACGCCATCGTAGTGGTGGCGGCGATTATCATCACCGGAAGGCATGAAACGCCGCTGAGCACGACGCTGGGAGCGATTGCGGTGGCGGCTTCTTTCAGCAACATGGTGGGCGGATTTTTCATCACCGACCGCATGATCCGCATGTTCAAATCCGGCAAGGCCAAGAAATCATGAACGCGGCGGCCATGCAGCAGTATCTCGATTTCGCTTACATCGCCGCGGTTGTGCTGTTTGTGCTGGCGATCAAGTGGCTGGGCTCGCCGGTAAGCGCGCGGAGAGGCGTATTGGCGGGGGAGATCGCTGCCGCGCTGGCGGTGATAGCCACGCTCAACAATCCGGAGCTGGTCGCTTACAAATGGATTGTCATCGCGCTGATTCTCGGCGCGGCAATCGGCATTCCACTTGGCATGGTAAAGATTACGGCGGTTCCGCAGCGGACAGCTTTGAGCCACGCCTTTGGCGCCCTGTCGGCGGCGATGATCGGCATTGCCGAATATTACGTAGGACTTGGACGTTTAACCCGGTTTGAGATGGGCGAGATCGCTCTGGAAGTGATTATCGGCTCGCTAACGTTCACCGGCAGCCTGATCGCCGCCGGCAAGCTGCAGGAGCTTCTGCCGCAGCGTCCCATTGTCTATAAAGGGCAAAATATTGTCAGCCTTTCGGTACTGGGCGCGGCGGGAGCTTTGGCCGTCGCATTGGTGATCCATCCTCAACATGCGGTGTTGTTCCCGATCATGGTGATTGTGGCGCTGATATTTGGCGTGATGCTGGTGACGCCGATTGGCGGCGCAGATATGCCGACGGTGATCTCGCTGTTGAACTCCTATGCGGGATTTTCAGCGGCGCTGCTGGGATTTGTGCTGAACAGCAAGGTGCTGATTGTGGCGGGCGCGCTGGACGGCTCTTCGGGATTTATTTTGTCGGTCATCATGTGCCGGGCGATGAACAGATCTTTTACCAATGTGCTGTTTGGCGCATTCGGGACTGTTCAGGTCAGCACGCAGGAGAAGACGGAGCGTCCGGTACGGTCGGCTTCGGCGGAAGAAGCGGCCGAGATTCTGGATGCGGCGCGCAAGGTGGTCATTATTCCCGGGTACGGGATGGCGGTAGCGCAGGCGCAGCATAAGCTGCGCGAGCTGCACGATATTCTCACCAAGCGAGGGATTGAGGTGAGTTTTGCGATTCATCCGGTGGCGGGCCGCATGCCGGGGCATATGAACGTACTGCTGGCGGAGGCAGATGTTCCGTATGACCGGCTGATTGAGATGGACGAGATCAATCCGGAGTTTCCGCGGACGGATGTGGCTCTGGTGATCGGGGCAAATGATGTGGTGAATCCGGCGGCGCGGTTTACCAAGAACAGCCCGATTGCCGGAATGCCGATTCTGAACGTGTATGAAGCGCAGACGGTGATGGTGATCAAGCGCAGCATGAATCCGGGCTTTGCCGGGATCGATAATGATTTGTATTACCTGGATAAGACTTTGATGCTGTTTGGCGATGCGAAAAGCTTTGTGGGAAGCATTGTGAAAGAGCTGAATGCGGTTGCCGCTGGGTCTTGATTTGTCGTTAGGAGGGCGGCGCGAAGCTTCGTCGCAAGCGGTAGCATCGTGCACATGCAGGTCCTTCGACTTCGTTGGGCGCATTCCGCGCCCAACTTCGTTCAGGATGATAATTTCTGGCAGCTGAATCAGCAGGTGATTCCGGCTTTTTGCAGGCTTTCTTTCAGGCCCTTCATGCTGACGCGGGTGGAAGCTTCGGGAGTTCCAGCGCCGCGCCAGTGGGTTTCGAGGCTTACGGCGTAGTGATAGCCGTCCTGCTTTAAGGCTTTGAACTGCCCTACCCAATCGATGATGCCGCCGCCGACCGGCTCCCATTCGAACTTACCGTTCGCGTCGCGTTTTACATCTTTGCAGTGGCAATGGCCGATGCGCTCTTTCGGCAGTTTGTTGTAGGCGTCGGGATAGGGGACGTTGCCGGGGAAGGTTCCGGCGTTGCCGGGATCCCAGTTGAGCATGAAGTTCTTGTTGGGGATTGCCTTTAAAACTTCGACGGCTTCTTCGCCGGTTCCGGTGTTGCAGGCCATTTCGTTTTCGAGCAGCAGAATCACGTTGTTTTTTGCGCATTTTTCTGCTGCTTCGCGCAGTTTTTCGTTCATTGCCGCGCGATATGGAGCGGGATTGTCGAGCCGCCAGAAATCGAAGCAGCGGATGCGGTCGGTTTCGAAGGCTTTGGTCAATTCAATGCAATGGTCGAGAAGCTGGTCCTGCTGCTTGAAATCGAAGTCGGCGTGGAACTGGTCGCGCCTGGGACTGTGCTTGGAGAGTGGCGCGCCGGGCCAGTCGACTTTGAAGAGCGGGCTGGCGATGTCGGTGACGCGGAGCTTGTATTTCTTGAGGATTTGCCTGGCGTCTGCGATTTCTTTCGCATTCAGGTCGGTGATGTTCTTGTTCCACATTCCGCGCAGCTCGATCCAACTCAGGCCGAAGTCCTGCGACGCGATCTGGCAGGCGCGGTCGAAGTCCTGCGTGAGCTCATCATTAATCACTGACAGGCGGAAAGGGCAGCTGGCGCTTGCTGCAAATGCGGGGAGATTTGCGGCTATCCCTGCGGCTGCCATTCCCAGAACAAATTCGCGACGCGACACGGGCATCAATCATTCCTCCGTTGATAAGAATACGTTGTGTTGATAAAGCTTGCACAGTCGTGGTGGTGCGGCGACTGAAGCCCCGGACTTTCCTGCTTATTTTCACCGGGCTAAAGCCCGGTGCTTCTACCTAAAGCATCATCGCTTTTCTATGCTCCTGAAGCTCGGTGCTTTTTATCCAACTGCACGTCGTTTTATGTTGTGAGATCGATCGACAATTCAAACAGAGAACCCAGGTCTCAAAAGCGAGACCTGGGGCACCCGCACTCCTCCTATTTTTTTAGAAGCGGATGGTTCCTGAGAGCTGAAGCGCGCGTCCGCCGCCTGTGCCGTTCACGCCGGAGCCGCTGCCGGTGGTTGACGTGACCTGGCCGAAGGTAGTGCTGGTGATGGAGTTGCTTGGGTTCGCAAATTGCGGTGTGTTGCTCAACTGGAAGGCGTCCACGCGCGTTTCAAGCGAGAGATTCTCCCAGATGGGGAACGTTTTGAATGCTGAAATGTTGTCCTGGATGAATCCGGGGCCGTAGAACTGGTTGCGTCCGGAGGTTCCGAGGACAGAACCGTATTGAATGGGGCATGGATTTCCGGTGCAGCCGGCGGGTTGCTGGAAGCTGCTGGGGTCGAACCAATGGTTGCCGGTGCCGATGCCATGGAGAACATGGAAGGGCTTTACGAGGTTCGCTGTCTGCTGCTGGCCGGGAGTGTTGATGGTGCCGCCGTTAGCGGTGACAGTAAACGGCGTGCCGGAGACGACTGAGATGATGCCGGAAAGCTTCCAGCCGCCGAGCGCGACGGAGCTAATACCATTGCTCAGCCAGCGCTTCCCTTTTCCGAAGGGCAGCTCATAGGTGAAACTCTCTTCAAAGTTGAGGCGGCGGTCGTAATCGTTGGGGGCGTAATTGCGGCGCTGATCGAGCCAGAAAGTGAGGCCGCCATCGTCGCCGCTTTGATAGCCGAGGCCTTTGCCCCAGGTGAAGGCGGTGGTGGTGGCGAGGCCATTTGTGAAGCGGCGGGTCAATTGTGTTTGCAACGCCTGGTAATTTGAGGAATACCCGAGGAAGTATACGTTTGTGGCGGCGCTGCGCCCGAATGCAATGTATTCAGGCTCGCCCTTGGTGCCGAGGTTGAGGGCTGGGGGCAAGTTGATGTTCTGCGCTGTTCCTATATCGACACCGTGGTTGCCGACATAGGATATCTGGAGATTGAATTGGTGCGGCAATGCCTGCTGTACGGCAACGTTCCAGGATTCGACGTAGGGATTTTTGTAATCTTTCGGAATTACGACATAGGACTGGCTAATAGGCGCATCGAGGATCCCGTTCGATGGGATATCGATGGGCTTGGGAGCCGGGAAGCCTGCCTGAAAGGTTGCGACCTGTCCGTTATCGAGGACTGCCGGGGTGTAAGAACCGATGGGCTGGTAGCTGTTGTTGGCGCGCACCGGGTAGTTGTAGGCGTAGGTGTTATCCGGGAACGGCATGTAGCTGATGCCGAAGCCGCCACGCACGACCGTCTGTTCGCTGGCGCGATAGGCAAAGCCGACGCGGGGAGCGAAGTAGCGATAGCGGGTTTCCATGCCCAGGTTGGAAGGATTGCCGCCGACGCCTGCGATGACGAGCGTGTTGTTGGTTGGGTCGTAGTTGGAGAAGCCGCCGGATTTGCCCGGAGTTGCAGGCGGATAGAACTCCCAGCGAACACCGAGATCGAGCGTGAGTTTGGGAGAAGCCTGCCATTTATCTCCAGCGAAGGCGAAGAGCCACCACTGGCGGTAAGCGGGAGAGTAGGTGTTGATGTCGCGGCCCACCTGGCTGGGAACGTCGAGGAGGAAGCTGGCCATATCGTTCGCGACGTTTGTTTTGCCTCCTAAGATCGAGGTCTGGTTTTCAGCAAAGGTGATGACGCCGCGAGGGCTGAAGGTCTGGTCCTGCAGAAGGTTGTCCTGCACGCGACGAAGATCGCCGCCGAATTTGATGGTGTGGTTGCCGATGATCTTGGTCCAGTGATTGACGAAGTCAATGTTGGCTTCTCCACGACGCCACGGCACGGAAGCCGAGTAGCCGATGATGGGGCTGCTGAAGGAGCCGAGACTAATGCCAACCTGTCCGCTGGTGAAGTCACTGATGTTGACGCCCGGAATGCCGATATCGGTGGCGTCGTTCGATCCATAATCGCTGGGAGTGGCGTTGCTGTGGTAGTGCGCCACGCCGAAGCGGAACTCAGTGAGCAAAGTGGAGGAAAAGGCGCGATCGTAGTTCAGCCCGGTACTGAAGGCGTTCTGTATGCCATTGCCCTGGAATGCGCCTTGAGCCGGGCCGCCGCCTTTGGGGCCGAAGACGGGAGCCTGGAAGGTGTTCACCTTTTGATAGCTGTATCGTCCGCTGAGGTGATCTTTCTCGGTGATCTGCCAGTCGATTTTCGCGTCGTAGGTATCGGCGGTTTTGCGGAAGGGCAGGACGGCGAAGTAGTTGTTTGTCGGCGAAGCGAGATTGGAGGTGTTCGTATTCGGCGCAGGCAGGAGGTGCATCAGATTCAGCGATACAGGATTGACGCGGCTGATGGGAATCTGATTGTTCGGGAAAGGCGTCCTGCCACTGCCG
>DASZUU010000002.1:0-131355 GCA_035547425.1 Alloacidobacterium sp. | reverse complement strand
CGAAAAGAACCTGTCGGACGAAATCCGAATCCTCACCGACGAGCGGTTGAAGCGTCTCGAAGGTCTGCTGGGCGGCAAGGAAGTTCAGGCCGACCTGCACGACGAGCGCACCAACAAGCGCCTTCTCGTGAAGGGAGCGATCCTCGACCGCGACACCATCGAGCTGATCTCGACCAAGAACCTCAAGCGCATCCGCTACAACGATAAGGATCCGCGCGTGAATGAGCAGATTGACGAGATCGAGGAAATGACCTCGCGTCAGATCGATGTGCTGCGCAAGATCACCAATGAACGCATTGCCAAGCTGCAGAAGGGCGACGAACTGGCTCCAGGCGTGATCAAGCTGGTGAAGGTCTACATCGCCATGAAGCGCAAGCTTTCGGTCGGCGACAAGATGGCCGGACGCCACGGCAACAAGGGTGTGATCGCTCGTATCCTGCCGGAAGAAGATATGCCGTATCTGCCCGATGGCAAGCCGGTCGAGATTGTTCTCAATCCGCTGGGCGTGCCTTCGCGTATGAACGTCGGTCAGATTCTGGAAACGCACCTTGGATGGGCTGCGCACGAACTGGGCGAGCAGGTTGCCGAGATCGTGAAGCAGCACCAGGATGCCGATGCGATCCGCGAAGTCTTCAAGGAGCGCTTCGCAGGTACTGCGGCTCTGCGCCAACTGCTTGAGCTGGACGACGAGCAGGTCAAGCGCGTCGGCCTCGGCATGCAGAAGGGCATCTGGTTCGGCACTGCGGTGTTTGACGGCGCCAAGGAGCAGGAGATCAAGGCGCTGCTTGCTGCCGCAGGTCTTCCGACTTCGGGCAAGACGCACCTGTACGACGGCATGACCGGCGAACAGTTTGAACAGCCGGCGACCGTGGGCTACATCTACATGCTCAAGCTCTCGCACCTGGTCGACGACAAGATTCACGCGCGCTCCATCGGGCCGTACTCGCTTATCACGCAGCAGCCGCTGGGTGGCAAGGCGCAGTTCGGCGGACAGCGCTTCGGAGAAATGGAAGTGTGGGCG
The DNA here is from genome assembly GCA_035547425.1 of Alloacidobacterium sp. Classification (GTDB taxonomy): domain Bacteria; phylum Acidobacteriota; class Terriglobia; order Terriglobales; family Acidobacteriaceae; genus Alloacidobacterium. The sequence goes on along the minus strand of DASZUU010000002.1, from coordinate 130,334 downwards.
CTGGAAGCATACGGCGCTGCCTACATCCTTCAGGAGCTGCTGACAGCCAAGTCCGACGACGTTTATGGCCGTACCAAGATTTACGAGGCCATCGTCAAGGGCGAGGCGGCGATTGAGCCGGGCGTGCCGGAATCGTTCAACGTGTTGATCCGCGAGTTGCAGGCGCTCTGCCTTGATGTGGAGCTCATCAAGCAGGTAGGCGACGACGCAAAGAAGCAGCCGCTGCCGACATTCGCAGCCGCCGATTAAGCGGCACTCAGGCGAGGGCTTCGGCCCTCACCTGCGATTGAGATTCAGGAATTATGGGACCTGTCACGCCGGGAGCGACAGGCAAACCCAAACAGAAGTACCCGGAACTCAAGGAGGGTCACCTTGTACCGTTCCAGCCCATTTGAACTAACCAGCCCGATCACGGATTTCGACGCTATCCGCATCTCGCTCGCTTCGCCCGAGAAGATTCGCAGCTGGTCGCACGGCGAAGTTACCAAGCCTGAAACTATCAACTACCGCACCTTCAAGCCGGAGCGCGATGGACTTTTCTGTGCCCGCATCTTCGGCCCGGTCACGGACTGGGAGTGTCTCTGCGGCAAGTACAAGCGCATGAAGCACCGTGGCGTTATCTGCGACAAGTGCGGCGTGGAAGTCACGCTGTCGAAGGTTCGCCGTGAGCGCCTCGGACACATCGAGCTGGCTTCGCCCTGCTCGCACGTCTGGTTCTTCAAGGGCCTGCCGTCGCGGATCGGCCACCTGCTCGATATCTCGCTGCGCGATCTCGAAAGCGTTCTTTACTTTGAGAGCTACGTAGTTGTCGATCCAGGCGACTCGCCCACGCGCGAGCGCGAGATCATCAAGGACGAGAACCGTTTCCGCGAGCTCGACCAGCAGTATCGACCCACCGGCTTTAAAGGCATGATGGGCGCGGAAGCGATCAAGGAACTGCTCAAGCGTGTCAACGTAGACGAGCTGGCCATTGAGCTGCGGGAGCGCATGAAGGTCGAGACTTCGCTGCAGAAGCGTCTCAAGTACTCCAAACGCCTCAAGGTTGTTGAAGCCTTCCGCAAGTCGGGCAATAAGCCGCAGTGGATGATTCTCGACGTGATCCCGGTCATTCCGCCGGAACTGCGCCCGCTGGTGCCTCTGGATGGCGGCCGCTTTGCGACTTCCGATCTGAACGATCTGTATCGTCGCGTCATCAACCGCAACAACCGCCTCAAGAAGCTCATGGACCTCCATGCGCCTGAGGTCATCGTGCGCAACGAAAAGCGCATGCTGCAGGAAGCTGTCGATGCGCTGTTCGATAACGGACGTCGTGGCCGCGTGCTGCGCGGCGCGAACAACCGTCCGCTGAAGTCGCTCTCCGATACCCTCAAGGGCAAGCAGGGTCGCTTCCGCCAGAACCTGCTCGGTAAGCGCGTGGACTACTCCGGTCGTTCGGTGATCGTCGTCGGTCCGGAGCTCAAGCTGCACCAGTGCGGTCTGCCGAAGAAGATGGCGCTTGAGCTCTTCAAGCCCTTCATCTATCACCGTCTCGAACAGACTGGCCACTGCACCACCATCAAGCAAGCCAAGGAAATGGTGGAACTGCAGGAACCTATCGTCTGGGACATCCTCGAAGAGGTGATTAAAGATCACCCGGTGCTCTTGAACCGCGCCCCAACCCTGCACCGCCTCGGCATTCAGGCTTTTGAACCCGTGCTTGTTGAAGGCAAGGCGATCAAGATTCACCCGCTGGTCTGCACCGCGTTCAACGCAGACTTCGACGGTGACCAGATGGCCGTGCACATTCCGCTATCGCCGGAAGCGCAGGTGGAAGCCAGCGTGCTGATGCTTGCTTCGCACAACATCCTGTCGCCCGCCTCCGGTCAGCCGATCACCGTGCCTACGCAGGACATGGTTCTCGGTCTGTATTACCTGACCAAGGCCAAGAAGGGCGCCAAGGGTGAAGGCCGCGTCTTCGCCAACACTGAAGAAGTGCTGATGGCTCTCGAAGCCAAGGAAGTCGAAACCCTGTCGCCGATTCGTCTGCGCTACACCGGCCCTGTCCTCGACATGACCACCGCATACGACGATCAGGATCTGACGCACACCGAACCGGTCGAGTACGACAAACAGTACATCACCACGACGGTAGGTCGCGCCATCCTGAACGACGCGCTTCCTGAGGGCATGCCGTACGTCAACGGCCTGCTCAAGAAGAAGGGCATCGGCCAGCTGGTCAACTACTGCTATTTGAACCTCGGCCTTGAAGTTACAGTGAAGATGCTCGACCGCATCAAGGAACTGGGCTTCCAGTACGCAACGCGCTCCGGTCTTTCGGTCGGCCTCGATGACATGGTCATCCCGGATACGAAGTACGGAGTGGTGCGTGACGCGGAAAAGCAGCGTTTCGCCGTGCAGCAGCAGTACCTTGACGGCGCCATCACCAACGGCGAGCGCAACAACAAGGTCATTCAGCTGTGGTCGACCGTAACCGAGCGTGTTGCTGACGAAATGTTCAACAACATGAAGAACGCCGACAAGGAAGGAGCCATGAATCCGATCTACATCATGGCCGACTCCGGCGCTCGCGGTTCGAAGCAGCAGATTCGCCAGCTCTCCGGTATGCGCGGATTGATGGCCAAGCCGTCGGGCGAAATCATCGAAACGCCGATCACGGCGAACTTCCGTGAAGGCCTCACCGTGCTCGAATACTTCATCTCGACGCACGGCGCGCGTAAGGGCCTGGCCGATACCGCACTCAAGACCGCTGACTCCGGCTACCTCACCCGTCGACTCGTCGACGTGGCGCAGGACGTTATTGTCAGCGAGCTGACCTGCGGAACGGTCGAAGGCATCTACGTGACCCCGATCGTCGAATCCGGCGAGATCATCGAGCCGCTGCGTGACCGCATCATTGGTCGCGTGTCTCTCGAGAAGCTCAAGGACTTCGAAGGCAACGTCATCGTCGACGTCAACCAGGAGATCACCGAGGACCTCGCATCGCAGATTCAGGCAGCCGGCATTGAGCGCGTCAAGATTCGCTCCGTGCTGACCTGCGAATCCAAGCGCGGCGTCTGCATTCTCTGCTATGGCCGCAACCTCGGCTCGGGCAAGATGGTTGAGCTGGGCGAAGCTGTCGGCGTCATCGCGGCGCAGTCCATCGGCGAGCCGGGAACGCAGCTCACGATGCGTACCTTCCACATTGGTGGTACGGCATCGCGTGTCTCCGAGCAGTCGAAGCTCGATGCCAAGAACAACGGCACCGTCCGCTTCATCAACATGGTCACCGTCCGCTCGAAGCAGGGCGACCTGGTTGCCATGAACCGCTCCGGTTCGATCGCGGTTGTCGATGATCGCGGCCGCGAAAAGGAGCGCTACCAGATCGTTTACGGCGCAAAGCTGAAGGTCGAAGACGGTGCAAAGGTTCAGCTGGGCCAGGCATTGGCCGAGTGGGATCCGTACACCTTCGCCATCCTGACCGAGATCGGCGGCACCATCCAGTTCAAGGACCTGCAGGAAGGAATCACCCTGCATGAGGAAGTGGATGAAGTCACCGGCCTCTCGCGCCTCGTCGTCGGCGATTCGCCGGACGAGAAGCGTCAGCCTGCGATCATCATCAAGGGAGCGAAGGGCAACAAGCGTTACCTGATGCCTTCCCGCGCTCACCTCATGATCCAGGACGGCGATGAAGTCTTCCCCGGCGATATCCTTGCCAAGATTCCGCGTGAAACAACGCGTACCAAGGACATCACCGGCGGTCTGCCTCGCGTCGTGGAGCTGTTTGAAGCCCGCAAGCCGCGCGAAACCGCCATCATCAGCGAGATCGATGGTGTGGTGAAGTTCGGCGAAGTCTCGAAGGGTCAGCGCAAGATTTACGTCACCGCTGACAACGGCGAGGAGAAGGAATACTCGGTGCCGCGCGGCATCCACGTCAACGTGCAGGAAGGCGAACGCCTGCGCGCCGGCGAGCCGCTGATGGATGGACCGCTCAACCCGCACGACATTCTTGCCGTGCTGGGTGAGAAGGAGCTGCAGGCTTACCTGGTGAACGAAATCCAGGAAGTCTACCGTCTCCAGGGCGTGGCCATCTCGGATAAGCACATCGAGACCATCGTCCGCCAGATGCTGCGTTGGGTGAAGATCGAGGAAGTGGGCGATACCAACTTTCTGCTCGAGCAGCAGGTGGATAAGTTCCGCTTCCGTCAGGAAAACGAGCGCGCTGTCATGAATGGCGGTCGTCCGGCAACGGGCCGTCCGCTGTTGCTCGGTATCACCAAGGCGTCGCTGTCGACCGAGAGCTTCATCTCGGCTGCCAGCTTCCAGGAGACTACGCGTGTTCTCACCGAAGCGTCGATCAACGGCGCGGTGGACAACCTGCGCGGCCTCAAGGAGAACGTCATCGTGGGCCGTCTGATCCCGGCTGGAACCGGCATGGAGTACTACCGCAATATCTCGCTCTCACCGGAGCTGGAAGAAGCGGCAGCCAAGGTCCAGCAGGAAGTACAGACTGCTTTCGAGGAGGCCGAGCGCGAGCTTGAAATGATGCGCCAGGAAGGCGAAGCCGAAGAAATGGCCGCCGAATAAGGACTGGCCGTCCAGGCACACTCAAAAGCCCCGGAGAAGACTCCGGGGCTTTTTCTTTTTGTTTTGAGCTAAGCCGTTCTACGGAAAAGCGCCCGCGCGGACAAATGTTTTGTTAAATTTTGCCCTCGTTTCTATTTAGTAATTTCGGTAGAAAATGAGCAGCCAATTTTCTTGAGTTTATAAACGCTTTCCATTCTTAAAGTTAAATCGATAAGGGCAGCGGATGTGGCGCGCCAGCGTGAGAGCCGCTCTCTCCATGCATGGCCCCACCTTTTGAACCGAAAACTCGGGATGGATTGTCTTATAAGAGACATCTCAAAAGTTCTAATCAATGGAGCACTTGCTTGAATGATTCGTTTCAAAACGTTCCTCTGCGCCTTTTTGTGTGCATTCGTTTGGGGCGCAGCGGCAGCCCAGGAAGTTTCAGCGCCTGAGCCGCAGGCAGGTACGATTATCGGCACCGTTACTGACGTACGAAGCGACATTGTTCCCGGCGCTACAGTAGTGCTTCAAGGCCCGGCTGCGAGCGACCGGCAGTCGGTCGTATCCAACGACAACGGATTTTTCCAGCTCACGAACGTCAGAGCGGGCATTCCTTATCACGTCACGGTCAGCGGCGCCGGGTTTGCTGACTGGATCTCGCCGGAGATAACGCTCACGCCGGGCCAGTATAAGGAGCTGACAGGTGTCCAACTGCAGATTGCGGCGTCGGTGACGACGGTGGCCGTGGTCCCCAATTCTGCAGAGCTTGCGACCGAGCAGGTTCAGGTGGAGGAGAAGCAGCGCGTCCTGGGCTTCATTCCGAACTTCTATGTCGTGTATGACAAGAACGCAGTACCGCTCACCCCGAAGCTGAAGTTTCAGCTCGCGCTTCATACCATGACGGACCCGGTGACCATTGCGGGCACCGCTTTTATTGCCGGCGTCGATCAGGCAGCGGACACTCCCAGCTACCAGCAGGGCTGGAAGGGTTACGGCCAGCGCTTTGGGGCGAACTACGCGAATGGCGTGACGGACATCTTGATCGCCGGGGCGGTTCTGCCCTCGATTCTGCATCAGGACCCACGCTACTTCTACCAGGGCACGGGCACGACCAGGTCGCGTGTCATCCACGCGCTCTCGACTCCGTTCATCTGCAAGGGCGACAACGGGCGCTGGCAGCCGAACTACTCCAGCCTGGGCGGGTATCTGGCTTCAGGAGCTATCGCCGAGACCTATTATCCGGAGAAGGATCGCGGGCCGGGGCTGGTCTTCGGGACCTTTGCCCTCGATATCGTGGGCAATGCGGCCAATGGGATTATTCAGGAGTTTATTTTGAAGAAGCTTACGCCCTCGGCTAAGAACGGGAATTGAGGTCGTAGAGCATTCTTGCCCACATCTCAAAATCGAGATGTGGGCACTCGGTACTCGGCAGCTAATGCTTTACAAGAACAGGCTTCGTTGACTCAGGATATCGAAGGTAACTTGACAATCAGGCGAACCGAAGAGAGACTTTTCCCAATACAGGTCATCGCATTTCCTGACGATGCCCTATTGTTCTATTTTCTGCCATTCTCTGTCGTCCCTCTTTCCTTGACATGCGTTGGGCTAATTGTGCGTATCGCACGGATGTATTTCCATCCGTGCTGCCAAGGCCGGGACAGAATCCCGATAACTGAAAGAGGAGCGTTGTAATGAATCAACAGAGTGTGCTTACTGATCGCTATATCGCTGACGCACGCGCTAGTTTGAAAGCCGTCGGCGAACGTTACGGAGTCGACTTGCTCTCAGTTGCGGACAAAGCAGAGCAACAACAGCAGGACATAGGTGATGCAATTCGCGCAGTTCTTTACCCAGCGCTGCTCAAGGAAATGAATGCTTCGGCGCCCGGCGAAGCTCCGGAGGTGCATGAAGCGATCAAGGCCGCATTGCAGGAAGCGCAGGATAGTTCTGTTTCCATCTTTGTTAACTTGAGCTACAACCAAAATCAGGTCGCAACGCTGCAGGCCAAAACAGGCAATGATATCGCGGAATTTGCTTCCGGACTGAAGAGCATTTTGCAACTGACCCAAGGGTCGAATATGACTCCGCTCGAAATCGCCACGACGATCGGCGGTACTGTTCTATTGGGCGGACTTGGTCCGGTTTTCTATTATGCGACACAAGCGACAGGAACGGCGGCGGCAACATGGATTAGCCGGCTGGCGTTCGGGATAGGCAAAGTCGGCGTCGCTGGTTGGGGCGCACTGGCTGCCGTTATCGTGATCGAAATCGGTCTTTACCTTATGAGTGTTCAGGCCAACTTTCTGGCTGTGATTGTGAATAACACGAATGAGCAGTTCGAAGTTGAGAAATGGCGAAAAGGTGTCGATAGCAAAAACGACAAGGGCATTTACCTCAACCATGGAAAGGTAGCTGGTTTCATGGTTGCCGACCTCACAAAAATCAACACCGATGATGAAACCCAATTAGGCGGCATCCAAACTGTTGAAGTGAACGATGAACCGGTCACAATGGTGAACCTTGCGCTTTTCTATGCAAAGAAGCGCGACGCCGCCTTGTTTGGTTGCGAAGGGGCAATGGTGTTCAAACCGAAGCATCAACCTAGCTCAAGTCCCAGCCTAGCCTTTGCCTATTCGTGTCCGTACAGCGGGAGTAATGGCGCAAATGTTCTTCTCACCACCGAATCCCATTCTGCAAAGCATTGGTGGGACCAACTCCACAGTACCCTGGCGTTGTCTACCTCATCGACATTGTCACCATTCACCGCCGTGGCAAATGTGAACAGCCAAAGCGGGCCAGATGCCTCCTGCATAGTTGTTTTGAATCAGAGCTGAGGTTCCATTGCCGCTGCACTTCTGAAAGTTCATGGCGCGGACTGCGGTTCACGCCATGAACTTTCAGAAATTCTGGTCGGCATGAGCTAAGGACATATCTAAACGCTTTTTTGATGAGAAGGGTAGAAGCATCGGCCTTCAGGCCGATGAACTATCGGTTGCCGTCGAGGGCTTTAGCCCTGGGTCCTTAAATGCGTGGGTGCGGAATCGAGCGGGGGAATATTTGCTGCTGAGGAGTATGGGAAATCTTCCGGACGTGTGAAGAGTTTGGCGCGGACGGGGTTTTCGTGGATGTAATTCGCGTGATTTGCGTAATCGCGGGCGTCTTCGATGCGGCGTTTCGTAAATCCGCTTTGCCATACGTCGAGTTTGGATTTTAGGCGGAAGGAGAATCCGCCCTTGATGAATTGCATGGCTTTTTCGATGGAGACGTTCGGTGCTGGCGTGATGAGCAGGTGAATGTGGTCGGGCATGATCACGAAGGCGTGGAGTTGATAGCGATTCTTTGCGCGGTCTTCGTTGAATAGATTGAGAAGAAGTTCGGCATTGGATGTGATCTGGAAGAGGCGGCGACGGTTTGCGGTTACGGCGGTGATGAAGAAAGTTCGCAGTTCCTGCGGAGCGAGGGGCATTGCGTTGGAGTTTAATTTGTCGGCGGCTTTGGTTAAAGATTACGTTGGATTTGGGATGGCCCAGGCCTGAAGGCCCTTTCCGGGTTGCGGCTTGTTCACCGGCCTAAAGGCCGGTGCTTCTACCTTGGCGTTCCTTCGTAACGCTTTGCCGCGGTTTGCGAAAACGGCTTTGGTCCGGACGGGAGCCGATTTATGAGCAATAAAAACCAGTTTTTACTGAGGCTTTTCTGTTTGCCTGGACGGCGAGTCCCGCTCGCCGCGCAGGCGTGTTTTTCTTAGCTGCAACCTGAAGTGCTGCCGCAACTCATGCAGCGGTAGCAGCTTCCGTTGCGGACCATGATGGCTCCGCAGGTGTGGCAGCTGGGGGCGTCACCCATGTCGTAGAGGTCCTTCATGGCGTCGGCGGCGTGGTAGACGCCGCGGTCTTCCATCTTCAATCCCTCTTCGGTGTTGGCGGTGAGGTTGGAGAGGATTCCACCTTGCGGGGCGCTGGTGTAGCCCATGCCTCTTGGTTGTGGCTGAAAGCTGCTTGCACTCGTGGCGTTCGATGCATCGAGGTCCTTCGACTGCGCGCTTCGCGCTTCGCTCAGGATGACACCCTGAGTGGGCGCGCTCGATGGTTCCGCTGCGCCAGGCGTAAGTCCGGCGAAGAGCGAGAGCTGGTGGCCGGAGAGGAAGCGTAGCTGGAGCCAGCGGAAGATGTAGTCCATGATGGACTTGGCGAAGCCGATCTGCTCGTTGCCGGTCCAGCCGGAGGGCTCGAAGCGCGAGTGTGCGAACTTTTCGCACAGCACTTTGAGCGGCACTCCATGCTGCAGGGCCAGTGAGGTTGCGGTGGCGAAGCTGTCCATGAGGCCGGAGACGGTCGAGCCTTCCTTGGCCATCTTGATGAAGATTTCGCCGGGCTGCCCATTGGGGTAGAGGCCGACGGTGATGTAGCCTTCGTGTCCGGCGATGCCGAATTTGTGGGTGAGCGAGGGGCGCTCTTCGGGCAGGCGGTGACGCACGGCGCGCGGCGGGCCGTTGAGGTCCTGCTTATCCCACCCTTCACTTCGCTCAGGTTGGGGCACCCCTAGTGTTGCCAGTGCGGCGGTAAAGGCGCTGGTGACATCGAGCACCTGCTTGGCTGTGACTTCGATCTTCTCGGAGACTTTGGCTTCGAGGGTCTTGAGGTCGGCTTCGGGCGCGGTCTTGCCGGATGCGATGGCGGCGAGGATGCGCTCTGCCGCTTGATCGATGGTGCTGGCTTCCTGCTTGATCTCTTTTGCCTTGTTGCCGTCGGAGACATTGAGCGGCTGCGCGCCCTTCGATCCGTCGCGGTAGATGGCGACAGCCTTGAGGCCCTGGCGCCAGGCTTCGGCGTAGGCTTCGGCGACGTCTTCGATGGTGCAGTCGTGGGGCAGGTTGACGGTCTTCGAGATAGCTCCGGAGAGGAAGGGCTGCGTGGCGGCCATCATCTTGATGTGGCCCATGTAGTGAATGGAGCGCGTGCCCTTGGCCGGCTTGAAGGAGCAGTCGAAGACGGCGAGGTGCTCGGGCTTGATGCCGGGCGCGCCTTCGATGGTGCCGGTGGCGTCGATGTAGCTGACGATGGCGTCGACCTGCGCGTTGTTGTAGCCGAGCTTGAAGAGCGCGGCGGGCACGGTGTTGTTGACGATCTTGATCATGCCGCCGCCGACGAGCTTCTTGTACTTGACGAGGGCGAGGTCGGGCTCGATGCCGGTCGTGTCGCAATCCATCATGAAGCCGATGGTGCCGGTGGGCGCAAGGACAGTGACCTGCGAGTTGCGGTAGCCGTGCTTTTCGCCGTGGGCGAGCGCCTTGTCCCAGCAGTCTTTGCTGGCGGCGATGAGGTTGTCGAGCTCGGGGACGACGAAGGGCTCGGAGCTCGTCTTCGATTTGCCGATCTTGTTGACCTCGGCGCGGTGCATGCGGATGACGTCGAGGAACGGCTCGCGGTTGATGTAGAAGCCGGGGCAGGCTCCACCTTGGTGATTTGCCGATGCGGTGAGCGGCGTGGCCGAGGCGAGCGCGGGGCAGCGCTCGGCGATGCGCGAGGACTGCAGATACGCCTCGCCGCACATGATGGCGGTGAGGGTGGCGGCGAAGTCGCGTCCGGCATCGGAGTCGTAGGGCAGGCCGAAGGCCATGAGCAGCGCGCCGAGGTTGGCGTAGCCGAGGCCGAGAGGCCGATAGTCATGCGAGTTGCGCGCGATCGATTCGGTCGGGTAGCCGGAGTTGTCGACGAGGATCTCCATGGCGGTGATCATGATGTCGATGGCGCGGCGGTAGGCCTCGATATCAAATGTGCCTGCGGGTGTTACAAATTTGAGCAGGTTGAAGCTCGACAGGTTGCAGGCGGAGTTGTCGAGGAACATGTACTCGGAGCACGGGTTCGAGGCGTTGATGCGGGCCGTGTTCTTGGAGGTGTGCCACTTGTTGATGGTGGTGTCGTACTGCATGCCGGGATCGCCGCACTGCCAGGTAGCTTCGGCGATCTTGTGCATGATCTCGCGTGCCTTGTAGGTCTTGACCGGCTTGTGGTCTTTCACCGTGTAAGTGGTGAACTCGCCGTCCTTCTCGTAGGCGCGCATGAACTCGTCGGTCACACGGACAGAGTTGTTGGCGTTCTGGAAAAAGATGGAGCTGTAGGCTTCGCTGTCAGGGCCCGAGGAGCCGTCGTAGCCTTCGCGCATCAGCGCCCAGGCCTTGGCTTCTTCCTTCATCTTGCATTCGACGAAATCGAGAATGTCGGGGTGGTCGACGTTGAGGATGACCATCTTTGCGGCGCGGCGGGTCTTGCCGCCGGATTTGATGACTCCCGCGAAGGCGTCGAAGCCGCGCATGAAGCTGAGCGGACCGGAGGCGGTACCGCCGCCGGAAAGCACTTCCATGGAGCCGCGCAGGGGCGAGAGATTGGTTCCGGTGCCCGATCCCCACTTGAAGAGCATGCCTTCGGTTTTGGCGAGCGTGAGGATGGAGTCGAGCGAATCATCGACGGCATTGATGAAGCAGGCCGAGCATTGCGGCTTGCGATAGCCGGTCACGGAAAATTCGACGGCGCAGGTGTGCTGGTTCCAGTGCCAGTTCTGCGCATCGGAATTGGGCTCGAGGCGGTCGCAGCCTACGTTGAACCAGACAGGCGAATTGAAGGCCGCTTTCTGCGTTACCAGCAGGTGGGCCAGCTCGTCATGGAAGACAGCAGCGTCTTCAGGAGTAGCGAAGTAGCCGTCTGCCAGGCCCCAGTCACGGATGGTTTCAGCCACGCGGCTAATGAGCTGGCGGACGCCGGTTTCCCGCTCGGGCGTGCCGATCTGGCCATGCAGGTATTTGCTGGCAACGATGTTGGTCGCCGTCATCGACCAGTCGATGGGGACTTCTACGTCCTTCTGCTCAAAGATGGTTTTGCCGCCGGCATCCGTGATGGATGCAGTTCGGCGTTCCCACTGGACTTCGTCGTAGGGCGAGACGCCGGGCTTCGAGAAAAAGCGGTCGAATTTAAGAGCAGCACCTTTCGCGGGCGCGGCGCTGGAGGCGGGGGAACTGGTGATCTTCTTAGTGGCCTCGGCCATGGGAACTCCTTCCAGGGGGTTTACGGATTTTGATGTCGTGCTGGGTTCGGCTGCTAAAAAGGAAGCCGGAATGAGCGCAAACTGCGCCTGAAAAAAGCTCAAAAGCAAGACTGAAAAAGAACTGCTCGGAACTATTGGGGCACCCGGCTGAAATGTTGGCGTCGGTGCTTATGCCTGTTCGGATTCATGCCGGTAACCTCAATGATGAAAGAGCTGCAGGTGTGAAAGTAGCGCTGTTAGTAGTACGTGTCAAGCCAGAACCACAACATCTAGTATTTTAGATGTAAATGCAGTCACTTTTTGTTCAATTTTGGTACTTTGTCTGTGGAGAACTGAGAAAGTGCCTGCGGGATGAGGAGATGACGGTTCTGAATGGACTGCACTGATTGAGGCTATGCCTCTCCGTGGCACGAAACAAGGCGCAGAAATGGTGCAATGGCTGTGGATGACTGTGGGAAATGTGGACGGCGGGGGAGTTTTCATTCGATCAGGACGGCAGCCTGTCGCAGCCCAGGGTTGGCATTCGGAAAGCTGAATCGTAGATGGGAATGGTTTCAGATCGCCTTACAATAAGCTATGCCAGCCGCAAAGATTGTCCACACGGTCTGTTCGCACGATTGTCCTGATTCGTGCGCGGTCCTCGTCACGGTAGACGAGACGGGCCGGGCGACGCGTGTGCAGGGCGATCCAGGCCATCCTGTCACGCAAGGATTTCTCTGCGGCAAAGTAGCGAAATATCTGGATCGCGTCTACTCGCCGGATCGCTTGCTCTATCCCATGCGCCGTCGTGCCGATGTTGCCAAGGGCCCGCTGGCGCAGGGCAAAGAAGCAGAAGCCTTCGAGCGCATTTCGTGGGACGAGGCGCTCGATACGATTGCAGCCAGGTTGCGGCAGATGAGCGATGCGCACGGCCCGGAGTCGATCCTGCCGTACTCGTATGCCGGAACCATAGGGACGCTGGGCTACGGTTCCATGGATCGCCGCTTCTTTCATCGGCTGGGAGCGTCGCAGCTTGACCGCACCATCTGCGCCACTGCGGGCGGCGACGCGCTGCTTTCGGTGTACGGACAAAAGCTCGGCACCGATACCGAACACTTCCGCCACGCGCGTTACATCATTGCGTGGGGAGCGAATGTTCACGGCAACAATATCCATTTATGGCCCATGATCGAAGAGGCCAGGCGGCATGGCGCGAAGCTCGTCGTCATCGATCCATACAGAACGCGCACCGCGAAGACTTCCGATTGGCACATTGCCATCCATCCCGGGACGGATGTGGCATTGGCCTTGGGCATGATGCACATCATCCTGCGCGATGGCCTCGAAGACGCGACCTATATTGCCGAAAACACGCACGGCTTTGCAGAGTTGCAGCAACGAGCCGCCGAATATACGCCTGAGCGAGTGGCTGCGTGGACCGGCATTTCGGCTGCCGACATCGAGCGGCTGGCGCGCGAATACGCTACGACGAAGCCCGCCGTCATTCGCATGAATTACGGCATTCAGCGCGGTGAAAATGGAGGCGCGGCAGCGCGTACCGTGGCCATGCTGCCCGCGCTCATCGGCGCATGGAAGCATCTCGGCGGTGGATTGCAGCTCTCGACCAGTGGCGCATTTTCCTGGGATAAAGTAGCCATCGAGCGGCCGGAACTGATGCTCGCCAGTCCGCTCAAGCGACGTGCGCGCCTGGTGAACATGGCGGAGCTGGGGCACGCGCTCACGGAGCTTAACGATCCGCCGGTGAAGGCGCTCTTCGTCTATAACTCGAATCCCGCAGCGATTGCGCCCGATCAGTCGAATGTATTGCGCGGCATGGCGCGGAGGGATCTGTTCATGGTTGTCCACGAGCAGTTCTTCACCGATACCGCCGACTATGCCGACATCCTGCTGCCTGCCACTACCTTCCTTGAGCATAAGGACGTGCAGGGCGCTTATGGCCACTATTACGTGCAGATTTCCGATCAAGCCATCGCGCCTGTCGGCGAGGCCCGCTCGAATGTGTGGCTTTTTTCGCAGTTGGCGCTGCGCATGGGTTTTCCCGAGTCCTGCTTCCGCGATACGCCGGAGGAGATCATCGCGCAGGCGCTGCGCTCCGGCCAGCCGGAAAAGCAACATCCATGGATGTCCGGGATCAGCGAAGAAACCTTGCACGCGGCGGGAGGGCGTCAACGCTTGCAATTTGATTCGGAAAAAGCAGGCAAGCCGTTCCTGCCGTTTGTTTCCGGGCCGTTTCCAACGCCCAGCGGCAAGATCGAGTTTTTCTCCGAATCGCTGGCTACAAAGGGGCTCGATCCATTGCCGGCCTTCGTTCCGCCGACAGAATCGCGTCATGCAGAAAAAGCGAAGATGTACCCGCTTGAATTTCTGCCGCGCAAGGCCGACAACTATATGAATTCGACCTTCGCCAATCTGGCCGGCCATCAGCGCATGGAAGCGGCTTTAGTAAATCATTTGGAAATGCACAGCGAGGATGCTGCGGCACGCGGTATTACAGAAGGCGATGCTGCGGAGATATTCAACGACCGAGGAAGCCTGCAGATGAGAGTGCGCATGAACGACAGCCTGCCGCGCGGCGTTGTCGCGGGAAAACTTAACTGGAACAAGCTTTCTCCCGGCGGCAATAATGTGAACCTGCTTACGTCGCAGCGTCTCACCGATATTGGCGGCGGTCCCACGTTTTATTCCACGCTGGTAGAAGTGCGGAAGGCCTGACGAAATACAGGAAAACCATGGAAGCAACAGATCGCAGCAAAGTGAAGCGGCTCCCAAAGCGCGGCGCATACGATGCCGAAACTATCCACGCTATTCTGGACGCGGGTTTTCTTGCTCACGTGGGCTTCAGCGTCGATGGCCAGCCCTTTGTGATTCCCACGCTGTATGGCCGCAGCGGTGACACGCTTTATCTGCACGGCTCGGCTGCCAGCCGCATGCTGCGTCAACTGGAAACCGGTATTCCTGCCTGCTTAACGGTTACGCTGGTCGATGGACTGGTGCTGGCGCGCTCCGCTTTCAATCACTCCATGAACTATCGCTCTGTCGTGGCTTTTGGGACTGCTCGCAAGATCGAAGATGCGGAACAAAAAGCCGAAGCATTGCGCGTTGTCTCCGATCACCTCATTGCCGGTCGCTGGAACGAGGTGCGCGGCCCTTATGAAAAAGAATTGAAGGCGACCTCGGTGCTGGAGCTCGTGATCGAGGAAGCCTCGGCAAAGATTCGAACCGGACCGCCCATAGATGAGGAAGAGGATTACGCTCTTCCCATTTGGGCAGGAGTGCTGCCGCTGGCGCTCGAAGCCAAGCCGCCTATACCGGATCCGAAGATGACAGAGGTCCTCGAAGTTCCCGAATCCGTACGCGCTTTTAAAGGCTAATTTTGTAAGATCAGACGGACAGAAACGTGACGACTCCAGGGAGGCGGTCGCGATGAAAAATCTTTTTGACCGGGCCACAGTTGACGAAATCAAAGAGCGAATCGTCCATCTTGGGCCGGAGAGCCCACGCCAGTGGGGCCGCATGACTTCCGCCCAGGCCGCAGCTCATTGCTGTAGAGGACTGGAGATGGCCATGGGGGAAATACGTCCGCCACGCGCTGCCATCGGGCGGGTTATCGGATGGGCAATCAAGCCGCTTGTCTTTCGGGACGACGAGCCGTTTCGCCGCAATTCGCCTACAGCCAGGGAACTGATCGTAGAAGACAATTGCAATTTCGCGGTCGAACAGCAGCGTTTAGCTGCCCTGGTGGATCGATTCGCAAGTGTTGGACCATCGGGCTGCACCACGCATCCGCACAGCTTTTTCGGCTCGCTCACTCCGATGCAATGGTCCGTTCTTATGTACAAACACCTGGACCATCACCTTCGGCAGTTCGGCGTCTAGGCCGCCCGGTGGGTTGCCAGCGCATCTTCATGACGAAGATGCCGCACCAGTTCCGGCAGGCCGAACGCCAGCCCGGCCACCAGCGTGGTCGAAAGCAGATCATTGCGATAGAAGGGCAGGCCGGCGGCGTAGGCGGTCATGAGTCCGCTGAAGGTGTGCGGGTAAACGCCGCGCAGCACAGTCCATGCAGCAAAGTTGCTGGCCAGAAAGAACGACGTAGAGGAGAGCGCGACAGCCGCGGCCACGCGTCCCACGGAGCGGCGATCGCGCAGCAGCAGGTGGCCAAGGATGACAACGGCTGCATACCAGGCCCAGGTAATGAGATAATCCTGTACGGCAAATGGGTAGCTGTAGACGTAGACCGTCATGTAGTAATCGAGCGCAGCCAGCGCGATGATCGGCAAGACTGCCTGCCGCAACGGACGTCGCGCGCCGAAAAAGAGCAGCGATCCGCCGACGGCAGTAAAGTTCAACCAGCTATGGTGCGAAGCCACGGCAACGCGGCTCACAATGGCGAACAGGATGAGAAGGTAGGCAGACATCTTGCACCTCGAAGAAAACTAGAGAAAACCCATTATTTCACGCTCGGCGGGCGATTCCCAGCATTAACGCGTGTAAGAATACGTGCCGCACATGTCGCTGGAATTTGAGATCGCATCGAGAGTGAAGACCGGGGCCTTCTGTCCGGAAAAAAATGCCAGGTGAAGGGTACGGCCATCTGAATATACGGCCATCCATTGCGCATCTTCGCCGCCGCACAAAGTGTTCTTGTGCATGAACTTTTTCGCGCCGGGAATGTCCAGCTTGTAGAGGCGGCCCTTGTTGTTGGCATTGTTGCTGTCTACATCAAATACCGAGCTTACTTCGGCAGGCTCCAGGTCGCGCGCCTTGACGATGGTGAAATTGGCAAAGTAAATCGTGACCTTGCCTTCGGAGATGCCCACATCGCCCGTAACGGACTGTGCGGAAGAGCTTGAGGCTCGCCAGTATCCCATTTCCTGGGCGTGGCCGGCCTGGAGTGACGCGCAGCAGGTGAAGAGCAGTCCGGCAAGCGCGCAGAGAAATCCTTTTTGCTTCATCTTTTAAAGATGACACCTGTAGAGGCATCAGGGCAAACGGAGATTCTCACGGCTTTTGTTCCGAACCGCTCATAAACATGCCTTCGATCTCCTGCTGCGGCCCGACATAGACCCATCCGGAAAGAACGTCGCCGCTCGATGGTCGCGACAGGATAGGGTAATCGAAGCGCAAATCGCGGAACTGGACCGTATGCCAGTCCCGTCCCGGCGGATCGATTTTGTAGCCGGTAGGCGTCATTGCGCCCTTATCTTCGACCACCGGCCACGTGGACCAATCGAGATAGACGCGGCCCAGCCACGATCGCTTGGCAGCCAGGGTGGCCATCGTCACCGGAGGCTTGTAGAAGATATCCGTGGCCGTATCGGTGTCCACCTGGTCGGAGCGCGTGTGAACGGCGGCGGTCTGGTAATAGTCAGCCGTTTCAACCACGGCATACCAGAGAAAAGGATTGATCGGCTCCGGTTGGGCAGCTATGCGGACGATGGGCGCATTGATAAGACCTGAGTTGCGGACCAGGTTCATAGCGTGCGCATGCTCGGCATTGCGTACCGCATACAGAATTACGGCAAAGCTGAGCGCGCCTATAGCCCAGCCGCGTCCGCGAAATTGCGGACGCCTGGCGCCAATTTCACCGCCGACCAGGCCGAAAAACCACGGCATCACCAGCGCGAGCAACAAGGCAGCAAAGAGCAGCGGCTCGAAGATGAAGACGATATCCCACGAATACCATCGCGGATTGAAAGGGAAAAACGGGCGCAGGCCGTAGTTGTTCGTGAAATCGAGCAGCAAATGGCTCAAGTCTGCGATGAAGGCAAAGAGCCAGATCAGCCCCCATTTCACCGGAGCTTTAGTTGGTTTGCCTCGGAGCTTATGAATCAGCCAGACTACGGCCACGGTGACCAGGGCAATCACCGGGGCTGCGATCAAGGTATGCGTGATGCCGCGATGGTGCTCGAATCCGGCGACCGGCCCGCGAAAGCTCCAGATCACGTCGAGATCGGGCGCTTCGGCGGCCAGCGTCATAGCCAGTGTGGCGTAAGCAGCTTTGCGGTTAAAGCCCGCGCGCCCCAGGCATGCGCCGGTCATGAAATGTGTAAACGGGTCCATAGGCTCGAAACCAACGTAACACAGCGGCCAAGGCGCTAACTCGCCAACGCGAAGGGCCAACTAGCGCTTGCGCGCGCCGACTCGCCGCCTTTCTATAATCTTCCTCATGGCAAAAATGACACCTGCAGAACGCATCGAAGCGTTGCGTGAAGAAATACGGCATCACGAGCACCTGTACTACGTGATGGACGCGCCGGAAATATCAGACGCCGACTATGACGTGCTGGTGCGAGAGCTGCAGGCACTTGAGAAAGAGCATCCTGAGCTGCTGACTTCTGACTCGCCAACACAGCGCGTAGGCGGAAAGCCGAAGGAGGGCTTTGCCAAGGTCGCCCATTCGCGTCCCATGCTCTCGCTCGACAACGTGACCAGCGAGGAAGAGCTGCGCGATTGGGATCGCCGCGCGCGCGAGCGTGCCGGCGAAGGAGTCGAAATCAGCTATGTTTGCGAGTACAAGCTCGATGGCCTCTCCATGGCACTGCATTACCAGAAGGCGCCGGATGGATCGGCGCATCTGATCCGCGGGCTGACGCGTGGCGACGGTACCATCGGCGAAGATGTGACTACGAATGTGCGCACTATCCGCTCCGTGCCGTTATCCATAGCAGCTGCAAAATTGCACAAGGCCGGGCTGCCTGCAACCTTTGAAGTGCGCGGCGAGGTCGTTATGCCGCTCGCTGCTTTTCTGAAAGCCAATGAAGAGCGCGAGGCGCAAGGGCTTGCCCCGGCGGCGAACCCGCGCAACTACGCGGCGGGAACGATTCGCACGCTGGAGCCGAATATTGTGGCGCAGCGCAGGCTCGACTTCTACGCTTACTTCGCGCTGACAGCCACAGGCGAGAGCATCTTCACCGAGCAGAGCGATGCGCTCGACGCGCTCACAGTCGCGGGTTTCCGTGTAAATCCGCATCGCGAGGCGATTCACAGCTTCGATAAGTTGATGGATTTTATCAACCGGGCCGAGCAGAAGCGCGCGGATCTCGGATACGAGATCGATGGCGTCGTCATCAAGATCAGCTCGACCGAATTACAGGCGCGTCTCGGATACACCGGTCGCGCGCCGCGCTGGGCCGTTGCTTACAAGTTCACCGCGCGCGCCGGAACCACGCAGGTAGAAGACATCAAGGTACAGGTTGGGCGCACAGGCAAGTTGACGCCGGTCGCATGGCTGAAGCCCGTCTCCATTGGTGGAACCACCGTGAGCCGCGCCACGCTGCACAACTCTGACTTCATCGAGCAACTGGGACTGAAGATTGGCGACTGGGTGAAGGTCGAGCGCGGCGGCGACGTCATTCCCAAGGTTGTGGAAGTTGTCGAGGACAAAGAGCACCCGCGTGGCCACAGGAAATTTCATTTTCCAACGCACTGCCCGGTTTGCAACAGTGATATCGTGCGCACTGAGGGCGAGGCCGATTACCGCTGCGTCAATGTCGATTGTCCCGCTCGTCTGCGCGAAAGCCTGCTCCACTACGCATCGCGCGGCGTGATGAACATTGAAGGCCTGGGAGAGGCGGTGGTGAATCAGCTGCTCGACCGCCGGATGGTCGGGAGCATTGCCGATCTCTACAAACTCAACGAAGAGCAATTGCTCTCGCTGGAGCGCATCGGGAAAAAGTCGGCACAAACGCTGCTCAAAGAGATTGAGCAGTCGAAAAAAACACCCTTGAACCGGGTATTGTTCGGCTTGGGTATTCGGTTTATCGGCGAGCGCACGGCGCAACTGCTGGCCGAAGAGTTCGGCTCCATGGATGCCCTGATAGCCGCTTCTCAGGAAGACCTGGAGCGCGTCAATGAAGTAGGACCGAGGGTATCGCAAGCCATTCGTGAGTTCTTCGATGAAGAGAAAAACCGCAGGCTCATCGGGCATCTGCGCGAAGCCGGATTGACCTTTACGGCTGAAAAACGGAAGAAATCCTCAGAGCTGGAGGGGCTGACCTTTGTGCTGACCGGCACTCTGCCTACGCTCTCGCGCGAAGACGCAAAGGCAAAGATCGAAGCCGCCGGGGGACGCGTCTCCGGCTCCGTCAGCAAAAAGACCAGCTATGTGGTGGCGGGCGAGGAGGCGGGATCGAAGCTCGATAAAGCGCAGGAGCTCAAAATTCCAATCATCGATGAAGCAAAATTGCTGGAATTGTTGGCAGGCTAGGGTGTCGATACACCCTAGCGCAACCGGAAGATGTCCGGGAACGAACAGCCAAGTCCGTGAATGAACAAAAGTTCTCCTGCGCAGGCACAAGTCAAATCAGAAGAATCAACCAGTTAGCAGAGCTATGCGACTGGGCCTCCAAGTGCTTCTTTGAGTACGAGCTGCATTCGAGCATCGCCCGTTGATCCGATGACGCATTGCGACCTCAATGAATCATAGGCCCCGGTAAATCCTGCACTTCAGGAGGCTAGATATGGGCATAGTTTTGCAAGATGTTCGCTATGCGTTTCGCCAATTGTGGAAGAACCCCGGCTTTGCTCTGACCGCCATCTTCTCGCTCGCTCTCGGCATCGGCGCCACTGTCTCCGTCTTCAGCATCATCTACGCGATTCTCATGAATCCATGGCCTTACCAGGGAGCGGACCGCATTGGCAGCATTGGTTTGCAGGATAAATCCGACCATGGGTTAGATTATGGTCTCAACGGGCCACAGAACCGCGAACTGGCTAAAGCGCATTCACTCGAATATGTCGTTGCCTTTAATGGCTGGAACCTGACCCTTACCGGCAGCGATGTTCCGGAAGATGTGCAAGCGATGTACTTTACGCCGAATATCTTTCAGATGCTCGGCGTGCCCGCGCTGGCAGGCCGGTATTTCCTGCCTGCGGATGCGCCGGATGGGCACGATCCGCAGCCGGTCATCGTCCTGAGCTACAAATTCTGGATGCACCATTACAACGGCGATCGGTCGATAGTCGGCAAGACGATCCAGCTTGTGCATAAGACCTATACCGTCATCGGCATCATGCCGCCGCGCTTCGGCTTTATGGGGCCGGACGTGTACCTGCCATTGAAGCTTTCCAACTCTGCGACGGAAACATACGGCACCATGGTCAAGCTCAAAGAAGGAGTTCCGCCGAAGGTGGCCGAGGCGGAAATGAAGTCCTTCTTTCAGGAGTTTGCCCGGCAGACGCCCGATCATTTCCCCAAGCAAACCTACAGAGTTCAATTTCAGAATCTGAGCTCGTGGTTTGCTCACCAGATCGGTAAAACGCTCTACCTTCTGTTTGGAGCGGTCGCATTGCTGCTCCTGATCGGCTGCGGCAATGTCTCGATTCTGCTTCTGGCGCGAGGCACAGCGCGGCAGCATGAGTTTGCAGTGCGCTCAGCGGTTGGCGCCAGCAGCGGACGCATTGTTCGTCAGCTGCTCACCGAATCGCTGCTGATTGCGTTGAGCGGCACCGGCCTGGGTGTGATCCTCTCCTATGCGAGCCTTGGTTTTATTGTGGCGCGCCTGCCGCGCAATGCTTTCCCGAATGAAGCTGATTTCCACGTCAATCTTTACGTCCTGCTCTTCAGCGTCGGGCTGGCTTTGCTCACCGGCATCCTCTTCGGGCTTTTTCCGGCGTTGCAGCTTTCGCGGCCTGAGATCAACCAGGTCATGCAATCGAATACGCGCAAAGTAGCGGGCAGCGTTCGCGGCAAGCAACTGCATTCGGCTTTAATCGCCGGACAGATTGCGCTCACGCTGCTGCTCCTGACTGCGGCAGGGGCTGCTATCGAAGGCTTTGTACGCATGATGCGGGTAAACCTCGGCTACAATCCGCACAATGCCATGTCGGTCGGCATCCCTGTGCATGAGAACACCTTCAGTACCTGGGCCGAGCGGGTAAATTATTTCGAGCAGCTGCGCGAGAAGATTGCCACGCTGCCCGATGTGATTGCCACCGGCATCTCCACCAATGCCACGCCGCCCGACAGCGGATGGACCCAGCCTTTCGATCTGATGGGCAAGACGGCAACTGAAGACCAGAAAGCCAGCGTCAATTTTGTTGATTCCAATTACTTCACCTTGTTGGGAATTCCCCTGCGCCATGGCCGGCTGTGGAGCGATACCGAAATCGCGCATGGCGCGACCATGGCGGTAGTCAATGAAGCTTTTGTAAAGCACTATTATGCGAATGGCGACATCCTCGGACGGTCGTTGAAGATTTCTTCATTGAAAAGTGAGCCGCCGAATCATCTCTGCGCTCCGGGCAGCGATGGATGGATGCAGATTATCGGCGTGACGGCTGACACACTGGATGATGGCCTGGATAAACCGGTAAAACCCGCCATCTATCTGCCGTATTCCGTCAATCTGTGGATGTGGACACAAATTCTGGTACGCAGCCGAGTCGATCCGCGCAGTATTCTGCACAGCGTCAAGCAGCAGATCGTCTCCGTCAATCCCGATCAGCAGGCCACGCTCTGGGATGACGGTGTGCTCGAGACCTGGATTCACAACCAGCAATCCTGGGCGCGCGGGCGGCTGGTTTCTATCCTCTTTGGAGCCTTCTCGGTATTGGCGCTCACTCTGGCAGCAGTGGGCTTGTACAGCGTCGTCTCCTATTCCGTCGTGCAGCGGACAAATGAATTCGGCATCCGCGTCGCGCTCGGCGCTCGCAAGTCGGATGTGCTGAAGATCGTCTTCGCCTCCGCCGGGATAAGCGTAGGCATAGGTGTTCTCATTGGGTTGGTGCTGAGCTTCAGCCTGAATCGGCTGATTGCCGGATGGGTGGAAAACAGCGCGCACAGCCCATTGCTGGTCATTGCTGCTTCGCTTGTGCTGATCGCAGTGTCCGTGCTGGCTTGCCTTCTGCCCGCGCACAGAGCCTCATCGGTGGACCCGATGACAGCCCTGCGCTGCGAGTAGTTATTTGGTGGCGAAATAGCCCTTGCTGGCGCGCACCGTGTAACGGCGGTCCATACAGAAAAGGTAGATGGTGCGGAAAGCGCCGTTGGCGATGAAATCGGCAGGCTTATAAACCAGCGCGTACTGGCTGCGAAGCTCGTCTTCGATATCGGCGAAGTTCAGCGAAATATCTTCGAGGCGCTTGGGGAAGAAGGCGCGTCCGCCGGTGGCCTCGGCAATCTTCTGCAGCGTGTCGTCTCCGCGGTCGCGGCTGGGGCTTACGTTTGTGCTGATGGCATAGACAATCGTCTGCGCGCGCTGACATTCCTTGATGGCGTCGTCGAGATAGGCGTGGCTCTGGTTGTCGTCGCCGTCAGAGACAAGAACCATGGCGCGGCGCACGGGCTGGCGTTCGCGCGAGAGATCGAGAAGCTTGTCGCGGCAGGCAGTGTAAACGGCGTCAAAGAGCGCGGTGCCGCCGCCCGAGTGCAGCGCGTTGATGCCGGTATTCAGCTCATCGAGATTGTCGGTCCAATCCTGCTTTAAATCCGGCGTCACGTCAAAGCCCATCACAAAGGCCTTGTCCGATTTCGGATGAATGATCTTGAAAAGAAATTCAGCTGCCGCCTGCTGTTCAAACTGGAAGCGCTGGCGGATCGAAGTGCTGGTGTCGATGAGGATGCCGACACGCAGCGGAAGATTCGTCTGCTGGGTGAAGCTGAAGATCTGAGCCGGGGCCTTCTGATCGTCGAGCAGGGCGAAATCGCTCTGCTTCAGGTCTTTGACGAAGCGGCCGTGCTTATCCGTTACGGTAAAGACCAGATCGACTTCGTTGGCGGACGTGCTGATGGTGTATTGCTGGTCGCCATTCTGCTGCGGGCCATTGGGTTGCACCTGCGGCGGCGGCTGTGTCTGAGCAGGCGCCGGCTGCGCAGCAGGAGGGGTCTGCGATTGGGCAACAGCAGCGAGGGAAAAAGAAAAAACAGCGGCAAGTGCGCAAGGCAAGAGAAACTTTGTAGCAGAAACCGTCTTCATTGTGGCTGCCGTCATTCTACATGGCCGCCATGGCGAAAATCACGGAAACCGGCACATTGTCGCCGCGCTAACCCGTATACTGCTGGCGATGAAAACTTTTGCATTTCAGGCTTTTCTGGTGGTTTCTATCCTTTTGAGGTCTCATTTTCCGGTTTCTGCTCAGATCGCTGCGCCTGCAAACATACCGCAACCCATTTTTCTATGGCCCAACGGCGCGCCCGGAGCACTTGGGACGGCAGAAGTCGATAAGCCTCGCCTCTATCCGTTTGTCCCCGGAACGAAATCGACAACAACGGCCATACTGGTCATTCCCGGCGGCGGCTATGTGGATAATGCCATCGCCCATGAGGGCTTCCAGTTCGCGCATTGGCTGAATGCGCAAGGCGTAACGGCTTTTGTTCTGAATTACCGCGTTGCCCCTTATAAATATCCGGCGGAGATACAGGACGGCATGCGTGCCGTGCGCTACATCCGAGCCCATGCCGCCGAATACGGAATCGATGCCAATCGGATCGGCGTATGGGGATCATCGGCAGGCGGCCATCTGGCCTCCACCATTGGTGTTCACGGCAATGATGCCGCTCCTCTGCCTGAAAAGACGGATGACATCGACAACACGGATGCGCGTGTCAATTTCATGATCCTGTCGTATCCGGTCATCAGCATGCAGCTCCCGGAAACCCACAAAGGCTCGCTTGAAAACCTGCTGGGCACAACACCCGACCCGCAAATGCAGGAAAAATTCTCCAACCAGCTTCACGTAAACGCCCAAACCCCGCCCACGTTTCTCTTTGCGACCACCAAAGATCCAATAGTGCCGGTGGAAAACAGCCTCGACATGTACCGCGCACTCGAGCGCGCACATGTGCCAGTGGAACTGCACATTTATGATT
The DNA here is from genome assembly GCA_035547425.1 of Alloacidobacterium sp. Classification (GTDB taxonomy): domain Bacteria; phylum Acidobacteriota; class Terriglobia; order Terriglobales; family Acidobacteriaceae; genus Alloacidobacterium. Next base: position 105,940 of record DASZUU010000002.1, on the reverse strand, counting down.
ACGCGAACCACGGCTGCGGACTATGCGGCTCGATTCCGGAGCTTTCCACCTGGCCGCTGCTCTTGCGCAACTGGCTGATTCACTCCGGATTTCTGCCGAGAGATGCGCCGCCCATGCCGCCGCCCGGGCCAAATGAGCCGTGGCCTGCAGGACTGCAAGGTCCGGGCATGAAAAAATAGGCAGAATCGCATGCCGGATGCCGCTACATATTCTGTCTCCTCCGAATCCGCAGGCCAGCGTCTGGACGCCTGGCTTGCAACGCAACTTGAAGGCGTAAGCCGCTCACGTGTGCAGCTGCTTCTTTCTGAAGACAAGGTGCTGGTGGATGGCAAACCCGCCAAGCCCTCGTTAAAGCTTCGCGGTGGAGAATCCATCGAAGTGCGCGGCGAGCCGACGCCTCCACCGTTACGGGCGATGCCGGAAGAAATTCCGCTGGAAATCATTTACGAAGACGGCGATTTATCCGTCATCAACAAGCCCGCAGGCATGATGGTGCACGCCGGCTCCGGAGCCACGGACGATGCGCGCAACCGCGGCACGCTGGTCAATGCGTTGCTGCATCACTATCAGCAGCTATCCTCCACCGGGGGCGACTTGCGGCCCGGCATCGTGCATCGGCTCGACAAGCAGACCAGCGGCCTCATCATCATCGCCCGCAACGACGCAGCCCACCTCAAGCTGGCCGACATGTTTTCCCGCAGGCAGATGCGCAAGACATACGTGGCGCTGGTGCACGGCTCGCTGAAGCAGGATGCAGGCACTATCAATGTTGCCATCAGCCGTGACGCCATCCGCCGCACACGCATGACGACGCGCCGTGTCACCGGCGGCAGAATGGCGATCTCCCACTATGAAGTGGAGCGCCGCATTCAATCTCGCTTTGGGGCTTTTACTCTGGTGCGCGTGCGCATCGAAACCGGGCGCACACACCAGATTCGCGTTCACATGGCTTCGATTGGGCATCCTGTCGTAGGCGATACGCTTTACGGAGCGCCTGCGCAGCTTACCGTTTCTGAAAAGGGAAAGCGCAAGCCAGAGACGGAAACACTAAGCCTCGACCGCAATTTTTTGCACGCGGCGGAGTTGGCTTTTGCGCATCCGCGCACCGGCGAATTGCTGGAATTATCAGCTCCGCTGCCTTATGAGCTGGAAGAGTTTCTTGCCAGGTTGGAAAAATAACTACGAGCCGACTGACGGATTCAGAGTGATGATCTTTACTGAGCCGTCGCCTAATTCGCTGAACCAGACTTCGCCATTGCCGATCATCTCTCCATTCGCATTGCCGAACAGGCAGTGCGCAGATTGATCGAGGATCGCCTTCCGCAGATGCGCGGTGAAAATACGATCGTACCGCGCGAGGAAAGTCTGGCGGTTGCGGATGCGGACGCGCTTGCCTTCGTAAATCACGTTGACGGGAAAGGAAACCATGTCCGCGATCTTTTTTCGATCATCATGGCGCATCGCCGCCTGCAAATCCGCTAAAAAGGCGCGGGCTTTCTTCGCGGTCTGAGCTCCTTGCTCATCGACCGTGGAACCATCGCACTTCTCTTCCGCCTGCCGGGCATGGAGCGGAATGTCTGCGGCAAAGCATCCCAGCAAAACAACCATAATTGTCAGTCTCGTAAACCGCACACAGTCTCCTTTGCGATGCTTTATGCGCCGCTGAGCTCAAGGAAGCGGGCTGGATTGGTAATCGTGACAGAAGTTCCCTTGATATGGATGAAACCCTCCTCCCGAAATCGGCTTAACAGGCGGGTAATTGTCTCGCGTGAAACTCCGGCAAGATTGCCCAGCTCTTCATGGGTAAGAGCGAGCGTAAATCGCATTTCGGGTTGTGCGCATGCTGCTCTTTGTCCGAACTCGAGCAGTAATGCCGCCAGCTTGGCCGCCGCCGTTCCCGAAAGCGCCAGCCTGCGCGCGTCCTGGAACGCCGACTGGTATTCGTCTGCCATGCTTTCGAGCGAGTGTCGTCCGGCTTCACTATAGCGATCGATAAAGTCGAGGAACTCATCGCGCCGTAGGGTTTTTACCTGGCATGGTTCCAGCGTCTCTGCGGTCAATTCATATTTTTCCTGCCGCAGTAACGCGCCCAGTCCCAGGACGTCGCCCGGCCACGCGATTTTCAGAATCATCGTTTTGCCTTCGCGCGAACTCGTAAAGAGCTTCACATGGCCGGTGCAGAGCACGTGAATCGTGCGAGCCGTTTCCCCTTCTCGAAAAATAGGAACCCGCGCCGGGTAGCGCACCTGCACCCCGATCTGATCGAAATGCCGCAAGGCCGCATCCTGCAGGTTGCAGAACATTCTGCTGCTGCGGAAAGAGCAGTCCTTGCAGGAGTCCGGGGATGGAAACGGATTCACCATAACATGAGAACCCTTCTACAGTATGCTCTTTTTCCCGCCTTTGTCGCCGAAATCCGATGGGTGGGCACAAGTCGACGGGAATGTCTGTGACGGCAATCACAATCATGAGTGCCTCAAATCACTGCCTGGATCGAGCGACGGCGTAATTCTACGAGTGAACGAAAAAGGAGAATCCATATGCCAGCCACCAGCCATTTCGCCGCCATCGATGTAAAAAAAATACTCTTCGCAACAGATTTTTCCGAAAGCTCGGAAAAGGCCCTTGCTTATGTGAAGAAGCTGGCCCATCATTTCGGATCTTCGGTGACGGCCATGCATGTTGTCGATCTCTCTGTGGCTTCGCCTGCGCCGGAAGCTGTCGAAGGTATTTCACTGGGCGAGCTGAGGCTGAGGGGCGAAGAAGGCATCCGGCAGGTGCGCAAGCAATTGCGTGACAGTCACATTGCTGAAAACGGAATTATGTTGACAGGCGGCAGGCCGTCAACCTCAATTATCAAGTTCGCTCAGGAGACAAAGCCCGATTTGCTGGTCCTCGGTACACGCGGCAAGGGTGATCTGGCGCGCTTTATTCTGGGCTCAACTGCTGAAGATGTGCTGCGTCACGTCTCCTGCCCGGTGTTGACCATCGGCCCCGAATGCGCCATTGCCGATGGAGACGACATTTCCTGGCACAGCATTCTATATGCGACCGACTTTACTCCCGACACGGAACGGGCTGCTCTCTTTGCTCTCTCCCTGGCACAGGAAAATAAGGCGCACATTACTCTTTGCCATATCATTCCCCGGCATCTGGGAAATTGCGCCGACTCGCTGCGCAATATGTTTCTGGATGAGCTGGACGCCATTGTTCCCGAAGAAGTACGGGAATGGTGCACGCCCGAATTCATCGTAGAACAGGGCGCTGCCGCTGCAACAATTCTCAAGCTCGCCAATGAAGGCCACTCGGACCTTGTTGTACTCGGAATTCGCCCCGCCATCCATCTGCAGACACACGCCCCGGCGGGTGTGACATACAAAGTGCTGGCATCGGCGAAATGCCCCGTGCTTACGGTCTGCGGCGAACAGGAGTTTCCGTGGAACGGGTTCTTCGGATAATGAGAGAAAGATGAATTTGCGATCCAAGGGTTGACATGACCGCGCAAGCCACATATCTTCAATAGCAGATGCAGATTCACCTTCACCATCGTCATCACCACCATCATCACGTGACGAGCGTGTCGGCGAATCCTTATGGCTTAGAGTAAAAAAGCCAGAATCAAAGGACCTAAAGCCCGCCGATGCGCTCCGAGCGCAGGCGGGTTTTTTGCATCTGCCGCCTGCACGGATGCAGCAAAGGCTGGCCACAATATAAGGACGAAGAGAGATGACCGACAACACGATTGATTTTGCAAAAATGGATGGACTGGTTCCGGCGATCGTGCAGGATGCCGCAACCGGGCAGGTGCTGATGGTTGGATTCCAGAATGAGACGAGCTATCAGAAAACGCTCGAAACCGGATTTGTAACCTTTTGGAGCCGCACGCGCCAGAAGCTTTGGATGAAGGGCGAATCGAGCGGCAATCGCCTGCGCATTGTGGATGCTGCAACTGATTGCGACAACGATACTGTGCTGTATCGCGTGCAGGTGGAAGGCGACGGTCTTGTCTGCCACGAAGGAACAGTAAGCTGCTTCACCAAGCCGGTCGCTGTCAAAGCAGCCGCGGAGGCGCGCTAATGGCAAGCAAGTTAAAGCTCGGAATTCCTAAAGGCAGCCTGCAGGACGCGACCATCGCTCTCTTTCAGCGCGCAGGCTGGAACATCTACGCCAATGGCCGCTCCTATTTTCCATCCATCGACGACAGTGAAATTGAGTGCACTCTGATCCGCGCGCAGGAGATGGCGCGCTACGTCGATCACGGCGCGCTCGATGCCGGGCTCACCGGCATTGACTGGGTTGTCGAAAGTGGCCGCGAAGTAAAGAGCGTCGCCAGCCTTGTCTACGCCAAGCAGAGCCGGCAGCGTGTTCGCTGGGTTCTGGCCGTGCCTGATGATTCGCCTTACCAAAAGGCCGAAGACCTGGCGGGCAAAACAATTGCCACGGAACTGGTTGAAGTCACGAAGCGCTATTTCGCCGAAAAGAATGTTCCCGTAAAGGTGGAGTTCAGCTGGGGCGCAACCGAAGTCAAGCCTCCCACGCTTGCCGATGCCATTGTGGAAGTAACCGAGACGGGCAGTTCGCTCAAGGCCAATCGTCTGCGCATCATCGATACAGTCATGGCCAGCGAAACACACCTCATCGCCAATTCGGCAGCGTACGAAGATCCTTTCAAGAAGAAGAAAATCGACAACATCGCTCTGATGTTGCAGGCCGCTATCGCCGCTCAGGGACAGGTTGGCCTCATGCTCAATGTGCAGAAAGCGAATCTTGCTTCGGTGCTTTCGGTGCTGCCCGCGCTCAATTCGCCCACAGTCTCCGCACTCAGTGATCCTTCGTGGGTAGCCGTCAACACGATTCTCGAAGAGAGCGTCGTGCGCGATGTAATTCCCAGGCTCAAGGCTGCGAATGCCACCGGCATCGTCGAGTATCCGCTGAATAAGGTGGTCCTCTAAGATGCGACTGCTGCGAACGACAGGCCGCGAGGCGAAACGCGCGCAAGTGCTGCTCGCCGAGCTTGAGAGCCGCCGCAATACGGTCGACGCGCGCGCCGTACCTGTCGCGCGGCGCATTGTAAGTGCTGTGAGAAGCGGCGGCGACGCGGCTCTGCGCCGCTACGCCGCCCGCTTCGACGGAGTTACGAAACAATCACAGTTACAAATATCCGCGGACGAAATGCAGCAGGCCTGGTGCGATGCTTCGCCTGTTTTCCGCAACGCTATTCAGACAGCGGCGAAGAATATTCGCCGCTTCGCACAGCGCCAGTTGCCCAAGGACTGGAGCTTTGAACAAACCTCCGGGCTGAAAGTAGGCCAGCTTATACGCCCGCTGGAATCTGTCGGATGCTATGTTCCCAGCGGCCGCTACCCGCTGCCCTCAACCATGCTGATGACGGTTATCCCGGCACAAATTGCCGGCGTCAAACGCATCGTCGCCGTGTCGCCGCGTCCCGCTCCGGAAACGCTGGCAGTCGCAGGATACCTTGGTGTGACTGAGTTTTATCGCATCGGAGGCGCGCAGGCCGTTGCCGCGTTAGCGTATGGAACAGAGAGCATCGCGCGTGTCGATAAGATTGTTGGTCCGGGCAATGCTTTTGTGACCGCTGCAAAAAAGCTGGTTTCTTTCGATTGCGCTATCGACATGCTGGCCGGCCCGACGGAGATCGTCGTCACCAGCGAAACCGGCAACCCTGCATGGATCGCAGCCGACCTTGTAGCGCAGGCGGAGCACGATCCCGACGCGCTGGCCATCTTTGTGACCAACAATGCCACATTGGCTGAAGCGGTCCAGGCAGAAGTCAAGGTTCAGTCCGCAGCTAACCCCATTGCCAAAGAAGCCATTCGCAATAACGCTGTCATATTTGTCACTGAATCGTTTACAGAATCGCAATCGATCACCAATCGCCTCGCAGCAGAACATCTGACCGTTGATGATGAACGCGATCTGGAGTGGGTTGTGAATGCCGGTTCCGTTTTCGTTGGCCGCTATTCGGCGCAGCCGCTGGGCGACTACATCTCCGGCCCTAATCACACTTTGCCCACGGGCGGATTGGCGAGAGTACGCGGAGGCTTAAGTGTCTCCGACTTTCTCAAGGTTGTCACCGTGCAGCGGTATCAACGGCAGGGAATCAAAACACTGGCTTCTGCTGCCATCGCACTCGCCGAAGCCGAAGGATTGCAAGGTCACGCCGCCGCAATTCGCATACGGGGGAAGAATGCCTGAGGGGCCGAAGCCTCGCGCAGCCGTGCTGCGCACAAAGGAGTATCACCCGCCGCTTGGCTCGCGCGATGGCGTGCGCCTTGATTTCAACGAAAATACATTTGCCTGTTCTCCCAAAGTGCTCGAAGCGTTGGGGCGCATTTCGCGCGCTGACCTCACAAAGTATCCCGAGCGCGACCCCATCGAAAAGCTCGTTGCATCGCATCTGGAGTTAAAGCCGGAGCAGGTGCTGCTGACAAACGGAGTCGATGAAGCTATCCACGTCCTCTGTCAGACTTATCTTGAAAACGGCAATGAATTTCTTCTGCCTGTGCCGACGTACTCCATGTACGAGGTCTACGGCTCGTCTACGGAATCGCAGATCGTTTTTGTGCAGGCCGCCGAAGATTTTTCCTTTCCACTGGAAGCAGTCCTCGCCAAAATCTCACCAGCCACAAAGCTCATCGCGATCGCAAATCCCAACAGCCCGACCGGGCGCAGCGTCTCGCGCGAATCCATTCTCAAAGTTTTGGAACGCGCGCCTCATGCCATTGTTCTTGTTGATGAAGCGTACTACCACTTCTATGGTCAGACTGTTCTCGATCTGATCGAGAAGACGCCGAACCTCGTAGTGACGCGCACATTTTCAAAGGCCTATGGCCTCGCGGGACTTCGCCTCGGCATGCTCGCAGCGCATGAATCGCAGATGCACTGGATGAGACGCGTCATTTCGCCTTATAGCGTGAACAGCCTGGCTCTCGCCTGTCTGCCTGCTGCGCTGGAAGACGAAGCATATTTAAAGGGGTATGTCGAAGAAGTGCTGGAAGGCCGCCAAAAATTCGCAGCGGCTTTAGACCGGCTGGGCCTCCCGTACTGGCCATCGGAAGCAAATTTTATTCTGACGAAAATCGGCGAAAAGCATAAAGAGTTTACTTCTGCTATGCGCCATCGCAATGTGCTCGTGCGGAATCGCTCAAATGATCCCGGCTGTGATGGCTGCGTGCGTATCACCATCGGAACGCTGGAACATACCGCAAAAGGAATTGAGGCGCTCGAAGCCTCGCTTGCAGAGATTGGATGGAGCAAATGAAGACGAAAGTCGGCAAAAAGCGAACAGCAGCCATCGACCGCAAAACGGCGGAAACGCAGATCAGCCTCCGCCTGACCATAGAAGGCGGCGGCAAATACAAGATCAACACAGGCATCCGTTTCTTCGACCACATGCTGGAGCTTTTCACGCGCCACGGCGCTTTCGATCTTGAGCTGACATGCAAAGGCGATCTCGATGTCGACCAGCACCACACAGTAGAAGATGTAGGCATCGCGCTCGGCGAAGCATTTGACCAGGCGCTCGGCGACAAGAAGGGCATCATGCGTGCCGGATATTTCCTGATGACAATGGACGAGACACTCGGCATCGCCGCCGTCGATCTAAGCGGACGCGTCTCGTCCGTGATCAAAACGAAAGTAAAGACGCGCCTCGTCGGCGATTTGCAATCGGAGTTGGTCGAAGATTTCTTCGAGGGCTTCGCCCGCGGCGCACGCGCCAATGTTCACCTCAAGACGATGTATGGACGCTCCAATCATCACAAGGTGGAAGCGCTGTTCAAGGCATTTGCCCGCGCGCTGCGGTTCGCTTGCATGCGCGATGCGCAACTGGGCGATATGCTGCCCAGCACGAAAGGCCTTTTGTGATTGCAGTCATCGATTACAAAGCCGGAAACCTCACTTCGGTGATGAAGTCCCTGCACGCGGTCGGCGCCGATGCCGTCGCTACTTCGAATCCCGAAGATGTGCTGCGCGCAGAAAAGCTGGTGCTTCCCGGAGTGGGCCACTTTTCAGCAACCAAGTATCTCGAGGAGCACAATCTCACGCCCGCCATCGAAAAGCGTGTTAAGCAAGGCGCGCCCTTTCTCGGTATCTGTGTGGGCCTGCAATGGCTGTTTACCGGCAGCTCCGAATCTCCAGAGACGTCCGGCTTCAACGCATTCACAGGCCAATGCGAGCGTTTTTCCGATGGACTGAAGGTGCCCCACGTAGGCTGGAATTCCATTCAGGTAAAGGAATCGCGCCTGCTGCAGGGCATCGCAGGCGGCGAGTATGTCTACTTCACGCACTCCTACCGCGCACCCGTCGTAAATGGAACCGTGGCAGTTACAGAATACGGAGTGCCTTTTACCGCCGCAGTCGAGCGGGATAACATCATGGGCGTGCAGTTCCATCCGGAAAAATCCGGAGCGGTCGGCCTGCGCATCCTGGAAAATTTTGTGAGGCTTGCATGACGCTGACCAAACGCATCATCGCCTGTCTCGATGTCAACGCCGGTCGCGTCGTCAAAGGTGTGCAGTTTGTCGATATTATCGACGCGGGCGATCCGGCGGAACTCGCCCGTCGCCATGCGGAAGCAGGCACGGATGAAATCGTGCTGCTCGATATCACCGCCACGCACGAAGGCCGCGGAACTTTGATTGACACGGTAAAGCGAACAGCACGCCAGCTCTTCGTCCCGTTCGCCGTCGGTGGCGGCATTCGCAGCGGCGACGACGCTGCCGCCATTTTTGACGCGGGCGCGGATAAGGTCAGCATCAACTCCGCCGCCATCGCCCGTCCCCAACTGATCGATGAAATCGGCAGCCGCTTTGGCGCGCAGGCCGTTATCGTCGCCATTGATGCCCGCCGCGCAAAGGGAAGCAGCGATCCCGTCACAGAGGCGGAGGTCTTTGTCAGTGGAGGACGCAAGCCCACCGGGCGCAAGGTCATCGAGTGGGCACGCGAAGCCGAAGCCCGCGGCGCCGGCGAAATTCTGCTTACATCTATGGACGCTGACGGGACGCGCGCGGGCTTCGACTGCGATCTAACTGCTCGCGTCAGCGAAGCCGTGCAGATTCCGGTGATCGCCTCAGGCGGCGCAGGCAATGCCGCGCACTTTGCCGACGTGCTGCTTGATGGCAAGGCCGATGCCGCATTAGCCGCCAGCATCTTTCACTTCGGCATCGCCAATGTCCGCGAACTGAAACAGGAAATTGCAAAACGGGGAGTACCCGTGAGGTTGCCGTGCTGATTCCTTCGATTGATTTGATGGCTGGACGTATCGTCCAGCTCGTACAGGGTGAAAAGCTGAAGCTCGCATTCGATGACTTCGATTACTGGATCGAGCGATTCAGCGCATATCCCATGGTGCAACTCATCGATCTCGATGCCGCCATGCGCCAGGGCGACAATGCCGCGCTCATCGAGAAAGTCGCCAAGCGGCTGCCGTGCCAGGTCGGCGGCGGCATTCACACCGTGGAGCGTGCGCAGCAGATTCTCTCAGCAGGCGCAAAACGCGTTATCTTCGGCTCCGCTCTCTTCGAAACTGAAAATGGAGCGGGCGTCGTAAATATTGATCTCGCGCAAGCAATTCAGGAATCGATCGGCTCCCATCAATTTGTAGCCAGCATTGATACAAAAAGTGGGCAGGTCGCCGTCAAGGGATGGAAAGAAAAGGCCGGGCTCACGCCGCAACAGGCCATTGCCGCGCTCAATCCATTCTGCGGAACTTTTCTCTACACGCATATCGATACGGAAGGCACGATGCAGGGTTTCCCGCTTGAAATTGCGCGGCAGCTCCGCGCTCTCACCGAGCGCCAGTTGATCGTCGCCGGGGGTATCCGCGAACAGGCCGAAATCGATGCGCTTCATCAGATGGGCGTCGATGCCGTTTCCGGCATGGCCATCTACACCGGCGCCGTGGCTACCTGAGGTTCTCTTTGCTGCGCATCCTGAGGGCAACGGCAAAAAATACCAATGCGATTGTGGCCTGTAGCCATGCCTGCCGCCAGCCCTGATGCAGCGCGACAACGATTGCAATCACCAGCCACAGGCCACCAATCATCCACCAGATCGAAGAGCGACGCATAAGGCGCAGAATATCACGCGCAAAAAAGCGAGTGAGCATCAATTAGGATGAAAACATTGCTATGATGCCCAATCGCCCCGTCCGCGCCGAGATATCGCGCGCGCGTCTGCTCGCCAACTGGAATCTTCTGCGTGCCGCGGCCCCCGCTGAGGCCGAATTGATTGCCGTAGTGAAAGCGAATGCATATGGACACGGTGCTGCCGCGTGCGCGCCAATCCTGGCAGAAGCAGGCGCATCATGGTTCGGCGTCACATGTGTCGAAGAGGCGGTCGCGCTGCGGCAAGTTTGTCCCGCGGCGCGCATTCTCGTTATGTCCGGGCTATGGCACGGCGAGGCAGAGATGGTGATCGAGCACCAGCTCTCTCCCCAGGTATGGGAGCCGTTCCATTTCCATTTGTTGGAAGAAGCAGCACGCAAGCTGCAGTCTCCGCCGCAATCCGTGCGCATACAACTCGAGATTGATAGTGGAATGTCGCGCCAGGGCGTGCGCAGCTTCAAAGATCTGAAGTCTCTGCTTGGGCCGATCACCGCAGATTCGCCCATACAAATCGAAGGCGTGATGACGCACTTCAGCGCTCCTGAAATTCTGGAGCCAGATGAGACTGCGCGCCAGCTTTCGCGGTTCTCTGATGCACTGGAAGTAATCGCAGATGCGGGCATACATCCGCAATGGATTCATGCCGGTAATTCCGCAACCGTGCTGGGGCCGGACCACGCCTTAGCGCTTCTTGCGCTGGCAAAAAAATGCAAGGCGCGATTCATGATGCGACCCGGCATCGCACTTTACGGATATACGATTCCATTTTCCCCAGCCGGTATCGCCACTCCAGAGCTGCTGCCAGTGCTTTCCTGGAAAAGCCGCATCGTCTCCACGCGTACGATTGAAGCAGGTGAAACCGCAGGCTACAACATGACCTTCACCGCGTCGCGGCCCACCCGGCTGGCGCTCACCCCGGTAGGGTATGCTGATGGCCTGAATCGCCTTCTCTCGAATCGTGGGCACGTGCTCGTACGCGGGCAGCGCGCGCCCATCGCAGGGCGCGTCTCCATGGATCAAACCATCCTCGACGTAACTGATATTCCCGGCGTTGAGATTGGCGATGAAGTTGTGCTGATTGGCGAGCAGGGCAGCGAGAAAATTACCGCCGACGATCTTGCCAAAGCTACGGGAACCATCCCTTACGAAGTCCTCTGCGCCATCGGCGCGCGTGTGCCCCGCCTCATGGTTGATTAAACTAGAAGCATGCTAAGCAAGTGGTATGCGCGCTGGATGTTCGCATGGGAAACGGCTCTGACAACGCGCGACGAGAACCGGGTCGTCCGCCCGGTGGAGTGGGGCTTTGAGTGGCTCGACGATTTTCTTCACGCAAATCGTCAGGGAAGCGCTGTAGACGCGCCGCTCGATTCGGAAGGCGCCGAACGCTGGATGACAGCGTTGAACGAAGCCATCGTTCGCAACAGCGACAGCTTCTTCGGCTATCAGCAGCCCACAGATTATCGCCTGGAGGAGCGCTACCCGCAGCTCTTTCCCACCAACGTGCGCCCGGAAACGCTCGCGCAGGACGCCAAGCTAAAGGAAGATGCCGCCAGCGGCAAGCTCAAGCCCGCGCAATTTCTCCGCTTTACTTCGCCGGTGCGCACGCCGTATCCGGAAAACGACCTGGTGAATGCCCGCTGGTATCCGGCTCCCGCAGAAAAGCAGGTGGGCAAGCCGAAGCAGGCCATCATCGTAATGCCGCAGTGGAACGCCGATGCCTTCAGCCACAACGCGCTCTGCTCGCTCTTCAATCGCTTCGGCATCTCCGCCCTTCGTCTCAGCAAGCCCTATCACGACATCCGCCGCCCCGCGGAACTCGAGCGCTCCGACTACGCCGTCAGCTCCAACATCGGACGCACCATTGCCGCCTGCCGACAAGCGGTGGTCGATATCCGCTGTTGCCTCGACTGGCTCGAAGCGCAGGGCTACGAGCAGTTCGGCATTCTCGGTACCAGCCTCGGCTCCTGCTACGCCTTCATCGCCAGCGCTCACGATGCCCGCCTGCGCGTGAATGCCTTCAATCATGCGTCCACCTCTTTTGGCGATGTCGTCTGGACCGGCCAGAGCACTCGCCACATCCGCAAAGCCTTTGAAGACGCAGGCATGACCCAGACCCGTTTGCAGCGGCTCTGGGCCGCCATCAGTCCCGTCTTTTACATGGAGCGTTTCGCGGCGCTGCCCAAAAAAGTCCTCGTCGTGCACGCCACCTACGACCTCACCTTCCTGCGCGAATACTCGCTCGAAGTGCTGCGCAGCTTCTCCGCGCTCGGGGTCGATTTCGTCTCGAAAGTCCTGCCTTGCGGCCACTACACCACCGGCGAAACGCCGTACAAGTTCATCGACGGCTGGTATCTCGGCTCCTTTGTTTACAACGCTTTCAAGCAACTGGCTGAAGAGCCGAGTGTCCCAAAGCAAGTAACTGCAGGACCTGTGGAAGAGCTGATCTCGCGCTAGAACGCTAGAAAATCTTTCTCCAATTGTCCGCTACTGCAATCAAAAACAGTTGGCGTCAGGGATGACGACAAATTAAGACAATCCTCCCTAACCAACCCGCCAGCCGGAAAGCTACAATAAAAGGCATGTCCGACCGCATGTCTTTGTCGCTTTCGCAGGCCGATCCCGAGATCGCCGCCGCCGTTGAAAACGAAGTACGCCGCCAGCACGAAGGGCTGGAGATGATCGCCTCCGAAAACTTCGTCAGCGAGGCTGTGCTCGAAGCCGCCGGAACCGTCTTCACCAACAAGTATGCGGAAGGTTATCCCGGTCGCCGCTACTATGGCGGATGCGAATTTGCCGACGTTGTCGAGAACCTTGCACGCGATCGAGCCAAGCAGCTCTTCGGCGCCGACTATGCCAACGTGCAGCCCCACTCCGGCTCACAGGCCAACGCCGGCGCTTACATGGCGGTCCTCAATCCCGGCGACACCATTCTCGGGCTTGACCTTGCCCATGGCGGCCACCTCACCCACGGACACAAGCTCAACTTCTCCGGCAAGCTCTACAAGGTCGTCTCCTATGGCGTACGCAAAGACACGGAGGTCATCGACTACGACGAGCTCGAAGCCACAGCCGAGCGTGAAAAGCCCAAGGTGATCATCGGTGGCGGCAGCGCCTATCCTCGCATCTTCGACTTTCCCCGTATGCGCCAGATTGCCGATAAAGTCGGCGCATTGCTCATCGTCGATATGGCGCACTTTGCCGGGCTTGTCGCAGGCGGCGCGCACCCTTCGCCCGTGCCCCACGCGCATATCACCACCAGCACCACGCACAAGACACTCCGTGGACCACGCTCCGGCCTGATCCTTGCGCAGCAGCAATTTGGCGCAGCCATCGATAAGGCTGTCTTCCCCGGCCAGCAGGGCGGCCCGCTGGTTCACATCATGGCGGCGAAGGCCGTCGCCTTTCGCGAAGCGCTCCAGCCCGACTTCAAGCAGTACGCCGCGCAGATCGTCGCCAATGCTAAGGTTCTGGCCGAAACGCTGCAGTCCGAAGGCTTCCGCATCATCTCCGGTGGAACCGATACGCATCTTATGCTGGTTGATGTCTTTGCCAAGGGCATGCTCGGCAGCGAAGCCGAAGCCGCTCTCGGCGAAGCCGGGATCACCGTAAACAAGAACGCGATTCCGTACGACACGAATCCGCCGCTAAAGCCTTCCGGCATCCGTGTAGGCACGCCCGCGCTCACCACCCGCGGCATGAAAGAAGCCGAAATGCGCACCATCGGCAAGTGGATCACACAGGCTCTCCATGAGCGCGCGAACCCGCAGGCCCTAGCCCGCATTCGTGGACAGGTCCTGGAGTTGGCCGAGCAGTTCCCGCTCTACGCCTGGCTGCGCCAGCCCGTAACGATTGCCTGAACCTCGTTACAGAAGCATGAGAAATCAGGTTTGTTCGATAGAAGCACCGGCCTTTAGGCCGGTGGTATAGACGATAATCAGAAGGGGCTTTAGCCCCGGCTTCCCGCTAAAAGGATATTCGCTTGAGCCACTCTGTCTCCCGGCGCACTTTCGTCAAAGCAGCAGCGATCTCAGCCCTGGCATCGAATACATGGTGGGCCGAGGCCAAAACAACCATGACTGAAGACAGCCGTCTCATGCTCGCAGGCACGCAGACCGGGCCATCCAGCAAAGGCATCTATGCCTTTCAATGGGATCCCGCAAAGGGCGAGCTGAAAGAGCTGGGCCTAGCCGCCGAAAGCGATAATCCTACCTTCATCGCGCTCTCACCCAACGGCAAGCACGTGTATGCCGCCAATGAAATCAACGAGTATGAAGGCGCAAAGAGCGGCGCTGTCAGCAGCTTCTCGCTCGACCGCGGCGCCGCGAAATTAACCCACCTCAACACCGTAGCCTCCACCGCTGCCGGACCATGCCATGTCAACCTCGACGCCACCGGGCGCGCCGTCTTTTGCGCAAACTACGCCGGCGGAGGCGCGGCCTCGTTCCACGTCGATGCACAAGGCCGCTTAAGTGAAGCCGTCTCGCAGTTCCATTATGAAGGCCACGGCCCGGTTGCCGACCGGCAGGAAGCCTCGCACGCGCATCGCGCCACCCCTTCTCCGGATAACCGCTACGTCTACATCAATGACCTCGGCCTCGACTGCATCCACATCTACCAGCTTGACGCGACCACCGCGAAGCTCACGCCCAATAATCCTCCGCAGTGGACGGCGCAACCCGCCTCCGGACCCCGTGCTTTGCGATTTCATCCCAATGGCCGGTGGGCATATTGCTTCCATGAGCTGTCTTCCGCCATCGACGTGCTTGCCTGGAACAGCAAGGATGGATCGCTGCGCTCCGTGCAACATTTCGGCGTCGTGCCCAAGAGCTATCACGGCCAGGCCGCGGCCTCCGAAATCGTTATCGATCGTACCGGCCGCTTTGCCTATGCCTGCGTTCGCTTCTGGGATAAGGTCATTGCCTACAGCATCGACCCAGCTAACGGAAAGCTGACTCCCATCGGCACGGTTTCCTGCGGGGGCAAGGTTCCTCGCCACATGACCCTCGATCCAACCGAAGGCTGGCTGATAATCGCCAACCAGACCTCCGACAATATCGCCGTCATTCAGCGCGACAAGACAACCGGCAAGCTGGCCGAAACCGGGAACACCGTTCCGCTGGTTAAGCCGCAATGCCTGGTGTTCGTCTGATCCGCGGAAATAAGCTGAGCCCAAAAGCGGCCTGGCGTATCTGGCGGACCAGATATTTGCGCATGCGATTTCGCTCTCCTATTTCACCGTAAGGGTGAACTTGGTGGTTTGGCTCAGGGAACCGGAGTTCGCTGAGACTGTGAGCGTATAGGTTTGCGGCTGGTTTCCGCCTCCGCCACCTGAACTGCTGCTCCCGCTGCCGCAACCGTTCATTATGCCGAGAGTTGAAAGGCCCAGAGCTATGAACAATCCTGTGAGGAGCCAGTGACGCACGCGTCGCTGTAGAGGCAGCAACCATGGCAGAAATACCAGTCCAAGGGCGATCGGCAGGCTCCGTATCCCAAACGGAGACGGCGCAGGCCGCGCCGCCGCCGCTGTATTGTTCGGCAGCTTCACCTCGAGCGTGACGTCAGTGGCGCCGGAGTTCGAGGCGATCGAAGATGGGCTGAACGTGGATGTAGAACCACTGGGCGCGCCAGTCACCGAGAACGTGATGTTGCTGAGGAATTTGGTTCCGTTGGGCGGGGCGACGTTGAAGGTGTAGCTGGCCGTACCGCCCGGCGACACTGTGGTCGAACCGCCGCCGCTCGGGATTGTAATGGTAAAGTTCTCGATCGTTTGAGTGAGCGCAGGGCTCGTAGCGGCGGTGAAGTTGGTATCGCCGGAATAGACAGCCGTGATGTTGTGAACGCCAAAGGTCAGAGAGGATGTTTGATACATGGCCGTGCCCGAAGTGAGTGCCGCGCTTCCAAGCATGGTGGAGCCGTCGAGAAAAGACACGGTTCCGCTGGGCACACCGGCAACAGATGAGACCGTGGCCGTGAAGGTGACGGGGGTAGATGTGAAGACCTGACCGGCGCTTGATTGCAGGTTAATGGTCGGTGTGGCAGGCGTGATGGTGAGTGTGCCATTGACCTTGACGACATTATAATTCGCAAGATGCGCCCCGGAGACGCTGGGAACAATGCTGTAGCTTCCCGCGGAACTCGTCGACGTGGCCGATGTGGAGGCGCTTGTAGTGAATGTGTCTCCGTTGACAGCGCCGGTAACATGCACATCAAATGCGGGATTGGCAGCGCCGTAAACGCGAGTCGTGTTCTCAGCCGTAATGGTGAGCGTGGGAGGACGCACAGTTTGCGCCAGTGACCCGGTCGCGCCTGCGAAGTATTGATCGGCAGTGTAGGTGGCGGTGACGGTATCGACCCCTGTGTCCATGCTTGACGTAGTCAGGGTGGCCACGCCTGACGAGAGGGCGCCGGTCCCTAGAACAGTGGCGCCGCTCGAGAACGTCACAGTTTCGCCGTTGGTCGTCGTGCTTCCTGACGAATAGGGCGTCAGCGTCGCTGTGAGGGTGACGGCATCGCCATAATTAGACGGATTGCGATTGGACGAGATAGTCAGCTTGGTAGAAATAGCTGAAAGAGTGATGTTGGACGCGCTGGACATAAGCGCCGGGTAGTTGGAATCTCCATCGTACTGCGCAACGATCTGGTGCGTTCCCGAGGGAGGCGCCAACTGGAGAGGTTCTGCGCCTGTTTCCCACCGTTCATACGATCCGTTCTGGACGCCTACCACTGAGTTGGAGCTGTTGCCAAGCAGGGCCAGATCGCTCACGCCGTTCCCATCCCAGTCGGCCACGGTAATCGCGATAAGTCCTGTCGCAGAGGACGTGCTAAGTTTGTAGCCGGTGAATGTGCCGCCATTGTTCGCAAGGAAATAGGTGCTGGTGGAAGAGGCCGCCCATAGATCGGTGCGTCCCTGGTCGGCGAAGACTCCCGCGGCGATAGCCTGCGCTCCTTCCAAAGTGAAAGCGGTGAAGGAGCTCGGGAAGGTTCCGTCGCCGGCACCGGGGAAGACCTTGATTGTGCCATCGCCCAGGTCCGCGACAGCGAGGTCGATTTTGCTATCGCCATCGAAGTCGCCCAGGGTCATCGCGACAGGGCCTGCGCCGGTCGCGTAGGTAACCTGCGCCTGGAAGGTGCCGTCGTTTTTGCCGAGCAGGATGGAAATTGTGGAATCGCTATTGTTGGCGATGGCCAGGTCTGCCGCCTGGTCTCCATTGAAATCTGCGGTCACAATTGCGTTAGGTCCGGTTCCGGTTGCGTAGGTGACCTGCGCCTGGAAGGTGCCATCTCCATTGCCGGTAAGGATAGAGACAGTATTGTCGAGATTGTTGGCGATGGCCAGATCGAGTTGGCCGTCGGCATTGAAGTCACTTATTGCTATCGCAACAGGCCCGCCGCCCGTGGCAAAGGTGTGCTGCGCCTGGAAGGTGCCGTCTGCGTTGCCGAGTAGGATGGAAACCGTGTTGCCGGAGAAGTTGGTTACTGCCAGGTCCGGATTGCCGTCATGGTTGAAGTCTCCGACCGCCACCGCATAGGGACCGGCTCCGGTTGCATATGCCACCTGGGTTTGGAAGGTTGCGTCTCCCTTACCGAGCAGAATGCTCACGGTGTTATCCCCGGAATTGGTGACTGCCAGATCGGGCCAGCCATCGTGGTTAAAGTCCGCGTTAGCCATGGAGAATGGCTTGGAACCTGTCGTCGACGGGGAGTGTTGGGGAAAGCCGCGGTGGAATCCATCGACTTCGCCGCCAATGAAGAGTATTGCCGATCCGGTTACATTGTCTGACGCGGATTTATCCACGAAATTGACCTTCCCGGTAGGTGTCACAGCCTTGAGAGGCGCCGAAAGGGTTAACGAGGCGTCACACCACGGGAAGTTCTGGACTTCGCAGGTTTGGGTTAACTGTGCCGCAAACGGGCCGCCGCTTACGGCAAGCGGAGTGGAGGCTGCGAGGCCCGCTGTGGATGTTCCGTTGAAGTAGGCGACCAGGCTATGCTGCCCGGGCCCAAGCCGGGTAGTCAGCGATGCCTCGCCGCTGGCGTTCAACTGCGCTGTGGGTGCGTTCACAAGGTTGCTGCACAGCTGCGTGGGAGTCGTCAGGTCGCAGAAACGGACAGTGCCCGCGGTAACCGGGGAGCCGCCCGAGGAGACCGTCGCTGAGAGCGTGACCGGGCTGCCCGCCGTCACCGAACTCGTCGTAGTGCTGCCGTTCACTTGCAACGTGACGTTGGATCCTGACTCACCCGCCTTGAGTACCGTGACGAATCCATGGTTGGAGGTAGCGGAGTTATTGTTGGCGTCGCCGCCGGATACGGCAAGGATGTTCTGCGGTCCCGTGTCCGCTGGCGTCCAGACTAGAGTAGCCACGTTCGAGGAAGACAGGGTTGCCGCGCCGATTTGCGCGCCGTTGGCACTAAAGGTAACGACCTCTCCCGGCAGGCTCGGGGTGTATCCGCCGCTGGCGGTGGCTGTGAGGGTGACAGACTGGCCGAGTGAAACGTATGAAGAACTGCTGCTCAACTCCAGTGTGGGCGTTAATTTATTTATAACGAATGTATAGCCCTGGCTAGACGGTTGAAACTGATCGCTGCCGGTATATTGAGCTGTTACCGGATAGTAGCCGGCAGGAACAAAAGTAGTTGTGAAGGTGGCGACACCCCCCGAGAGAATCCCTGTTCCGAGCGTCGTTCCGTTAGAGGTAAAGTCAACGACTCCGCCATCCGTACTGGCACCGTCCTGCGCGACGGGCGAGACTGTGGCCGTGAAGGTAATAGATTCGCCCACAGTAAAGCTGCCCCCTGGGCTCGAGGTGAGTGTCAGGGTCGTTGGCAACTGGTATTGCACATTGGCTGTCTGTGATATCGATGCCCAATTCGTATCGCCGGGATATTGGGCAAGGACATGGTGAGTTCCCGGAGAGATGGTGAAGTTGGTGGTCGCGGTGGACTGGTTCTGGAATTCGAGGAGCATGCCGTCCGCAAGAAAACCTGAAGACGAGCCGTAGTTAACCATGAGATCCGGGACGCCATCGCCATTGAAGTCTGCCGACACCATCTCACCGCTGAACTGGCTGTTACCAATACTGGTGTCTGTGGGTAAAACCTGCGTAAATGTACCATCGCCCGCTCCGAACCAGGCGTAGATGGTAAAAGCATTAAATCCTGCAATGTCCGGAATCCCATCTCCATTGATGTCGGTGATAACGGGAGGAAATGTCTCCTCATCGTGATAGGTGAGAAGCGTCTTCGATAACAGCGAGAAGGTTCCGTCGCCCTTTCCAAGCAAAATAGCATAATACCCGGAGGTGCCGACGACCAGGTCGGGCACGCCGTCGCTGTTCAAATCGCCGGCCGCCACGCCGTCAGTGAGCGGAACACTGGGTTGCTGGGATGCAGGCGTAAAAGTGCCGTCGCCGTTGCCTAATAGCATCAAGACGTTCGAACTGCCGTTGCCGGTCGCTGTAATTGCCACATCCTGTTTGCCGTCGAGATTGAAGTCGGCTACCGCAATCGACTCCGTATAAGTGCCGACCGTGGTGATGGTGGCGGTTTTGGTCTGGAACGTGCCGTCCCCATGGCCCAGCAAAGTCACGCCTCCGGCGGTTTCGCTGAAGGCAATGAGGTCCACAATGCCGTCTCCATTAAAGTCCCCAGTCTTGATGGTTCCGTTGATATCGGCAACGTTTGCGGTGAACGACACCGGGTTGAAGGTTCCATCGCCTTTGCCCGTGAGAATATACACGTTTCCGGAACCGGTTGCCGTGCATGGGGATGCTACTGCGAGATCCGGAATGCCGTCGTTATTGAAGTCGCCCGCCGCGATGCCGCTGACTCTGCATCCGGTGGTGCTGGCGTGGATGGTAATGGGATCTAAATCCGTAAAACTTCCGTCGCCCTTCCCAAGGCCGACACTTATATAAGGTCCTGGGACTCCCGCGACGATATCCGGAATTCCGTCCCCATTGAAGTCCGCTGTTGCGATGCCGCCGGAATAACCGCCCACCGGGTTCTTGCCGGCGGCAGTTCCCACGGTGGTGAAAGAGCTGGTGCCTGGAGTGAGCAGCGGTGTCCCGACGACTGTGTTGCCTCCATTCGTGGTATCGGTCAGTGTCACAGTCCCTGTGGGGGAAGCGCCGGGAAGGTTTGCCCGGTTGCTCAATCCCGTCACAGTTATGTGCGCCTGAACGTTGTTCGTGTACGACTCGGAGGTGTCGTCGTAATTGGTGAGGTAGTACTGCATGATCGTCGGATAAGGAGAAACACTGAACGAGGACGTGTTTGAGACGCCGGTGCCGTAAGTCGCAGTGCCGACGAAGACCGCCTTGTAGCTGTGGCTCCCGGCTCCGGGACGGACACGAACGATAGCCGTACCGGCGGAGGTAAGCTGTGCCGATCCGATGATGTGGATGTCCGTGCAGTAATTAGCGGTGGCGTCACAGAAGTTGACGAGGCCCGGAGAAACCGGTGCCCCACCGGCGGTGACCGTGGCAGTCAGCGTGACAACCGTACCTGGCGTAATCGTAGTAACAGGATTGCCGGCGGCGGTGACCGCCAGGGTGATAGTGGGGGCCGTTTGCGAACCGTTGAGAATGTTTACAGTAGCAGATCC
The DNA here is from genome assembly GCA_035547425.1 of Alloacidobacterium sp. Taxonomy (GTDB): domain Bacteria; phylum Acidobacteriota; class Terriglobia; order Terriglobales; family Acidobacteriaceae; genus Alloacidobacterium. Next base: position 85,207 of record DASZUU010000002.1, on the reverse strand, counting down.
GGAGCTGGCCCCGAACTGATCGTTCCCTGTGAACGTCGCTGAAACTACTTGATTGCCGATTGGCAGATTGGAGACAGTCAGGCTGGCTACACCGTTTGAAAGCGTCCCGGTGCCGAGGGTGGAGCCGGGGATGGAGAATGTGATGGTCTGCCCGTTTGTAGTAGCGTCGCCTTGCGTGCTCGGCGTGAGCGTAGCGGTGAGGGTGATGGGCTGGCCCACCGGGGCGGATTGCGGGTTTGCCGCGAGAGTAAGGGAAGTGGGAACAATATACTTCACCACGTCGACCGCGGACGTGCTCGGAGCGTACACGCTGTCACCGGCATATTGAGCGACGAGGTTATGGGTTCCGGGAGTGACAGTGAAGTTGGCAGATGCGGTGGACTGATTCTGAAGCTGCGCTAAAACCGTTGCTGCAATATTCGTGGAATTAGAGGTTCCGCTTATGAGATCGGGAATTCCGTCGCCATTGAGATCCGTCGAGATCGTATGAGAGCCGGTGAAGTTGTCGCTCGTCGTGACCGCTGCGGCGAACGTGCCGTCTCCCTTGCCGAGATAGACCGAAGCCGGATTCCCGGACAGAGCCACGTCTGCAACCCCATCCCCGTTAAAATCTTCAATCACCGGGATGAAACCCCCGGTCGGGGCAGTCAGGCTCTGGCTGGCATAAGTGAATGTGCCATCGCCCTTGCCGAGCATGATATTAAAAACGTTGCCCACGGCGTTCACCACCATGTCCGGTATCCCATCCCCGTTCAGGTCTCCAGTAGCCACGCCGCCGCCCGGGCTATTTGAATTGTTCAAGATGACAACCGACGTCTGTGGAAAACCCCCGTTGCCATCGCCGAGGAGCACTACGGCTTCGGTCAATGGGGCATAATCCGGGTTGCCGGCTGCCCAGAATACCGCCACGAGGTCCTGATTCCCATCATGATTGAAATCGGCGACTGCAAACCCGGTCAGAACGGAGTAAGTGTACGGCCCCACCTGGACGCCGGATGCGGAGAATGTTCCATCGCCATGGCCTAGAAAAATGATCATGTCAGGGCTGGTTGAAGTCATGAGGAGAACATCCGCATTGCCGTCGTTATTGACGTCCGCCACCTGCGCGCGGATGGGAAGCCCGCCAACCGGCACGGTAGAGGGTACGAGGGTAAATGTTCCATCGCCATTACCGAGCAGAAATGACACAACATTCGCCGTGGTGACCACGAGGTCCATGATTCCGTCGTTATTGAAATCGCCTGCTGTTACGTCCGAGATAGAATTCCCGGCATTGACGAGGACGGCGCTTCCCGTCGAAAATGTTCCGTCACCATTGCCCGTGTAGATCAAAACGTAATTCGATTGCGAACCATCGTTGCCTCCGATGGCCAGATCCGGAATTCCGTCGCCATTGAAATCCGCAGCGGCAATCCCATTCAAAGTCCAGGCGCCCCCGGGCCCGCCCGGTATAAGTCCCGGCACCAGAGCGAACGCACTGCTGCCCGCGGTCAGAGTCTCGGTAGCGAGCACCGCGTCACTGTTCGAAGTGTCCACGACCTGAACGGTCCCGGAGGGCATGACTGCCGGAACGCCCTGCTGGCTGCCCAATCCATTTACAGCGATACTGGCCGAAATACTGCCTGAATTGCCGCTGGATTGAAGAGTAGTAGCAGTTAGAAAACTGCCATTCACCGTGAGCGGAGAGGCAGTCGACGTGCTGGTAGCGTAGGTTCCCGTGCCGGCAAAAACTGCCTTGTAGCTGTGGCTTCCGGTTCCCGGGCGGAAACGGATGACCGCAGTGCCGGCAGAGGTCAGCTGTGCCGAGCCAACAATGTGCACGTCAGCGCAATAGGCGGCCGTAGCGTCACAGAAGTTGACTACCCCCGGGGTGACGAGAGTGGATCCGGAGGTGACGGTGGCTGTCAACGTGACTACCGTGCCTGTCTGCACCGTAGTGACAGTATTGCCGCCCGCGGTGATGGCCAAAGTGGTCACCGTCGGGCTGGCGGCAAATGCAGTAGCAGAGCTGGCAAATAGGGTAGTAAAAAGGGCAAAAGCCGTCGTGCGCATGTGCGTTCTGCGCAGGAGCTGACGAAGTGGACGATTACAGAACAGGAACTTGGACGCCAGGCAGGCTATAGAGCGCATGAAAAACCTCGAGGATACCGGGAGGTGACAGCATGAACAGAAAGCAGGCTGATTCTACACCAGGCCCAACAAGCAGAAATCAAAACTGCGCAGTTATAATAAGGCGGAAAAGAGCGGACAACAAGCAAAATCGATGGTACAGCGGCAGAACGCAATGTGCTACGGACAGCGTTGTGAGAGCTATCCTGTAATCACTTGGGATTAGTGCGGAGTTGGACAGTGTTCCGCCAACCCGCACATCTCGCAAGGTTTAGATATCCAGGTTCTTCACATCGAGGGCGTTATCTTCAATGAACTTGCGCCGCGCCTCGACATCTTCGCCCATCAGCGTAGTGAAGATCGTTTCCGTCTCGGCAATGTCCTCAAGCTTCACCGTGAGTAGCGTGCGATGCTCAGGATCCATCGTCGTCTCCCAGAGCTGCGCTGCTGTCATCTCGCCCAGCCCTTTGTAGCGCTGCACCTGATAATCGCGGCGGCCCTGTTCAATCACATACTCGAACAGTTCCTGCGGCGTCTTCTTCTCCACCGGCTCATGCGAGGCGCGGCCTACGCGCTTGGGAGCAGGCTTGCCCGCTTCCGCCTCGCCAGTGGTCTCGCCGTCCGTCTCTTCCGGATCAGGCTCTGCGGCGGCCGTCTTGCTCGCGTATTCGATCAGGAACGGCGGTTCCAGCGCATCCTTGATCTGCGAATACTTGGCCAGCATCTGCCGCGTCTCCGGAGCCGAAGCAAAGATCCAGTCAATCTTCCGTTCCGCGCCCTGCGCATCATGGAAGATGAGCGACCACGTCTGGTGCTCTTCGTCGTATACCGGCTTGTCCAGCCCCTTAAACTGGTAGGTCTTCTCAATCTTCTTCAGCTCATCGTAGAGTTCCGTCAGCTTCGCCGGAGCCTTCGACGCATCGCCTTCAAAGTCGGCGCGCTTGGCCGGCTCCTTGCCCTCATGCGCAAAGAGCTTGGCAAACAGCCCGGTGACCTCATCGTTGCGCAGGCGCTTGTTCACCTTGTCGAAGAAACCGAGGTACTCATTCAGTTGCCCCATGAACTTGGTGAGCGCTGCGCCTTCCAGCTTGGTGGCGTTCTCGCCGTGACGCACAATCATGCCGTCAGAAGCGCGCTTCACCATCACCTTCACAAACTCGCGATCGTCCTTGATGTACTGCTCGAATTTGCCCTTCTTGATGCGATAAAGCGGCGGCTGCGCAATGTACACATGGCCGCGCTTGATCAGTTCATTCATATGGCGGAAGAAGAACGTCAGCAGCAGCGTGCGAATGTGCGAGCCGTCCACATCGGCGTCGGTCATCAGGATGATCTTGCCGTAACGCAGCTTCGCTGGATCGAAATCTTCCTTGCCGATGCCCGTGCCCAGCGCCGTAATCATGGCGCGGATTTCTTCATGGCCCAGCATCTTGTCATAGCGAGCCTTCTCCACGTTGAGAATCTTGCCCTTGAGCGGCAGAATCGCCTGGAAGCGGCGATCGCGGCCCTGCTTCGCTGTTCCGCCTGCCGATTCGCCCTCGACCAGGTACAGCTCGCAGCGTTCCGGCTGGCGCTCGCTGCAGTCAGCCAGCTTGCCCGGCAATCCGCCGCCGTCGAGCGCGCCCTTGCGCCGCGTCAGGTCGCGGGCCTTGCGCGCCGCCTCTCTCGCGCGCGCGGCGTCAATGGCCTTGTTGATGATCTTGCGGGCAATCTGCGGGTTTTGCTCCAGGAACATGCCCAGCTTCTCGTTCACCAGCGCCTGCACCGTTCCTGCAATATCCGAATTCAGCTTGCCCTTGGTCTGTCCTTCAAACTGCGGCTGCGGCAGCTTTACGCTGATGACCGCCACCATGCCCTCACGCACATCGTCGCCGGAGAGGTTCTCCTTCACATCCTTGAAGAGGCCCATCTGCTGCCCGATGGCGTTGATGGTGCGCGTAAGCGCCGTACGAAAACCGGATAAGTGCGTGCCGCCGTCCACCGTGTTGATGTTGTTGGCAAAGGTAAAAACCGTCTCCGAATAGCTGTCGTTGTACTGGAGCGCGATTTCCATGTCCACGCCGTCGCGCATCGCTTCCATCACAATCGGCTTGTCGTGCAGAACCTGCTTACCCTTGTTGATGTGCTTGATGAACTCCGCAATACCGCCCGCATACCGGAACTCAACCCGCTTCGCCTCGCCCGTCTTGGGATCGGTCGTTCGCTCGTCGGTCAGCGTGATCTCCAGCCCCTTGTTCAGGAAGGCCAGCTCGCGCAGGCGCTGCGCCAGCGTGTCCCAGTTGTATTCGGTGACGGTAAAGATCGTCTTGTCGGGCAGGAAGTGCACCTTCGTGCCCCGCTTCTTCGACGTGCCCGCCTGGCGAAGCTTCGAGACTGGAATGCCGCGCTCATAATCTTGCTCATACGTGTGGCCGTCGCGCCAGATTTCGACATCGAACTCTTCGCTCAGCGCATTCACGCAGGAAACACCCACGCCATGCAGGCCGCCGGAAACCTTGTAGGTTGAGGAATCGAACTTGCCGCCTGCGTGCAGCTTCGTCAGCACCACCTGCACCGCCGGCATCTTTTCGCCGTTATCCAGCGTCTTTTCGTCGACCGGAATGCCGCGGCCGTCATCGACGACAGTAATCGAATTATCCACGTGGATCACGACATCGATTTTGGTGGCAAATCCGGCAAGCGCCTCGTCAACCGAGTTATCGACGACCTCGTAGACAAGATGATGCAATCCCATCTCGCCCGTCGAGCCAATGTACATGGCCGGACGCAGGCGGACGGCTTCCAGCCCTTCCAACACCTTGATATTGTCGCTGGTATAGGCATTCTTCTGGCCGTTCGTCTGGGGAGGAGTGCTCATAGCATCGGGGGAAGTTGTTGATACGGCAAGCTCTTTGGTGGACATGAAACTCCGGCAAGGCAAAGCCTTCATCGCCTCTTGAGCCGGACCGGCTGATTAGGACTAACAGATTGATAGCGAAGAGGTTTTTGCCCTGATTCTCTTCTTAATTATAGCACGCGAAAGCATCATTTTTGAGCGACTTTTACCCCCCTCAAATCCCTGCACATTGCGTCATGCTTCTCTCCGGTTTTTCCTGCCATGCTCTTCTAAGCTTTCCTGGTGTTCTTAGCGCCTTGGCGGTGGAATTTTTCGGCTGGTCACAGATGGGCCGCGGAGATGAAAAGAGCCTCGTTCCATCGATTAGACGAATACTAACAAGGTAGAAGCACCGGGCTTTAGCCCGGTGAAGTTGCCCGAAACAGAGGGGCTTCAGCCCCGTCTCAATAATAGAGATACTTCCGCCACTTCTGATCGCTGTGACCGATCATCCGCATAATATGGCGGCTGGTATGCAGGGTAAACGGACGTGGCTCCCGCATCAGCTTCATATCCTCCAGCTCATGCAATAACTGGTTTCCTTTCTTGCGGTTACAGGCATGGCAGCAGGCCACTAGATTCTCCCAGGTGGAAAGCCCTCCACGCGAGCGCGGAATCACATGATCCAGTGTCAGTTCGCCTGCCGGCAGCACAATGCCGCAGTACTGGCAGCTGTTGCGATCGCGCAGCAGGATATTCTTGCGCGATAAAGCCCGTGTCTGGTGTGGGATACGTCGATATTCGAGCAGGCGGATGACCGATGGCAGCGGCATCAGCACTCGCGCCGCATGCAGCATCGCTCCTTGCTCCTCTTCGGTTTTAGCTACGCCCTTCAGCACCAGCACCAGCGCCCGCTTGGCTCCGCAGATGTTGATGGGCTCATAGGACGCATTCAGCACCAGCACCGGCGCCTGCATGGTGGTCGCAATCTGCGGCCGCGCGCTTTCGCGCGGAGCAGCAGCGTGCTTCTGTTTGCGTGCGTGAATCATGGCTCTTCCCAAGGACATCTCTCCCCCAAATCTCCAGTCAAGACCAGATGAGCACAGCTCTCGGCTAAACTTCGCCGGGAGCCGCAGGAACCAAATCCGCATCCCAGAATGCCACGTCCTCGTGCATCGGCATCTCTGCGACAGGCCTCGCCGCAGGCTGAATCCGCTCCTGCCGCTGTGCCCGCGCCACCGTGGCCACCTGCACGCTCGCCGCTCCGGCCTTGCGCAGCGCCTGCGCGCATGCCCTCGCCGTCGCTCCCGTGGTGTAAATGTCGTCGATCAAAAGCACATCTGCGCCCTTCACCTTTTCCGGCGCGGAAACAAAAAAAGCGCCGCGCACATTGGCGCGACGCTGGTGCGGAGTGAGCCCCGCCTGACTTTCCGTGGCGCGGCGGCGCTCCAGCACGCCCGCAGCCATCCTCAAACTCAATTGGGGACGCATCCCCCTCAAAGCCCTGACCGTCGCCTCCGCCAGCGCGTCAGATTGGTTAAAGCCGCGCTGCCGCCGCTTTGCCCTGAACAGCGGCACCGAAACCACCAGCAGCTTCTCCGGCAGAGCCTCAATCTTCAGGACCTGCCGCGCCAGAAGCCGTCCCAGGGGTGCCGCAATCGGCTCCATTCGGTCATATTTCAGCAGATGCAGCAGCGTCCGCAGCTTGCCCTGGTAAAGTCCATGGGCAACGGCGCGTGCAAAAGGCGGCGCCGCGGCGCGGCACATCCGGCAGAGCAATCTCTCCGATTCGCCAAAGTCCTGAATCCCAAGGGCTTCGCCGCAGATACCGCATAAAATCTCATTTTGTTCGGGAAGCTGTTTCCAGCAGGAATCGCAGATGGGAACGCGGGAGAGACGCAGGAGAGATTCGCCGCAAAGACGGCATGGAGCAGGAAAGAGGGCGCAGCCGAGGCTGTCTACCGGACTTCGCAGCACGCGAGCGACCGCTCTCCATGCTAAGGCACCGGTCTGTCGTAAGCCGAGCGCTTGAAAACGCTGACTGGGGAAGACGCACCTCTCAACAGCAGTCTGCAACCGCCGTTGCACAAAAGTATACAGCGAAATTCTGCACAATTCCAAGTGCGAAAATCTACCGCCAGGGCGCTAAGAGCGCCAAGTTCTTATCTTTGGTCTTTCTTAGCGTCCTTAGCGCCTTGGCGGTAGATTTCACACCCTTCCCTCAAGCCGCAACTTTCTTCGCCGCCGGAACCGCCTGCTTGCCCATCAGAGTAGCAAAAACTCCGGCAATCACCATCAGCACCCCCATCATCTGAAATGCTGCAAGACGCTCCCCGGCCAGAAAGGCGCCGGCAAACAGCGCGATAACCGGATTGACATAAGCATAGCTGGCCACGCGTGTCGTCGGCTCATGCGCTATCAGCCACACATAGCAGGTAAACGCAAGAATCGAAGCTGCAATCACCAGGTAAGCCATGCTGCCCAGAATCACCGGGCTGAGCAGCACCGACGCCGCCGGCATCCGATCCCATTCCCCCGCGCCCGCCGACAGAGCCAGCAACAAGCCTCCGCCAATCGTCATCTGCCAGCCTGCATTCAGCGTCTGCGGCTTTGGCAGCGACAGCTTCCGCGACCATAGCGTTCCACCCGCCCAGCAAAGAGTAGCGGCGATCAGCACCAGCAGCGCAAACGTGGAGAGCTGTCCTGTAGTTTGCGATGAGGGCAACGCCAAAATGGCCACGCCTGCAAATCCGAGCACTACGCCGAGGATCGACAGGAAGGTAGCACGCTGCGAGCGCAGGACCGCCAACTCGCCTACGAAAATCCACACAGGAATCATCGCCGAAATCACAGCCGCGATGCTGGACGGCACCTTGATCTCAGCCCAGAACAGCCCTGCATACATGCAGGTAAACATGATGAAGCCCAGCGCCCCGACGCCCATCCACTGCCGCCGCGTGCAAACGCATTCGCCCCGCAGATAGCTGTAGAGCACCAGCAGCAAGCCGGCGAGCGTGAAGCGAAATCCAGCCGCAAAGAAAGGCGGCACCACGGCAACCACTTCGCGAATACCAAGGAACGAGCCGCCCCACAGAATGTAAATCGCGGCATAGGCCAGAATCTTGCGCAGTGACATGCCTTAGCATAGCGCTGGATTTGTCTGTAATTCGATGGGACAATCCTGTGACAAATCGTCTGCTTACCATCTTGACGGCAGCGATTCTCATGGCAATGTTCCGCTCAAATCTACAGAAATCGCGCCAATCCTGATACACTCTCGCTTCCGCATTCTTTGGGAGGTATGCAGTTTGGCCGCTCCACAAGGCTTCCAATCCTTCGTTCCCGCAAATGAGTCGCGTCCGGAATTTACCGTCCGCGCCGTTTTGCTGGGCTGTATCTTCGGCGTGCTCTTTGGAGCCGTCACTGTCTACGTCGGGCTCCGCGCCGGGCTCACCGTTGCCGCCTCCATCCCCATCTCGGTTCTATCCATCAGCGTATTGCGCGCCCTGGGCAAGGCCTCGATCCTCGAGAACAACATCGTGCAGACCACCGGCAACGCCGGCCAGTCCATTGCCGCAGGCGTCATCTTCACCCTGCCCGCGCTCATCTTCCTCGGCTTCGATCTCGAATACGTCCGCATCTTCATGCTGGCGCTGCTGGGCGGATGGCTGGGCGTGCTCTTCATGATCCCTCTGCGCCGCCAGCTCATCGTTGAAGAGCACGGCAATCTCACCTACCCCGAAGGCACCGCCTGCGCCGATGTTCTTATCGCCGGTGAGCGTGGCGGCTCGTTCGCCAGCCGCGTCTTTCTCGGCCTCGGCTTCGGCGCGCTCTACACGCTCTTCCAGAATGAGAATCTGCTGGGCGCGTGGCCCGGCACGCCGAACTACGAGCCGAAATGGCTGCCCGGCTCGGCCGTCCGCGCCGATGCAACACCGGAATACCTCGGCGTCGGCTACATCATCGGCCCGCGCATTGCCGGGACCCTCTTCGCGGGCGGCATCATCAGCTGGCTCGTCATCATGCCCGCGATTCACTTCTTCGGATCGCATTTCAACGGTCCGATCTATCCCGGCACCGTGCCGATTTCACAAATGTCGCCCAGCGACTTGTGGCGCATCTACATCCGCCCCATGGGCGCAGGCGCAGTCGCCGCATCAGGGCTCATCACGCTGCTGCGCACCATGCCGACCATCTTCAGCGCATTGCGCGCAGGCATGAAGACCATCGGCAAGAATGTCTCCGAGGGCTCGGCATCCCGCACCGAGCGCGATATCCCGATGAGCGTCGTGCTCATCGGCAGCGCATTGCTCGTGCTGATGATCTTTCTCTTTCTCACCTTCAAGCCTATCCCCGGGGCGCAAACCGGATGGCTCGCCAATCTCGCTGCAGCCTTGCTGGTCATGGTCTTCGGCTTTCTCTTCGTCACCGTCAGCAGCCGCATTTGCGGATTGATCGGCAGCTCGGCGAATCCGGTCAGCGGCATGACCATCGCAACGCTCATGGCTGTTGCCGCCATCTTCTTAGTCAGCGGCTGGACCGCCCCCGCCTTCGGCGCGCTGGCCATCAGCATCGGAGGCATCGTCTGCATCGCGTCGTCCAACGCAGGCGATACTTCGCAGGATCTCAAGACCGGCTTTCTCATCGGCGCGACACCCTGGAAGCAGCAGCTCGCCGTGATGGTCGGCGTGGTCGTCTCTGTCTTCTCCATCGGCATCACGCTCAATGCCATGAATAAGGGCCTGGAGCAGTTCACGCCCATGAAGCAGCCCATCGCCTTCAGCGAAAGCGCGCCGCCCAACGGCGTGCAGGTGCAGCAGGAGCATTTCTCACGCCAGCGTTTTTTATTGACGAAGCCCGACAACTCCACGCAGTTTGTCGATGGCCGCCAATACACGCTGCTCAATGCGCTTGGATCGACAACCCTGCCCGACGGCAAATACCTCTACAATCCGCAGAGCGGCAAAATTGAAATCCAGTGGATACAGGGCATCGGCAGCGAAAAGGCTGCCGCGCCGCAAGGCCGCCTGATGGCTACCGTCATCAACGGCATCCTCGCCCGCAAGCTCCCCTGGGGACTGGTCTTCCTCGGCGTCTTTCTCGTCATTGCCGTCGAAGTCCTCGGCGTGCGCTCTTTGTCGTTTGCAGTCGGAGCGTATCTCTCCATCGGCACAACTCTTGCCATGTTCTGCGGGGGCATTGTGCGCTGGATGGTCGACCGCGCCGTAGCCAGAGCCGGAGGCAACGCCGGAGATACCGGCAGCGAAATCTCTCCCGGCTCGCTCTATGCCAGCGGATTGATCGCAGCCGGCGGCGTCATGGGCCTCACCGGCGTGGCCCTCAAGCTTTATGAGGCTGCAACCGGAAATGAAGTGCGCCTGTGGTTCCCGGCAAATAGCGCAATCTATCGCCTGCTGCAGCACCAGTCGATTTCCATCATCGCCTTCCTGCTGCTCGCTGTCTCTCTCTACTACTTTGCACGAAAACCTATGGATCAGAAGTAGCTGCGCGCAAAATCTGCATCCAAGGTGATGGAGGGTTTTGCGATGCATTTTTCCAAGTTGCGTTACGGAACAGGTTTAGCGCTCTGCGTTTTTCTTGCAATCGGCTCCGGCTGCAATAAAACCAAGCCGGATACAACAAACTTCAAAACCGCGATCGACAACTACTATGCCGCGCACCCCAGCTGCGTATGGGCAAGCCCGGTAAAATTTCCGGCGCAGGCCGATACCTCGAACGATCAGCAGACCAAGGGCTTCGACGCCTTGACCGACGCCGGTCTGCTCACTCGCGCCTCGCAGGAAAAGAAGCGCTTCCTCATCGGCTCAAAGCAGGTCAACAATTACGATGTTTCCGATAAGGGGCGCAGCGCCTGGACGCCAGATCCATCGCAGCCCGGTTACGGCAACTTCTGCTATGGCCATCGTGAAGTGACCACAATCGACAACGTATCCATGGGCACCAATCCGAATGGAGCCAACACCGCGAGCGTGAGCTACCACTACGATTTCGGCAATGTGCCCGACTGGGCGAAATCGCAGGAGACGCAATCGGCCTTCCCCAATGTGCAAGCCGATCTCGCCACACCCAAGACTGCTACCACGAATCTCGTGCAGACGCAGGACAGCTGGCAGGTCTCCGCACAACAGTAATCTCTCGCATCTGCGGCGCGCCTGATTTTTGGACGCAATCTTGACGCGCCGCCGCGTATGCCTCGCGTACACTCGGTTGTATGCAGGAAGGTCGCCCCAGCCGTACCGCATTCGGTGTCGCCAGACGCCGCGCCGCGCATCAGCTTCTCGATCACCAGCCGCTCGTCCTTAACGATCCTATCGCCGTCCCCATTCTCGGCTCAGGGACCACCGAGAGTATTCTCGCCGAGCGCGAAAAGCAGGCGCATCCCTTTGCCTGCGCCATGCGTGCCTTCATGGTGGCGCGCAGCCGCTATGCCGAAGATCATCTGCGCGCAGCCTATTCTGCGGGTGTTCGGCAGTATGTCGTGCTCGGTGCGGGTCTCGACACCTTCGCCTATCGCAATCCCTTTCCCGACCTGCGCGTCTTCGAAGTCGATCATCCCGCGACGCAGCAATGGAAGCGCGAATTACTGGCAACTGCGGCCATTCCTCTACGAGATACCCTGACCTTCGCTCCCGTGAACTTCGAGCGCCAGTCGCTCGCCGATGGCCTCGCCCTAACCAGTTTCGATTTTCATCAGCCCGCATTCTTTTCCTGGCTGGGCGTCACCCCATATCTCACTTTCGAAGCCTTTCGCGCCACTATCCACGTCATTGCGCAGATGCCCGCAGGCAGCGGCGTTTCCTTCGAGTACGCTTTGCCGCGAGAACTGCTCAATGAACGCGAGCGCGCCGTATTTGATCATCTTGCCGGCCGCGTAGAACAGGCGGGCGAGCCCTTCCAGCTCTTTTTCATGCCCGAGGAAATGAACCATGAGCTGCGCTCACAAGGCTTCAATGAAATCGAAGAGTTAGCCGCCGCCGACATCAATGCCCGCTATTTTGCCGACCGCCGCGATGGACTTCGCCTCTACGGCGGCACCGCAAGGCTCACCACCGCATGGCGGCGGTAGCCCAACAGTAACTAGCATCCACAGCCTTTCTTCATACAATAGGCTTTTATGCCCAAACTTCGCGTAGGCGTTCTTTTTGGCGGCCGCAGCGGCGAGCATGAAGTCTCGCTGCTTTCAGCCGCTTCCGTTCTCAAAGCAATCGACAGGAAGAAATACGAGGTCGTCCCCATCGGCATCACCAGGGAAGGCCGTTGGGTCACCGCCTCCGATGCTGAGCGCCTGCTCACTGGCGAAGCGCCCGAGCCGCGCCATCTTCGCGCCGGCGATCCCGAAGCGACCACAGCCGCAGCCGTGCTGGCCAAAGGCGAATCCATCATCGTGCCGCCTGTGCCTTCAAAAAGCAAAACCGGCTCGCTCATGCCCTTTGAGACGCACGGACAAGCAGCGCACCAGCCGCTCCATCTCGATGTGGTTTTTCCTGTCCTGCATGGAACCTTCGGCGAAGACGGCACCATTCAAGGGCTCTTCGAGCTGGCAGATATCGCCTATGTCGGCTCCGGCGTGCTTGGCTCCGCCACCGGCATGGACAAGGACATCATGAAGCGTCTCTTCGCTTCCGCCAGGCTGCCGATTACAAAGCACGTCACTTTCCTGCGCAGCGAATGGGCAGCAGGAGCAAAGAAAATTGTCAGCCGCGTCGAGGCAGCGCTGAAATATCCGGTCTTCGTCAAGCCCGCGAATCTCGGCTCATCCGTCGGCATCAGCAAAGCGCACGACCGCAAAGAGCTTTCGCCTGCCATCGATCTCGCTGCAAGCTTCGACCGCAAGATCGTCATCGAGCAGGGCGTGGGCGGCAAGCGCGGCAAAGCCCGCGAACTCGAAGTCGCCATCCTCGGCAACGACAACCCGGAAGCCTCCGTCGTCGGCGAAATCGTCCCCATCAAAGAGTTCTACGACTACGAGGCAAAATACCTCAGCGAAGGCTCCGACCTCATCATCCCGGCAAAATTAACCCGTCAGCAGACCAAGCAGGTGCAGCAGATGGCCATCGCTGCCTTCAAGGCCTGCGACTGCTCCGGTCTCGCCCGCGTCGATTTCCTTCTCGACCCCGGCAAATCAGGCCGCCTCTATCTCAACGAAATCAATACGCTCCCCGGCTTTACCTCCATCAGTATGTATCCCAAGCTCTGGGCGGCATCCGGTGTTCCATACGCGCGGCTCATCGATCGCCTCATTGAGCTTGCGCTCGAGCGCCGCGCCGAGAAAGACAGTACGAGTTACTCCCGGTAGGAAACTTGAAACTGTTTTGCGGTGTCTATACAACAGGGACCCTGTTCTCTCTTAGAAGGAGTTAGGATCGATTTATGACTCTGATGGATGCGCCCGTCTATGACACCCGCCGTGCAAACCGGAACCGCAAGCTGCTGATCACAATCATCGTCGTCATTCTCCTGATTGCGGCTACCGGCCTCGCCGGCTTCTTCACCGGCCACGGCTGGTTTTTTGCTACGTTGCCTTCAGAGCACAAAGTCAATGTCTTCCTCGATGCTGTCGAGGCCAGGGATTTCAACAAGGCTTACGGCCTCTGGAATAACGATCCCAACTGGCAGCAGCATCCCGACCAGTACAAGCTCTATGACTTCACCCAGTTTCAAAAAGACTGGGGCCCGGCCAGCGACTACGGCGTAATCCACAGCCATCAGATCGTCATCACCAAAAGCGTAGGCAATGGCGTTGTCATGGGAGTAAACATCAACGGCGGCAAAACGCCGCTTTTCCTCCGCGTCGATCACAAAACAAAGCAGATCGGTTTCTCGCCCATCGAGCTCTACGTCGGGCCCTAGCATTTCTTCGCAAAGCTGCAACCGGACCAGCCGTGTATCATCTCTTCCCTAAAAGGAGAAAAAACATCATGGAACCACGGCTGGACTATCAAAAGGCTTTTCCCGAAGCCTATCAGGGCATGCTTCATCTTGAGGCCATCATTCGCCGCAGCGGCCTTGAGCCAGCTCTTTACGAGCTGGTAAAACTTCGCGCTTCGCAACTGAACGGTTGCGCCTTCTGCCTCGACATGCACTCCAAAGATGCTCGCGCCCAGGGCGAGACCGAGCAGCGCATTTACGCGCTCTCCGCCTGGCATGAAGCCCCTTTCTTCACCGACCGCGAACGCGCCGCGCTCGCATGGACTGAAGCCATTACCAACATTCAGCAGGGCCACGCCTCCGAAGAAGCCTATGCCGAGGTGCGCACGCAGTTCAGCGAAGAAGAAGTGGTAAAGCTGACCTACGCCATCACCCAGATCAATAGCTGGAACCGCATCGCCATCGCCTTCCGTCCCGAAGTCGGCAATTACGAGCCGCAAGCAGCCGCCGCAAAAGGCTGAAACCTGGGAATAACCAGCCGGGGGTGCCCCATGTCTCGTAGAGACATGGGATTTACAAACCTGTCTTTACGCACACAGGCGAAAGAGGGGCCAAAGAGCCCCTGGGTAGAAGCACCGGGCTTTAGCCCGGTGAACCATCCAGCAGGCATCGAGGGGCTTCAGCCCCGGAACTCCCCGCATCGGCTGTACGTCCCCCGCATCAAAAGCGTATAGTCAAAAATTGGGTTCGGGTGGCATCCCGCATGGGAGCCGCACTGGAGACAAACAATGAGTGTGACAAATTTCTGTAGCGCAGACGCGCAAAACACCTCGGCCCCTCGCGCCAAGGTCACCTTCCAGGCACTTCAGGAAAAAAAGCAGCACGGCAAGCCCATCACCGCGCTCACCGCCTACGACTACGCCACGGCGCGCCTGGTCGATGAAGCAGGAATCGATCTGATCCTCGTCGGCGATTCGCTGGCCCAGGTCGTGCTCGGCTACGACACAACCCTCCCCGTCACCGTCGATGAAATGTTGCACCACACCCGCGCCGTGCGCCGCGCCGTCAAGCGCGCCATCGTCGCCGCGGACATGCCCTATGGCTCTTACCACGTGAGCGTAGAGGAAGGCGTTGCCAACGCCGCCCGCTTCATGAAGGAAGCCGGAGCGGAAGCCGTCAAGATTGAAGGCGGCAGCAACCGCGTTAAGCTGGTCGAGCGTCTCACCGACGCGGAAATCCCTGTCATCGGCCATCTCGGTCTCACCCCGCAGTCCGTGCATCGCATGGGCGGCTACAAGGTGCAGGGAAAATCCACCGCCGCAGCCGACGCTCTGCTCAAAGACGCGCTTGCAATCGAAGCTGCCGGAGCCGTCATGATCGTGCTCGAAGGCATGCCCCGCGAAGTAGCGCAGCGCGTTACCGAAAAATTAAACATTCCCACCATCGGCATCGGCGCCGGGCCCGATTGCGATGGCCAGATTCTCGTCTTCCACGACCTCGTGAATCTCAGCTTCGCAAAGCCCGCGAAATTCGTGCGCCAGTACGGCGATGCCGCCGGGCTCTTTCGCAGCGCCGTTGAAGGCTATCTGCAGGACGTAGAGCAGCGCGCTTTCCCCAGCGAAAACGAGAGCTATCACCTGTCAAAAGAAACCCGCGCGGCCTTTGAATCTTCAACCGCCCTGCGGCGCAAAGCCTGACCGCCATGCTCATTTTCAAAACAATGCGTGAGGCACAGTCTGCCTGTGCCCAGTTGCGCGGTGAAGGCCGCATCCTTGGCCTGGTGCCCACGATGGGAGCCCTGCACGAAGGCCATCTCTCGCTCGTGCGCGCCGCCCACGCCGAGTGCGACCTCGTCGCCGTCTCCATCTTCGTCAACCCTACGCAATTCGGCCCCAACGAAGATTTCAGCAAATACCCGCGAACGTTTGAAGAAGACTGCGCCCTGCTCGAGCGCGAAGGCGTTCATCTCGTCTTCGCGCCGACCGTCGAAGAGATGTACCCCGCGGGCGCAACGACTTTTGTCCATGTTGAAGGCATCAGCGAACGCCTCGATGGAGCTTCGCGCCCGGGCCACTTCCGCGGCGTCGCCACCGTCGTCAGCAAGCTCTTCCACATTGCGGTGCCGCATAGAGCCTATTTCGGCCAGAAAGACGCCGCCCAGGTCGCCGTGCTGCGCAGGATGGTCCGCGATCTCAATTTTCCGCTGCAGCTGGTCGTCTGCCCCATCGTGCGCGAAGCCGACGGATTAGCTATGAGCTCCCGCAATCGCTACCTGTCTCCGAAAGAGCGCAGGCAGGCGCTGGTGCTCTCGCGAGCATTAAACAAGGTAAAAGAAGCCTCTGCCGCCGGGGAAATATCTGCGCAAAAGTTAATCGCAGTAGCAGGCGGTGTCTTCGCCGAAGAGCCGGAAGTCCGCATCGACTACATTGCTGTCGTAAATCCCGACACGCTCGAAGACATCTCCGATACACACAATGGCGCGCTCATAGCCGTAGCCGCGTTCGTAGGCACCACCCGCCTCATCGACAATCTGCTGCTGTAGGAGAACCTGGGTGATCCCACATCTCAACGAGATGTGGGATCACAATCTACTACCTGGGTGCCCCATCCTGAACGTAGTTAAGGGTGGGGATTACTGCGGCTTCTGCATCGGCATACCGCCGCCGCCCGGATGCTCATGCGCCTCCGGCTTGGGCACAAATATGGCAGGCATTTTGTTGCCGCGATGGCATGTCCCGCAGGTCACCGTCTTATCCGCCGGCTTCGCATCCGGATCGTTGATCTGCGTCATGAACTTCGTATTGATCTCCTGCGTCATGGCAATCATCGTTCGCGCAATCTCTTTGTCCTCCTTGGTATCGGCGGCAAAGTTTGCCTTGTGCGTCTTCTCGTCGACCTCATGGCAGAAGTTGCAATGCACGCCCAGCGATCCTGAGATGCCGTGCATGATGTCCATCAGCTTTTGCGGATCGATGTCCTTGGGGAGCACCTTCAGGTTCGTCGGTTTCGGCAAAGGCCCATGATGTTGCATCCCTCCGCCCGGAGGCGGTGGGCCATCCTGTGCGAATGACATCGTGGAAAAGGGAAGGCTTGCGCACGCAAAGAGGGTAAAAGAGGCCAGCAGCTTGGCAGGTTTCATCCGGTAAGGGCTCCTGAATACAGTGCTGCCCAGTATACGAATAAACCTTTGCAAATGTTTACATTTTTCCGGAAACAAATGTATTTCCCTCGATCACGTACCTCGCCGGCAGCTCCGCCGCATGGCGAATTCCGATGCGCGGCGTCACCGCCACTTTTTTCACGCGGTAGCCATCGTCCTCCACCCGCAGGCACGATGCCGCATCCGTTACATCCAGCCCGTTATGCGCCGCGCGCGTGATATGGAGCGCCTGGCAAAGCCGTCCCGGGCCTGACGTCAGCAGCTTCGGCTTCGCTCCCGAGGGCAGCCCTCGCAGCTTTGCCATCGTCTCCAGCCCTTCCACCGGCTCCAGTGCGCGAATCAGCACGCATCCCGCCTGCCCATCCGGCTCGCACGAAATGTTCAGGCAGTAATGCATCCCGTAAATGAAATACACATAGGCCACGCCCGGCGGCCCAAACAGAACCGCATTGCGCTCTGTCCTGCCGATGTAGGCATGCGCCGCCGGATCATCCTTTCCGAAATACGCTTCCACTTCCACGATGCGGCCCGCCAGCCGCACGCCGTTGTCTTCGCGAACAATGTGTTTCCCCAGCAGCGCTCGCGCCACCACATCCGGACTGCGCTCATAAAATGAGACCGGCAAAACCGGAATAGCCTTGCCGTCGGCTGGAACAATCCGAGACATGGAAATTACTTCTTCAGTCCTTTGATCGTTGCCAGAACCTCTTCCGCATGTCCCTCCGGCTTCACTTTCGGGAAGATCTTCAGCAGGGTCTGGTCCGGTCCAATCAGAAAGGTTGTCCGTTCAATTCCCCTCACTTTCTTCCCATACATATTCTTTTCCTTCATCACGCCAAACTGTTGGCACACTTTTTCGTCTACATCTGCAAGGAGCGGATACGGAAGATCATACTTTGCCTTGAATTTTGCCTGCGCCCTCGGCGTGTCCCGCGAGATGCCCAGCACCACGGCTCCCGCCTTCTGAATTTTTTTAAAGACATCGCGAAAGCCGCAGGCCTCGATCGTGCAGCCCGGCGTGTCGGCGCGAGGATAAAAGAAGAGCACTACCGGTGTTCCGGCGTAATCTGAAAGATGAACGGTATTCTCCTGGTCATCCTGGAGCGTAAAATCTGCCACTTTATCGTGAACTTCCATGAATGGGTCCTTCCATAAAAATTCTTCCCCAAAGAGCGAGTGTACGACACGCTTCTGCCTCGTTCTTACGATTTTTGCCGCACTCCTTGCCTCAGCCGCTCACGCCCAATATCAGGGAACGAAGCCGCAGAAGGACACTGATAGCGGTCCCACCCTTCGCGCCACCGGCGTTTTCGAGTGGACCGGCGACCTCGACAAGCCCAAGGCCGGACGCCTTGTCCCCATTGCCGTATGGGATGGCTCCGACTATCAGCCCGGCGGCCTCTATCTCGCGCAGCCCGCGCCTCTCACCGTCCTTACCGGCACCGTCTACGAGCTGGAAAAAGCCGGTGTCTCCCACGGCCTTTTCAATGTGAATGGTGCAGAAAATCTCGGCGGCTCATGGATCGCCATCGGCTCCGTCAAACCGCAGGTTGCCGCTGCCAAAGTAAAGCGCGCCACGTCGCGATATGCTCCTCAGGTGGTAAAGGATGCGGGGTCGAGCACCGCAGCATCCGATGCAGGCCGGCCAACATTGCATCGCAAAGACAACAGCACCACTACAACGTCGAGCGGCAATTCTTCCGGAAGCAGCACACCATCGAATCCGCCGCCCAGCGATCCCGACAAGCCAACCCTGCACCGCCGCTCCGGCAATGACAGCACCTCCGGTTCCGATTCCGGTAACTCCGGCAGCTCCGGCAATACGCAAACCGCCCCGGAAGTCGATCCCGACCGTCCTACGCTCCACCGCAAAGACTCCGACTCCGCCCAGAACCCGCCCAGCGTTGATCCCGACCGCCCAACCCTGCACAAGCGTTCTGATAACACCAGCAACCCCACCGGAGCGCCGGTTACCTCCACCGCCAGCGTCGATCCTGACCGCCCAAAGCTGCGCTACGGCAAGCCGGAATCTCCCGAAGGCATCGTCCAGCCCTCCAGGCTCGAAGGCGTGCCCGCCGACATGAACCAGATGATCGCCATCTCCGACATAAAATCCGGCGAGCCGCATTCCTATGTCTATAGCTGGACCGATCCCGACGACATGCAAAAAATGAAGTCCGCCATGGAAGAGCTGGCGCAGAAAGCCCTCGCGGCCGCGCAACCAGAGCCTCAGCCAGCCCCAAAACCCGCGGCAAAGCCTACGACCGTACACCGTAGAGCAGCCAAACCATCCGCTCCACCACTGCCCCTGCTCGCCGACGAAAAATTCAACGCCTTCGAGCTTTCCTACAGCGGAGGAGCCACCATCGTCTTCAGCGCCCGGACCGGCGACCTCGGCAACGCCAAATACATCACCCTCATTGCCCAACCTGACTTCTACGGAACCCCGCAAGTCATCTTCAAGCAAATCACCACCGACGAGCGGCTCGATGTCATTCCCCGCCTGCGCCTCATCGACGCCGCCGACACCGACGACGACCATCGCGCCGAGCTGATTTTCCAGCTGCAGGGAAAAACCACCCGTGCCTTCGCCATCTATCGCGTCATCAACCGCCAGGTCGAACAGGCCTTCAACACCGGTCCCTTGCCATAGCATTTTTTCTACAGGAAATAGCGATATCAGGGTGCCCCATGTCTCACAGAGACATGGGGATCATCGGCAATCTAGCGAATGGACACGATATCGACCGAGGCTCGAGCTTTTTGTCTCGCCAGAATCCACCCGCCACAACAGCAGCATGTAGATGCTGAACGCACATATGGCGAAGCAAAAAATCCAACCGTGAAGAACAAGAGGCGGACGAGGCTGCATCTTCAGAATCGCCCACGGCCATTCCCGGAAAATCCAGCGAAATATAAGAGACACCCACCCCAGCGAAATCAGCAGAAAAAGATACCAGAACCGCAACTGCAACCGTCAGGGGAATACCGCAGTCATCGGCGCTACAAAAACGATATACGTGATCCCCGCCAGCATGCCGGCCCAAAGTCCCAGCCCCATAACCTGGTACACGGAGTCGTGGATCACCATCCACACCACATGCAAACCACAGTAAAGAAGCCACGTTCCCAGCATCGCCACAAAAGCCAGCACTAACCGGGACCATGCCGTCGCGCCCAGCACCGGTTTCAAAGAGCCAGTCCCTTGCATGGAATTACCTTTCGTTCCTAACTTTAAGCCGTGAGAGTAGTCAGGGTACTAGGGTGCCCCATGTCTCACAGAGACATGGGATTTTTCCATTGCAAACCCACATCTCTTCAAAATGTGTGGCACCCGTTTTATTTACGCCGCTTCTTCTTCCCGGCAAACTTCTTCGTCTTCTTCCCCTGCTGCTGCATACTACGCTTCTTCCCTTTGCGATGCGTCCCATTCGTCCACGCCGGAGCAACATCCGCCGCCTTCTTCGCCTTCGTCTTAGCTTTTGCCTTCTTCGGAGGAGCCTCCTGAAGCTCACCATCCTCCACCAGAATCGAAAACTGCAGTCGACGCTCCACCGCATCCACGCGATCCAGCACCACCCGCACCTTCTGCCCAAAAGTAAACTTCCGTCCCCAGCGCTCTCCGATAATCTGCCGCGTATTTTCCCGATACGAGTAGTAGTCGCCATCGATCTGCCCCAGGCTCTGCAGCGGCACCAGCCCTTCGACAAACAGATCATCCAGCTCCACAAACAGCCCATACTTCGTAGCGCTCAAAATCATCCCGCTGAAGTCTTCGCCCACGCGCTCGCGCATGAACTTCGCCTTCTTCCACTCCACCAGCTCGCGCTCAGCCTCCGAGGCCCGTCGCTCATTCTCACTCGATTCCTGCGCAATCGCCGCCAACTCCGCCTCCGAAATCGGAGACTCCCCCTTCGCCTTTGCCCGCGGCGCGCGAAACTGCCCCCACGCCGCCGTCTGCTTCGCATGCGGTTCGCCCGCAACCAGTCTGCCTTCGCCGCTGACGCCCGCAGCCAGCAGCGACTTCACAATGCGGTGCACAATCAAATCGGGATAGCGTCGGATCGGCGAAGTAAAGTGCGTATACGACGTAGCCGCCAGCGCAAAATGCCCCTCATTCTGCTCGCTATACCGAGCCTGCTTCAGCGACCGCAGCATCAGGTACGACAGAATCCGCTCCTCCGGCTTGCCCGAAATTTTTGCCGTCAGCTTCTGATACATGCGCGGCGTAATCGGAATATCCTCCGGCACCTCATGCTGTCGCGGATTCCGCCCGCGCCCATGCTGCTCCCGCCGCTCCGATTTCATCTGGAACTTGCGTACCGGCAAATTCCCAATTCCCAATGAATACCCAAACGCCGCCGCCGTCTCCTCAAACTCCACAATGCGCCGTGGCTCCGGCTTCTCATGAATGCGATATATCGAGTCGACGCCCAGACCCTCAATCCACGAAGCCACGCACTCATTCGCCGCCAGCATGAACTCTTCAATCAGCCGGTGCGCCCAGTTACGCTCCGAGCGCGTCACGCTCTTCATCGCGCCAAACTCATCGAACTCGATAATCGGCTCCGGCAAATCAAAATCAATCGACCCGCGCCGTTCGCGCTTCTTGTTCAGAATCAGCGCCAGCCGATGCATCCGCTCGAACTCCGGCACAAAGTCGAAGAATCGCTCCCGTACTGTCGCATCGCCCTCCAGAATCCGGTGTACCTGCGTATACGTCATCCGTCGCGCCGAGCGAATCACGCCTTCCGTCACCTCATAATCCAGCACATCGCCATGCGCATCGATGCGCATCAGGCACGAGAGCACCAGCCTGTCCTCATCCGGCCGCAGGCTGCAAATATCCGTCGACAGCTCCTGCGGCAGCATCGGAATCGCGCGGTCCGGAAAATACACTGAGTTGCCCCGCAGCCGTGCCTCCAGATCGAGCGCCGTCCCCGGCCTTACATATTGCGCCACATCCGCAATATGCACCTGCAGCTCATACGTGCCGTCTCCGTACTCGCGCACCAGCACTGCGTCATCAAAATCGCGTGCCGTTTCACCGTCGATGGTCACAATCGGCAGATTGCGAAAATCACGCCGTGCCGCCACCACGTCCGCATCCAGAAACGCAACATCCCGCGCCTCTTTCAGCACATTTTCCGGAAATACATGCGGCAAATGGTGCTTTCGGATCACAATCTCCACGTCCACGCCGAAAGCATCTTCCTCGCCCAGAATTTCAATCACCCGCCCGCGCGCAGCCCGTATGGGCGTGGGCCAATCGGTGATTTCTACATCCACCACCAGTCCTTCCAGGTCGTCAAACTGCTGCCGCTTCGCCTCTTCGCCCAATACCCGGTGCGGGCTGCCCGCAGTTGAGGCCGGCGAAGGCAGCTCCTGCCCAAAAGGAATCAGAATCGGCTGCGTCATGCGCGCGTCAAAAGGAGTAACCGTGTGCCCCTGCGCCTTTTCATTCCGCGCATGGTGGAAAATCCCCACCACCGTCGGATTGCTGCGCGTCAGCACCCGCGCAATCCGCCCCAGCCTGCGCCCATCCGCTCGCGGCGGAGCCAGCTCCACCAGCACCTGGTCGCCCTGCATTGCCCCGCCCAGTTCATTCGGCGGAATAAAAATGTCATCTTCGCCGTTTTTTGCCCTGTCCGTGGGGCGAACAAACCCGAAACCGTCGCGGTGCAGGTCCAGCCGCCCGGCCACAAGATTGTCACGCGCCGCCGCCATCCGCGGAATGCCCCAGTGGTCCCGATCCAGCTTCACCAGCTCGCCGCGTGCCGTCAGCCGCGCCAGGTGTTCCAGCAGCAGGCGCCGCTCGCGCCCTCCGCCCAGCCCGAATTCGCGTACAAGTTGTTTGTAGCCGGCACGCTGACCGGCAGAGCGCTCAATGTGGCGAATCAATTCACGGTCAGTCATAGCATCGGGCGGGAACAGAACATCCCTCTTTGAACCATATCAAGCCACACCTCCACAGAAAAGATTTGAGAAGCGCGTGCAATTTTCAAGCGTCCGTGTTTAAGATGCAGACAGCAGCCCTGACTGCGCGGATTCGAAGGTAGAAGCTAAAAACCCTCGAAAGGACTCAGGATCGACATTTCTCTGCGGAACAGCTAGAAGCGGGCGAGGGATTCCCGTAAAGTTCCAGCCGGAAGTGATCAAAGAGGAGAAGAAAGGAAACACCAAGCAGATGTGGAAACCAAACCAGACCGGAAACTCTTCGCCAACCCCTAGCGAGCCTGTGCGCCCGGCCGCCCCAGCAGCTCCCAGCTTTGAACCCGCAGCCCGCGCCGGCGCGCCTGCAACTCAGTCCTCCGCTTCCTCCTCTGACCAGGCCACCATCGGTAAAAGCCTGATTATCAAGGGTGAAGTCACCGGCTCCGAATCGCTTTACATCGATGGAAAGGTCGAAGGCTCCATCAACCTGCCCGGCAACCGCGTCACCGTAGGCCGCAATGGACAGGTCACCGCCAACATCTCGGCCCGCGAAATCGTCGTCCTCGGCAAGGTGCGCGGCAATGTCAACGCCAGCGACCGCGTCGATATCCGCAGCGAAGGCTCGCTCTCCGGCGACGTCGTAGCCCAGCGCATCTCCATCGAAGACGGCGCCTTCTTCAAGGGCGGCATCGACATCCGCAAGCCCGGCAACGAAAAGGCTGACGCAAAGCCGAACTCCGTCAGCGCGGCCTCCTCGCAGGAAAGCACAAAGACCGTCACTGTCTAGCAACAAAATCGCCGTCATCCTGACGGAAAAGCGGGTGCCCTATCCTGAGCATAGCGAACGAAGGGTGGGAATATCAGAGATCTCGCCGAAAGCAAAAAGCCCCGGACACTTCCGGGGCTTTTTATGTTCAGATAAAGCACGATGGAAAACTTCCGCCTGACCGTCTTCCGCGCCGTGGCGCTCCAGGCCAGCTTCCGTAAGGCATCGGAAGCTCTGCACCTCAGCCAGCCCGCCGTCAGCCAGCACATCCATGCCCTTGAAGAAGAACTGGGCTGCCGCCTCTTCGACCGCAGCGGCACCCGCATCTCGCTCACGCCCGCAGGCAAGGTGCTGCTCAAATATGCTGAGCGCTCCGTCCGCGTCCTCGATGACGCAAAATCTGCGCTGGCAAAGCTCGAAGGCGAAGTCAGCGGCGACCTGCGCCTCGGCGCCTCTACCACTGTCGCGCAATACATCCTGCCGCGCATGCTCGGCAGCTTCCTCAAAGATAATCCAAAGGTCACACTCTCCGTCGTCAGCGGCAACACCGAAGAAATCGTCGACCTGCTGCTCAAGGATTCCATCATGCTCGGCATGATCGAAGGGCCGCCCCGCAGCAAAGAAGTCCACGTCGAAAAATTTCTCGACGATCAAATGGTTCTGATCGTGCCTGCCGGCCACGAATGGAGCGGCATCGGCAGCATCCCTCTGCAGTCGCTCGCAAAAGTGCCTCTGCTGCTGCGCGAGCAGGGCTCCGGCTCGCGCCATGTCGTCGAGCATGCTCTCAAAAAAGCTGGATTGTCACCGAACAGGTTACAAATTCGCATGGCCCTCGATTCCACCGAAGCCATCGTCTCCGGCATAGAAGCCGGCCTTGGCATCGGCTTCGTCTCGCAATGGGCCATCAGCAAAGCCGCCCGCCTCGGCACCGTCGTCCCCGTCCGCATCGAAAACTTCGAGATACACCGCGATCTCACCCTCATCCGCCGCCTCGGCCCCGCCCCTGAAGGCGTCGCCGCCGCCTTCTACCGCTTTGCGCTAGCCCAAAAGCAATCCCACTAACACATAAAAATCGTCATCCTGAAAGTAGCACTACCGAAGATAAAGAGTTGTCCTGGGCGGAGCGAAGCGTGGCAACGATTCCCGAATCACCGCTACAATTCACATGAACGCTCGGGTGCCCCACATCTCAACGAGATGTGGGTTCAGTATGCACGGTCATCCAAAACACAAACGGAACCACGGGGTAGGAGCACCGGGCTTTAGCCCTGGTTTCAAACCTCGCATGCGCATGTACCATCCAGACCTTGAGCGCAGCGAAGGGTGGTAAACCCCATAAGAAAACCCAATCACCCATCACAAATCACGCTTGGACGCGCCCCTCCCTCAAGTGAAACTCTCGCAATGTATGCAGAAGAATCTGTTTTTCATCGGCATCATTCTCGCCGCCTCCGGCCTGCTTTCACCCCCGCTCGCTCTCGGCGCCGGACTCGCCTACGGCCTGCTGCTCACGCATCCATATCACCTCGATAGCAAACGCCTTGCAAAATTCCTGCTGCAGGCCTCCGTCGTCTGCCTCGGCTTCGGCATGAACCTCCGCGAAGTCATTCAGGTGGGCCGCTCCGGATTTCTCTACACCGCCATCGGCATTACCTTCGCCCTGGCATTCGGCTGGCTTCTCGGGCGCCTCCTCAAAGTCGAGAAAACCCAGTCTTTCCTCATTGCCGCCGGAACCGCCATCTGCGGCGGCAGCGCCATCGCCGCCCTCGGCCCCGTAACCCAAGCCAACGAAGAAGAAATGGCCGTCTCCCTCGGAACCGTCTTCGTGCTCAACTCCGTCGCGCTGCTCAGCTTCCCCGCCATCGGAGCAGCCTTCCATCTCTCGCAGACACAGTTCGGCCTATGGTCAGCGCTTGCCATACACGACACCAGTTCCGTCGTCGGCGCCGCCGCCAAATACGGAGCCGTAGCCCTCGCCATCGGCACCACCGTCAAGCTTGCCCGCGCGCTCTGGATCGTCCCCGTAGCCCTGCTCACCGCCGCCGCCAAACGGAGCAGATCGCATATCTATCTGCCCTGGTTCATCCTGTATTTCTGCATCGCCGCCGTCATGGCCGGCTATCTGCCGCAGCTGCACGCCGCCTACAGCCAGGTCTACCGCTTAGGCAAGCTCGGCCTCGCTGTCACGCTCTTCCTCATCGGCAGCGGCATCTCCCGGCAAACACTCAAAGAAGTCGGCATACGCCCCATGCTGCAGGGAATCCTGCTCTGGATCGTCGTTGCCGGCATCTCCCTCTTCGCCATCATTCGCGGATTCATCCACCTCTAAAAGCAGCCTGTCATCCTGACACTGAGGAACGAAGTCGAAGGACCTGCTTTTCCTTCCCCGCGCAACCACTCAACAAACAAAAGGAGCAGCCCAAAGGCCGCTCCTCTTCACCAAATCACCGCTACTGCTGCGACGGAGGCCCCTGTGGAGATCCACCCACTGGCGGTGCTTCGCCCGGTCCGCCCTGTCTGCGTTGAAAACGCTCGCGGCCCTCAAATCTCCGCGGCCCTTCCTCGCGCAGCGCCTTCAGCTTCTTCCACTGGTCCGGCGTCAGCACCTGCCGAATCCCCAGCAGCATCCGCGCATTCGCTTTCTCCAGCTCGGCGCGTGCCTGCGCAATCGCATCGATCTGCGCCAGAATCTTCCCCTCATCCGGCTGGTCCGCTTCCATCAGCGGATGCATGATGGTTTCCTGCTTCTGCAGCGTGGCATTCAGGTCAATCAGCTTCAACCGATGCTGCTGCAGAATGTCATCCATCTTCTTCTGCTGGTCAGCCGTAAGATTCAGCTGCTGGGCCACCTTCGGATCATCCCACCAGCGCCCATGCCCGCCCTGAAAAGCGCGTTCCATCGGTGGCGGCCCCGGACGCCAGTCCTGCGCCACAGCCCTCCCGCCGCCCATGCAGGCGCCTGCGGCCAGAGCCAATGCCAGAAATTTGCTAGTTCCTCCCATTCGTCCTCTCCTTTGTGTATGTCTGGTCTTTCGCATAATCGTTGTCCATATCCGCCAGCGGTTGCAGCGAATCCGGAACCGACTCCGACAGCTCGTTCGTCACCTGTTCCAGCAGTGCCGTGTCTGCCTCGCGCTGCTGCAATATCTGCGCCTGCCGCTGCGCCTCTTCCCGCGCCGCCTGCGTGCGCAGGTAGCTGGTCGCCGGAATCGCCGCCGTCACGCAAAGCGCCAGCGCCACCGCCCACTCCAGCATCATTCGCCGCTGCCTCGACTGCTGCCGCTTGGCCGCCCTTTCCAGCTGTGCGGAAACCGGAAGCTGCGCCCCCTGACACTCCGCCGCAAAATGCACCATCTCGCGAAAATGGCTGATCGAGTTCGCCAGGCTCTCCAGCTCGCGCTTCGACGCCGCGTCGCTCTCTGCGTACAACTCCTTCACCTGCCGGTCTGTCGTTTCCCTCGTCATAACTTGCCCCCCATGCTCTCCCGCACCGCCGCCAGCGCGCGGTAGAGATGCGTTTTCACCGTGCTCGGATTCATCCCTGTCGTTTCTGCAATCTCCCGCAATTCCATCTCTTCCACAAAGCGCAGAACAAACACCGTGCGCTGCTTTGCCGGAAGCTGGCCGACCGCCTTCCACACATGGCTCACCTGCGTCCGCGCAATCAGGTCTTCCTCCGGCGAGCTGCGCTCATCCGGAACCCAGTCGCTCACATCCACCGGATCGAGCGCCGTCTCCCGCGTCTTCGTCCAGAAGCGCAGCCGCTTGCTCCGCAGGTGGTCGCGGATAAGGTTCGTCGCAATCTTCATCAGCCACGTGATCAGGCTCGAATCGCCGCGAAAATGCTCCCGCGCCATGTACGCCCGCAGAAAGCAATCCTGGGTCAGGTTCTCCGCCAGGTCGCGATCGCGCAGCGACGCCAGCAAAAAACGAAACACCCGCTGCCTGTACAGCCGGACAACCTCATCGAAGTCCGCCAGGTCCAGCACAGCCTGCTCTCGCGCTATCGGAGGCAGCTCACTTGCCACTGTTTGTTCCATGCATAGGAATAGACGGGAGGGTTCGGCGCGACGACTACATAAAAATTGATGGCAGACATAGGCAAACCACGTATCATGGCCGAAAAGTCTTTTATATCAACTTTATTCTCTGGATTTCTGCCAATATGGTCCGTTCGCTTTTGCGCGCCGTTTTCTGCCTGTTATTCCTTTTCCCTGTCGCCATCCTCAACGCGCAATCCAAGGTAAGCATGGAAGGATATGTTACGCATCTCGACCCATCAGCATCCTTCCACCTGAATCAGCGGCTGGTTATTACTACTCCTTCCACCACTTTTGGCACAAATGTATCCACATCGACGCTCGAAGTCCCGTTCTCGCTCGGCATGCTTTCTCCCGGAAAATACGTGCTTGTCCACGGTACAGAGGACAAGCAAACTCATGTCATCACTGCAAAAGAAATCGAGACTGTCGATGGCGGCTCTATCGCACATCGTTCCGGACGCGCCTGGGAAGATCGTGCGCCGGCATTAATAAAAGAGGGAAGCGGATGGAGAGGAACCGTCTACGTCGACGGCTATGAAATCGCCGTCGATTCCAAAACCACCGTGCAGCTGGCCCCCGGCATGGCTGACACAAATGTCTTTCGGCCTGATCTTCGCGTCTCTTACGATGCTGACCGGCAAAAAGATGCGACCCTGCTGGCAAAATCCATCGTCTTTGCAGAAGATGAGCATCTGACCGATGAGCAGGATTACCGCAAAAATAACGATTTCAAAATCGAACTGCCCGACTATGACAAGAACGAACCGGGAAAAGTTCACTTCTTCCTCAAGACTTACCATATCCTTCCGAATCGCCGGCTTCAGGAGGCGATCAACAACTTCGGTCAGAAACTCGTGCCCGAATGGCAGAGAAACCTGCCGGATTCCGATCCCGCCAAAATTCATTTCCGCTTTTTTGTGATCGAAAAAGCGAGATCGATGCAAAGGACGGCTTCGAATGATTCCGGCACCATTCTGATTCCGTCGCAGATCATCCCCAAACTGCAGAATGAAGCGCAATTGGCGGCTCTGCTCGCCGCTGATATCGCCGTCGCCATCGAAAATGATATCTATCGCAGCCGAACTCGTAAGTACAGCCAGGCGGGTGTAGACATTGCAATGGCTGCTGTTCCCTTTGGTGCTGGGATTGCCGGTCAGGCGATAAACGATGGCACCTTCTCTGCAAGCTACTGGACACCGCTCATTGATCATGAATATCGCGTCGGCCTGCGCTACATGGTTGGTGCCGGATACGATCCCCGCGAAGCTCCCATCGCCCTGCAGCGGCTAGTCGCAAATCATCCGGATAAGACAGAAGGCAAGCCATTACCCACGCTTGCCAAACATGTCGATGCTGAACTGGGCTTCGATTACATGGGCCTGGATTTCTCCTCACTGCACAAAGGCGAAACCGAATGCGCTTCCCTCGTGAAGATGACCTATGCTGCCGATCCCAAACTGAATCACTCGGAGAAAAGCCATCTCGCCGATTAGCTTATGAATTCCTGCCCCGGGTGCCCACATCTCGCAGAGATGTGGGTTCGCAAATAGCGCAGAACCGCTGCCTAAGGGCTTCAGCCCCGGGCTTCCAAAATCCCTGTCAAGACCCTAACTTCCGCCTCGAAGTCCTAACCCATATCATCTAAACAACTTATCCATGCCTCTCGTCGTTTCAGTCACAAGTTATAGAAACAAAGCATCTCCGTACAGAATCAATCCTGTAAATCATTGAGAATAAAGCATTCCCGTACAAAATGCGGGAGGGCCATCGCATGTATCAACTCTGTCGTCATGTTCGCATCAGCGGATATCGCTGTCGCGCCGCCGCGCTCCACAATAAGCACTTCTGTTACTATCACCTGACCCAGCGCCAATCCGCCGAAAACAAACGGCGTCAGGCAAAAAGGCTCCTCGAGTTGACGACCGCTTCTCCGATTCTGAAAGGAAATGAGGCTAATTCGATGGCAAAGCAAAAGGCGCTGCCTGGGCAGCGCCTTTCTGAGGAACAGCCCTTTACCAGCTGAATGGCGAAAAATGCGGCTGGGGCACATATACTGATCCGCCCAGGTCCGCATCCGCAAACCCGAAAACAAAAAATTGATTCGGGTTCGTGTTTGTTCCGCTGTAATCCTGCAGGAAGTCGTTGTCATTCGCGACCCAGATCGTGTGCAGCGTCTTGCCGTGGTACTTCACATCCGGACCAAATGAAACGCCTTCGATCTTCGCCGGAATCTGGTCTGCCGTCATGCCGTTGGCTTCGAGCACTTTCACCACATCCAGAAAGAGCGTCTTGTTCACCGCATGCGCAGCCGCAGCCGTGCCGTCCATTTCGCTCACATCGGTCGCGCCCTTCAGATCGATCTTGAAGAGCTGCTTCACCTTCGCTTTGCTGCCGTCGCCCAGTCCCTTGCCGTCGCGCTCGTCCACGATCATTTCGTGATCGTTCAGCGCTGTAATCTCGCTCACGCCCGATCCGGTCGTCAGCAGATAGGCATACTGGTGCGTTGTCCGGCCAGACAGAATATCGATCGTCACAATGCGCAGCATATTCGCCGCATTGCCGCCCTCCGCCGCATCCTGGATCAGCGAGTTCTGCACAATCCCCACCAGCGTGCGGCCATCGGGAGTGATCGCCAACCCTTCCATGCCCTTGTTGGGAACGCGGCCCGTATTGTTCGCTGCCTGCTCAGCATCGCCTGTCGGCTTCGGATTCGCCACAGAGAAATCAGCGGGCAGCCTGAACGTGCGTATCCGCTCGCCTGTAGCCCGCAGGAACTGGTACACATACGGCCCGTACTCATCCGAGATAAAGACCGTCAGCCCGTCATTCGATACGCGAATGCTCTCCGGATCGAGGCGGGCGTCCAGCACATCGTCGGACCCGTGTTCCGGATCATAGCCATCCGAGCGGCCGGTGAAATAGTGCTTCAGCAGGGTATTGATGGGCGGCTTGCCCGGAATGATATCCAGCCCTTTGCCCGACCCATACGCCAGTGGTAACAGCGCGTGCAGCAGCGTAGTGGAGCGCAGCGTCGGGGTTAGTGTAAACGGCAGGCCTTCGCCCTTGTTCGGAGCAAGATCCATCGTGATCGTCTGGAAACGATTTACATAGGCAACCGTGTCATCCACATTCGCATTGAAGCTCACGGCATTCGGTCCGCGGTCCGGAACGGCAAGAAACGTATTGCCTCCCGCATAGGTAATGCCCGAGCCGAGCCCGCCGAGCAGGTTTGCGGCCACCCCGTTCTCCAGCGTGTAATTCAGCCCGGAGAGGTCTTTATACGATCCGGCACTCGACTTTGTGAGTGTGCCCTTGGCCAGCAACGTTACCTGGGCATGCAGTGAGGTACACGCCAGTGTTAGCGCCGCAGCGCAGAAAGATAGCTTGTTCACAGATAGATTCTCCTCTGCTCTCTTCTTGAAAGCAGGCAGAATTTTAAGCAGTCTGTGTAAACGTCTGTTCAATTTTCCGTTGCATTCCCAAAGAATGCCGCCTGCAGCGGTTTACAACATGCTCTTACTTCTTGATCTTCGCCGCTGCAGCGTCTACATCGAAGGCATTCGGAGGCAACGGCACGTTGTAAGCAGCCTTATAAACAAACCGCTGATTGGTCATATCGCCGTTATGAAAGCGGGTGATGCCGAACGGCGTCGGTATTCCGTCGATGGGATGGTAATCGTCGTATTCTTCCACTTCTTCGTTCTTGTCCTTGTAGAGAGGATCGCGCCATTGGAAGGTGCGGCTCAGGGGAAGATGCGTCTGCGCGTCCATCTTGATCGTGATGGAGTCGTTGTTTGCCGAGATAAGCGTTACCTGGTCGGCGAGATGCCGCTCCACCAGCGATTGCCCGTCGAAGAGCAGCATTGTCTTGGGATCTTTCATCCAGACCTTCACCGCCGTTTCAATGGAGTGATCGCGCCGTCGCAGGAAGTCGTCGCGCTGGTCGGCAGGCAGGGCGCGCTTGCCGCGATAGGTGATCTCCCATCCCTCGTTGCCGGTGAAGATATCGACCACGTCGCGCTTCTTCGTCAACTCGATGCGGTCCTTGTCAGGAAATACGTGCCAGGAATAGAAGTCGCCGATCGCGCCCGTGGGCTTGCCTTGATAGAAGCCCGAAGTGCGGCCCTCGATGTAGCTGTTCTGCAAATTCAGCCAATGATCGCCGCCCAGCGCCGCTACCATTGCTTCGAGCGCTGCGCGAGCTTTCTTCGTATTCGCATCCTGCGCGGCATCGCTCTGCGCCTGAGCAGAATAAATCTGATAACAAAGAAAAACACCCATCAAAAGCAAAATTGGATTACGGATTTTACTCATACTTAACAGCTATAACCTGCGTTCTATTTGACCCGAGGTTGTGATTACTGCAATGTACGGCGGAGCATTGTCATGACAAAATTTGCGAATTTTAGGCAGCGCCTCCACTAGAACTTGAGCTAGTTTGAATGCACCTAAATTTGCAGCAAATACGAACTGTTTAACTTTGAACACCTCAACTGCTTTACGCTCGACTTCCCGCCGCCTATTTTGACGATCTAAAGTAAGCATTACCCAGCCTTTGCGACCAGCCAATTTTAATATTTCAGGATCGCTAGTTCCTGTTTTGAAGTGATCAGAGTATACGTGGTAACGCACCCTCGCTTTATCGAGTTGCTGTTTTACTTCGTTACAGTCAAAGCTCTCATCAAGATAAAGTGTAATTTTCTTATGCGGCTTTTTCGCTGCCCGTTGTCCACCGGATCGCTGCCGCGATCTCGTCTTCGGGTCTACCATAGCTCTTTGCTATTGCAGGAATAGAGTCGCCACCTTTATATCTGGCCGTTAACATCGCTGTGGTTATTCTTGTTCCGGCCAATACAGGCATTCCGAAACAGATATTTGGGTCGATTGAAATGATG
The DNA here is from genome assembly GCA_035547425.1 of Alloacidobacterium sp. Taxonomy (GTDB): domain Bacteria; phylum Acidobacteriota; class Terriglobia; order Terriglobales; family Acidobacteriaceae; genus Alloacidobacterium. The sequence goes on along the minus strand of DASZUU010000002.1, from coordinate 52,596 downwards.
CGAGGTTCAGGTATGCCCGAACGGAGCGAGGAGCTTGTCAAATAAGGATGTAACGCATTTGCCAGACCCTCAGCATCGCGATTTATACGCTTCAGATATTCGTCCATTACTGAAGGCAATCCCATTTGTCCGCCGCCGGATACATCGTATAAACAATCGCTCTTGTCCCAAAAATAGACATGTATACCATCTGTTTGTAGATCATAGTCGGCAAATGGATGAGAAGAAGGCCAATTTTCTTTTAAGTATTCAGAGGCATCTCTCACCGCAGAAAGGCGAACTCGATGAATTTCACGGAGTCCCTTTAGCACATAAAGTTCTACTAGATTCTTAAATGAAAGAAGACGTTTTTGAGGATCAGCAAGACTAAGAAGCGGATTTTTCCCTGCCATCCAAAAATGGAGTGTGGATCGTGGGATATGCAAGTATCGAACTGCCTCCTCTAAGCCGTAATTAGGGAGATATAGAGGATCAAAAGTTCGTCGCTTCATAATTCTCTCCTCAATCAATTTCTACGAAAAATGCTCTATTGTCACCATTAAATTTGATCGACATAGCTGACGAAAGTTTCTTCATCCTCACCCCACCAGAACTGCGCCGCCGTTTACATTGACGATTTCGCCGCTCATAAAGCCTGCCAATGGCGTGCACAAAAACAGAATCGGCCCGGCGATCTCACGGGGCGTAGCCACGCGGCCCAGCGGAATCGTCGCAAAAATCTTCCCACTCGTCGCTGGATCGTTCAGCGCTGCAGCGGACATCTCCGTATCGACCCAGCCGGGAGCGACACAGTTCACATAGATGCCACGCCCCGCAAGCTCGCTCGAAAGGCTTTTGGTCAGGCTGATGAGCGCGCCCTTGGTTACAGCATAGTCGGCGTGGAAGGCCTCGCCTCGCTGTCCCGCCGTCGAGCTGACCAGCACGATATGGCCCGCGCCCTGCTTCAGCATTTCGGCAACTGCTGCCTGCACCAGCCCGAAAACACTGTCGAGGTTCACGTTCCGCGTGCGCCGCCACTGCCCTTCCGTCATGGAAGCAATCGGAGCATCCGCGGGCGGCCAGATGCCGTGGTTCACCACCAGACAATCGATGCGGCCTAAAGCCTTCACTGTCTTATCGACCAGGGCGTGTCCCGCCTTCGGCGAATCCAGCTCCTGCTCGAAGGCCACACACTCCGGGCTTCCACCGCAGGCAGCCACCAGAGTCTCGGCCTCGGCACGCGCGGCGCGATAATTGAAGGCCACCCGCGCCCCTGCTTCCCGAAAGAGCCGGACACACTCGGCGCCGATGCCTCGCGAGCCGCCGGTAATCAGTGCCGTTTTGCCTTCCAATGACAACGTAATTCCACTCATACCTCGACGCTACCTGAGGAGGCCGCCGTGAGCAAGAAGCGGAAAGCTGTTGAACTTCACCATTCAGAGTGTCTATGATTTGGCTGCTCGCCGTAAACGGGTGCAACACGCTCTCTTCCGCTCACCCTCCAGGCATCCTCACCCGTAACGGCGCTCCCCAGGAGGAACTCTCATGTCTACTGCAACCGTCCGTCCTGTCGATCCGGACAAGCTTCATACCCTGCTGCATAAGGCCGTTCTCGATATGGGCGCAGCCATGCAATCCGCGCTGATCGTAATTGGCGATCGCCTCGGCCTGTATCGCGCCATGGGAAACTGCGAACCGGTCACCGCCGCCGAGTTGGCGCAGCGCACCGGCACGAATGAGCGCTACGTCCGTGAATGGCTCAACGCTAATGCCGCCGGCGGGTACGTCGAATATGACGCAGCCGCCGATACCTACTCGATGACTCCGGAGCAGTCCTTCGCCATGGCGCAGGACGATTCTGCGGTTCATCTGCCCGGCGCTTACCACATGCTCGCCTCCTGCATGAAGGATGAGGAAAAGCTCACTGATATCTTTCGTTCAGGCAAAGGCTTCGGCTGGCATGAGCACGAAAAGGGACTCTTTGAGGGATGTGAGCGCTTCTTCCGTCCGACATATCTGGCTAACCTGACCAGTAGCTGGATTCCGGCGCTCGACGGCGTGGAAGAGAAGCTGAAGGCTGGCGCACGCGTCGCCGATATCGGCTGCGGGCATGGCGCCTCCACCATCCTCATGGCCAAAACCTATCCAAAATCGGAGTTCTTCGGCTTCGACTACCATGACGGCTCCATCCAGCAGGCCAGGGAACGCGCTGCAACTGCCGGAATCAGCGACCGCGTACACTTCGAGGCCGCTCCGGCTAAGTCCTTTCCCGGAAAGGGCTACGATTTCGTCGCCTGCTTCGATTGCCTGCATGATATGGGCGACCCCACGGGCGCGGCGGCGCATGTGCGACAGTCGCTCGCCGACAACGGCACTTGGATGATCGTCGAGCCGATTGCGGGCGATGATATTGCCTCGAACCTGAACCCTATCGGGCGGATATACTACTCCGCTTCGACCGTCTTCTGTGTTCCTGCATCGCGCTCACAGGAAGTAGGATTGGGATTGGGTGCACAGGCAGGGGAGAAGAATATTCGTCAGGTTGTGACTGCGGGAGGCTTTACGCATTTCCGCCGTGCTGCCGAGACGCCGTTCAACATGGTGTTTGAGGCACGGGCCTAGGCGTTTCGCAAGTAGATTATTTGGTTGTCATCCTGACGCTGAGGAACGAAGCGGAAGGATATGCTTTTTACCGTTTATGAGGCACAACTGAGAAAAAAGCAGATCCTTCGCTACGCTCAGGATGGCAAGTTTTCTTGGATTAGCTGTGCAACTCATCCAAGGCAGCGGCAAACTCCGGCATCAACATCGTTTGATCGCGGTCGGGGCCGGTAGAGATCATGCCGATCTTTGCGCCGGATTCTTTTTCCAGGAAGTGGAGGTAATCCTGGGCGGCCTTCGGCAGCTTGCCGAATTCGGTGATGCCTTCGGTAGAGGCGTTCCAGCCCTTGAGCTTGGTGTAGACACACTCGATGGATTCGAAGCCGCGCACGTCGGCGGGCATGGTGTCGATGAGCTTGCCGTTGATTTTGTAGCCAGTGCAGACGGGAATTTCGTCGAAGGCGTCGAGCACATCGAGCTTGGTGACGACGAGCCATTCGGTTCCGTTGATCTGGTTTGAGTAGCGCAGAAGAGGCAGATCGAGCCATCCGCAGCGGCGCGGACGACCGGTGACGGCGCCGAATTCCTGTCCGCGGGCGCGCAGCAACTCGCCGGATTCGTCGAAAATTTCTGTCGGAAACGGGCCTTCGCCAACGCGGGTGACGTATGCCTTCGTAACGCCGATGACTGTGCCGATTTTGGTGGGACCGACGCCGGTTCCGGTGACGGCTCCGCCTGCGGTGGCAGAGGATGAGGTCACGAAAGGATAGGTGCCGTGATCGATATCGAGCATGGTGCCCTGCGCGCCCTCGAACATGACGCTGCCGCCGTTGTCGATGGCCTTATTGAGCAGCGAAGCCGTGTCGGTGACGAATGGAGCGATCTGTTCGGCGGCGTGTGCGTACTCGTCGTACATCTTGGCCGGGTCCAACGGCTTGGCGCCAAAAAGGGCATTGGCGATGGTGTTCTTCTCGTGGCAGGCGTTCTCGATGTGCGTCTTGAGCAGATTTGCGTTCAGCAGATCGACGACGCGGAGGCCGTTGCGGGCCATCTTGTCTTCATATGCGGGACCGATGCCGCGGCTGGTGGTGCCGATCTTCTGGCGTCCTGGAGCGCTTTCGGCGGCCAGTTCGATCATGCGGTGGTATTCGAGAATGACCTGGGCGCGATTGGAGACGAAGATGTGGTTATCCACCTGGACGCCCAGCTCACGCAGCTTGCCGACTTCCTTGAGAAAGGCCATGGGGTCGAGAACGACTCCGTTGCCGATGACCGCCTTGGAACCGGGACGCAGGATACCGCAGGGGATGAGCTGGAGGATGAACTTCTTGCCTCCAATGATGACGGTGTGGCCGGCATTGTGGCCTCCAGCATAGCGGGCTACGACGGAAAAGCGCTCGGAGAGCACATCGACGATCTTGCCTTTACCTTCATCGCCCCACTGGGCGCCTAGTACGACTGCTGTTTTTGCTCGCATCACTTCCTGTCCTTAGCTTTGGCACACGTTGCCTCTCATAGTTGGCGATCCAAAAAAATGACCTGGAGCGGACTTGCAGAAAGCTGGTGCCGGATGGCGGCCGGATACTCCGGCCCAAATATCTATGATATACGCGGAAGGAGCCAGGGCAAAAATTATGACGGGAGGCTGATGTGCCGCCGTAAAATGTGGGCAGAGGCTGTAAAGCATGCTGATAGAGATCGCGAGGCCGGTCGCCCTTCTGTTCTGCATCCTCTCCCTCTATGCTGTTTTTCACGCAGCATTTCTGGTTCCTGCAAGCGACCTTCACCAGAAGATTCTGGAATCACTAACATTGCTGGCGTTATCTGCAGGAATTTCCCTAGCCGGCGGGTTGATTTTTACCGAGCCCACCTCAGAGAACACAGACCATCCTCAGGGAATTATGCATACGCTACCGATGCAGCTTTTCTGCTGGGGAACAGCGATCATCGCCATTCTATTTCTTCTTTCCTGGTACCTGGAGAGCTTTTACGTTCTCTACAAGGACCCGAGAGTGTGGCGTTAGGTCTGGAGATATCGCAGATGTAACCGGGGACTCGGCTGGTTTTCAGCAAGATGCGGGCTTGAGCGATTACAATGGAATTATTCCTGCCACGCGATGGGCGAGTAGCTCAATTGGATAGAGCAACGGCCTTCTAAGCCGTAGGTTACAGGTTCGATCCCTGTCTCGCCTACCAGTAATTTTTCAATGAATCTACATCGTTCATGGTGAGTCGTCCTCTTGTCCACGGTGTTGGATCTTTTCAAATGTAAAGCAGCTTTGCCGATTCAGGAGTCTTTTTCGAAGCTGGCTGGAACCAGTTTTCTTTGTGGCCGGAAGGAGTGATAGAGGCGCGATATCCATTGGCGTTCCGGCCAGGTATCGAGCAGCAACTCACGCACCAGCTGCGGCTGTTCCCAGGGAACATCGTGATATCCGCTATGCAAATAAGGGCTTTGAGGGTTCCACAGAATGGCCTGGGGGAAAAATGCAACGGTTTCATCTTTGAGCTGCAGGGAAGAGGCGCTTTTCTGCTGTTGTTGCGTGAGCTGCGCGACGAGCGCTCCGGCCAGAGTGCCGTGAGCGAAAGGAAGATGTCCTAGCTGCGTGCAACGCGGATTCAGCTCGATGAGGTAGGCGTATCCTGTCGCGTCTTCAATCATAAAATCGAGGCCGAAAAATCCGGTGAGTTTCAATTCTTTTGCCAGGCGGCGTCCGGCCTCCCGCATCTCTTCGTTTTCGAGAATACGCACGACGAAGGCCGCCCCGGTTGCGCCCTGCGATTCGAGCACTTCGACGGAGGCATCTGCCAGCAATTCGCCTTGCCGGCACGCCAACATGGAGTTGGCGGGCCGGCCCTGAATGAAGCGCTGCATGGTGACGCGCGGCCTGGTCTGCCTGCGCCAGCTCCAGAATGCCAGCGCATCGCGATTGATAATGGCGCGCTTGATGGCGGTTCCTAGTCCCGGGGATTGTGATAATTCCTGCCAGGCGGCGATCGCTTCGGCTTCAGAATGAGCAAATTGGACGCCTTCGCCACCCCAGGAGCCGTCGAGCTTCAGGACGGCGGAAGAAGCAGTCTGCGCAAACCATGCCCGGATATCGTCTTCCGAAGAGATGTGTTGCGTGTAGGGGATGCGAATACCCAGCTTTTCTGCAGCTAACAGGAGACTTTCCCGCCGCTGCAGGATTTCATAACCGGAAGCTGCGCCAAGAGAGGCTTCGATGCAAGGGCGAAGGTCCGGTTTCCGGGCATGCAGCTCGTGTAATTGCCATACGACGCGGTCATCGCAGGGAACGATGATATCCGGTTTCGCTTTGCGAATTGCGGATTCGAGCGAGGCTAAAGAATTGAAAGCCATGTAAGGATAGATGCGAGCTAATCCACGAACATGCCGCAACATGTGGCCGCGCGGACATAGGACATCGACCCTGCATCCCTGAGCCAGCAGCTGTATCGCCAACCGGGCGGAAAGAGGCCACCAGACTGTGGCAGCCAGTAATATTCCGGGTTGCTTTTCGTTCTTCAAAATGAGTTGGAAGTAACAAAGAATACCATAGTAATAGGAAGTAATAGGGCTAACTTAGAAGAAAACCCGGTAATATGGATGACGCCCCCACTCCAGCTGTATTTACCTGTTCAAGGAGCATGAGCCGTGAGTTCAAGTGTTGTCGATGTCGGCATTCTGGGTGCGGGGCCATACGGGCTTTCTATCGCTGCGCATCTTGGAAAGCGCAAGATTTCCTATAGAATTTTTGGCCGTCCGATGCAGAGTTGGCAGACGATGATGCCGAAAGGCATGCTGCTCAAGTCGGACGGCTTCGCTTCGAGCCTTTACGATCCGGATGGCGCATTTACTTTAGAAGATTATTGCGCGGAAAAAGGCCTGCCGTACGCGCATGTTGGAATTCCTGTTCCGCTGGAAACCTTCGTCAATTACGGCCTTGAGTTTCAAAAGCGATTTGTTCCCAAACTTGAACCTGTGAATATTGTTTCGGTCAAGCGGGCAGCTCAGGGCTTTGAAATGGAGACCGAAAATGGCGAGAAGGTACTGGCGCGGCGCGTCGTGATTGCCGCGGGCATTACGCACTTCGGGTATCTGCCGCCTATTCTGGCTGACTTGCCGCGGGAATTTGTCTCACATAGCTCCGCGTATGGCGACCTGTCACATTTCAAAGGACGTAAGGTAGCAGTGCTTGGCGGGGGCTCTTCGGCCATCGATATCGCAGCGCTGCTGCATGAAGCGGGTGCGGAAACCCAGGTAATTGCCAGAAGAAGCAGAATCGCCTTTCATGATCCGCCGAAGGATTCGCGCTCGCTGATCGAACGCATTCAATGGCCTCGCTCGGGGCTGGGGCTGGGTTGGAAGCTGCGCTTCTGCACAGATGCTCCGCTCGCCTTCCATGCGCTGCCCCAGGATTTGCGCCTGCGCATCGTGAAGAGCTTCCTTGGGCCGGCTCCGGGGTGGTTTGTGCGCGAGAAGGTGGAGGGTAAAATTCCGATTCACCTGAATGCGGAGCTCCAGCGCGCCGAGGTGAAAGGCAACCAATTGGAGTTGACCTTCGGCAGGAATGGTAGTTCCAGGCAGATTACGGTCGATTCCATCATCAGCGGGACGGGATATCGGGTTGCGCTTACGCGCCTGAAATTCCTGGACGAATCCCTGCGTGGGGAAATAAAAACGCTGCAGGACTCGCCGGTACTAGGCAGGAATTTCGATTCTTCTGTTCCGGGCCTGTATTTCGTTGGTGTGGCTTCCGCCAATTCCTTCGGGCCGCTAACCCGCTTTGCATACGGGGCTAAATATACGGCTCACCGGATTAGCAGGCATCTGGCAGCTTCGCGATAAAAGTAAGGCGTCCTGATCGGCAGTCCGACGGGCTGCCTTTGCTGTGCCATGAATGTTGCGATATGGATTCTGGTCCTGCAACCCACGATTGTCTCAATCGAATCTGAGATGGCAGGAGCGGGTATGAAACACAGGCTTACGATCACGCCGCATGCGGGAAATCCTGAAGGATTTGAATATGTTGTAGAGCTTTCCCGTTCTGAAACGCCGCAATCTGTCGAACAGAAGACAAGCTTTGGACAACTGGCCGATGTGGAAACGGCGTTGCGTGAGGCTGGCGCAGGTGAGCTCGCGGACATGGCCGGCAAATCGCTGGAACTGGGCAATCAGTTTGTCCACGTGGTAGAGCTTTCGGATGAGCAGCGCTCCACGCTGATGAAACCGAAGTAGCTTCGATTCTCCACATTGCGCAGCCTTTTTGAGATAGCATTGGCCTACCATCGAAGCAGTGATTTTCCAATTGTCTGAAAACATTTTGTATGGCGTGGCCGCAAACGTATTTCCTATTTGGACAAGGACTGGCTTTTTCCGCGGCTCTGGCTGCGGTTCCCGTATTTGCACTGCTGATTCTGCTGGGCATCTTTCGCAAGCCGGCGTGGGTTGCCGGAATCTGCGGGCTCGGGGCAACGTTTCTACTGGCGGTGGGCGGATATCACATGCCTGCGGTGATGGCTTTGAGCGCGGCACTGCATGGAGTTGCTTTCGGGCTGTTTCCTATTACCTGGATCGTTTTCTGGGCCATCGCGCTGTTTCGCGTTACTGAGGTTACGGGAAAATTTGAAATCATTAAGCGGTCCGTGGGCCGATTGACGCTCGATCCGCGCCTGCAGGCGCTACTGATTGCATTTGCTCTGGGAGCTTTTCTTGAAGGCGCGGCAGGGTTTGGCGCTCCTGTTGCAATTGCGGCGACGATGCTCAGCGGATTGGGATTCTCGGCTTTCACTGCTTCGGGACTTTGCCTGCTGGCGAATACGGCGCCGGTTGCCTTCGGTTCAATTGCGATCCCGCTGGTAACACTGGCCGGCATTACAGGTTTGCAACTCGATAAATTGAGCGCGGCCGTCGGAAGTCTTTGTGCTCCGGTATCGCTGATTCTGCCTGCGTATCTGATTGTGGCAATGTGGGGATTTCGCGGGCTTGCGGGCATAGGATTGCCCGTGGCGATTGCCGGCGTGGCTTTCGCCTCGGTGCAGTTTGCTATATCAAACTTTATCGGGCCGCAGCTGACGGATATTCTGGCGTCGCTTACGGCGATGGTGGCTTTGATTGCAGTATTGCGCTTGCGGCATCCGGTGGTTGACGGCGCAAATATATATCTGCCGGTGAACGCTGCGGCAGAGATTTCAGATGGCATCACATACACGGCAAGCGAGGCGATTTATGCGTGGATGCCGTACGGCTGGCTGGTGATCTGTGTTTTGTTGTGGGGATATAAGCCGGTTCACTTGTGGCTGGACAGCGTGAGCGTGGTGATTCGCTGGCCATTGTTATATAACGCGATCTTGCGCATGCCGCCCATCGTCACGCGCGCAGCTCCTTATCCGGCAATCTTCAATCTGAACTGGTTTGCCGCGGCGGGAACGTCCTGCATGGTGGCTACGGTGCTCTCGGCTGCGTGTCTCAAGGTCAGGCCGATGCAGTTCGCCGGCATTCTGGTCTCGGTGACGCGCACGCTGTTGCTGCCGACTGCGACAGTCACATCTGTACTGGCAATTGCTTTTCTGATGAACTATTGCGGCGCCACAGCAACGCTGGGACTGGCGTTCTCTGCTTCCGGTGCGCTGTTTCCTTTCTCCGGCGCGCTGCTCGGCTGGCTGGGTGTGTTCCTGACAGGCTCGGATACTTCGTCGAATGCTTTGTTTGGGGGCTTGCAGGTGGTGACGGCGAATCGCCTGGGCTTCGATCCGGTGCTTATGGCTGGTGCCAATTCGGCGGGCGGGGTGATGGGCAAAATGATAAGCCTGCAGACGATTGCCGTGGCGGCTGCGGCAACCGGACTGTCGGTTGCCGATCAATCAAAGGTTCTGCGGTTCACCTTGAAGCACAGCATTTTGCTGGCGAGCGTGATTGGCCTGCTGGCCATGCTGTATGCCTATGTATTTCATCTGCATTGGTAGCTGTTATTTTGCAGAAGCTTGAACGGCACGTTGCTTGGCCTTGAGGGTGTTGGCGAGCGATTCTGAGGCAAAGGATTCAATGGTGGACCGAATGAAGGCGCCGAGGCCGAGCGGAATAGAGCGAGCGAGAGTGACAACTTCGCATTCGATGTAAACGCCGCCGTCACGCTGCTCGACGCGCCAGTAGGAGTTCATGTTCCAGAGAAAGCCGAGCCCTTCGCCTTCCGGCAGCACTTTTTCATCGGATTCACCGGCGTTCTTCACTTCCCGGATGCTGGTAGACCGCGAACGCACGGCATAGCGGTCATTGGCGAGCGGAAAGAAGTCGATGTCATGCGTGGTGTCGAGCACTACGGTGACCACCTTGTGCTTTTTCAAGCGATAGAAGACCTGGAAATGATTGCCTGTGTGCGCGAGCAGCTTTGCCCGCTGGATTTCCGGCGCATAATATGTCGCATAGCGGGCGTAATCCTGATCGATTTTGAGGACTTGACCGAGGGTGGCTCCCGGGATAAATGCTCCGCCAATCCAGTCTTCGACTGTGCCGCCATCGATTTTAGGAGCACTGATTTGTTGAATGGGAATCTGGCCATTACGGGCTGATTGGCGGCGCTGCGGATCCTGATCGAGCCAGAGAAAATTTTCGGGGGAAGCGTTTTGTGCTTCAACGCGCTTCTCGACGGATGCAATGTAGCTCTGGAATGCCGCCTTTGCTGACTGCGGTTCTTCGGCGCAGGCCATATGGTAAATGCAGATGACGGCGGTAAGAAGAGCTAGTCTTTTGAGCACACCGTCATCATAAATAATCGATAGTCATCTAAGCTCGCCAATCTCCTGTGCGCCGCCTGATGCTTCATATCTACAGGGGGATTGTTCGTTTGCGGTCCAGATGGTTCCATCAACGTAGCTGACCTTCTGCAAGGTGACCCGGCCCAGGCTATAAGCGTGTGTCGTCAAAGGCAATTTACCTGTTTCTCTACCGGTAAGGGTCTGATTCATCAGGATGCTTGTGGTATCCAGATCGTAGATGCTTCTTTTCACGCGCAGCTCTATTTGCACATCGATAGAGAGAATCTGCTTCCTGCTTTGATTCCTGTACTGGAATGACAGGCTACTGTTGTTTGCCACATCATATTGATTTACCGGCATCAAGCGCGCTGGATTTTCCAGCGACACATTTGTAAATGCAACAGGGCAACCCGCCTGAGATACGGGTAGGGCGCGGTCGAGATCTGTAGAAAACGGCTGTTTTGCAGTCTGGGCGATCAGGGGCGCAGGCATGAAGACAAAGGCGATGAGGAGAAGAGTCACGGGCTTCATTGGCGGTGTTCCTCCGGAAGCATAGTTCGAGTGACGATTCTTTCTGGCGGAAGGTTAGCACAAATAACGTGTCATGAGCACCTTAATTGCCTTACCCTGCTGATGTGAACATTCGACGAGCCAGATTATGGGAAGCAGAGGCTGCATACAGCATTGTCTCCGAGTATTACGAGGAGGTCGGCGTGGTTGTGCGAGACGATCCGGCTGCCTTTGAGCGGGAATATTTTGCGGATGGCACAGGCATTTGGCTGGCGGAAGTGGATGGTGTTCTTGCAGGCTGCATTGCCTTACGCACTTTGAAACATATGAAAAATTGTGCCGAGGTCAAGCGCCTATATGTGCGTGTGGCCTATCGCGGACGGGGATTGGCTGAAGCGCTGCTGAAATCTCTTGAGGCATATGCTGAAGAGTTTGGATACAAGACGTTGTACCTGGATTCAAAAAAAGACCTGATGCCGGCTATCCGCTTCTATCGACGACACGGATACCAGCTGTGCGAGCGCTACAACGACAATCCGCAGGCCACGATCTTTATGTGTAAGCAGCTTGATTAATCCGGGCGAGTTACACTGAAGACAGAGCCATGGTTTTCGTCCTCGATAATTACGATTCGTTTACTTATAACCTTGTGCAATACATGGGCGAGCTGGGCGCGGATATGACTGTGCGCCGCAATGATGAATTGTCTGTGGATGAGGTGGAGGCGCTGCAGCCGGAGCGGATTTTGCTCTCGCCGGGGCCCTGCACACCGCATGAGGCGGGTATTTCCATCGATGTTATTCGCCGCTTTGCGGGGAAAGTGCCGATCCTTGGCGTATGCCTTGGGCACCAGGCGATTGGCGCGGCATTCGGCGGCGACGTAGTGCGTGCGCCCCAACTGATGCACGGCAAGACAAGCGAAGTGAAGCACGACGGCAAGACGATTTTCAAAGGGCTGGCGAATCCCATGACTTGCACGCGATATCACTCGTTGATCGTTGCCGAAAAGGGATTGCCGGAAGAGTTGGAAGTGACTGCGCGGACGGCAGACGGCACGATAATGGGGCTGCGTCATCGTAAGTTTGCAGTCGAAGGGGTGCAGTTTCATCCCGAAAGCGTGCTGACGCAGGATGGCAAGCAACTTATCAAGAACTTCCTGGAGCTTTAACTTCTCCATGTGGTCAAAATGCCTTCCGCTGTTTTGCTTTGCGCTCACTGCATATGCGCAACAACAGCAACCGATTGCCTATGTGCCGACGGAAGGCGTCAGCGTTTCCGGATCGCTGGAAGTGGTGAACGGGAAGGCGACCATCGGCAACAACGGCAGCATCACCGCAGGCGATAAGACAGCGATTGTTACATTAGCGCGTGGCGGCGAAGTGCGGCTCTGCGCTTCTACGACGGTGCATCTTACGCGCGATCAGTCTGTCTCCGGCGCAGGGAACGCAAGCGCTTTAATGCTGGCGTTTGATCGCGGCGCACTTGAAGCCAGCTATAAAACGGGATCGTATTCCGATGTTTTGCTGACACCTGATTTGCGCATTCTTGTCTCAGGCCCCGGTACGGCAGATTTGAAGATGCGCGTGAACCAGAAAGGCGATACGTGTATTGATAATCATGGCGATAACGCTCCGTATATCACAGTCACCAGTCAGTTTGAGGGTGGCGTATACCGGGTAAAGGCGAATCAGCGCGTTCTCTTTGAGCATGGAAGTTTGCAACAGGTAGTAGATAACGAAACGGAGCCATGCGGCTGCCCTCCCGACGCGGCAATTGCAGTAGCAAGTAACAACGGCAAGCCGGTAGGCGGACCATCTTCGACGCCAGCCGATACGGCTTTTCCGTTAGCTGTGAGTGAAGGGTTAAAGCCGCCGCCTGCGCCTCCGCAACAGCCTGTGGTACCGGCAGGTACGCCGCATGCCCAGGTCCAGGTGCCGCTGATGTATAACGGGGCCTCGCCTGAACAATCATCTACGGCTCCTCCAGCGGCGCCACCTCCAGCAACGGCAGCGCAGTCTTCAACTCCGCAGATGGAAGCGCCTCCTGCGCAGAAGCCTGCAGATACTGGCGGTTTCTTTCATCGCATCGGACACTTCTTTGCTCGTATTTTTGGCAAAGGCGAGTAAGAACCGCTCTGTCATTAATGATCGATATGAATGATCCCTCGCAGAAGAGCCGTGGTGGCTGCTTCGGTGCGATCCGTGACCTCAAGTTTTTCGATGATGCTGTTGACATGATTGCGGACTGTATTTTCGCTGATACTGAATACCTGGCCTATTTCTTTATTGGTCAGGCCGCGCGCTAAAACGCCGAGAATCTCCACTTCACGGGCTGTCAGGTTGGAGCGGGAGATGCGATCGGCCAATCGCGCGGCGATATGCGGCGGCAGGTAGCGCTTACCGGCGTGGACAGTCTCGATGGCCGCGACGATTTCGCGTTGTGACGTGTCTTTCAACAGATAGCCTTGCGCCCCGGCCTGAATGGCGCGATAGACATCCTCGTCGAGCTCATAACTGGTAAGAATGATGACGGGCGGCGACTGCGGCTTCTTCTTGAGAGCTGTCAGTGTGTCGAGCCCGCTCATTCCCGGCATGCGGAGATCGAGAAGAATTACATCCACTGATTCGCGATCCACGATAGCTAAGGCTTCTTCGCCATTGGAGGCGGAGGCGGCAATCTCGAGAGACGGCTGCGTGCCCAGCATGCTGCCCAGGCCGGCGCGCACCACTGGATGATCATCCACGATAAGTATGCGGATGGAAGGACGAGGCTGTTTTTCCATGAATGCGATGCTCCCTTAGGTATTTCCAGGCATATCGGGGGAATGTGCGGAGGCTGAGTTTTGGAGGCAGGGCGGCGGTGACGGTAACGGTGGTGCCTTCTCCGGGCTTGCCTTCGATGGTGAAAAGTGCGCCGATCATATCGGCGCGCTTGCGCATGCCGCGGATACCGAAGCCAAGGGCGTCAGCTTCATGCCTGAATCCGTTACCGTTGTCCTTGATCGTGAGTTGTACGGCTGTGGGCTCGTAATCCAGGTGGATGTCGAGGCGACTGGCTTGCGCATGCCGGACTGCATTGGCAATGGCTTCCTGCCCGATGCGAAAGAGTGTGTCGGAGATGGAGAGCGGCTGCAGCCCGGGAACGCCGCGACTGCCGGCGTAAATCTTGACCGGGCCATCGGCGACCAGTTTTGCGGCGCTATGTTCAAGGGCACGTAGCAGCCCCATGGACTGGAGAAACTCCGGACGAAGAGTAGCGATGGCATGTCGCGCCTCCTGATGGCTGTGCCTAACAAGATTGCTGGCAAGATCGAGGTGACGCTGGGCCGTGGTGCTCTGCGCAGTCAATTCATTGCGAACAGCCTCAAGCTGAAAGCCGATGCCAGCGAAGCTTTGAGCCAGAGTATCGTGCATTTCATGCGCAAGGCGTTCCCGCTCTTCAAGGACGGCGCGCATGCGCCAGCTCTCAATACGGTGATAGAGCAGTTGCGCAAGCACAACCAGAAACAATAGGACAATGCCGAGGATCACAAGGTGGCGGACGGTCCACCAGGGTGGTCCCGCGATGACGCTGACATCATCTGTCGAACGCAGCAGCAGGCTAAAGGGAGTGAGATTCTGCGTGTATTGCGAGCTGACCGTGCAGATGCCGCGCAGACTGATCAGGCTGCCGATGCGCAGAGTGGAATATGAGAGAGTGGCACGGCCTCCGCTCATAATGGCACGAAACTGTTGCTGTCCATCATCGAGAAGGAGCACCAGAGATTTGTCAGGAGCAACCTGCTTGGCGCGCAGATAACCTTTCACTTCAATGAAGGAGGCGTCGAAGGCGCCTGTGGCCGCCTGCGACGATGTTACGGAGACGGGCGGGATCGGCGTTCCTGCCCAAAGAAGGTGAACGGAAGCGTTCCGTAGTGTTGCGCTGAAGTCGTGCGGCTCGACCGTACCTGTGACCTGCACTTCATCGCCAATACGTAGCGTAGGAGGATTCGTGGCAGCGACCTGCACGCCTCCGCTGGAGTCCTGTACATAGAGAAGCGGCGAAGTAGCAACGACGACTCCTTTCACGGTTGCTGTCGGGGGATCGCCTACATCCCTCATGCGCAAGCTGCCGATGGGCGTGGCATCGATGAGAGGCGCAGATCGATCCTTGGTTAAAGGCAGCGGTTCGCTACTGGCGTGGAAGGTGCCTGTGCTTTGATAAGCCTTTGTTTTGGAATTCCGCACCATGTCAAGCATGGCCACGAAATCAGCCTGCCTTGCCCGATGCACTTCAACATTTCGCCACATTCCGCCACCTGCGTACGAGCGGAGCCCGATGCGACCTGCAGGAATGCAGTGCTGATCCGTAAAAGAAAATGCGGTTACCTGGTCGGGGTTAATCAGAGGAAATGCCGAGGCAACGATGTGGCACTCATAGACAAGGGCTCGCAGGTGATACCACTGCTGAGGAACAACGCCGCCGGGTATGGGAGCGGTGCTCAGCTCATTCCATATCTCATCGGCGCTTCCCAGGATGAGACTGTTATCGGTGCGGAGCCGGCTTTCCAGGCCCCGCAATCCGATATAGTAGCCGTGATACGCGTCGGCTCCTGTCTCTTCGTCAGTAGAACGCACAATAATGCCCGCGTCGCCTTTTTCTCCAAGTAGCTGAATATCCGCGTCCAGCACATAATCTTTCCAATAGGGCGAGCCGGTCATGAGCTTGGCTCCGCGCTCATCGCTATCATTCCTCATGGTGCCGGAGGCAATCTCCCAATTGCCGCCAAAGGCTTGCCAGTCATCGATTTTTCCTGACGTGAATGCGTAAGCGTGCGGCAGGCCCCGATCGGAAGAGTGGAGATAAAAGCGCACTCCTAAAACAATGCATACTGTTGTGATAACTGCGATCAACAGTACAAGCATGGAACGCGATAGAAAAAAACGATGTCTCACTGTGGCAGGCCCCAGTTCAATGCGACAAAGTGCTGGATCTCCGGCTGATCAAGATTATCGCGTGTCACCAGCATTGGCTTCAGCTTCGTTTCCAATGGAACAGACTTGTGCTGGAGTAATTCGGCGATGAGCTGGATGGCTTGTTCGCCCATCCCATAAGTGTCCTGCACGATGACAGCATCAATTTCCCCGGTCTGGACAGGCCAGAAGGCGATGTCCTGATCGAAACCTATAAGTTTTACCGCGCTGGTCTTGCGCATATCGGTAATCGTGCGAAACGCAGCAAGGGTGGCGGCTGAAGTTAAGGAAACGATGACGTCGGGAGCAGGGGAGCGCCGCAAAACTTCTTCGGCGACTTGTTGTTCCTGTGGTCCATTGTAAGAGCCGAGGCGCTTGGCGATGATCTTAATGCCGGGATAAAACTGGGTGAGTGTGGATTCAAAGCTCCGCGCCCGGGTCATCACACCGCGAACGCCGGGATCGATACCCATGACAGCGACTGAGCCTGCGCCATGCAATACTTTGCCGACATGCAGAGCTGCGATACGACCGCCTTCCTCGTCATCATTGAGGACATAGGCGAGCCTCGGCCCGGGGGGAATAGCTAGCGGAGTGCTGGTAATGACCGTAGGAATGCCTGAAGCTACGGCCCGACGTACCGGAGTGATGAGCGCTAAAGACTGGTTCGGGGTGAGCACCAGGCCTCGGCAATTGTGCTGCACCAGCGCTTTTTCCACCAAAGCTATCTGGCCTTCCACATCGTCTTCGCGGGTCGGTGCATTCCAGTAAATTTTGAAATTCAGTTTTTGCGCAGCGGAAGAAGCGCCGGAGTATTCACCACTCCAAAGCGAAGTTCCTATCGTCTGAGGAATAACCGCTATGGTTGGCGGGTCCCGCCTGCAACCGACACACAGGTTCAACACGGAAATAAGACTAAATATCAGTCCTGCTAACGATGGTTTTGTGTGGATGCTATTGTGGATTTTCTGCTTCAACCTGAATGCCAGATTATTCTTCCATCCTCTCTCTCCGCAATACGAGACTATCTGCATAGTTCATTTGGACTATGTCTGTATAGTGCGAACCTCTGTTGCGAGTCGTTATGTGCGGCAAATAGTCTCCAATTCGTTTGGATGAAGTGCTTTTACTGCAGGTGAAATCGGTTACACGCCGCTGCGGATTTCAAGATACGGCGCGAGCCGGAGTAGATAGAAGCACCAAAACGAATACTTAATGGAGACAGCAGATGACGTATTTGGGGAGGATCGGTGCAGCCGGCCTACGAATGAATCCGGGCAGGTTGTTGGCAGTTTTGCTGATGATGGTTTCCGTCTCAGCATTTGCGCAGTTCACCGCCGGCGTACAAGGCAGTGTGCAGGATTCATCGGGAGCGGCGATTCCGCAAGCCACGGTTACGCTCGTTAACACGGCAACAAAGGTAAGCCAGGACACAATCAGCGACGCTTCGGGTGTCTTCCGCTTTGCCAGCCTGGGGCCGGGAGATTATGAAGTATCCGCATCGGCTTCCGGATTTTCAACGGCCAAAACAGCCTTTACGCTGACGGCAGGCGAGAACAGAAATGTTCCACTCACGCTTTCTGCAGGTCAGGTAACGACGAACGTTACAGTTACGACGCAGGCTCCGTTGCTGGATACAGCAGACAGCCGCAATCAGCAGACACTCGACGCTGCAGCACTTGAAAATCTGCCGCTTGCAGCACGGAATCCTACAGCGCTTCTTACGCTGACCCCTGGCGTGACCGGATTGGGCGCAGGCACAGCAACAAACTTCAATCCTGAAAACTATATTGATGCCAGCGCCGGTGGACGCGGCCAGAATGGCAATATGTATATCGTTGACGGACTGGACGTGACCAGCAGCATCCGACCCGGCGTGCTGAACCTTACGCCAAATGCGGATTCACTGGCGGAAGTCACCGTGCAGGCGAACACCTACAACGTCGATTACGGACGAGCGAGCGCAATCCAGACAGTAATGTCTACCAAGTCGGGAACAGATCAGTACCACGGTTTTGCCAGCGAATACTATACCTACCAGGGACTGCAGGCGCGCGGCGAATTCGGTGTTCCACAACCGGAGAAACTGGCGCCTTACCACACGAATAATATGTCGTTCGGCGTGGGTGGCCCAGTAATTCCGAATCACAAATTCTTCTTCTTTGTCAGCTACGAGCCGTATCTTGCGCTTACATCGAATGGCGCATCGCTGCAGGTCTATGAAGATCCGGCATTCGTATCGTTTGCGCAGCAGGCGATGCCGAACAGCCCTGAAGTTCAGTTGCTGACGAAGTATCCGGCGAGCAACGCGACCTTCCGCAACGTTTTTCAGACAGCGCAGCAAGCCTTTGGTCCCCAGAACATCGCTGCCAATACCGGATGCGGAACGCCGAGCACGGATAACATTCCTTGCGGCACGCCAGTCTTCGATCAGGGCAACTTTAATTCGTCGAGCTATAACAATTCAAAGCAGTACAACATCCGTATTGATAAGTACTTCAATAAGGACCGCATTTACGGCTTGTTTTATCGTGACACCATCAACACCGGCGGCCCTTCTGTTCGTCCTGCTTTCAATACTACGAATAAGTACTACACTTTTTCGCTGCAGGGAAATGAAACGCACACCTTCTCAGCAAACACTTTGAACGAGGCCTTTTTCGGTTACAACCGTATCGAAGGCTTTGCTCCGGCAACCGGTCTTTTTACTGTGCCGATTGTAAATGTCACGGGTCTTGGCGTTGGCTTCGGAAACGGATTTGCCCTCGGCGATTATGTTCAGCACAGCTATCACTGGCGCGATGTGCTGACGCACATCCATGGGGCGCACACCTTCAAGGTGGGTTATGAAGGATGGCATGGAGACGACCTGGCGTACTTTGCCGGCGCATATGCTCAGCCCACACTTCAGTACACCAACATGATTGATCTCATCAACGACAATCCATACAGTGAAAGCGGCCTTGCATATGATCCTGTGACCGGCAAGCCCGCAAACCGCAACTATGGATATAAGGAAACAACCGCCGGAGCCTTTGCCGAGGACACATGGAAGGTGACGCAGAAGCTGACCGTGAACTACGGCATCCGCTATGACAACTTCGGCAATCCCGATGTAGCGCTTAAGGGCACAGTGCTGGCGAACCTCACGCTAGGCACGGGCTCAACCTTTGAAGACCAGGTGACGAATGCTGTGATGCAGCAGCGGAGCCACGTGTTTAACCATACGCTGAACTGGGTCTTCAGTCCGCGTGCAGGCTTCGCCTATGATCCGTTTGCTGACGGCAAGTGGGTGCTGCGTGGAGGATTCGGGCTCTATCACGACTACTTCACGCTGGGGAACGCAGAGAACGGGCTGGGCTCCAACCCGCCGGGACCGGTTGTTCCTTACTTCTATAACAACGGTTCGACGGCTGCGCCGATCTTTGGCTACGGCACGCAGAATAAGTACCCTTTCGGCTTCGAGTATCCGGCCTTCCAGGGAACACCTCTCGATGCAAAGGGTGGCATTGTCGGTTCGCAGATTGGCGTAGGTGGCGTCAATCCTGATCTGGCTTCGCCGCACACGGAAAACTGGACGCTGACTCTGGAACACCAGATCACGAACGACATGGTAGCGAGCATCGGCTATGTGGGCTCGCACTCAGGCAATCTGATTGTCGGTGGCGGTAATACAGGCGCTACCTCGTATGGCAACGATGTGAACGCGTATGCGGGCGATCTGCTCCAGCATCCGAACTTCACCAGTGCGGGAGCCTACACCGGTTCGGGCACGCAGACGCGCCTGAATACCAGCTTCGGCTCGATGAACTATGCGTTCAACGGGGCAATCGCCAACTATCAAGGTGTAGTGGCAGCAGTAAAGGGCCGCTTTGCAAGGCGCGGATTCCTGACGGCTTCCTATACGCACGGCAAATCAATGGATAACTGGCAGAATTATCCTGTGGCTTATCCGTATTACCAGTTCTATGCTCCTTCGCCCTACGACGTGCCGAATCGCCTGTCGCTCGGCTGGAGCTATGAGCTGCCTGGAGCAGCATTGAGCAACGGCGTGATGAAGAGAGTGCTTGGCGGCTGGACTCTCGGCGGAACAACCATTCTGCAATCCGGCACTCCATTCACTGTATACACCGGAGCGCCGCTGGCTATCAGCACAATCGCAAGTGATGGCATGCCGCTCACTTCGGCAAACTACCAGGCTGAACTGAATGCCGGGCATCTGCAACTTGCCAGCGGAAGCGGTGACTTCAACGCCGACGGCAAGAACAACGACTATCCCAATGTCGTGAGCTATAAGCAGAAGCACGACAGAAAGGACTACCAGTCAGGTTACGGAATCTTTGAAACCTGCTCTGGTGGCGCGTTGCCCTGCGGCAACTTCACGGCTCCGCAACTAGGACAGGAAGGGAACGAGACACCCAATCAGTTCCGTAACCCTGGGTATGCCGACACCGATTTCAGTTTGAAGAAGGTGACGCAGATCACGGAGCGCTTCAACCTGGAACTGAGATTGGACACTTTCAATCTCTTCAATCGCGTCAATCTAAACGGCGTCGATACGAACCTTCAGGATGGAAGCTTCGGCCAGACCAGCAGCACACTGCCGCCGCGCAACATGCTGCTTGGCGCAAAGCTGAACTTCTAAAAACCGGCGGCAATCCATAGTCGCTCTTTCCGCGGGCGTTCGGACTTGAGTTCGAGCGCCCATTTGCTTCTGTAACAAAGCTTTCTGGAGTCGCGGAATTATGAATCGAGTGAAGAGTTTTTTTTACTGCATCTGCCTGCTTTGCTTTTTGCCGGTTATGGCGAGGGCGCAGAATATCGAATTGAAAAATGCCGCTGTGGCGGCAACATTCGGCCCACGCGGGTTGCAGGCTGTCCAGGACGAAGGTAGCGGCAGGGTAATTAGGCTCACATCGGATGAATGGTCTATAGGTATCGACCAGGACACGTTGAGGAGCAACGGTGAGGCTCATCCACAACGCGTTCGCAATAGCTCAGAAGAAGTGACGTATACCTACCAGATATCCGGATATCAGGTTGAAGTTGTTTATCAGCTTCATTCAAACTGGCATTTTGTGAGTAAGCAGTTAAAGGTGGTCAAAGCGCCGCGTGCGGAGTTTACGGTGCATCGCTTGACTCCTCTGGATGATTCATTCGATGAAAATATTCAGTCTGCGTTTGTTCCCACTACATATCTGGCACAGTTTGGACTTTCGCCTCAGGCAAGTAGGCATGTGGCGCCGGCTCATGATTTCGGAGCATTTCTGCGGATGGGGCAGGATGAAGGATTAATGCTGCTGGTGCAGAATCCGTTTCTCGATGCGAGCCATAAGGATCGTTCTGCAAATCTCGGTTATTCGCCCGAACTCTTCTGGAAGCAGGATTGGGGCACATTCACCAGCGATATAGCCTGTATCGGACCGTACCATCTGAGCGGCGAAAAAATTCCAGCGGCGATGGTGCCGGAATGGAAGCTGGCCAAGGAATCGGTTCCGGTAGAAGGAATGGACCGTGCTGAGATTGCGGCATTTACAAATTGTGTCCGCGCTTTCCTTATCGATCCTTCGCCAACGCCTACGAGTGTAGAGGTGGGATGGACGCTGAATGATTATCAGATCGATGCCGGCACGCCGGAAGGTGTGGCTGAGTATAAGCGGATCATCGATGTGACTTCAGAGCTGGGGATCAAGACGCTGCTCTATGCACCGGCGAACTCAAAACTATCGAATATTGATAACGATGCGGATACATGGCATTGGGAGCATGTGTTGTGGCTTGGCCTGGGCCAAAAGATTCGCAAGAACGAATGGAATCCGCAGAGCAGCCCTGTTCCGACAGACGTTGCGGCAATGATTGCATACGCTAAAAAGAAGAATGTCGGACTGCTGGCATATGTGTATCCATCCATCCCTTATGAGCAGAATGCGTCGTGGATTGTTCCGCCACGCGATCCCCGTGAGCATGTGAAATATGCAACATTGGCATCGCGCGAATTGCAGGATTTTCTGATCAAGGACCTTATCGCTTTCAAGCGTCGTACCGGCATTGCAGGATATTCGTTCGACTATACATGGTTAAACCTTCCCGGCAGCAGCAGCTATGCGCAGTGGTGGGGATGGAGGCGTGTGATGGAAGCGTTGCGCCGCGCCGAACCATCGATTGTGATCGACGGACGTCAGTCGTACCAGAACTACGGACCATGGAGTTGGCTGGCGGGAAGCTATCCGCATCCGACCGGCAATGATGAGCAGCCGGAGAGTTTTCTGCCGTATCCCGATCTGCATTTCGATCGCGTATCGGCGGATCGCGCTCGCTATGTGAATTACTGGTATCGCAATTATCAGTTTGCTCCTTCAGAAGTTGTGCCAGGATATGCGACGCATCAGACGGAGCGTTCCGTGAACATTCCGCCGGATAAAGAGACAAGCGGTCATCCACAGGAAGTGAAAACGCTATACACTGCGTATCGCCGCAGGGACTGGGATTATCTTGGCTTTCGTTATTCCTTTCTTTCATCCATTGCGACTGCGGGATGGAACAACGTTGTGAACATGATTCCTGCACGCGATATGGAGGAATACAAGCACTTCTCTGCCGCAGATAAAGCATGGATTCGCGACTGGATTGAGTGGACCACAGCACACAAAGAATATCTGCGAAATACACGCACCATCCTCGATCAGCCTGCTGTAGGAAATGTCGATGGGACTGCTGCATTCGTGGGAGATCATGGATATCTCTTTCTCTTCAATCCGAATTACAAGCAGCTTCCGGCTGTGCTTCATTTGGACAACACGATTGGTCTTGCAGCTAGCGGCAATCCGTCGTTGCTAATTCGCGAAGTGTATCCGCGCAAGGGAGTGTTGATCGGAAAGCCGGGAGCAGGATTCTGGAAGCCGGGCGATACGCTGCATCTTGATCTGGATGGAACGAGCGCCACTGTGCTCGAAGTCGTTGCGGCCCCTTCGATGAAGACGCCGCTTGTCTTCAATGCTTCCGGGGATCATCTCGCGGCAAATTTACAGGGCACGCATCTACAGCTTGTAAAGGTGGACGGTGAACCGGGAACTGATGCGGAAGTAGGAGTGGTTTTGCCATCGAATATCCGCATAACTGCTTTGACTGTGAATGGTGCGCCGATGAAGTTCAAGCAAAACGAGAACTATGTTGGCGCATCGATTCACTTCGACGGCACGCGTTTTGCGCAGGCCCAGCAAATAAAGCTCGACTCGCAATCAGACGGAACACTCAGCGGCACATTCACCATTCCGCGGCGGGTTTTCGATCAACTGCAGGCGAGAAAAAAGGCATGGCCGATTCCGTGGTCAACAGAAGATTTAGAAACGACATGGCTGGCTCCGGAGCGGCTGCTGCTTTATATCCAGATTGCGGAGGCAAAGGATTCAGCTTCTGTCAGCGCGACGCTCGATGGAAAAGAGCTGCGCTTCGAGCGCGCGTATACTTCAGTGCGTGTGCATCCGGCAGATTTCGTCGGCTTCTATGCGGATGTATCAACCACGCAGCCGGATGTGCAGCATACGCTGACGCTCAAGCTGTCCGGTGTCGAAGCTGGAAAGCTGCAGGGAGTTTTTT
The DNA here is from genome assembly GCA_035547425.1 of Alloacidobacterium sp. Lineage (GTDB taxonomy): Bacteria > Acidobacteriota > Terriglobia > Terriglobales > Acidobacteriaceae > Alloacidobacterium. The sequence goes on along the minus strand of DASZUU010000002.1, from coordinate 29,203 downwards.
TCGATAACGTGGAACCGCAATTTACCGAGAAAATTGTCAGCTCAAAGTAATAAATAAAAAGTGCGGCTGTGGAAGCCGCACTTTATTCGATCACCGCAATCTTTGCTTTCTTGCCGACACGAAGCGGCCAGCGTAATGGCCGCTCTTCGGTAATCTGAGGTCGAAGTTCGCGCGTTTGTTGGCCATCCAGTTTTACAGCCCCCGCCTTGATAAGGCGCGTAGCTTCGGTTGCTGAAGGTGCGAGCCCCAGGCGCACCAACAGATGATCGAGGCGCAGAGCTGCGCCTTGGCCGCCGGTTACATCGGACAAAGATACGCGAATCTCTTCCAGATCCTCCGGCAGTTCATTACGCTGGAATTGCTTTGCCCAGTTCTCGTCCGCTGCCTGGGCGGCTTCCTGTGAATGGAAATCGGCGACAATGTTGCGAGCAAGCCGCTTTTTTGCTTCCATAGGATGCAGCGCGCCGTTGGCGACATCAGCCTTCATCTGGTCGATCTCTGATTGGCGCAGGTCGGTGAGCAGCGTCCAATAGCGCCACATCAACTCATCGTTAATCGACATGAGCTTGCCATACATCTCCTGAGGAGGCTCATGGATGCCGATGGCATTATTGAGGGACTTCGACATTTTCTGCACGCCGTCAAGGCCTTCGATGATTGGCGTCATTAGAACAATCTGCGAAGGCTGATCGTAGTGCCGCTGTAATTCACGGCCTACAAGAAGGTTGAATTTTTGATCGGTGCCGCCTAGCTCGACATCAGATTTCAGCGCAACTGAGTCATAACCCTGCATCAGCGGGTACAGCATTTCATGCAAAGAGATCGGCTTTTCTTCCTGAAAGCGTTTATGAAACTCGTCGCGCTCAAGCATCTGCGAGACGGTGAACTTGGCTGCGAGGCGAATGGTTCCTTCAAAGCCCAGCTTGTCCAACCACTCAGAATTGAAGCGCACCTCGGTCTTTTCGCGGTCGAGAATGCGGAAGACCTGTTCGGTGTATGTCTTCGCGTTTTCCGCAATCTGTTCGCGGGTCAGCGGTTTGCGCGTAACCGAACGGCCCGTGGGATCGCCGATGAGTGACGTGAAATCGCCGACTAGAAAGATGACCTGGTGTCCGAGATCCTGAAAGTGCTTGAGCTTGCGCATCAGCACGGTGTGGCCAAGATGCAAATCGGGCGCGGTGGGATCAAAGCCTGCTTTTACGCGCAGAGGCACGCCGGTCTGCCGCGACTTTTCCAGCCGCTCGCGCAAATCGGAGATGCGAATAATTTCTGCTGCTCCCTTTTGGAGCAGATCAAGTTGTTCATCTACAGGAAGAAAGTTGGCCATTGCTCATTTCAGTATAAAGGCCCTTCCCTTTGGCCGCGCTCAAGCAGCTCTACCGCTGGTCGCACAAATGCGCCGCTAAAAATACGCAGGCGGCAAAATGTTTTTTGCGAAAATACGCAACAACTATCTCGCTCAAGTTGCGTTCTACACCATAGAAGCAAGCAGCAGCCTGGTTGAAGGCTCTGCAAATCCTTCGAGATGGAGAGTTCAAACCCATGAAGAAATTCGCAATTCTCGGAATCCTCGGTCTTGCCCTTTCTGTGCCCTCTTTTGCGCAGGTGGTTGTACGTGTTGCGCCTCCCCCGGTTGTGGTTGAGCATCCCGGTCCTCCGCCGCGCGCCGGCTATGTATGGACGGGAGGCTATCATCGATGGGACGGGCGTGCTTACGTATGGGTCCCAGGACGCTACGTGGCTCCGCCGCGCCCGCGGGCTGTCTGGGTGCCGGGACACTGGGTTGGCCGCCGCGGCGGCTGGGTCTTTGTAGAAGGCCACTGGCGCTACTAATCATCCGAATGCGGCTGTGTATTCCGGACTTCACACAGCCGCAAGCCTTCCCCTTACAATGCAAATATGAGTGGCGGAGAATTCAGTCCCGCACAACTTCGCCAGTTCCGCCATTCCCTGCTTGCATGGTTCAACGAGCATGCGCGCGATCTTCCCTGGCGTCGCACTTCTGATCCTTATGCCATCTGGCTATCAGAGATCATGCTGCAGCAGACGCGTGTCAATGCGGCTCTCGACCACTATGCGCGATTTCTCAAGCGCTTTCCTACTATAAAAGCGCTCGCCGAAGCTTCAGAGCCGGATGTTCTCGCGCTCTGGAGCGGTCTTGGGTACTACCGTCGCGCTCGCATGCTGCACCGTGCCGCGCAAAAGGTTTTGCACGAGTTCCATGGTGTGATTCCCTCTACAGTTGCCGGGCTGCGCGCTCTTCCCGGCATCGGCGACTATACCTCAGCAGCCATTGCCAGCATTGCTTTCAGGGAGCCGGCTGTTGCTATCGACGGCAATGTGGAGCGCGTGGTTCAACGGCTTACAGCAAACGGCAGCACGAATGGGGCTATTCGCAAATCCGCTGAGTTATTGCTCGACCGCGAGCATCCCGGAGATTTCAACCAGGCAATGATGGAGCTTGGCGCAACCATTTGCTTGCCGCGAAATCCCTTATGCTTGCAGTGCCCGGTGCAGCGATTTTGCCGCACACGCGGAGAGCATCCCACGGCACAGCGCAAAGAGATGATCCGCAAAGAAGTCGCTTATGGGCTGCTGCGGCGGGCAAGAAAAGGCAAGACAGAAGTTCTCCTGGAGCAACGCTCGCAGGAGGCTTCGCTGATGGCTGGAATGTGGGAATTGCCTCTAGTCGAGGCAGATGCCGACCGCCTGCTGTTGAGCGTGCGTCACTCTATCACCACGACAAATTATCGCGTCAGCATCCTTCACTTCGAGGAGAACGAAGCCGATTTGCTTCCTCGACGCAAGGCAGAAAGGCAGTGGGTTAAGGCGGCGGAACTTGCGAGCCTACCTCTCACCGGCCTGGCTCGCAAAGTGCTGCGCAAGCTGCATATTTTCATCTAAAAATGTGCGCCTGCGAAAACGGCAAGCGATTTTGCTGCAGTTTTTCTGTTTCATCTTCGCGCTATCCGGCAGGATAATAGCAGCATACATGGCCCACATGTCTCAGACTTTCTCTTCAGGTGCAGAAAAAATGTTCCGATCTCTCAGCCGTGCTTGCGTGTTTGCAACGACCTGTTTCGCTATAGCCGGCGCTTTCGGCCAAATGCAGGTCCCCGCGATTGCCGATGTTCCGGAGGCGGTGCAGAAGGCGGCGGACAGCATCGATCCGGAAAAAATACGCGCGCATGTGCGCTTCCTTTCGAGCAACCTGCTGGAGGGCCGCGGTCCAGGTCAGCGCGGCGCAGAGATTGCCGCCGATTATATTGCCACGCAGTTCGCGCTTGAGGGATTAAAACCTGCAGGCGATAACGGGACATATTTTCAAAAAGTCCCGCTTTATGCCGTGCACACGGTCGAGGACCAGACAAAAGCGGAATTCGTTCCGCAGAATGGCCAGCCAATTCCACTTACATATGGTGAAGACTTTGTGACCAAGGACCAGACCGGCTCGGAGAGCGCCGACATTGATGCGCCCATCGTTTTTGCCGGATACGGCATCGATGCTCCGGAATACCACTGGAACGACTTTGCAGGCGTGGATGTAAAGGGCAAGATATTGCTGGTTATCGTCAATGAGCCGCCCTCGACCGATGGCAGCTTCTTCAAAGGCAAGACCATGACTTATTACGGTCGCTGGACTTACAAGTATGAAGAAGCTTCGCGCAAAGGAGCAATCGGTGTGTTGATTATTCACCGCACCGATCTCGCCAGTTATCCGTGGCATGTAGTAACTGACTCGCAGGCGATTGAGAAGTCGTACCTGCAGGGCGATCCCACAGCCACGCTCAAGGCGGCAAGCTGGATTCAGCACGACGTGGCGCAGAAGCTGCTTGCCTCCGCCGGACAGGGAAATAATCTCGATGCGCTGATCGATGCAGCCGGAAAACCCGGATTCCATCCTGTCGAATTGCCTGTTCGGTTCAAAGCGCACATTGCCAGCAAAGTGCGTCGCTACCAGTCGGACAATGTGGTGGCTATGATACCTGCTGCGCAGCCCGGACAAGCGGTAATGTATTCGGCGCATTACGATCATCTGGGGATTGATCACAATGCCCAAGGGGACCAGATATATAACGGGGCCGCCGACAATGCTACGGGCTGCGGCATTTTGTTGGAGTTAGCCCGAGTTTTTACCCAGGTTGAACCGCCGCATCCTGTGTACTTTGCCGCGGTTACCGCGGAAGAGCAGGGCCTCCTTGGCTCGCAGTGGCTGGGCATGCACCCGCCACTTCCAGCATCGCAGATAACGCTCAATCTCAACTATGACATGCTCAATCCCATTGGAGTTCCGACTGCAGTCGATGTAAACGGAGCGGAACGCACCAACTTTTATCCGGAGGTTGAAAAGACAGCCCAGGCGTTCCACTTAACAATTGAACCGGACCAGTTTCCCGGCGCAGGTCATTACTACCGCTCCGACCATTTCAGCTTTGCCCGGGTCGGCGTGCCTGCTTTCTCCGTTGGACAAGGAACCACGTTTGAAGGTCACACGCCGGAATGGGGCCGACAACAGATGGAAGATTATGTTGCCCACCGCTACCATCAGCCATCCGATGAATACACGCAGGATATGGATTTTCGCGGGAATGGCAAAATGGCGCAATTCGGCCTCATTCTGGGGTGGGAAGCATCTTCGCTGCCGCACGTCATTGGCTGGCAGCCGGGCGACGAGTTCGAATCAGCGCGCAAGAAAGGACAGTAACAGAGGAGAGGCATGAAGCGAAAAGCAGTCTGTATCGGAATACTGGCTTTACCGCTTCTCCTTTCTTCCTTACTGGCTGCACAAAGCACTTCCAGGCCTGCGCTGCATCACCGCGGCGATCCGGATACCATGGATCGCCCCGTGGTTGTTAGGCAAAGGCGTACAAATTCACTTATTCCCGAAGATGCGTCCGGTGAATACATGCTTGGACGTTCAGGCGAAGTCGTTCAAATCACCATACAATTCGGGGATTTGAGCGGCTATATTTCGCGGCTGGGCGATGGAGAAAGCGACAGCGGGACTCCTTTGACTTTTTTCTTCGATAAGACAGCAATGCAAGGGCAGGAACTTAGCTTTACCACCCGTCAGGTTCATGGCATCTGGTACTCGTTTCAAGGAACAATTGCCCGCGGCCCGGGTAAAACCAGAGAAGAAGATGGCTACTATCTCCTGACTGGAGACTTGATCGAACATGATGCTGCACAAAATACAGAACAGCGTCGAAGCGTGAGCCTGAAATCAGGACGCCAGTTTGAATAATTGATTTTGCGAAAATCGTTCCGGCGGTAAGTTGCTGAAATGGGGCGAATTTCCAGGGAAAGATATATCTAAAATAAGTTGCATCTAGGGCAGACTCCGATATATCTTCAGATATATCTTAAATGATCTTAGAAAGGATTTTATATGTTTCGATACAAAGAACATGAACCTCATCTATATGAAAAATATGAAGCTTGCGGTCCGCGATGGGGAAAGCATTTTCGGGGAGGACGGCAGGGCTTTTTCGGAGATATAGGAGAAGTCTGGGGACGTCATGGTCGACGTTTTGGCGGCGATGCAGGCGGACGCCTTTTCGATAATGGCGAGCTAAGATTTGTAATTCTGCAACTAATTGCAGAAAAGCCGAGTTATGGCTACGAAATCATCAAGGCCATCGGCGAGCGTCTTTCAGGTGTTTACTCACCCAGCCCCGGGGTTGTTTATCCCACGCTCACCATGTTGGAGGAAGAGGGTTTTGCTGCTGTTGCGGCCACCGACGGCGCAAAAAAGCTGTATTCCATTACGGAAGCAGGAGTGGAAGAGCTGAAATCTCACAAGCCGCTGGTGGACGCTATTTTTGCGCGAATTGAGCAGGTCGGCCTGGCTTTTGGCCGGGGACGGTCGCCTCAGATCATGCGCGCCATGCACAACTTTAAGCTGGCCCTGAAGCTGCGATTTGCGCAGGGGGACTTAACAAAGGAACAGATAAGCAAAATTGCGGAGATTATTGATGCTGCCGCCAAGGAAGTGGAATCCATCTGAAAATACGTCGATCGAGCCATCCATGAGAGGCACGATCGATAACGATCACATTCTTGAGGAGCGAATAGCCGAGCTTGAGGCTAGAAATTTATACCTTCAGGCCCTGGTAGTGGAGCTTCTGGATAAAAACGAGCAGTTGCGCCGGCAAAATGCGGATTAGTAATAATCGGCGCAGCTCAAATAGTATCCGCAACGAGTGCAGACGAGCTTGCAGCGATAGCCGGTTAGCTGTGTGGAACAGTTCGGGCAATATACGGAATGATGCTCCACGGAGACGCTTTTCTGCTGCAGATCAGTCGAAGAAGCAGGTTCGGTATTTGGAGCCTGTGGATACACATTGCAAGATTACGCAAATATCCGGTGAAAAAACAATATGGGCGCGGCTTAGATTCGACGCGAACCGAAGCCGATTGATATCCTCGAAGCTGTATCGGAAGATAATGCGCACGCAGCGCGAAGAAGTTGCTGAAAGGAGTAATTATGGAACGTACAGCGAGCGCCGTCTGGAAGGGCGGCCTGAAAGATGGCAAGGGTGTCATTTCCTCTCAGAGCGGCGTTTTGAAGGATACACAGTATTCCTTCAGTACTCGGTTTGAAAACGGTATCGGTACTAACCCCGAAGAATTGATCGCGGCAGCACATGCCGGATGCTTCACGATGGCGTTGAGCGCCCAGTTGGGCAATGCCAATTTGACGCCTGAGTCTCTGGAGACGACGGCTTCGGCAAAGTTCGAGAAAACCGATGCCGGATTCACGATTACGGCGATTCACCTGGTTACTCGCGCCAAGGTGCCGGGAGCCAGCCAGGAGGCTTTTGAGACGGCGACGCAGAATGCCAAGAACGGCTGCCCGATTTCTCGCCTGTTCAAGGGCAACACGGAAATCACCCTGGATGCAAAACTGGTTTAAAACAGCATTCTTTGATGCAAAAACGCCGCAGATTTGATTTTAATCTGCGGCGTTTTCGCTATGAGCGCGGATAAATTCGCGCAGTTTTCCGTTGAGGCTTGTGGCTTGCTGCACCCCCTGATCGAGCAGTTGCTGCCATTGACGAGCATTTTCATCAAGCTGCACAGTTCCAAGCAAATAGCTCGTTTGCAGAATCACCTCGAGCGCATTGCTCAAATCATGAGAGATTTTTCGCAGATGTAAAGCTGTTTCGGTGGGAATGAGGGGGGACGCATTATTTGGTGTCATTTTCGACAGCTATCCTAAAAGAGAAATCCTTTTCTCGTACAGATGCTAAAACAAACTTCTGGGATCGGCGGTTGGAGAATGTTGCGGAAAAGAGATTTCCATCGTTGAGCATGTTTGACACAATTTTAGCGGCAAAGTAACCTAGAAATACTGCTCGTCCAGCCAATCGCGCTGGACTTCTTCCCGTGCCGAAGTGGCGGAATTGGCAGACGCGCATGGTTCAGGTCCATGTACTCGCAAGGGTGTGGGGGTTCGAGTCCCTTCTTCGGCACCAAATCCACAAGTAAAAATTGAATGGTTGCGGCCAGCAGGTACCGACTATCTCGAAGAATTAAAAAAGCCGTTTTGATGACGGGATCGAGTGGAGAGGGGCTTTTCCTCGTCCAAAATTTTTAGGCAAATATACATTTGCATTGTGTCCTCGTTGTAGACAGAACCGCTTCCGCGTACCTTGATTAAAGCTTTGCTTAGCTGCGGGTTTTATTGGGTTTCATGTTAGTCGGCACCTTTTAAGTCGAGGTGAAACTGTTATCGGAATAGACCACATAAATGACTACATGATTTCCTCTTCCAGTCCTTATAACATGAACAAAGAAAGTTCATGAGCGATACAAAAAACCTTTCCCCGGCTATTCTTCTTCACATTTCACAACAACTGAACATTCCAATCCGCGGTCTTGTTGCCGTGATCGAGCTGCTTGATGAGGGGGGCACGGTACCTTTCATTGCGCGGTATCGGAAAGAGGCCACCGGCAATCTGGATGAGGTGCAGGTCCGCGATATCCAGGAGAAGCTTGCTTACTTCCGCGAACTCGAGGACCGGCGCGCCACCATTCTTAGCTCTATCGCAGAACAGGGCAAGCTCACAGACGAGTTGAAGGCGCGAATCGAGGCGGTGCTCGACAAAAGTGAGCTCGAAGATCTTTACCTGCCGTATAAACCGAAGCGCCGAACCAAGGCCACGATCGCACGTGAAAAGGGCCTGGAGCCGCTTGCGCAGTATCTCTGGGCGCAGCAGCAGCCCGGCCCGGAGGCTCTGGACGCATTGGCTCAAACCTTCGTGAATCTCGATCTGGGTGTTGCCACAGTCGATGAAGCACTTGAAGGCGCGCGTCACATTGTTGCCGAGTGGATCAGCGAAAGCGCTGACCTTCGCAAAGCGCTGCGCCAACTCATGTTCGACGAAGGTGTCGTTATCTGCCGCAAGGCACTCGACGCCAAAGACGAGCAAGAAAAATTCAAGATGTATTACGAGTACAAGGAGCCGGTGAAGACGATTCCTTCGCATCGTATGCTGGCCATCCGCCGGGGGGAGAGCGAGAGCGTGCTTTACTTCCTCATCGAACTGGAAGCTCAGCGTGCCATCTCGGTTATGCAATCGCATATTCTGCGTCAGCCGGGAGACTGGACCCGCCAGCTCGAGCTTGCCATCGAAGATGCGTGGACGCGCCTGCTCAATTCATCCATCCAGGCTGAGATCCGCTTCGAGCTCAAGCAGCGCTCCGATACTGAAGCCATTGCTGTCTTTCGCGACAACCTTTACCATCTGCTGCTTGCGCCGCCTGCTGGTCCTATCTCAGTACTCGGCATCGATCCTGGCTTGCGTACAGGCTGCAAGGTTGCTGTCGTCGACGAAACGGGGAAGCTTCTCGCTCACGATGTGATCTATCCACACACCTCCAAACACGGTGTTGCCGAGGCGGCGCAGAAGATCGAATCTCTGCTGCGCCAGCACAACATTCGCGCTATTGCGATCGGCAACGGAACTGCATCGCGTGAGACAGATGCTTTTGTGCGGGATTTCCTCCGTGAAAAGCAGCTTCAGAACATCTTTTCGGTTACCGTCAGCGAGTCGGGAGCCAGCGTTTACTCTGCATCCGACATCGCCCGCCAGGAATTCCCCGATCTTGATCTCACGGTGCGCGGGGCCATCTCCATTGCCCGGCGACTGCAGGATCCGCTTTCGGAGCTGGTGAAGGTCGATCCTAAATCGATTGGTGTTGGCCAATATCAGCACGATGTCGATCAGCGTCAACTGCAGGAATCGCTGGAAAACGTCATCGAGAGCTGTGTGAACCGCGTTGGCGTTGATCTGAATACTGCGTCGTGGACGCTGCTACGCTACGTCGCCGGGGTGACGGAGCGTACTGCCATCAACATTGTGAATCATCGCAACCAGAATGGCCGTTTCCGTTCGCGCGCGCAGTTGCTGGAGGTTACGGGCGTGGGTCCTAAAACATTCGAGCAGGCGGCAGGCTTTTTACGGATACGGAACGGCGACAACCCGCTCGATATGACCGCTGTTCACCCTGAGTCGTATCCGGTGGTGGAACAGATTGCGCAATCGCTGCAGACACCGATTGATGAGATCATCCGCAATCCACAGCTGCTCGAGAAAGTCGATCGGAGTCATCTCTCCGCCGGAACTTTTACGCTGAACGACATCCTGGAAGAGTTGCGCAAGCCTGGCCGCGACCCGCGCGATAAATTTGTTGCTCCCAGTTTTCATGAGGATGTGAAGGAGATCGCCGACGTCCAGCCGGGCATGGTGCTTGAGGGCGTCGTCACCAACGTCACCAAATTCGGAGCCTTCGTCGATATCGGAGTGCATCAGGACGGGCTGGTTCACATCAGCGAGCTATCCAATCGCTTCATCAAGGAGCCGTCGGAAGCGGTAAAAGCGGGGCAGATCGTTAAGGTGAAAGTGCTCAGCGCGGATGCCAAAACGAAGCGCATTTCGCTGTCCATGAAGGCACTGATGGAACCGGCGGGGCGTCCGGCACCGAAGCCGAAACTTCCGCCCAAGCCGCAGGCAGCTACGCTGGATGAAAAGCTGGCAGCGCTTTCCAGCAAATGGCGGGTGCGGTAAGGGGGAGTACCCCCCTCCCCCTATTTTTTCTGGTGCTTATTTTTCAATAAGATAGCGGGGACCATCCCCCGCTATCTTATTGATTCTGCTTAAGGTCGATTTTTAACGACTTACGAGGGGAGCCTAATTCAGGGCTCAGTTTTAGGGCATGCATTCAGGATGGGGCAGTGGCCGAACTTGTTCGGCTTCGCACAAATCCATGGACTTTGTTCAGGTAAGCTGCAAGATATTCGTCAGATCGCTTCGGCAAGCTTAGGGCATGCTCTTCGACTTCTCTTCACTTCGTTCAGGGTTCGCTCCGATGACGGTGTTTATTGCGATTCTTCGTGCATTTTGGGGTTATGGATTCTGGGGTTGCAGTTGATCTCCGGTGAAGCGGGGGATGCCGAAGTGTCCGCGCAGGTGGAGCAGGTCGAGAGGGCTTAGAGTACCGTCGATGGCTATCAGATTGATGTTCGTGGGGCTGGCTAGCATGATGACGGCGCCTTCCACATTGGCGTGCTCGAAACGTATCCATACATCGGTGCGGCCCTGGTCGTAAGCGTGAGTAGGGCTGGCCTGTGCGGTTACGAGATGCTTCCATCCGCGATCACGATATTGCTGCCGCACCGCTTCCAGGCTGGACGGATCGTAAAGGCCGGGCACGGAGAATTTGTAAACATGCACGGAGATGCCATTTAGTCTGGCGACGACGCGGCGGGTGTCCTCGTCATCGATAAAGTTGTTTGCCAGCGCCAGCATGGTGCGATCAAAAGTGAAGTCGGTACGAAAGGAGGCATGTTGGCTCACGGCGTCCATGTTGCGGGGAATCCAGGAATCGTCCAGCTGGGCATAGGAGCGGAGCGGAAACAGGAGCAGGGCAAAAGCGAAAATTGCAAGGGCGCGGCGCATAACGTCTGCAGGTATAAACGCAATTCGGCGCAAATAGTTGGCCTGATTTTAGCTTTCCGGCAGTGGAGGCAACGAAGTAGCCGGATATTCTGCTCAAACGGGACAGGAGGTGGCCACAGTGAATCTGTCACGTTGGAAGGATTTCGGGGCTATGTTGTTGATTGGCGATGGGATGATGGGAATGGTGCAACCCAGTCGCTATGCCGGCGAGTGGCAGATGGGTCCGTCCTCATGGCAGGGGTTGATGGAATTCCTGAAAGAAAGACCCAATTTGACTCGCCTGATTGGCGCGGTGGAAGTGGCAGGCGGCCTGATGCTGGCTATGAGTGACGATTGCTGCCGAGCAGAGGCGAAAATGAAGATGACTTAAAATGATCTCACTGGGGCCGGAATTGCAGGCCCTGTGGGGTCATTTTCTGCATGGTGGAACGCCTTTATTATTCTGATTCGCATCTGCGCACATTTACTACGCAGATTGCCGATATCCGCGAGCTTTCCCGTACCGATGGGCAATCGATCTGGCAGATCGCACTGGATCGCACAGCGTTCTATCCAACCAGTGGCGGACAGCCGCATGATCTAGGCACGTTGCGAGCGACCTCGCGTAACGGAGCGGTATTGGAAGTTCCGGTTGTGGGCGTAGAAGAAGACGAACACGGCGAAGTGTGGCACCAAACGCTTAAGCCACTGTTGGCGGGCACGGAAGTGGCGGGCGAAATTGATTGGGAGCGGCGTCTCGATCACATGCAGCAACACTCGGGCCAGCACCTGCTTTCGGCGGTGTTTTTGCATGAGCTGCAGGCCCCTACGGTTTCCTTTCATCTCGGAGAGACATCTTCCACCATCGATCTTGCGGTGGATGGGTTGGCGCAGCATAGCATGGAGCGCGTTGAGCGCATTGCGAATGAACGTATCGCGGAAGATCGCGCTGTAACGGTGCGCACAGTAGATCGCAGTGAAGCGGAGGCGATGCTTGCCGCCGGCGCGTTGCGCAAACTGCCGGAGCGCGAAGGGACGATTCGCCTGATTGAAATTGCCGACTATGATCTGAATGCTTGCGGGGGAACACATGTGCGCTCGACGGGGCAGATTGGCGGGTTGTTCATTCGCAGTATTGAGAAAGTACGGCAAGGCGTGCGTGTTGAGTATGTCTGCGGGCTGCGTGCTGTAACTGCTGCGCGACAGGATTTTTCTGAGCTGGCGCGCACTGCGGCATTGCTTTCAACCTCGCAGGCGGAGGTCTTCTCCGGCGTGGAACGTTTGCTTGCGGATGTAAAGGCGAAAGCGAAAGAGCAGCAGCGGCTACGCGAGGATCTGGTGAATTACCATGTGGCTCGGCTGGCGGTCGAAGAGCAGATTGTCGATCATCTTCGCGTGGTGCGCCGTAGTTTTGCAGATCGGGATGCGGAATACGTAAAGCTGCTTGCGTCGCGGCTGGTGGCTACTGTGCCGCAAACGATAGCGGTGTTCGCTTCCACGCAGAAAGAGACGGCGACGGTGGTACTGGGGCGTAGCCGCGACCTGGATTTTCACGCAGGAAATGTGATGAAAGAAGCGCTTGCGCGGCTGGGATTGCGCGGGGGCGGTTCGGCAGATATGGCGCAGGGGCAGGTTCCGCAAGAGCAGGCAAAGGCGTTTCTGGAGGCTTTGGCGGCGGCAGTGCGGGAAAACTGCGCGGTGCGCTCCTGAGCGGGTCGGCTGCACTTTGCGAATCTACGGCACGCTGTTAAAATCATTAGAGTAATTCCCGCCTGAAAAGGGGCTATAGCTCAGCTGGGAGAGCGCCTCGTTCGCAACGAGGAGGTCAGCGGTTCGATCCCGCTTAGCTCCACCAATCTACAGATCATTCGGTCTTTGGTTTTGTATTCTTGGTTGCATGGTGGATATATCTCGTTTTTTTCGTGGCCTAACGTTGGTCGCGATTGCGGTTCTGCTTTGCGCATCGAGTGTGAGTTTCGCGCAGAAGGCTGTGTCGATTCCGGAAGAGATTGAATGGACGTGGGAGGTGAGACCGGCGCATGTGGATGCGCATCTGCCGAATGTTTTGCTGCTGGGCGACTCGATTACGCGAAACTACTTTCCGGAAGTGACGAAGGATCTGGCAGGAGTGGCGAATGTGTATCTGATGTCGTCGTCGATTTCGGTGGGCGATCCGCGCTTGCCCAGGGAGATTGCAGAATTTACGAAGCTCGAGAATGTGCCGTTTGCGGTGGTACATTTCAATAACGGCATGCATGGCTGGGGATATACGGAAGAGCAGTATAGGGCTGCGTTTCCATCGTTTCTGAAAGCTGTGCGATCTGTTGTGTCAAAGAATGACAAGCTGATCTGGGCGAATACTACACCGGTGCGTTCGGATGCTACTGGCGGCGCGACGAATGAACGCGTGGAGGCGCGGAATGCCATTGCGCTGGAGTTTGTTCGCAAGGCCGGTATAGCTGTGGATGACCAGCATGCGTTGATGATGAAGCATGGTGATCTGCACCAGGATGCCGTTCACTTTAATTCGGAAGGGGCAAATCTGCAGGGAGACCAGGCTGCAGAGATGATTCGTAACGCGCTTTCAGGCACGGCAAAGTAAATTTTTGGCCGATTATGGAAAGCGCCATCTTCTTTTAGAAGATGGCGCTTTTTGCGTAGCGGCAGAGTTGAGTTTTTCAGAAGTGATATGTGACGTCGCCCGCCACAATGAACTGCGTGCTCTTGGTGCCGAGATCATAGGCGCGCAGCTGGTAGGAATGTTCGAGGCGCAGCTCGGGACGGAAGAGGATGGTAGAGCCGATCCAGTGGCCGTAGCTGATGAGATGTTCCGAGTATGTTGTGGCGTAGCCGGTGCGCTGGCCTTTGATGTCGTCGACAAATTCGTTGCGAATTGAGATGTAGTTGTGGGTGTTGATCTCGTGCTCCAGGTAATTGACGACGGCGACTTCCGGGGCAAAGCAGGTTTTTTCTCCCGCGGAGCAGAATGCGCCGTTGGCTCCGGTTTCCGTGGGCACGGGATTGGCTACGTTGCCAGCGATGTTGGGAACGTTGCGTTCGTACATGTACCAGGCCTCGGTTGCGGTGTGCCAGTGCGGATTGAAGACGTGGTACCACGTCTCGTAGAAGCTCTGCACATTGTTGTAGGCATACTTGCCGGAGTTGACTGAGTTCGCACAGGTGTAAAGCGCGTTGCCGCCTTTGCTCCAGGTGTAATCGACGCAGGCTGTGCCAGTCGGTTTGGCATCGCGCACCCAGGGCGCGACGTCGTTGCCGGCACTGATGCCGGCTTGTACCAGCCAGTGATCATTCAGCTTGATGCTGCCGACGATGCCGGTTTGCGTGTATGGGTCAACTGTGTAAAGCAGCGAGTGGGAATAGGTGTAGTTGTTGGGCGCGAGCTGCGCTTCAATGTCGGGCAGAGAAATATAGCGGCCAATGCGGATGTTCATGCCCTGTGCGACGTGCGGGATGTAGATGTCGGCGTAGACCATGACGGGGTCGTAGCCGTATTCCTGGTTACGCGCCAGCAACTGCTGCGAGAGTATGCCTTTGGCGGTGGTGTAGCGGTAATCCTGGCCATAGAGCTGGGCGATGCGAAAGCCCCAGTCGATGTGATCGTGCTGCACGGTATCCGGCAGGCGCTCGATGTAGAGAATCTGCTGGTCGGGTGTGATGCGATTCGGGTTTACGTAGTAAGCGGCGGGTGCGTTGGCTCCATCGCCTTTATTGGATGTGCTGACGTTAAAGCCGCCATTGAACCATCCATAGATTTTTATGCGGCTGTGATTTTCGTTGAGCGCCTGCATGAGGATGTATGTCTGCGTGTCGGGAGCGCCGATGACGGCTGTGCCTCCCACGGAAAAATCACTGCTTGGAAAGGGCGGTGAATCGAGCGGCGCAGGATTTCCACGCCGCGCAGGCTGCGGGGCATCGGGATTTGGTTTGGCTGTCCAATCCGCCCAATAGGCATCACCGAGGCGCTGTATAAAGTTTCTGCTCTGCGCTGTTTGAGCGGTATTGACCGCCGATTGAGCCTCGATGGGATGAGGAATGGCTATGGAGAAAAAGCTAAGGCCGAGAATGATGGAATGGAATTGCTTACGCACTCTATTTGACTCCAATGTTCTTAGTGGAACGTGGAAGCCAATAAAAAGTCCGTAGAAAAGCTGTAAAGAATGTATAAAGGGGCGCGATCTGATCGATTAGGGTCGGAGGAACTAAAAGAAAAGCAGGTACTTCGATTTCGCTCAGGACGACAATTTTTCAGGCAGCAATCTGCTATAGGTCGATGCGTTCTAAGTTGCGCAGTGAGAGTTTGGATCGCGAACGAGGCTCAATTTTGGCGCATCGGTGAAGCCGCCATCGCCATTTCCGGTTTTCACATCGTAGGTGTCGCCATCATCGCTGTCATAGATGACGGCCAGATCGGGAATGCCGTCGCCATTAAAATCTGCGGCCATGACATGAGGAGAGGTTCCCGGCATGCGCATAGGGAAGGTCCAACCCTGTTTATAGGAGCTGTTTGCTGTACCGAGCAGCACAGTAACGACGCTGGCGCGCCAGTCGGAAACTACGATATCGGGAATGCCGTCACGGTTGAAGTCCGCTACAGCTACGGAAACAACGGAGTCGAAGTGAGCGAGGTCACCGGCAGGCGTTAAAGTTCCTGTTCCATCACTTAGGAAGAGCATCAAACGGCCATCGTCATCGCCTACGATTACGTCGGGGATGCCGTCACGATTGAAATCGGCAGCGGCAATGGCGCGTGGCTTACTGTCCAGAACGGGCATGGAAGCAGGCGGCAGAAATCCGCTGCCGGAACGTCCTAGAGTGACTTGCAGTATGCCTCGCCCATCAGATTCGCTCGTCGGCGGCAAGGCTTCTACGAGATCGGGTACGCCGTCATGGTTGATATCGGCCATGACGATCAAGCGATTACCGGCATCTGCCGCATCGTCGTCATCCTCTGCATGGGCTCGCGCCATCACTATCGTAGAAAAAGCAAGGAGCACCGTGAAAAGACAGGCTATCTGGCGCGGTTTGCTTTTTGTTCGAAACATCGAGTCCCTATAAAAAGACTAACAAAAAAGCCGAAATCAGCTTTAGGCAAAAGCCTTCCGGGCCGCGTCGATGGTTACAGCAATATCCTCGGCGGTATGGGAGGTGCTGAGGAATGCCGCCTCATACTGTGAGGGCGGCAGCCAGATGCCCTGATCGAGCATGGCGCGATGGAAGCGGCCAAAGGCCGCGGCGTCAGAGGTAGAGGCCGACTCAAAATCGGTGACTCTGTTCTGTGTAAAGAACCAGGTAAACATGGAGCCTACGCGGTTTGTGGTCAGTGGAACGCCTGATTCCGCTGCTGCTTTTGCAATGCCATCGGCCACGGTGGCGCTTAATTTTTCGAGCTTTGCATAGACCTCGCCGCGGTGCTCTTTCAGATAGCCGACAGTGGCAATTCCGGCGGCCATGGCGAGGGGATTGCCGCTGAGAGTTCCTGCCTGGTAGACCGGGCCGAGCGGCGCAAGCAGGTCCATGATCTCCGCACGGGCGCCGAAGGCGCCGCAGGGCAGGCCCCCGCCGATAATTTTGCCTAGAGTCGTTATATCCGGCTCGATGCCATACAGGTCCTGTGCTCCGCCATAGGCAACACGGAAACCGGTCATGACCTCATCGAAGATCAACAGTGCATTTTCCTGACGCGTGATCTCGCGCAGAGCCTGTAAATAACCATCTGCGGGAGGAACGCAGCCCATATTGCCAACGACCGGCTCGAGGATGATGCAGGCAATTTCGCCGCGATGTTCGGCGAAGGCCGCTTCCACCGCAGAGATGTCGTTGAATGGCAGCGCCAGCGTATAACGCACGACTTCGTTTGGCACACCGGCAGAGCCCGGAATGCCGAAAGTAGCCACGCCGGATCCGGCTTTTACCAGCAGGCCATCGGAATGACCGTGATAACAGCCCTCGAACTTGATGACATAATTGCGCCCGGTAAAGGCGCGGGCCAGCCGGATGGCCGACATGGTGGCTTCGGTCCCTGAACTGACAAAGCGCAGCTTTTCGATGGATGGGAAGGCATCTGTGACAAGCTCAGCCAGATCGCCTTCCGACTGGGTAGAGGCTCCGAAACTTGCGCTATTTGCCGCTGCCTTTTGGATAGCGTCAATCACCGGCGGAAAGGCGTGACCAAGGATCATCGGCCCCCAGGAGCCGAAATAGTCGATATACCGGTTTCCGTCCGCGTCCCACAAATAGGCGCCTTTGCCCCTGACGACGAAAGGCGGATTTCCGCCCACGGCGCGAAAGGCGCGGACCGGCGAATCTACTCCACCGGGGAAAAGTTTTTCAGCACGAAGTTGGAGATCGGAAGATTGCCGGACTGGTCGCATCACCCTACAGTATAGGGTGATGCGCCGGAATAAGAGGAATTAAGGGTGTATCGACATATAGGAGTGGGTAGCGACGAGAGCCCATTTTGCTTAGATCAAGAAGCGAGGAGGGACAGATACCGGGTGTATCTTAGCGACGAGCGACAAAGAGATGAGGAAAATGGGCCCTGTCCCTTCGGGTTGCGGAGAAAACCGGGTCATACTGCGTTGTCGGCCTCGACTTTGGAACCACCAAAGCCTTCAGCCTCCGCCTTGTCTGACCCGGTTTTCTCCAGCAACGCCGCCCGCTCCTACATGTCGATACACCCTAAAGTACTTCGGCTAAACGGGGAAGAAGTCCGGCGTGGCTGGTTTCGTACAATGCGAGCACGCGACGGGTCATCAGGTAGTAGGCAGAGGCTGCCTGCTGGATATAAAAGGGCGTACGTATCTGGTGCCGGCGGATGAGCATCTCAAAGCGAAGCTTGAAAATGGCGCGCTTTAGCTGAAGCGCATCATGACGCATGCGCTCGGTGACGATAACGCCTTCTTCAAAATTCCAGCGCTGTACGTATGCTGCCAAAGCTATGAGGAGATCTGCGTTGCTGCGCATCTTTTGCAGCCCGCTGGTGCCACCAACGAGCCCCCACAGATGGTCCGGTTCAAGCTGAGCCTGATTTGCTTTGGGCTGCAGGTTATCGAGGGCAATGAGCTCGAGCCCTCGGGCAGAAAGAGGCTGCATCCGGGCTACCAGATCTTCCCAGGTGATGGAGCGCAGACGGTGTGCGCTGATTTGTGTATAAATCAGACCGCCCGCAAGAAAAATCAAACAACAAAGAAGAAGCGCAATCACGGCCAGCTCTCAACGTAGATTTTGAACACTGCTAACCTGCGAAGAATCGTATTGAACCTTTGCGTGCAAAGCAACTAGATAATTCCGCATTTCCGGAGAAAGAGGCTTACGTTCGGGCTCTGTGGCCCAGAAGGTGATGATCCAGTAGAAAACAGCAAAAATAAAGGAAGAGGTGCGGACGTATTCAAGTATTGTGAAATCAGTAGGATGCGAGACGCCGAAGTAGCTGTGCGCTGTATCCACGCCTACGGAAACCAGGGCCCAGATCATCAACCCCGTGCCCAGGCCCATGACATAATTTCGAGGAACCAGCCCCAGTTTTTGTGCAAGAAGCCGCATGGCAAGAAAAAGCTCGCAAAAAAGCAGGCTGGTGAAGAGAAAAGCGCGTATTCCCCAGGTATCTGTCGAATGGCGGACGAGAGGATGAACGGCGATCGTCAGGCCTGCTGCAACCAGTGTGCCGGCAGATCCCCAAAGAAAAAACCTGGCACGAGCATCGCGCACCCAGGTTCCGGTAGGCGCGAGCACGATGCGGGCAATCTCAAACACGAGAGCTATCTGAAGAAGAAAATCGATGGCAAACATGCTCCAATATGCCGTCGCATAGATTTTCGGAGCATAGCTGTAGATAGCGTATGCAGCGATGCTTTCTACAACGTAAAAGCCCATCCATGCAGTGAAAACGGGATATTGGCGCCATCGTCCGCGAAGGACAAGCACAAGAAACAGAGTAAGGTTTCCTGCAAAACTCGCTGCCCACAATATGTCGTCAAACAGCGACACTTTCATACAGGCATGTTACGCGCATTTTCAATCATGCAAGGAATGAAAATGCGCGTGGGATAGGACTAAGCACGTGTACCGCCACGGCCGATGGGGCAGGGAATGCCGTTGCCGGGTCCAAAACTTGCGCGAGCGATTATGCCGTTTCCGCCACGTCCGATGGGGCAGGGGATTCCATTGCCAGGGCCAAAATTTGCTGTGCCGATAATGGCGATGGCAAGGAGGGAGGCATAGACTGCAGAACGGGTAAGAATCGACTGTTTCATGGGTTTCTCCATTAAGGCGCAGAAGCGCTGCACTTAGCGTATCTATAAGTGAGAGTGGTTCGCCAAATAATTCGAGATAAGATTGATTTTTTTTAGAAGGTATGAATATGTGGAAAATTGATCATTGTTGAAGGGAGGGCCTGCGGGCGCGCCTCTCTCGGGGATAAGAGCCAAAAAGGATTCCAGGGAAGTGCCTGGATGCTAAACTGAGCTTTCCACCTCCTAAATTTCAACGAAAACGGAATTGCCTTGTCAGACCAGAAATCCAGCATGACGAACTCTCCGGTAACCTATGCCGATGCCGGGGTCGATATCAGCAGCGGCGACCGTGCCAAGCAACGCATCAAGTATCTTGCGCAAAAGACCTTCAACCGCAGTGTATTGAGCGAGATTGGCGGTTTTGGCGGCCTCTTTAAGCTGGATACGGCGAAATATGAAGAGCCCGTGCTGGTTTCCAGCGCCGACGGCGTGGGAACGAAACTAAAAGTTGCGTTTGAGCTCGGCATCCACCATACAGTGGGCGCTGATTTGGTAAATCACTGCGTAAACGACATCGCTGTTCAGGGCGCGGTTCCACTGTTCTTCCTGGATTATCTGGCGACGGGCCGCCTTGACGGCGAAGTGACTGAGAAGATTGTGACCGGTCTGGCGGATGCCTGCCGCGCAAACGGCTGCGCATTGATTGGCGGCGAAACCGCCCAGATGCCGGGTTTCTATGCCGATGGAGAGTATGACCTGGCCGGCTTTATTGTTGGCGTGGTAGAGCGCGACAAGATTATTACCGGATCCAAAATTCAGGCCGGCGATGTTCTTATCGGTTTGCCATCGACCGGATTGCATACGAATGGATATTCGCTTGCGCGCAAGCTGTTTTTTGAGGTGGCTGGATATAAAGCCGATCAATACGTGAATGCGCTGAAGGAAAAAGCGGGCGCCGCGCTGATGAAGACGCATCGCAGCTATCTAAACGTAATTAAAAAGCTCACGGCAAGCGATTACGTGAACGGCATGGCGCATATTACCGGCGGCGGTATTACGGAAAATCTGCCGCGCATCCTGCCGAAGAACATTTCTGCTGTCGTTGAGCTGGGAAGCTGGCCTGTACTGCCGATTTTTGAGCATCTGCATGAGTTGGGCAATGTTCCGCAGGACGAAATGCTGCGGACGTTCAATCTCGGCATTGGTTTGATTGCGGTTATTCCGGCGGATAAATTTAAGCGCGTGAAGTCGCTGCTGGAACGCGCCAATGAGAAGTTTTATGTGATCGGCAAGACGGTGAAGGGCGATCGCAAGGTGATCTATCAGTGAGCGGGCGGAAGCGGCTCGGCATTCTTCTCTCAGGGCGCGGGTCAAACTTCATCGCTATTGCGGATGCAATCGCCGGCGGGAAATTACAGAACGCAGAGATAGCAGTGGTTATCTCGAATAAAGCAGAGGCGGCAGGGTTGGCGGCTGCTCGTGAGCGTGGTCTTCCTGCTGTTGCGATTGAAGCGCGTGGCCGCAAGCGCGCAGAACACGATGCTGAGATCATTGCGTGCTTGAAAGAGCATGGAGTCGATTTGATCTGCCTGGCAGGGTATATGCGCCTGCTCTCACCGGAGTTTGTCGCTGCATTTCCGCAGCGTATTCTCAATATCCATCCATCGCTGCTGCCTGCTTTTCCAGGCCTGGACGCGCAGCAGCAGGCGTTGGCGTATGGGGTCAAGGTAGCCGGCTGCACGGTGCATTTTGTCGATGAGCAGTTGGATCATGGGGTGATCGTGCTGCAAAAAACTGTGCCGGTGCTGGATGAGGACGACGATCACTCCCTGGCTGATCGTATTCTGGAACAAGAGCATATTGCTTATGGTGAGGCAATCGCTCGCGTTCTATCGGGTCAATATCAGATTGTGGGCCGGCGGTATCTCCCAATTCAGAAAAGCTAGCCTGTTGCCAGAGCAAACTTCTGGTAAACTGAATAAAGTTTGCGCATAAGAGAGCATTGACCAGGAATACTTTTTCGCGCAAATGCCAACCACACGTATCGGGGAGTGGCTCAGCCTGGTAGAGCACCTGGTTCGGGACCAGGGGGTCGGAGGTTCAAATCCTCTCTCCCCGACCATTGCATGGAGCAGATGCGGCCTCTCGGCCCGCCACGCGGATTTTTCAATCAGACTCCTGCTAGTCCCTAGAAATCGAGGAGAGCTACCGCCAGGTTATTCGCGTTGCTCAGGGTTAGACGCTCATTCTGCGTTGTACCGTGACGGTATCCGCTCGACAGTCGCCTTTGCATCATTGCTTCAGCCGTTATGCGAGGACGGCCATATTTTATAGGCGCATCGTCTTGAGCCGGACAGTATGTGTTCCACTCGTTCTATGCGGATGTTGTCCCCGCGCAGGCATCTCTGAAAGAGAGTAAGTTCTGACCGACAGAATCCCGGGCAGGTTGTGGCTGCAGCCTGAATGGAACAATGATTTTCGATAAACAGAAATGTGCCATCGGCTTCTTCGTGCCACTCCGTCATGTATCCTTCGAGATTCCGGATATCTGCGAGCCGTTGTATACGAGCCGACAAGGTCGCGGCATCTGCAAGAGCGTCGCGGTATGCCATCTCCATCTCATCTTCCCTGAAACGAAGGATGATGTTGAGGGCTCCATCACCAAGAGCTTCTCGAATCCCCTGGATGAGTTGCACCGTAATCAGGCTATGAGCATCGGAAAATCTTCCCTCGCCTAGTTTCGTCAGCTTCCATCTCTGGCAGGGGCGCCCGACCCCCTTTTTCTCTGATTGAAACTTGATGAGGCCATCCGCCGCCAGTTTTTGCAACTGCTGACGAACCGCTTCGCCGGTGATCTTGAGCGAAAGAGCCAGATCAGAAGCGGTTTGCGGGCCATTGATTTTTAGCCGCAGGAGCAGTCGATCCCCCTGCGTGCGACAAGCATGCTCATTTTTCAAGTCAATACTTGATATACCTGTCATGGAGAGCATTATACGGAAATTCACCGAAAGCCAATTCGTCTTGAATCCTGCGGCAGAGTCATTGCATCCTTTAATGACTTCCGGTGAGCAGCAATATTTGCATTAAAATGAGATTTTTCTTTTTCCTGACGAAAAAAGAATCGTCGGCTACCACCTTCCGCATCGAACGCAAAGACATTTACAAATAAGAATTTTTCTCCAGATCACTTTGCCTTTCAAAGGCACTCTTGATTTTTAGCGCTGTCTAATTATGCAAGTAAAAGATTTGAAAATTATGTGTCGTTAGATCCGTATAAAAAGCCGCATCCGTACCCGAAATGCTTCCGCCGACCAATATGGAGAAACTACTTTGCAAAGCCTTGAAAGACAAATTGCTCTGATACGTCCTCTGCTGAAAAGTGTTTGCGCGCTTGGGCTTGTTCTGCTTGCGGCGGGTTGTAAACATCCGGTGAGCGCTGCTTCTTCTCCTCCGCCGGAGGTTGGTGTTGCTTCCGTCATATCGCGTGAGGTGCGGCTCTCGAATGAATTCAATGGCCGTGTCGCGGCTGTGGAATATGTCGATGTTCGTCCGCGGGTCACCGGTTATGTAGATCGTTTTGTCTTCCGCGAAGGCGATACCGTGAAGCGCGGCCAGTTGCTGTTTGTCATCGATCCGCGTCCGTACCGCGATGCTCTTGAAAGCGCAAAGGCTGCGCTCGATCATGCCCGCGCCGTGGCAGACTTTGCCAAGATACAGGAGCAGCGCGCGCAGACGCTGGACTCGGCCAAGGCAATCTCGCGCGAGGAGTACCAAAACCGGACTTCAGATCTGAGCCAGAGTATCGCAAACGTCCACGCGGCAGAGGCTGCGGTGGCGACGGCAGAGTTGAATCTGGGATTCACCGAGGTGCGCTCTCCGATCGATGGGCGGGTCAGCCGTGCCCAGCTCACGGCCGGCAATCTGGCGCAGGCAGACCAGACTGTGTTGACTACGGTTGTTTCGCAGAACCCGGTCTATGTCTATTTCGATTGCGACGAGCAGAGCTATTTGCGGTACAAGAGTCGCACCGGTAAAGGCGAGCGCGTAAACGCGGAAAATCCCGTACGTGTCGCTTTGGCAAACGAGACGGGCTTCCCGCATGTGGGACGTATAGATTTTCTGGACAATACGGTCGATCCATCGACAGGTACGATTCGTGCGCGCGTTGTGATGGCCAATCCCGACCACATCTTTACGCCCGGTTTGTATGCGCGTGTACAGCTCCAGAACCAGGCCGAGCAGCAGGCCATACTGATCGACGATAAAGCCGTAATGACCGATCAGGACCGCAAATATGTCTATGTACTTGGACCTGATAGCAAGGCGCTCCGTAAAGATGTCACGCTTGGCCCTCTCGTCGATGGGCTTCGCCTGGTGCAGTCCGGCCTGGCTTCGAATGACAAGGTGATTGTGACGAACCTGCAGAAGATCTTCTATTCGGGCGTGCCCGTCACGCCGAAGGATACCGCGATGGATGCTTCCTCCTCCGCATCGCCTGCCGCGTCTCAGATAGCAGCAAAGTAAGGATCTAAGAACATGGACTTCTCCCGTTTTTTTATTGATCGTCCGATCTTTGCGGTTGTGTTGTCGATCATTATCTTTTCGCTTGGGTTGATAGCCATTCCGATTCTGCCCTCGGGCGAATATCCCGAGGTGATACCGCCGAGCGTCGTGGTTCGGGCAAATTATCCGGGCGCCAATCCGAAAGAGATCGCAGAATCGGTGGCGGAGCCGCTGGAAGAAGCGATCAATGGCGTTGAAGGCATCATGTATATGAAGTCGGTCAGCGGCTCTGACGGCAGCCTTCAGGTGGTGGTCACCTTCCGCCCCGGTGTCGATCCGGATACCGCCGCAGTGCGCGTGCAGAACCGCGTCGCGCAAGCCCAGTCAAGGTTGCCGGAAGCAGTGCGTGATTATGGCGTCACGACACAGAAGCAATCGCCTACGCCATTGATGTACGTGGACTTCACCTCTCCTGACCATCGCTACAATTCGCTGTATTTGAGGAATTACGCTGTTCTTCATATTAAGGACGAGCTGTCGCGCCTGCCCGGTATTGGCGACGTGCAGATGATAGGTTCCGGCGACTACGCGATGCGCATTTGGCTCGATCCGAACCGTCTTGCCTCGCGCGGCCTGACCACCACGGACGTGCTCAACGCCATTCGTGAGCAGAACGTTCAGGTTTCAGCCGGTCAACTTGGCGCGCCACCTTCTCCTCAGTCAGCGGATTTTCTCATCTCGATCAACGTGCGCGGGCGTCTTCGCAGTGAGCAGGAGTTCGGCAACATTGTGTTGAAAAGCGGCGCTGATGGTCAGATCGTACATCTCTCGGACGTGGCACGGGTGGAACTCGGCTCCGGAGATTACACCATGACTTTTCACGCCGACACCAACGACGACGCAGTGGCGGCTGGCATTTTTCTGACACCGGGAGCGAATGCGCTTGGCGTCGCAAAATCGGTCTATGCAAAGCTGGATGAGCTGTCCAAAAGCTTTCCTCAAGGCATGGCGTATAGCCCCATCTGGGATCCAACCGTATTTGTACGCGAATCGATTCGCGCAGTAGAACATACGCTGGCAGAGGCAGTATTGCTGGTTGTGATCGTGGTGATCCTGTTTTTGCAGACCTGGCGTGCTTCGATCATTCCGCTGGTTGCAGTGCCGGTTTCGATTGTTGGCACTTTCGCCTGGTTGTACCTGTTGGGCTTTTCCATCAATACATTGACGCTGTTTGGGATGGTGCTGGCGATTGGCATTGTCGTGGACGACGCCATCGTCGTCGTCGAAAATGTCGAACGCAACATTGCGCAGGGATTGGATGCGCGCGCAGCCGCACACCAGGCAATGAGGGAAGTTTCCGGCCCCATTGTAGCTATTGCATTGGTGTTATGCGCTGTGTTTGTGCCGATGGCGTTCCTTACCGGCGTTACCGGCCAGTTCTACAAACAGTTTGCAGTCACGATTGCGATCTCGACCATAATTTCCGCCATCAATTCGTTGACGTTGTCTCCGGCGCTGGCGGCAAAATTGCTGAAAAGCCACGACGCCCCAAAAGACGCGCTCGCGCGAGGCATCGACAGGGCATTGGGCTGGTTTTTCAGGCCATTCAACCGATTCTTTCAGCGCAGTTCCGATCGTTACCACGGCACGGTAGGCCACTCGCTAAGGTTGCGCGGAGTGGTGTTCCTTGTCTACGCGGGGCTTCTCGCGGTTACGTTCTTGTTATTCCATAAAGTGCCGACGGGGTTTATCCCAACGCAGGACAAGCTTTACCTTTTTGCGGGAGCCAAACTGCCTGAAGGATCATCACTGGCCCGTACAGAAGAGGTTACGCACAAGCTGGTCGAGATGGGAGACAAGGTGGAAGGCGTCGAAAAGGTAATGGGCAATGCCGGGTTCAACGCTTTGCAACAAGCCAACACGCCGAACCTCACCGCGACCTACATCATCCTTAAGCCGTTTGATGAGCGCAAACGAAGCGCAATCGAAATCAATAAAGAACTCTCCGCCAAGTTTTCCACGATCCAAGGTGGATATGCCTATTCACTCTTGCCGCCTCCCATTCAGGGCCTGGGCAACGGCTCGGGTTACTCGCTGTATCTGGAGGACCGCGCCGGGCTTGGATATGGCGCCTTGCAGAATGCTGTTGTTGCCTTTCAAAGTGCGGTTGCACAGACCCCGGGCATGACCTTTCCTGTCAGCTCTTACCAGGCTAATACGCCGCAGCTTGAAGTAAAGGTGGATCGAGACAAGGTCAAGGCACAAGGGGTGGATCTGACGGATCTGTTCAATACGATGCAGACATACCTGGGCTCAGCCTATGTCAACGACTTCAACATATTTGGCCGCGTCTACCGCGTCATGGTGCAAGCTGACTCGACGTTTCGCCAGCGTGAAGAGGACATCGGTAATCTGCGTGTGCGGAATTCGCGTGGCGAGATGGTGCCGGTCGGTTCGCTGGTGACGATTACTCCAACCTACGGGCCCGATCCGGTGATGCGCTATAACGGTTATCCTGCCGCCGATCTGATCGGCGATGCAGACCCGCATATTCTTTCGTCCGGACAGACCATCACGAAGCTTCAGGAAATCGCCAATAAGGTGTTGCCGCGAGGCATGGTGCTGGAGTGGACCGATCTGAGTTATCAGCAAGTGACGCAGAGTGGCGCGGCGGCAATTGTGTTCCCGCTTGCGGTCATGCTTGTATTCCTCGTGCTTGCTGCCCTGTATGAGAGCTGGACCATGCCGCTTGCAGTCATCCTGATTGTGCCGGTATGCATGTGTGCAGCTCTGCTTGGCGTTTGGCTGACGGGCGGCGACAACAACGTATTCGTCCAAGTAGGCCTGGTTGTACTGATGGGCCTGGCCTGCAAAAACGCCATCCTGATCGTTGAATTTGCGCGCGAGCTCGAGATTCAGGGAATAGGCACTGTGGAAGCCGCGCTCGAAGCCTGCCGCCTGCGTCTGCGCCCTATCGTCATGACGTCGATTGCGTTCATCGCAGGCTCGGTTCCTTTATTGCTGGGACACGGTGCGGGAAGCGAAGTGCGCGCTGCCACCGGCATCACTGTATTTTCCGGCATGCTCGGCGTGACATTATTTGGGCTGTTTCTCACTCCCGTTTTCTATGTGACTTTGCGCAAACTTTCAGGGAAAAATCTGGCTGTAGCAGGCAGGCACAGCTCCATGGAGGACGATAGAGATGTATTGGAAGCCACTCATGTATAACTCGATTCGGATCCTTCCGTTAATACTGGCTCTGTCTTTGACAGGCTGCTCTGTGGGGCCGCGCTATAAGCGGCCTGACATTGCGTTGCCTCAAAAATTTACCGCGCCTTCCACCGAAAACTTGCAGCAAACGCCAGTCGCGGATGCGGGAGACGCAGAATTTTGGCATGGCTTTCAGGACGCACAGCTCAGCGCGCTGGTAGAGCAGGCTCTCAAGGCGAACAACGATCTGCAGGCCGCCATCGCTCACTACGATAGCTCCAATGCCCTGTTGCGCGCAGCAAAGTTCGACCGCTATCCAACTGTCACTATGAATGCGCAGGGAGGCCGTCAACAGATCGGCGACAGCCAGGCGTATGGATATTCTCCTGTCAGCCGCTTCTTTAACGCCGGCATGAATGCAAGTTGGGAGCTCGATTTCTGGGGCCGTGTGCGCCATAACATCGAAGCACAACGTGAGCTGGCTGCAGCGAGCGCGAGCGATCTTGCTGCATTGCAGGTAACGATCGTTGGAGATGTTGCAAGCGTCTATATAGATTTGCGTGGCCAGCAGGAACGCCTGCGCATTGCACGCGAAAATGTCGACAACGAGCGCGAAACCGTGCGGTTGGTAGAAGCACGCCTCGCAGCCGGCCGCGGAACAGATTTCGATGTAGAGCGCGCGCGTGCCCAGCTGGAATCGACCACTGCGCTTATACCTGCGCTTTTGACATCCATCGCGGTGGATGAACATCGTCTGGCAGTGTTGTGCGGGCGCACGCCGGATGCTTTGATAGGAGAACTGGATTCCGCGAAACCATTGCCGGTTCCGCCACCCAGTATCGATCCGGGCACGCCCGCCGACCTTGTGCGTCGCCGCCCAGATATCGCAGCCGCAGAACAGCGGTTGCATGCGGCAACAGAGCAGATTGGTATTGCTACTGCCGATCTATTTCCTCGCTTGAGCTTTGCCGGTATGTTCGGAGGCTACGGTTCCCGCTCCGGCACACCGTTCGACAGCATCAGTCCTATCAGTCTTGCCGCCCTTGATATTGACTGGTCCTTTCTGGATGTAGGCCGTGTACGAGCGCGACTGGATGCGACTCGCGCCGATTCCTCTGCTCAGCTTGCGCAGTATCAGCAAACAGTTTTGCTCGCATTGGAGGATGTAGAAAATTCACTGGTAGGTTATGCGCATGCACAGGAGCGGACTACGCAACTGGAGCGCGCCACGCAAGACAGCCGGCAAGCCACGCAACTTGCGCGCGCGCGTTTTACAAATGGGGCAACGGGATTACTGGATTTGCTGGACGCCCAGCGTGAGCAACTCCAGGCCGAAGAATCACTCGCTGAAAGCCGTTCCAGCAGCGGAATTGCAGCAGTCTCCTTGTATAAGGCACTCGCCGGTGGCTGGCCACAACAGTTACCGTCAAGGGCGGCGGTCGCAAAGGCTCAAAAGCATTGAGCGCCTCATACTTGTCGGAAGCCGGATCACCTTATGCGGCAAATTTGACGCATTGCAGGATTCAGTGCGCCTTAAGGTTCCCTGATTAAACTCTCGCTTATGTTTCAGACTGCCACACGCCGGCACTGCGGCATAACTGCTGTCGCGCTTTTTTGCTGCAGCCTGGTTGCCGCAGCGCAGATACAGGAGGTTGCGGCCATTCCTGCGACGATCACGCTTGCAGAAGCAATTCATCGAGCGCAGCAGAATGAGCCGGTCTTTGCCGCCGCAGCAGGCGCAGCGCGTTCCGCCGCGGCGGACAACTATATTGCCAAGGCCGGCCTGCTGCCGAGCGTGATGTACCACAACCAGGCGCTTTACACCGAACCTAATGGCCAGAGCAACCGCGCAGGACAGGTCGGCGAACAGCCTTCTCCGGTATTCATCGCCAATAATGCGGTACGCGAGTATGCAAGCCAGGCCTCTATCGATGAGCGAATCGGAGTTCAGCAGATCGCCGACGCGAAGGTTGCTTCGGCGCACGCCGCCATGGCCGCAGCGGAGCTGGAAGTTGCGCGTCGAGGGCTGGTTGCAAGTGTGGTCAGCCTTTTCTACTCGGTTTCCGCATCGGATGCGAGAGTGCGCCTCACCACGCAGGCGCTCGAAGAGGCGCGCAGCTTCACCGATTTAACACAGAAGCGCGAGGAGGCGCGGGAGGTCGCGCACGCAGATGTTGTGAAGGCTCTACTCGAACAGCAGCAGCGCGAGCGCGACGCGAGCGAAGCCGCGTTGGCGGCGCATAAGGCGCGCCTTGAGCTGGGCGTATTGCTGTTCGCCGATCCGCGAACTCCATA
>DASZUU010000001.1:0-22089 GCA_035547425.1 Alloacidobacterium sp. | reverse complement strand
CCTTGGACCGTACCGCCATGATCGATGCCGCCCTCAAGCTTATGGATGAGGTCGGACTGGAAGGCCTCACCTTGCGCCGGTTGGCTTCCGAGCTGAACGTGCAGGCTCCGGCTATTTACTGGCACTTTAAAAATAAGCAGGAACTGCTGGACGAGATGGCCAGCACTGCCCTGCGCCGCGGTCTTAGGGGAATGCCGTCGTCTACTCGGATGAGTTGGGAAAAATGGGCTTTAGCCTACGGTCGAAACATGCGCCGCATCTTCCTCAGCTATCGCGACGGCGCGCGCATGATCAGCGGCACGCGTTTAACCGACACATCTCTGTATGCGTCTATGGAGAGTGCTTTACAGAGATTGACTGAAGCGGGATTCTCAAATTATCAGGCAGTGGTCGCTCTATCCACTATCTACAGCTATGCCGTGGGATTCGTGATCGAAGAGCAGGCAGCGGTAGGAGATACATTCTTCGATCTTGAAGCGCGCAACGCTCGCATCGATCCGGCAAAGCAGCCGCTGGCTCGCGAAGCCGGAAAATATCTCTTCACGCGCTATGATCGCCGCTTTATGGATGGTTTGCGGATGATCATCGCAGGCCTGTCGGTCACAAGAAAATAGTCTGAATAGAAGGGAAGCTTTATCAGGCTTCCCGCGTAACTTCTGCCGCGATTTTGCGCAACTCGGGCAATACATTGCCCAGCGCGACTGCTTCTGCATTCCTGGTGCCCAGCGCAAAGTAAACTTTGCGATAGTGCTCGAAGAGGCGGTTATAGACGGCATGTGCCTTGGGCTGAGGCGTGAATGTCTTGTAGCTGAGGCACATCTTGTCCTGAGCTTCTTCGACTGACGAGAAAGTTCCCGCTGCGAGAAATGCGAAGACTCCTGAGCCGAGACTCGTGGGAATCCCCGCAGGCACCAGCACCGGCTTGCCCAACACATCGGCATACACCTGATTCAGCACCTGGTTGTTTTGCGGAATACCGCCGGCATTGATCACGCGGTCGACCGGCACTCCATATTCGGCCATGCGCTCAAGAATAATGCGCGTATGGAAAGCCGTGCCTTCAATAGCGGCATAAAGCTCATCCTGCGCCGTGTGAATCAGGTTCCAGCCAAGGGTCACGCCGCCCAGTTCTGAATTCACCAGCACAGTACGGTCGCCGTTATCCCAGCTCAAGCGCAGCAGTCCTGTTTGTCCGGCGCGATACGTCTCGAGTCCGCGAGACAGTTCGGAAACCTTGTGCCCTGCGCGTCGTGCAATGGCTTCGAAGATGTCTCCGGTTGCGGAAAGCCCTGCTTCCACGCCGGTGTAGTTCGGATGCACGCTGCCGGGAACCACGCCGCAAACGCCGGGAACAAGATTCGCTTTGTTCTGCATGGCAATAATGCAGGTCGAGGTGCCGACCACATTGACTACATCACCTTCGCGGCAGCCCGCGCCAATTGCGTCCCAGTGCGCGTCAAAGGCTCCCACGGGGATAGGAATGCCGGCACGCAAGCCCATTGCTTCGGCCCACTTCGGCGAGAGGTGACCGGCCAGCTTGTCCGAGGTGGCATATTCGCCTGCGAGCTTTTCGCGAACGCCGTCAAAAAGGGGATCGAGATCGGAAAGAAATTTCTGTGAGGGCAGGCCATCCCACTTCGGATTCCACATCCACTTATGGCCCATCGCGCAAACACTGCGCTTTACCTGCTTGGGATCGGTGATGCCGCAGAGCGTTCCGGCAACCATATCGCAGTGCTCAAATGCAGTTACAAAGCGCGAGCGCTTTTCCGGATTATGACGCAGCCAATGGAGCAGTTTGGCAAAGCCCCACTCGTGCGAGTAGACGCCCCCGCACCACTCAATCGCTTCCAGATTTTCTTTATGCGCAAGTTCTGTGATCTGCTGCGCCTCTTCCTTCGCGCGGTGATCGCACCAAAGATAGTAGTCGTCAAGCGGTTGCAGCCCTTCACCTACAGGAACTACGCTGGAGCCGGTAGTATCGAGCGCCATGGCTTCAATGCTCGTGCCGTCAACACCTGCATCGGCAATGGCTTTGCGCGTTGCTTTTACAAGCGCATCCATCTGGTCTTGATGTGATTGCGTGGCATAGTCAGGGTCTTCGCGCTTGCGATGTAGCGGATACTCCGCGCTCGCCGTAGCGAGGCGGCCTTTCTCGCTATCGAGAAGAGTGACACGAACGCTGAGGGTTCCGAAATCTACGCCTGCAATCATCGACATCTTTTTGTGGGTTCCTTGGATTGTTCTGAAGGTGCAATTCCAAGATACCCCACTGCAGGTGCCGTGGGGTATCCATAGTGCTGGTGCGGATAGATGAAAGGAGAGTTACTCGTTGGGATTTTCGTGGTAGTGCATGTCCCATCCCAGGTAGCGCGTTGCTGCTTCGTAGACGGGACTGGCTACGGTGGAGAAATTCGCCGCAACGTGATGTTCGAAGCCGCGTTCGCAAATAAAACGCAGCAGCTTCTGCAGCTTCGGAATTTTTACTACGCCTGCGCCGCCAAATGTCTCCAGCGGATCGTTCGTAAACTCGCCTTCGCCGACATAACCCCGAATCCTCCCATGGAAGTCGTCGGTCGAGAAGCGGAGATAGCTCATGGCTCCGGCTTTTACGCGGCCCACGCAAGTGCCGAAGGTATTTTCCTTCCCTACGGTTCCGGCAATAATCTCCTGGTAATCCATCCGCACATCGGCGAAGAAGTGCTTTGGCAGGTTCGAGCAGTGGAAGCAGACTGCCTTGTCCGGATCTTCGCCATAGTTATTGTTCCAGTCGAGCAGGGCGCTTGGCGTCTCCGAGGCCAGCGCCAGGCCATACATGCCGAGCACGCCTACAACATCGACTTCGCACGCGCTCGAAAAGAGATTTTCGCTCATCATGCTCATAATGGTGCAGGGCACAACGCCGAAATATTCTTCAAGCGAAGTCCAGCATTGAACAGCGCTGATCGTGCAATATGTTTCCTTCATCCAGCCATCGATCACCGCTCCCAGCTTGGCCATCTTTAGGAGCGCTGCTTCCGGAATGCCGCTCGTCGGCACATATGCCTTGATTGCAGAGAGCTTTGCCTGGGCTGCGTCATCTGTGTCTTTCATGCGGTTGATACGACCCATCACTTCGGAAAGATCGAGCGTCTCCACCGAAATGCCGTTCAGTTCCAGGAGTTTCTCGCTGTATCGGACCGTATTGAATGCCGCCGGACGCGCGCCGATTGCCCCGATGCGCAGATTGCGGAAGCCGTTCACTACGCGGCAAACGGCGGCGAACCAGTCGAGATCTTTCTTGAAAGCATCGGAATTGGGCGAAACCGTATGCAAGGCAGTCAGCGAGTAGGGAATGCCATATTGCATCAGGTTGTTGCAGGCTGACATTTTGCCGCAAAAGCTGTCACGCCGGTTAGCGATTTTCATGATGTCCGTGCGATCGGGCGTAGCCTGCACCAGTACCGGCACTTTCAAGGTTGACAAGCGGAGCGCGTCCACTATGGCGCGCTCCTCTCCAAAATTCGGCAGTGTCACAATCACGCCGTCAATCTCTTCGCGATGCTGCTTAAAGAGCTCTGCGCAGCGTCGCGCATCATCCGGCGTTTGTACTGCGCCATGCAGCGTTTGTTCGGGCGTCAGCACAATGCTTTTATATCCGGCAGCATCGAGCACTTTGATCATTTCCTCGCGGCCTTCCTTGGCCAGGTGATGCGGGAAAAATCCGCGGCTGCCGACAATCACTCCAAACGTAAGTTGCTTTTTCATTTTTCAAGGTTCCTCGGGACAATTGCCCTTCCAAAAAATCATTTCGTAAAGCCGGCAATATGCACCGGCAGGATCTGCTATCTTTTCACTCGCGGCCAGAATCGCACGGTGTAAATCAGCCCGATGATTGCCATCATGCCGCCCCACCATACCGCCGGGTGCAGGGTAAACAGTACAGGAGGGTGCGCCGGCGGATTCGCCAATTCCCAGAAGCCTTCGGCCGTAATAATCACGCCATAGATGAGAAAAAGCACTCCCGCGAAAAACCATATGGACATTGCTTCGCGCATCGTTTTCTTCTCCTTACCAGAAAATAATGTTGACGATGACAAAGAGCACGGCAATTACGCCGGCCCAAATGATGGGCTTCTGATACCAGTGATCGTCGTGCTCTTCAGGAATGCGCGAAGCACCGTAAACCAGCCCTTCCAGCTGTGCTTCCGGTTTGGGCTGCGTCATATAGCTCACTACAATAGTGACAATTACGCAGACCAGCCACGACCACAGGGCGCGGTACATGTCTTCCGCCATCGCCTTCGCATCGGCGGAAAGAGCGACGTAACGCAGCGCGGAAGGATCGAAGTGCACCCACAGCCACAAACCCACAGCCGTTGCCGTTCCCGCAAGCAAACCCCAGAAGCCCGCAGCCTTCGTGGCCCGCTTCCACAACATGCCCAGAATTACCGTGCCGAAAAGCGGCGCAATAAAAAAGCTGAACAGCGCCTGCACGTAGTCCATAATGCTGGCCGCATGTTGCACCAGGTATGCCGTGCCTACGGAAATAAGCACGCCTACAAACGTGCACCAGCGTCCCATTGCGACGTAGTGCTTATCGCTGGCCTTCTTGTTGATGAAAGCGCCGTAGATATCGTAGGTCCAGACGGTAGAGAAGGCGCTGACATTGCCGGCCATGCCCGACATGAAGCCGGCGATCAAAGCGGTTACGCCCAACCCTAGTAGCCCGGGGCTGCAGTAGCGCACCAGCATCAGCGGAAGCACTTCATTATAGCTGTGCTGTCCGGTAGCCACCGCCTGCGTCTCTCCAACCAGGTGGAACGGCAGTACGGAAAGTGCCAGCAGGCCGGGCAGAATCACGATGAACGGAACGGCCATCTTAAAGCCTGCGCCGATAATCGGAGCCATGCGCGCCGCGCGCAGATTATGTGCCGAAAGCACGCGCTGCACTACAAGGAAGTCCGTGGTCCAGTAACCGAAGCTGATCACCAGCCCAAGCCCGAAGACAATTCCGGTCCAGTGCACGCCCATGGGATTGTCATGAAAATGGCCGAGCGTGCTCCACAGATGGACATAATCGCTGCGGCCCAGGTTGGTGAGTATCTGCTGACGAAGATTGCTCCATCCGCCAACTTCAATCAGGCCGAGAATCGGCACCAGCAGCGCACCCAGCCAGATCAACAGGAACTGCAGCACTTCATTGAAAATAGCCGATCGCAAACCGCCGAGAGCAACGTAAAGCGCAACCGTAATCGATGACACCCAGATGCTGAAGTTCAGGTTCCAGCCCAGCACCACCTTCATCACAATGGCCATCGAGTACATGTTGATGCCGCTCATCAGCACCGTCATAAACGCGAAGCTCACCGCCGAAAGCGCGCGCGCGCCATCGCCGTAACGCAGATGCAGATATCCCGGCACTGAATGCGTCTTCGAGATGTAATAGAACGGCATCATGACGATGCCCAGAAACAGCATCGCGGGAATAGCGCCGATCCAGTACCAGTGTGTCGCCAGAATGCCATACTGGTACGCCGATCCCGCCCACCCCATCAGCTCCAGTGAGCCAAGGTTTGCCGAGACAAAGCTGAGGCCCGCAATCCAGGCCGTCATCTCGCGTCCGGCCATGAAGAACTCTTCGCTCGTGTTGGCCGAGCCTTTCAGATAGAAGCCGATAAAGATCACGATCGCGAAATAAACGGCGATAACCAGCACATCGACACTGTTCAGGTGCGCCAGCGACTTGCCGGAAACTTCCAGGAACAGCGCGGGTGATGGCGAAAAAAGGTGAAGATTATTTGCAAATTCAAGCGGCATATTGCGTTGTGCCTCGATAAATGTGGCGAAAATTCATAGCGTTTTTTTAGTTTTTCTGCCCGTAAGTGGCGTTTGCGCCGTGTTTGCGGAAATAATGGCGGTCCAGCAGCACCTGCGAAACTCCCCGGCACTCCGGATTCAACGTAGATGTGAAGAGGCCCATGCGCGCCACGGCTTCCAGTACGACAGCGTTATGTGCTGCATCCGCCGGATCTTTGCCCCAGCAGAAAGGCGCGTGCCCAGCTACCAGAACTGCTGGCACCGCCATTGGATCGAGCTCGCGGAAGCGGCGCACGATGGCAAGACCGGTGTTATGCACATAGTCGCCGTTGATCTCATCGGCGGTCAGCTCTTCCGTCACCGGCACCGGCCCATAAAAATAATCGGCATGTGTCGTGCCGTAAGCAGGAATACTGCGTCCAGCCTGCGCCCATGCGGTTGCGTATTCGGAGTGGGTGTGTACCACCGCTCCAATGGCAGGGAACTCGCGGTAGAGAAGCAGATGCGTGCCCAGATCCGAGGACGGGCGCAAGTCTCCTTCCACAATTTTTCCGTCGAGGTCGGTGATGACTATGTGTTCGGCCTTCATCGACTCGTAAGGCACGCCGCTGGGCTTGATCGCCACCAATCCCGTCTGCCGATCAATGCCGCTGACATTGCCGAAGGTGTAAAGCACAAGGCCGCGGCGCACGAGTTCCAGGTTGGCTTCAAGGACATGGGCGCGTAAATCGTCAAGCATAACTTCTTATCCTCACAGCCTGTCGGCGAAAGTGCCGACCAGCCCATCTTACTAAAGCGATTTATGAAAAGTTTATTTCTTTTATTTTCCAGTAAAGCGTTTTTCTGGCAAACGTTTACTGGCGCTTTGACCTTATGCAATTTACACTTGCCAAGTCAAGTTCAAAAGCTGTTTTCTTCATCATGATTAAAAGACCGAGACAGAAAAAGGTTGAAAAGAAAAGATTAGACATTCGAGATGTCGCCAAGCATGCCGGCGTGTCGATTGCCACTGTTTCACGCACCATTAACCGTGTGCCTACGGTTGACAAAGATCTTGCCCGCCGCGTCTGGAAGTCGATCGAAGAGCTGAATTATTTTCCGAACACGCAGGCACGCGCTCTCGTATCGGGCCGCAGCCGCCTCTTCGGGCTGCTTATCTCCGAAATCACAAACCCATTTTTCCCCGAATTGATCCAGGGTTTCGAGGATTTCGCCATCGAGAATAATTACGAAATCCTGATCGGCTCCACCAACTACGATCCTGAGCGTATGGAAATCTGCATCCGGCGCATGATTGAGCGCAATGTAGAAGGCGTTGCCGTTATGACCTTCGGCATTGAAGAGCCTTTGCTGGATGAGTTGGTTTCGCGCAATATCCCTATGGTTTTCGTCGATACAGCTCCTCCGAGTGAAAACGTCAGCACTCTGGCGGTCGATTACCACCATGGCATCCGAGAAGGTGTCCAGCATCTGGCTGCCCTCGGTCACCGCAAGCTGGCTTTTATCAGCGGTCCCAGGCAGCAAAAAAGCTGCCAGCTTCGCGAAGTCGCGTTCCTGAGCTCTGTGGCAGAGATCGGCGTGGAGCCGCACAAGCAATGGCTGGTGGAAGGCGACCACACCCTGGAAGGCGGCATGCGCGCCATGGAGCAGCTGCTGAAAAGCAATGAATTTCCCACGGCAGTCATGTGTTCCAACGATATGACCGCAATCGGCGCGCTTCGTGTCCTGGCTCGCACCGGTCTGCGTGTGCCGGATGATATCTCCGTCGTCGGTTTCGACGATATCCATCTTGCCGAGTTCGTTTACCCGCCTCTGACGACCGTCCGCATGTCGCGCAATGACCTGGCCCGCGCCGCCTTTTCTGCGCTGCGGTCGCATGTGGAGCCGGGTCATGCCAATGCGAGGAGGTCCTGGCCTATCCAGACAAAGCTCACCGTGCGCCAATCCACAGGCTATGCGCCGGGGATAAGCCTGAGTAAGTCAAAGCCGGCCCGTAGAAAGTTCAAGGTTCAATAATCGAGGAAGCAGGCAAAAGCAGGCCGCTTTTGCCCTGAGGAATTCGAAAACAGCTTAAGCGACCGGCTGCGCGTCGCTCGTTGAGGGAAGAGTCGGTAGCTTGCTGGTGTGGCCGGCTTCGCGCAATACGGCATCCAGGTGTTCCAGCACCTCATCCACACTCATCGTGTACATTTCACGGCCATTGTCATAGCCGGATTCGATCGCCTGCTTCAGATATCGCCCGGCAAGCTGCGCCGCCAGCTGATCGGTAATCACATGTCCGGTGCGCTTTTTCTGCTCGACCCATGCTGTGCAGGGCAATGCAATCCATACGGGCCGCTTATTGATTTCATAGCGTACATCCACCGCATCCGCATGGCGGGTAGCGATGGCCACGATGTTGGCTCTCCAGCGACAGTGCAGGTCTTCTCCGGTCCAACGGTCGGTTACATGGAAGTCTTCATACATAGCTGCTTTTAGCGTATACGGCTGTTGCTTCGGCATCAAGTCGCCTTCCGTCAAAAGAAAATACAGTTTCCTCAGATTTGGAAACAAATCTTTGGGCATGACCTGCGTCCAATATGTGTCTCGCAAGGAGAGAAAAGCACGCAAACGAAAACAAGGAGTTCAAATACGTGACACAGTCTCAGGATCTCCGGCGGCTGGAAGAGAAGCTGCGGCAGCAGCAGGCCCAAATCGAACGCAGCATGATGACCGCTGTCCAGCAAGGACGCCAGACCGTAACCGATGACGCGCAGGATGTTGCCGATCAAGCCGTCTCGTCCTATCAGAAGGAATTGCTATTTACCCAGGGAACAAACGGCCACAGTCAGATCGGGCTCATTCGCCTCGCGCTGGAACGCATCCGCGAAGGCGGTTACGGTGAGTGCATCAACTGTGGCACCATGATCGGGGCCAAGCGGCTCGAAGCCCTGCCCTGGACTCCTTACTGCATCGATTGCCAGGAAAAAATCGAAAACGGCGAAATCGAAGACCCGGTGCGCGCTGCCTGATCTCATGGCAGGGCAAGAACCCTGCCGTGAATATCTAAAGCTGTCTTCCTCATCTTTTAAGAGGTTTTCCCTCACCTTCTTCGCCATATAAATCTTTTGATGGAGAGATAGATACTCCTTTCGGAGCAAGACTTTCCCGCCCGTGCTCCCTTACCGTGTATCAGACCACCCAGAATCAAGCTGCCAATCGTTCATACAGGGCCATCGGAGAAGTCTTGAAATCTATATTTTGCAAAATTGCCTACGCGATTTCGTTTTTGCCCCTAGCAACGCGGAACAGTTTTTCGATTCTTTCAAGTGCCCGCGCGCTTGAGTTTCTGAGGGAATAATGCATACCGGTCGCCCCGAATACGAGTTGCTGGCGAAGCTGCGCACCGCTTCGCCGGAAAAGGCTCAAAAAACAAAAATCAATCTGATCGACGAAGACGAAGCCGCCGGCGATACCGCCGCTGTCTACGCTTATTTTCGCGAGCAAACCGGACGCCGCGATGTGCCCGGCATCCTCAAGTGCTTTGGTACAAACCCGGAATTTCTTCGACAGATGATTGATATGTCATCCTCTCTGTTGTTTGTGGATGGCTATCTCACCCGCAGGCAGAAGGAGCGGATTGCCACGCTTGTGTCTGCGCGAAACTCCTGCCCATACTGCGCCGATAGCCACGGCTTCTTTGCCCTGGTGCACGGTTCCACTAAGGACACCCTGCATCATCTACTTCAAGGCCGGATCGCCGAAGCAGGTTTGAGCCCGGCAGAAGAGCAGCTCCTGCGCTTCGCGCAGGCCGTCAACGATGAATCATTCAAAATCACAACAGAAGATGTAGACGAGCTGCGCAAGATTGGCTGGAAAGAAGAGCAGATCGCGGAAGCAGTCCACGTTGCCGCCTTTATGGGCTTCTGCAATCGCGTAGCCAACGCCTTCGGCTTGCCTTCCCAGAACTTCCTAACCCTCAAATTGGGAGAAAATAAATGAGCACCACCTCAACCGCGCAGACGCCCATCTTCCTTGCCGGCGTCGAACAGAACCCCAAGCCCAGCCCGTATCTCAATTTGCTCGAAGCCGCCAGAATCAGCGGAGGCGACTCCTGGCAGATATGGTATCTTCTCGCCTTCGACCCGGAGCTATCCCATCATCTTGCCGCGCTCTCGCACAAGATTATGCACCAGCCTGCGCCCATTACTCCGGGCCTGCGCGAATTGATTGCCGCTTATACCTCCTCGGTAAATCGCTGCGAATTCTGCATGAAGGCCCACGCCGCTGTCGCCGCGCATATACTTGGCGACGAGGCCCTGGTCTGGAGCGCCATTGAAAACCTCGAAGCCTCGCCTCTCGCAGAAAACGAAAAGGCGCTTCTCCGCTTCGTTCGCAAGGTAACGCTGGACGTGTCTTCCGTCGCTGAAGCAGACATTGCCCAGCTCCATGCCGCCGGATGGCAGGACGATGCCATCTTTTACGCCATTTCTGCCTGCGCGCTGTTTAATTTTTATAATCGATGGATTTCCGCGAGCGGTGTTCATTCCGTCAGTCATGACGCGTTTCGCCGTCTGGCCTCGCGCATGGCGCAATCCGGCTACGCCCGCGAATAGAGTAGACTTTAGCCCTGGATGAAGCAGACCGCCAAAGCTTAATCTGCTGCATGTTTGACCCGCCTATACCACGCTGCTAGACTTTAACTATCTAAGCAGACAGCCTATATCTCTGCCTGCAAGTTCCCCTTCCTCAAAGGATTTCGAAGGAAACTCGTGGATACACAAACACGTCACGCGCTTAAGCAGGACAGCTTCGTTCAGGCAACCGCCTCCAGCCTCAGCTGGATCGATGAGCACCGCTCCACCGTCATCAAGGCATCCATCATCGTCGTTGCCCTTATCGCTGTTATTCTTGCCGGCGTCATTTTCTATAACAATCGTTCCTCGCAGGCAGAAGTCCTCTTCGGCAAGGCAATGGACATCTATAACACACCTCTGACTCAGCCCGGTCAACCCGCG
The DNA here is from genome assembly GCA_035547425.1 of Alloacidobacterium sp. Classification (GTDB taxonomy): domain Bacteria; phylum Acidobacteriota; class Terriglobia; order Terriglobales; family Acidobacteriaceae; genus Alloacidobacterium. Next base: position 11,293 of record DASZUU010000001.1, on the reverse strand, counting down.
GAACCCGGTATTAAGACATACGCCACCGCCGCCGACCGTGCCAAAGAAGCGCATCCGCTCTTTGAAGAAGTGGCTGACAAATACAGCTGGTTCAAGGCCGGAGCCAATGCCCGTTATCTCGCAGGCATGACAGCCCTGGACATGGGTCAGTCCTCTGCTGGTGAGAACGATCTGAAGCAGGCCGCCGATGGACACGACAGCGGCGTAGCCGCCCTTGCCAGGCTGGCACTTGCCAATCTGTACCACCAGACCGGCCGCGATCCGCAAGCGATTGAGCAATACCAACAGCTCATCGCCAAGCCTACCCTCACCGTTCCTGCTGTATTGGCAAAGCTCCAGCTTGCCGGCCTTTACGAAGCTACAAAGCCGGACGAAGCCCGGAAGCTTTACGCTGAAATCAAGGATCAGGATAAGACCGGAGCCGCCGGCCAGATCGCCACGCAGAAATTGCAGGGCGCAACCGCACAGCCCGCGCGGTAAATGGCTCTATCATCGAACGCAGCCCGCCTCGTGCGGGCTTTGTTCTTTTTCCGAGCGCAAAGCCCCTTCTGCTCGTCATTCAGAAAGAGATGAGTTCTTTTCAGGCACAAGCCGCCGATTGGTTTTACACTCAACCTGTCTTGAAGTCCCGGGAAGATGTGAGCGAAATCATTACCGCGCTCGTCGCCGAATATTCGACGACCCTGTATCGCGTCGCCTATTCGGTCACACGTAACTCCGCCGAAGCCGAAGACATTGTGCAGGAAACCTTCCTCCGCGTCCTCAAGCACCAGAACAAGCTCTACGAAATCCGCGACACCCGCGTCTGGCTCGTTCGCATTGCCTGGAACCTCTCCCTCGACCGCAAGCGCCGCGGCAAAACCCGCCCGGAAACCGAAGATATTGCCGACCTCGTCCGCACCTTGCCTTCGTCTGAGCTGCGCGCCGACGAAGAAGTGATCGCTGCGCAGGAGCACGCCCGCGTGCTCGCTCTTATCGACCGCCTGCCGGCCAAGGAGCGGCAAGCTCTGCTGCTTTCCGCGCTTGAAGAGCTTTCTACCGCGGAGATCGCCGGCATCTGCTCCACTACAGAATCCTCTATCCGTTCGCGCATCTTCCGTGCGCGGCGCGAGCTCTCCGATATGCTGTCCAAACAGAGGAGCGGCCAATGAACCCGTATCGTAACAATCCGAAAGAACAGATCAACGCTACTCTGCGCCGCCTCGGCCACGCACAGCCGCCTACTCATCTTGAGCAGCGCCTTCGCGCTCGCCTGCAGGAGAAATCCGCGCAGCAAAAGACACGCGGCTCCCGGTTTGAGAATGTTTTTTTCGGCCAGCGAATCATCTTTGCGTCCGCTGCTGCCGCCGTTGCCTGTGTAGCGATCGTTATCGGTAGCGTGCAGCATTCCCGCCAGCGAAGCTTTCCTGCCCCCGGCTTGCACGTTCCCGTCTCCGGCAGCGGATTAGGCGCGGCATCCAGCACTCACATCGCGCCCCAGCCAATCGCTGCGCCGGAGCACGCTCATGCGCGCTCTGAGCAAAAGGCGGACGGCGGTCGCGCCATCATCTCCCGCGAGGCGCACAAGCCAAAAGGCGTCGCTGTCCCGGAATCCACCGAGCCTGCCAAGCCCTGATGCCTGCAGGTCCTAGCTCGACAATCCTTCAAACAGCATGTGCAGGAGTGCCAGCACAATCGCTCCAATAAACGCCGCTCCAAAAGTAGTCACATAGAAACCCGGAACCACTCCGCTCGCCAGCCGCAAAATCAACGCATTGATCACCAGGAAAAATAATCCCAGTGTCAGTATCCCCAGCGGCAATGTAATCAGCTTCAGCAGAAACCCAAGCGTCACATTCAGCAATCCGATCACGATCACCGCAATCAGCGCCGAAGGAAAATTGGCTACCTTGAACCCTGGCACCAGCCATGCCACAATCAATAGCGCGAGCGCGTCCAAAAACCATCGCAACAGCAGACTCAACATAGCGTCATTCTCCTTGCACGAGGAACCATTTTGACTCTAACAGCGTATCCTGAGTTGTTGAAGAAGCACAGACTCATTCTCGCCGTAGCCTCCCGCGTCTCGGCTGCGAAACTTTCCTGCTCTTTCCTTCTAAGTGCTGCAATGGTCCTGCCCGGCTCTTGCGCATTCGCTCAAACCAGGTCGCTGACTTCACCCAATGGGCAGTTGGTGATGCGCTTTGGAATTCAACCTGCTAAAGGCTCGAATAACGGGGACGGCAAGCTGGTCTACTCGTTGACCTTTCGCGGCAAGCAGGTGCTCGACGATTCCGGCCTGGCGCTCGAACTGGGCAGCCAGCTTCCCCTTGGCTCAGATGTGCGCATTGTCGGGAGTGAAGATGGTCGCGGTGTCGATGAATATACCCTGAGCAATTCCAAAGTGAGCAAAGTGCATGACGCGTATAACAGTCTTGCCGTGCATGTTCAGGAAAACGCAGGCGAGCATCGCGCGATGACGATCGAGGCGCGTGCTTATGATGACGGCGTCGCCTTTCGCTATGTCATTCCAGCCCAGGATGCTATCAGGCAATTGCAGCTAAAGCAGGAAGACACTGAGTTTCGCCTCAGCATGGATGCGACAAACTGGGCGCTTGCCCTGCCGGGCTATCGCAGCAGTTACGAAAGCGAATATGTACAGCTGACGACCAGCGCGATGAGTAATCAGGGCGGCATTCCCAGCCATTTCCTGATTGGAATGCCTCTGCTGATGCACGAGCCGGGAGTGGCATGGCTCGGCCTGATGGAAGCTGATCTCGAAGGCAACAGCGCCATGTATGTCACCAATCCATCGGGGAATTGGGCTGGCCATTGGCTCGAGACGCGACTCTCACCCCGCTTCGACAATCCTGATCTTGCGGTGGAAGGAACTTTACCGCATCACTCGGCATGGCGTGTGCTCATGGTGGCCGATGATCCCGGAAGACTGGTGGAATCGACTTTGACATACGATCTCAGCCCAGAGAATCGTGTTGCGGATACTAGCTGGATCCATCCCGGAAAAGCTTCATGGAACTGGTGGGTGGGCGATGTGGGAAAAGACGGCAAGCCCGCCTTTACGACAGACAATATGAAGTATTACGTCGACTTTTCAGCGGCCTCAGGCTTTCCGTATATGATGCTCGATGCAGGCTGGTCCGCCGGACGCGACATTACAAAGATGAATGGAAAAGTCGATGTTCCGGAACTGGTGCGCTACGCGGCAACAAAAAATGTCAAAGTGTGGATATGGCTCTACTCCGAATCTGTGATGCAGCAGATGAAGGAAGCTTTTCCGCTCTATGAAAAATGGGGCGTAGCCGGCGTCAAGATCGACTTCATCAATCGCGATGACCAGCAGGGCATCCAGTTTTACTACGATGTTGCACGCGAAGCCGCAGCTCATCACCTAATGGTCGATTTCCATGGCACGCACACGCCCTGGGGGCTTGAGCGCACGTATCCGAATGTGTTGAGCTACGAAGGCGTGCTGGGCATGGAAAACAACAAGGTTGGACGGCGCGACAGCCCTGTGGATCGTACCGTTTTTCCATTTACGCGCTTGCTTGCAGGACCGATGGATTACACGCCCGGAGGCTTTAACAACGCAACCGAAGATGGCTTTGAAGCGCGCGACGTGAATCCGATGGTGATGGGAACGCGTGCGCAGCAGCTTGCTTTATTCGTCATTTATCAGACGCCGTTCCAGATGGTATCGGACAGCCCGCAAGCGTATGCCGGCCAGCCTGCATTTCAATTCATCAAAGATGTGCCTGTCTCATGGGACGCAACTCGCGTTCTGAATGGGCGCCCGGGAGAATTTGCCACCATTGCGCGCAAGAGCGGCGATGCATGGTATCTGGGCAGCATCACAAACTGGACACCGCGCACGATGGAAGTTCCCCTGAATTTTCTAGGCAACGGCAGCTACATGGCGCAAATTTACGAAGATGCTTCCGATGCGGCGACTGAGCCGAAACACGTTGCGATTCGCAAAGTGCCTGTGCGCGCGGGAAGCACCCTGACGCTGCATCTGGCGCCCGGCGGAGGCTGCGCGATTCGCTTTGTTCCTGAGCGCAAATAACAATGGCACGCAAAAAAGCGTGCCATTGTCCAGCATAGGAGGCAAGCTGGATTAACTCTTCAACTCCGGAAACGCTGTGACTCGCAATTTAGCCGCGCCATAGGGAACCAGTGTCACTGTTTCTTCCGGCTGATCGCTGGCCACAGGGCTTTGCGGAACCGGATTGGCGACTCCATCTTCGGCAACCCACGCCGGTACTTTGCGCGCCTTCACTTCCAGCTTTACGGGAGCGCCCTTGAGCGTGAAGGGTCCTTCCTTCATCTCCGTCTCGGTGACTTTCACTGAATCCGGATCGAGCGCATAGTTCCACTGCGTTGTCGGATATACCTGCCAGTCTGCAGTCATGCCGCGATCGCGCAGCTTAAGCCAATCTTCACCAATACCGTAAGAGAACACCAACGGGCCACGCTGGATAGCGATGGAGTTATGAAAGCCTCGGTTGGTATTCACTTCAAGCGGCAGCTTGATCTCTACAGTGTCTCCGGCCTTCCAGGTACGCTCGATGCGAGCAAAGCTACCGGGCTGCGGCTCAGGCTGCGCTTGGCCATTCACATGAATTTCTGCGCCCTTTGCCCACGCAGGAATGCGAAGCTGCAGCGGGAATGCCAGCAGCTTCTCCGGATGCACGCTGATGCGGATCGTATCTCGGAATGGGTAATCGGTTTCCTCCGTTACGCGAACTGCTGTCTTGCGCATCATGGTATGAACTTCAGACGGCGCATAAGCCGCGGCCACCAGTCCATCGTCCTGCGAGGCCATCCAAAGGCTGCTTGTCAGCTTCGGCCAGCCCTGATGGAAGTTAGCCGTGCAGCATCCGAAATTCGGCTCCAGTCCATAGAGATTCGATTCCGGGCCATCAGTCGTCCATGGCTTGTGGTTCAGCCCGCACTGCACCTGGTTGGGCTGCTGATTGTACTGGTGTGCCCACATGTCATCCGTAAACGTGCCGGGCAGACAGTTGTAAGCAATGCGCTCCAGGCGATCACCAAGCTCGGGCGTACCCAGAATGGAGAGCGCTACTTCCAGCGAATACATCACCTCGACCACAGTGCAAAGCTCGGTTCCCTGCGAAGGATTGAGTCCTGCCAAGTGCTCATCGCAGGAAAAAATCCCATTGGGCAAGCCGTGATAACGATCAAGCTCTGCCAATTGATGGAAGATGGCCTTGCGATCGGCATCATTCGCGCTCAGCAATGCCCACACAGGCGAGGCCTTCAGCGCCATCCCGTTATTGACGCCATGCGTGGCCAGCGCCGTATCGGTGAGGCCATTGTTTTCATTCAGCTTGATGAACTCAGGCGTGATGCGCTTTGTGTATTTGAAATCGGCAAATTCTGCCTGCCAGTCATATCCCTGCTGATGCAGCAGTTTAGCTAGCTCGATCAGCTTAGGGTTGCCGGTGCGGTTATAAAGCCAGAGCACCGTCAATGATTCATCGTGCCAGCGAAATTTGCCCCAATCGCGCAGCGGACGCGTGGGCAGCTGCGAAAACTGGTATTCAAAATAGCGCTGCATGAAGGGAATCACGCGCGGATCGCCGGTCGCTTCCTGATACTGCGTCAGAGCCTTGAGCATGACCATGCGCGGCCACCAGTCATCATTCGAGCGCGGTCCAAACATGCCGTTTGGCTGCTGGCTGTTCAGCGTCCAATCAATATATTTCTGCGCCTTGGCTTTCAGGCGGGCATCGTCCAGCAAGTACGCCAGCGGCACCAATCCGTCGAGAAAATATGGCCCGCGCTCCCACGATTCACCCGTACCGCCGAGCCATCCGGAGTTCGGCCCGACATCCGCCCAGGTTTCATCCAGATGGCCGCTCAGCCCATTCGCCTGAATCTCAAGCTGCGCGCGCAGCCATCCGGCAGGACGCACCGCCCCCAACGGCAACAGGTCGAACGCATTTGCCGCGATCGGTCCGCGGTTCTTCACCGGAGCTTGCGGTGTGCCCGATGATGCCACGGCAGAAAGAGCAAAAATGCGCGCATTCGCTGCAACAAATGCAGCCGCGCTGGACTGCTTCAAAAATGTTCGACGGCTATAGGACCACTCTGATTTCACAGCTTACCCCAGGAAGAATATGCCGCTATAGTAAGCGATTACATTCATGTCTCGCATAGGTCACTCGGACTATCTCTATATAGAAGCAAAACGGCGTCGCTTCTTGCGACGCCGTAAATATCGATGAAATTTATTGATTCAACAAAATTTATGCGCGAGATAAATAGGCGCCTTCCGCCGTATCCACGCGAATTTTCTCGCCTTCGTTAATGAAAGGAGGCACCTGCACGATCAGGCCAGTTTCCATCTTGGCAGGCTTGGTCACAGAAGAAGCAGTTGCCGACTTCAGTCCAGGCTCCGTTTCGACCACCGTAAGTTCAACAGTCTGCGGCAGCTCGATACCCACGGGAACGCCATCAAAGAAGGATACAGTGATCTGGAGATTCGGCGTCAGATACTCGACAGCATCGCCCAGCGTATCGTGCTTCAGGTGCGTCTGTTCGTAATTTTCCGTGTTCATGAAGTAGTAATCGTCGCCGTCGTTGTATAGAAACTCCATGGGAATTTCGTCCACAACGACGCGCTCGATCGCATCAGCCGAGCGGAAGCGATGCTCGAACATGGCGCCGGAGCGCAGGTTGCGCAGCTTGGCCTGGATAAAGGCGCGCAGGTTGCCGGGCGTGCGATGCTCGACGGAAAAAACGGCATGCAGCTCATTATTGTGCTTAATGATCATGCCCGGACGCATTTGTGTGGCGGGAATCGCCATAAAAAACTCCTTGCTCTTGTGGTTCTGGGATTTTACAGACGCCGGCGCTCATGTCCGGACGGGAAACTCTCCAAAACATCATTGTATCGCAGGCAAAAGCTATTGATTCACGCCGCTGGCCAGGAATCCGCCATCGACCACTAACACCTGCCCTGTAACGTACGAAGCTCCATCGGATGCAAGATAAACGGCTGCCCCCACAACCTCTTCCGTTTTACCGAAGCGGCCCATCGGCGTGCGCATCAATAGTTCCTTGCCTCGCGGCGTGCTGTCCAGCAACTCGGCATTCAGTGCCGTGCGAAAAACTCCCGGCGCAATGGCGTTGACGACCACCCCATGCCTGGACCACTCCACCGCCAGTGAGCGCGTGAGGGACGCAACGGCTGCCTTGCTCGCGGCGTAAGCAGCAACTTCAGAGAGCGCAACGAAAGTATTCAGCGAAGCAATATTGATGATGCGTCCGTAGCCGCGCTCGAGCATATGCTTGCCGAATATCTGGCAGGCACGCAGCGTTCCGGTAAGATTCGTATCGATAATGCTCTGCCATTCGTCCTCAGGAAAGGTAAGCGTGGGAGCGCGCTTGATCTTGCCTGCGCAGTTAATAAGAATATCGACTTTGCCGAAATGCTCCACCGTTTGCGCCAGCAGGTTCTCAAGCGAAGCTCGATCGCCCACGTCTGAAGGAACACGCAATGTCCTGCGTCCCCTTGCTTCAATCGCCGCCGCCGTCTCTTCCACCTGCTCTTTGCGACGGGCGGAAGCAATAACATCTGCGCCGGCATCCGCCAGGCCAAGGCTCAGGGCGCGTCCAATGCCCGAGGTTCCACCAACGATGACAGCTGTTTTTCCTTCAAGACTGAGTGGATGACTCATCGAACTGAATCCTTCTTTCCGTTGAACCGCCCGAGAAACACCGGCGCTATATGGCGGTCAAATAAGTTTTCTGTCACGTTCCGGGCGATAATGGGCTCGTTCGCTTCCAGCAGATCGAGATAGCGCGAGCCCATCTTCGCCGCTATCTTGAAGCCCACATGCAGAAGCTGGCGAAAGCTGCTGTTGTATGCCGGCGACTGTGGATCATGGCGCAATGCCGATACGAATTCTTCAGACGACCAGCCTGCAACTGCGCTGGGATCCGGCAACTTTGCCGGATCGATATCGATCACCGTTGCATACGGACCGCATAATTCTTCACGATGGTCATACGCCTGCGCATAGATTTCCTTCGCAAGCGCAAGAGCATCGCCACCTGCTTCGGCAAGCCCAATCAGCTCTTCGAGCCACGTAGTTCCGGCAGTCTTGAGATGAACCCCCGCATCGAATCTCCGGATCGTCGCATGAATAGGAGCATAGATCGAGAACTTGTCACTGCCGGAATGAACGCTCAGCTTTAAATTCTTCGGCAAGCCGTAGCTTTCAATCGCATAAGCAATCGTAGCCACATCGGCAGCGAATTCCTTTTCAAACTGCGTTACATCGCCGACATAATCCACGCCTTTATTAAAGCGGCCGCTGAACTTGGGCGCTATCGTATCGATCGGTATGCCTTCATCGGCGACAGCGGCAAGAATCACGAGCAGCTCCGCCGGAGTCTGCGGCGTGTCCGTCTCATCCATGGAAATTTCGGTGACAAAGTTGCCGCGCCCTTTTGCCGCTTCAATCTTGCGGTAGATCAATCCCGCCTGCTGCACGGCAAAGAGGAACTTGTTTGCTGTCGCACGCACAAATTCCCGCGTAAGGAGCAGAGCCTCAGCAATCCCCGCAATCTCGATCTTCTTCTGTAACTCGCCATGACGCGCAAGAAAATCATCGACGGCGGATGCCTCCGCCGCTTTGCCGATGAAATCAGCGACATCGATGGTGTAGAAATCGCATGAGGGCAAAAATCGATCCACCGTCGTCATGCCGATGTGATCGGCGTCGCAGAAGTAAGGCTTTGTCCAATGCAGCGCCTTCACGGCTGCATCTGCGGCTGCGCGCGTAGATGCAGGCTCGGAGCCGATGATTGTGTGTTCGCGGTTCGACTTATTCCATACGGGCACAACTTCGACACCGGCGTCTGCGGCCAGAATGCAGGCCTGCAATTGCGCCTTCGCCTGGTGCGCGAAGCGATCGCCGACGCCAATGGAATACTTCGGTAGCTGTTCCGTCATGATTGGAAGTTTACCTTCTTGGATGGTGGTCAGACCACTGGTCCTCAAGCGGCTACCTCAATTTTCCTCAATCCCGGAGCCAGGGCGCGCAATACCAGTAATGCTAGTAGGTAGGCGCTGGCAGCAATCCCAAACAACGAAGCATAACTATGCGTGATCTGCAGCACCCATCCTGCGCTCAGTGAAAAAAGCACGCCGCCCACGGAGCCTGCCATGCCTCCAATGCCCACCACTGCGCCTACCGCGCTCTTGGGAAACATGTCAGAAACTGTAGTGAAAAGATTTGCCGACCAGCCCTGATGCGCGGCTGCGGCCAGGCTCAGCAACGCCACCGCAACCCATTCGGAATTGGTACGGCTGGCGAAGAAAATGGGCGTCACGATGCAGGCAAAAAGCAGCAACGTCAACAACCGCGCTTTCAACATCGGCATGCCGCCTTTATGGATCAGCGCGGGCAACCATCCCCCGCCAATGCTGCCAATGGCAGAGGCGTTGTAGACAATGATGAGCGGAAGTCCGAGATGCGAAAGTCCAAGATGGAAGCGGGCATCGAAAAATTTCGGCAGCCAGTAAAGATAAAACCACCAGATCGGATCGGTAAGAAATTTAGCCAGTGAAAATGCCCATGTCTGGCGGTATCCAATGATCTTCGACCACGGCAGCTTTACTGTCGCTTGTGGCGCATCGCGATGAATCAGCTCCAACTCGCTGCGGCTGACCTTCGGATGTTCCGATGGCTTGCGGTAGTGCGTCAGCCACCAGATAATCCACGTCGCGCTGAAAGCTCCGGTAATCAAAAACGAAACGCGCCAGCCGTACCGAATCGTAACCCACGGAACGATAGCCGGAGCAAGAATCGCGCCCACATTTGTTCCGGAGTTAAAAATTCCTGTGGCCAGTGATCGTTCGGTCTGCGGAAACCATTCTGCCGTGCTTTTGATGGCCGCAGGGAAATTGCCCGATTCACCAAGGCCCAGAAAGAATCGCGCCACGCCGAAGCCCAGCGCGGAATTCACCAGCGAATGGCACATCGCCGAGACACTCCAGATCGCCATGACCACTGCATACCCGATACGTGTGCCGAAGCGATCGACCATCTGCCCGGCAAGAATCAGGCCAATGGCATAGGCAAACTGAAAGGCGCTGACAATATAACCGTATTGCGCCTCGGTCCAGCCGATGCTGTGCTGCAGAACCGGCGCCAGGATACCCAGCACCTGGCGATCCATGTAGTTGATGGAAGTCGCGGCAAAGAGCATCGCGCAGACCGTCCAACGCACATGGCTCTTTTGCGGACGGAGAGCCGCAGCATCTTCAGCAAAAGCTTCTTGATCGATCGAATTGCCCGAGGCAGTCATCTTCGCTTTCTTCGCAAAACAATTTTGCTTTGGTTATATCTGCGCAATATGTGCGTAGACAAGACAAACACGCAGCATGTCTCTACAGGCGGTATGCGTTGCGCACCAGATTCACCGTAAGATCCTGCGCCAGCTCGAAAGCCTCATCTTCGTCAATGCGATGCTCGGCAACCAGCCGCGCCAGGAAAGCAGCATCCGAACGGCGCGCTACATCGTGCCGCGCAGGAATGGAAAGAAATGCGCGCGTATCGTCGTTGAAGCCGACGGTATTGTAAAAACCCGCGGTCTCCGTAGCCAGCTCGCGAAAGCGCAACATCCCCTCCGGACTGTCATGGAACCACCACGGCGGCCCCAGCCGCAGGCATGGATAATGCCCAGCCAGAGGAGCCAATTCCCGGCTGTAAGCTGATTCATCCAGCGTGAAAAGTATCAAGGTAAACGAAGGCTCGTTGCCGAAGAGATCGAGCAGCGGCTTCAACGCATGAACATAATCCGTTGCCGTCGGTATGTCCGCTCCGGAATCGCGCCCGAAAGCCTCAAAAACCTTCTGATTATGATTGCGGAAGCTGCCCGGATGCAGCTGCATCACCAGCCCGTCTTCTACCGACATGCGCGCCATCTCCGTAAGCATCTGTGCGCGGAAAAGTTCTTGTTGATCGGCATTTGCGTTGCCGGAGAGAATCTGGGCATACAGGTTTTCCGCCTCGGCAGTGCTTAGATTTGCCGTGTTCGCAGTCGGGTGGCCGTGATCGGTTGCCGTCGCGCCAAGCGACTTGAAGCGCTCACGATTCTTGCGTAAGGCCTGCAAGTAGCCGGCCCATGTTGCAGTGTCCTCGCCGGTCTGCTCGCCCAGCTTTGCGATGTTCTGGCGAAATCCATCGAAGGCAGGATCGACAACAGAATCCGGACGGAACGTCGGGATGATGCGCCCCTTCCATCCCGATCCACGAAC